>NZ_JAQLEM010000018.1 GCF_028209885.1 Collinsella aerofaciens | reverse complement strand
AGATTCTAGGACGAAGGCCGTTCTTCGTTAAACGGGCGCTAGGGCGCCGCCCTTACACCAACATTTTCGACGCGATCTCCTAAAGCGGGTGCCGACGGTTCGAATCCGCTCGGGGGCACCAGAGATTTATTGAGCCCGGTACCGCCATGGTGCCGGGCTCTTCTGGTTTAAAGCCGCGTTCATCCATGGGCGGCAATCCCACATCAAAAGAAAAGCGCCCGCTTGCTGGGGGAGCAAGCGGGCGCTTCTGAGCGAATGTGTTTGCGGTCTAAGCCGCTCGGAGCAACAAGCGATCGACGTTAGTTGCTAGACTCGGAGTCGTCGCCGGAACCGGAGATGGAAACCGTCAGCGTGATCGTGCTATCGGTGGACTGCTTGCCGGTGGGGGAGACACCCGTAACGGTGGCGTTTTCGTTGCCGCTCACGGGGTTGCCGTTCTGATCGCAGAATGCGATGTTGTAGAAACCGGCGTTGTTGAGCGCGGTGACGGCGGCGGAGATGCTCTTGCCGTACAGGTTGCCCGGGACGCTGGCCTTGCCGGACTTCTTGGCGATGACGACGGTGATCGTGGCACCGGGCTTCTGCTTGCCGCTGGGGTTCCAGCTAATTACGGTGCCCTCGGTAACCGAGTCGTTTTCCTGGTAGCTCACGTCGACGCCAAAGCCAGCCATGTCGAGAGCGTTGCGCGCCTGGGCCTCGGTCATGTCGGTCAGATCGGGCACCGAGGTGGTGTCCGGGCCGCCAGAGACCTTGTACGAGATAGTCGTGCCCTTCTCGACCTCCTTGCCGGCAGCAGTGCTCTGCTCAAAGACCTGGCCCTCTTCGGCCTCATTGGCTTCCTCCGAAGCGCTGCCCTTCAGGCCCACGCTTGCCAGTGCGGCCTCGGCCTGGTCCTTGGTCAGGCCGAGGAGCTGCGGAACCTCAACCTTCTCGGAGGGCTTAGGGCCCTTGGAGATTACCAGGTTCACCCTCGTGCCCTTGGCCTTCTTGGTGTTGCCGTTGGGGGTCTGCTCGGCGACCTTTCCCTCGTCGACATCGTCGTTGTAGCTTTGGTCGACGGTGCCAACCTCAAGGCCGGCTTCCTTGATCAGCTCAATAGCGGTCTCCTGGTCCTTGCCCAGCACGTCGGGCACCGTGACCTGTTCGCCACTGAACATGCCCGTGGCAAAGGCCACCACCACGCCAATCACGGCGACGGCGGCAATCACGGCGGCGATGATCTTGTTCTTGTTGGACTTAGGCTTCTCGACCTCGTAGGAGCCCGTGGAGCCCGAGACAGCGCTACGGGCGGTATTCTGACCGCTCACGCCCGAGACGGGACGAACCATAGCGCGCGTTGAGTCGGAAAGCTCGCGGGTCTTGGTGGCACCCAGGTCGCCGGCGGCACCGATGATGCGCGTGGGCTCCGAGACGTTGACGGCACGGCCGGACAGGTAGCTGTTGAGCACCTGGCGCAGCTCGTCGGCCGTCTGGAAGCGGTTTGCCGGGTCCTTCTCCATGCACTTGAGGATGATGCGCTCCAGGTCGGCATCGACGCCGGAGTTGATCTGGCTCGGCGGGATGGGGAGCTCGTTGACCTGCTTGAGCGCGACCGAGATGGCGTCGTCGCCGTCAAAGGGTACGCGGCCGGTGGCACACTCGTACATGACGACACCCAGCGAGTAGATATCCGAGGTGGGGCCGAGGTCCTGGCCGCGGGTCTGCTCGGGGCTTACATAGTGGGCGGTGCCCAGCACGTTGTTATCCTGCGTGAGGTGGCTGTTCTTGGCGCGTGCGATGCCAAAATCCATTACCTTGATGTTGCCGTCAGGCAGCACCATGATGTTTTGCGGCTTAATGTCGCGGTGGATGATCTCGTGCTTGTGTGCGACCGAAAGCGCGGAGCTGATCTGCGAGCCGATCTGCGCGACCTTCTTGGGATCGAGGGCGCCGTGGCTCTTGATGCCGCTCTTAAGGTCGGTACCGCGCAGGTACTCCATGACGATGTAATAGGTGTCGCCGTCCTTGCCCCAGTCGTAGACGCCCACGATATAGGGGGAGGACAGGCCGGCAGCTGCCTGGGCCTCCTGCTTAAAGCGGGCGGCGAAGGTGGCGTCGCCGGCATACTGCGGCAGCATGATCTTGACGGCAACCGTGCGGTCGAGGACCTGATCCTGTGCACGGAAGACGGTCGCCATACCGCCCGTTCCCACCTTATCCTTAAGGAGGTATCTTCCCCCGAGGACCCTCTGTTCCATTCCTGCTCCTAACATAACTATTCGCTCAACGATGTGTGTAGTACCAAATGTGTGGCCGCTGGGGCCGTGTGGCGCGTTGCCGCTAACTCTTCGGCCGCGGCGCGCCTCGGGTGTCCGATTCAATCATGGGCATCACGCTCCCTGTGCGGCAAGCGCCGCAGTCAGGACGATACCGGCGATTTTGGCGGCCTTGACGTCATGCTTGTCGTAATCCTCCAGGGCCACCGAGATGGCGACCGTGGGTGAATCGTAAGGTGCAAAGCCAACGAACATCGAGTTGACGTTGGTGCCGCCGGTCTCGGCCGAGCCGGTCTTGCCGGCGACCTTGACGCCGGGGATTTGGGCATCGGTGCCGGTGCCGGACTGGACGACGGCAAGCATGGCCTGCTTGACCTGGTCGGCCGTGGCGGAGCTGACGGCCTGACCCAGCGAGCGGGGCTGCGTGGTCTTGACCACGGTTCCGTCCGGGGCGAGTACCTGGGCTACAAAGTACGGGTCCATGACCACGCCGCTGTTAGCGATGGCGGCGGCAATCACGGCGTTTTGCATGACGGTGGTCTGCGGGCCGGGCGTGTGGTCCATGCCGACAGGCTGGCCGGCGCCGGCCCAGGCGGTCTCCCACTCGGTCATGAGCGACGGGTCGGCCATGATGGAGGCCGCGGAGGTCAGGTCTTGGCCGAGCTTTTGGCCGTAGCCAAAGGCGTTGGCAAACTGTACGAGCGTGTTTGCGCCAACTTCGTTTGCCACCTGGCCAAAGACGACGTTGGAGGACACGGCAAAGGCCTGCTGCAGGCTGATGGTGCCGTAGCTCTCGTTGGCATAGTTGGTGACCGGTGCGTTGCCGATGTCCATGGAGTCGGGCGCCTGGTAGGTGCTGGTAAGGCTGGCGGTGCCGGTCTCGAGTGCCGCGGAAAGCGTAACGACCTTAAACGTTGAGCCCGGCGTGTACAGCGCGTCCATGGCGCGATTGTACATGGAGCCGTCCTCGCCGCCGCCCGTCTGCAGCAGGGCATCGATGTTGGTGTTGTCATAGGTGGGCGAGCTGGCACATGCGAGCACCGCGCCGGTACGCGGGTCGATGACCACTACAGCGCCCTTAAAGCCCTTGAGTGCCTGCTCGGCCGCCGTCTGGATGCGCGAGTCGATGGTGAGCTTGGCGGTGTTGCCCGGCTGGGTCTGGCCCGCGAGCGACGCGATGGCGTTGTTCCAGCTGGAGTAGTCCTTAGAACCGGTGAGCGTGTCGTTCATGACGCTCTCGATGGCGGTGGTGCCATACTGCTGACTCACGTAGCCAACCACGTGCGCTGCCAGGTTACCGTTGGGGTAGGAGCGTACGTAGGTGCCGTCCTCCTGCTGCAGCGACTCGGCCAGCGTCACGCCGTCGGACGTGATGATGGAGCCGCGCTGGATGTACTTGGAGCGGGCGATGGTGTGGTTGTTGGTCGGCATGTCCTGATAGTCCTTGGCCTTGATGACCTGGACATAGGTGAGGTTGCCGATAAGGATGGCGAACAGCGCCGTAAAGGCGAGCACCGCGCGGGTTAGACGGTTGGCGAGCGCCACGCGGCCGAGCACACCGGATTCAGGCGTGTCGAGCAGGCGACGACGCATGCGCGAGCCGACGGAATGGCTGCCGCTGCCGTAGGAAGACGAGGTGGCAAAGCGCGTGCCCGTCGGGGCGGCGGCCGATGCGACCTGATCATCGGTGATGGCGGCCATGGTGCCGGTGCCGGTAAGCTCGGCCTCGCGTCCGGTCGCCTCGTCACCGGCGCGCAGCAGGAGCGCGACGATGATAAAGCTTGCCAGCAGCGAGGAGCCGCCCTGGCTCATAAAGGGCAGAGTGACGCCGGTCAGCGGGATCAGGCGGGTGACGCCGCCCACGATCAAGAAGGCCTGGAAGCTGATGGCTGCCGTAAGACCGGTGGCGCTAAAGGCGGCGAGGTCGGATTTAGCGCGGGCAGCTGTGGTGAGGCCACGCACGGCAAAGAGCATAAACAGGATGAGCACGGCGCCGCCGCCCAAAAGGCCCATCTCCTCGCCAATGGCCGAGAAGATAAAGTCGGACTCGACGACAGGGATGTTGTTGGCCATGCCGTTGCCGATGCCAACACCGACCAGGCCGCCATCGGCAAGCGAGAAGAGCGACTGGACGATCTGGTAGCCCTGGCCCTGGGCGTCCTTAAACGGATCGACCCAAACCTGGAAACGCACCTGAACGTGCGACAGGAACTTGTAGGCGCCCACGGCTCCGACAGCTAAGAGCGCAAGGCCGATAACGACATACGAAAAGCGCCCCGTGGCAACGTAGAGCATCAGCAAGAAGATGGTGTAGAACAGCACGGCCGAACCCAGGTCGCGTTCGAAGACGACGACGAGCAGGCACACACCCCACACGGCAAACAGCGGCAGCAGCAGTCGCAGGCGAGGGATCTTAAAGCCCAGAATCTTGCGGTTGGAGATGGAGAGCAGCTCGCGGTTCTCGGCCAGGTAGCCGGCCAGGAACAGGACGATAAAGACCTTGGCGAACTCGCCGGGCTGGATGGTAAAGCCCGCGATGCGAATCCACAGCTTGGAGCCCGAGATCGTGGTGCCGATAAAGATAGGCAGCATCAGCAGAATGATGCCGATGATGCCAAAGGTGTACTTGTAGCGCATGACCACGTCGAGGTTTTTGACTAGTGCAAGCGTTCCCACCATGAGCGCCACCGAGACAAACAGGATGATGAGCTGTGAGATGGCGAGAGCGGGGGCGAGGCGCGTCACGAACGTGATGCCGATGCCCGAAAGTATAAATACGATGGGCAGGATGGCGGGGTCGGCACCGGGCGCCAAGATGCGCACGGCAATGTGGGCCGCGGCAAAGGCGGCAAAGAGGCCGATCGGTACGGCGAGCGTCTCAAAGGAGATGGCAGCGCCCGCGGTGAGGACGTACATCGCATACAGCAGGATGACGGGGAACGCCGAGGCGATGAGCAAGAGCAGCTCGGTGTTGCGGCGACTCATAAGCGGCACTCCCTTTCTAATTCTTATCGGAGGCTTCGGCCTCGGCGGACTGTTCGGCGGTTTTCTCGGAATCTGATTCGGAGGTCGATCCCTGATTGGTGTTGTCGCGAATCGTTTGCGCGTCGATCACCTGGCGGGTCTGCTCCTCGTCGATCTGGTGGCGGTACTTGGATATCGTGTCCTGCGCATCGTCGACACTTGTTTGCGGAATGCCCGCCTTGAGGCGGTTTTGCGTGTCTTCGGGCAGGTCGGACAGCTTGATGCTGGTTTCGCTTTCGAGCCAGTGGAGCTTGAGTCCGAGTGGCTTGCCGGGCAGGCCGCGCCAGACGGCGACATTGCCCTGGTAGGTACCCAGGTAGTACGAGCCGGTGACACCCGTGTAGGCCCAGATGCCAGCTGCTAGCACAAAGACGAGGGCCAGGATGGCGGCGATAGTAACATTGCGGCGACGCACGCGTTGCGCCTCGCGCATAACGCCATCGTCAACCAGGTCAACGACTACTACGGTTACGTTGTCGTGGCCGCCGGCGGCAAGCGCCGCGTCCACTAGGTTGTCGACGCAGATTTGCGCGGTTGAGGACTGCGTGGCGATGTTCTCGATATCGCTATCGGGAATCATGCTCGAGAGGCCGTCGGAGCACAGGATCAGGCGGTCGCCTTCCTCGATATGCAGAGTGAAGTGGTCGGCATACATGGCGGGGTCCGAGCCCAGCGCGCGGGTGATGACCGAACGGTTGGGGTGGACGCGAGCCTCGTCTGCCGTGATCTCGCCGGCGTCCACGAGCTCCTCCACGTAGGAGTGGTCGCGGGTCACGCGGATGAGCGTGCCCTCGTGGAGCAGATAGGCGCGAGAGTCGCCCACGTGGGCGATGGCGAGCGTGTCGTTTTCGATGTAGGCGCAGGTGGCTGTGCAGCCCATGCCGGGCTTGCCCAGGCCGTTCAGGGCCGCCTCGATTACGGCGGCGTTGGCTGCCTCGACGGATGCGGCCAGGCGTGCTGCGTCGGCGGACTGTGGGGCCGTCTTGGCTATAGTCTCGACGGCGATAGAAGAGGCTACCTCGCCGGCGGCGTGACCACCCATGCCGTCGCATACGCAAAAGAGCGGCGACTGCACCAGGTAGGAATCCTCATTGTGCGGGCGCACACAGCCAACGTCGGAGCGGGCGCCCCACATGAGTTGCGTGGTGGTGCCGGCATCATAGGTCGAGTCGGTCTCGATGCGCTCCTCGGTTAGGGGTTCAAAGCTCATGGTCGAGCCGGGGTCTTTGAGTTTGGCCTCAACGGCGGCAACGTCGATTTCGGCTGTGTCACCGGGAGAGACGGTGTCGGTCTCGGCGTTTGATTCGGAATCGCCGGTGTCCGGGGAGTCGGGCTCCTCGGACACGCGGGCGGTCGACTCGTCATCTTGCGGGCTGACGTCTATAGGCTCGGGCGTCGCAAAGTGCGACGGCGCGGGCGTGTTTTGCGACTGGGCGGCGGGCTCGGCCACGGCATCGGACTCGCTTGCGGGCGCAGGCTGCGGGGTCTTGGGTGCAGGGCCGTCCTCGGGGGATGTCCCCGCCTCGGGCGCCGGCGTAGACGCGGGCGCAACCTCGGATGCCGGGGCTATGGGAAACGCCGGCGCGGCGGGCTCGGGTGCCGCAAACACCGCAGCGCTCTCGTTGATTGCCGCGGCGACGGGCTCTGCAAAGTGAGCCGGCGCCGGGGTTGCTTCGGGCGCTGTGGGCTGTTCCGCAGCATGTGCGCCGATGGGCGCCGCTACGGCATCCTCTTCGTCCTCGTTATCGGCGAGATCTGAAATATCATGCGTTACATGCGAAAGAGGCAGGGAGAACACGGTGTCCTCGGGCTCCACGGGTGTGGAGTCTGCCGGAGCGGCGTGGGCCGGTGCAGCTACGGCGGCAGCCGGTGCCTCGGTCATGGTTGCGGACTTGTTCTCCTCGTCGATCATCGACGGTTCACCTTCATGACCACGTCGCCAATCTGGACTTCGTCGCCCTCACGCAGCGTCGCGGGCTCCACGAGCTGGCGGCCGTTGACGAGCGTGCCGTTAAGCGAGTTGAGGTCCTCGATGATGAGCGCCGGGCCCTGCAGCGAAAAGCGCGCATGCGAGGCCGAGACAAACGGCTCGTTGATGCAGATGTCCGAAGATGGCGAGCGGCCGACGATGACGGGGCCGAGCATGTCTACGTGGATGCCGCGGATGCCGCGCGGACCCTTGTCCACATCAATCGTCCAGATAGCCGAGTCACGGCGCTGCCCGCGCACGAGTCCCACGCCGGTCTTCATGACGGCGAACAGGAAGATATAGAGCAGGGCGACCAGGACGATGCGGCCTGCAAAAAGGACGATATCGATGTTCATAAGCGACTATCCCCTAAATTCAAAGGTGCTCAGGCCAAACGTCAGCAAATCGCCGTTGCGCAGCGGGCAGCGCGTAATGCGGCGGTTGTTGACGAGCGTGCCGTTGGTGGAATTGAGGTCCTCGATCGACCAATCCGAGCCCGTAAAGGTGAGCTGGGCGTGGCGGCGCGACACGTTGGGGTCGCGCAGGGCAATGTCGGAAACCGAGCGCTCGCGACCGATGGTCACCTGTGCGGAGGTGATGCTATGGCTCTCGCCGCTCACGACGTCGACGAGCTGGGCGAGCGGGCGCTGCGGGGCGCGAGTGCTCGCCATGTTGGAGGCGATGCCGGCTGCGGCACCTAGGCCCACGGCGGCACCGGTCGCGGCGGCTCCGCCCATGCCGGCAAGCGCGTCGCGCGAGACGGTCTGCGGCACCGGGATGGGTGCGGCGGCGGGGTCGGGGACGCTAGGCGCGAAGGGGTCTGCCACGGCAAGCGGGTCGGGAGCGGCGGCGCGAGGCGTCGGCTGCTGCTGGGGCATGGCGGCGGGGCGCTGCTGCTGCGGGGCGGCAAACTGCTGCTGGCCGGCGCGCGGGGCGCTGGCGGCACGGCTTGCCGCGGAGTTGTTCTGGCCCAGGCCGTTCTGATAGGCGCGCTCTTCTTCGTACAGGCGGCCGAGCGTGGGGGCATCGACGTTCTCGGCAAAGACCGAGAACTTGCCGGCGCGCAGCTGCGGATCGATCATAAAGCGCACGAGGGGCTCGCCGACAAAGACATAGCGGCGCTTTTCGGCCTGCGCCTTCACGAACTCGCGGACCTCGCGCGAAAGCTCGGGGTAGAACGGGGCGAGCATGGGATCGTCGTCGGCGGCGATAAGGATGGTATAGAGTGCCGGCGCCGTGTTGACGCCGTTGATCACCAGAGTCTGATCCTCCATGTCGCGAGCGGCCTGCTTGGCAAGCTTCTTAAAGGAGAACGGGGCACGGGTGGCACCGAAGATGCCGGCCACGTGGTCCTCGAAGATGTTCAGGAAGTTCACGAAAGATCACTCTCCGTATAGGTTCTTTGGTATCCGAGCAAATATAGGCATATCCCAACGATTATAGAGGATAGGATTCCCGCAACCGCCGCCTTGGCGATGACCGCGGCTGCAAGGCTGGCAATTTCCATATGGTGTGCAAGACAGGACGCCGCTGCGCAGCCGATGCCGGTGACAGCGATGGCGGCGATTGCGGCAAGGTTTGAGCCCTGATCGGCACGCTTGGCATGGACATTGAGCAGCGCAGATGACGCCGCGGCAGTTGCCGCGACCAGCACAAAGGCAGCCCAAAGGAGCGGGTCTCCCAGCGCTGCAGCAACGTTACCGAGCCCCAGCACGCCTCCGGCTGAAAGCGCGACCGTGGCCAGACGGGCAAAAAGCGCGCCCATGCCCGTTGCCGCGGCGGCGCTTGCCGGGCCGAGCCAAAATGACGCGACGCCGGCGGCGACCCCAGCTGCTAGGAAGGTATTGCCGGTCAGACAGCCAAGCGCGAGTGCACAGGTGAGTGCGGCGCTCGCGGCAGCCTCGGTGCGACCCCAGGCGATCCACCAACCGGACATGGCGGCGGCAAAGATCACCGCGACGGGCAACATCGACAGGATGCCCTGCGCCTGCATGGTGGCGTTGGCCATGAGCACCAAAAAGCCCACAGCCGAGATGGCCGAGCCAATCTGGGGGGCCAGGCCAGCCGCCGCTCCGATTGCGATAGCCGCAATGACCAGGCCGGGAAGCGCCGCGACCCCGGCCGTTTGCATCAGCAAAAAGCTAAAGGTGCCGCACGTTAGCGCCGAGATAATGCGCATGGTGTAGTCGCGCGCATGGCTCCAGCGCGTGCCCGCCCAGCCGAGTGCGGGGTCGACCTCGATGGCGTCGTCCTCGTAGTGCGACGGCTCGATACCGTCGAGCTCCTGCTCGTCATCCGAAAGCTTGCCAACCATTTGCTCCAGGCTGCGACGGCCCTCGCGCACGCTGCCCAGACCGGCAAGGAGCTGGTCGCAAAATGCCTCGATGCTGTTGGGGCGGTCCTGCGGCATGGGGGAGAGCGCGCTCATGAGCGCGGCCTCGGCTCCCGGGGGAAAGTGTGGTATCAGCTCGCTGGGATAGGTGGCGCCGCCGATGATGCGGTCGAGCGAGTCGGCGGGCGTGGCCGCCATAAAGGGAGCGCTGCCGCACAGGCCCTCATAGATTACACAGGCGAGGGCAAAGACATCGGCGCGCTCATCGACCGTGCCGGTCTCGATATCGAGCTGCTCGGGCGGCATGTAGCCGATGGTGCCGCCGCGCGAGCAGCCAAAGCCACCGGCGGACGACAGTCGCGCCATGCCAAAGTCGGTGAGCTTTACATTGCCCGAGTGGTCGATGAGCACGTTGGCGGGCTTAATGTCCAGGTGGAGTACGCCATTGCTATGGGCGAAGGTGAGCGCCTGGCCCAGGGCATCGGCAATGGCCGCGGCCTCGCCAAAGGTAAGTGAGTGGCCGTCCACGCGGTGCAAAAACTCGGCAAGCGACATGCCATCGACATACTCCATAACCAGGTAGGCATAGGCTGTGTCGTGCGTAAAGTCGATGACCTGCACGATGTTGGGATGTTGAAGCATGGCGGCAGTGTGCGCCTCGCGCAGGACATCCATGATGTCGCTGGCGGGCATGCCGGCACCGTTGATAAGGGGGATGCGCTTAATGGCGACGCGGCGGCGCAGGTGCGTGTCGCGGCAGATCTCGATGGAGCCAAAACCGCCGGTCGCAAGTGTCTCGAGCGGCTGGTACCGCTTGAGCAGCTCGCGAGAGCTGGTGCCCTCCAAAGGAACGTCCGGCGAGAACCGGGCGGTATGTTGCGAGAAAAGCGGCATGGCCAACCCTCGTGCGTTTAAAGTTCGTTTGCGAGTGGCGGGCGCGGAGCCGAGCCGTTCGCGGTGGCATAGATGCTGCTAGTGTAGCACGCTCGGGTGCATGGGGAGGATAGCGGGATGCGAGGCTGCCTGTCTGGCTTGGCCTTAGCGCTTCTTCTTGTTCTTCTTCTGCTTGCGCTGCCTGCCCTTGGCCTCCTGGGGCTTGTCGCTCTGCTTGGCCTCGGCGGCGGCCTTCTCGGCCTTCATTTTCTTCTTCTTGGTCTCGATGCGGAGTTTTTTGTTGATGCGCGCCTTAAGGAAGGGGCCGAACTGTTCGGCATCGCCACGGACGAAGGTGTCCTTGGGGATCGTCACGCCCTGGTCGGCGAACATGGCCACAAAGATGCGCTCGCCGTCGAGCACGTGGTCGAGCTTGTCAAACGGGAAGAACTGCGACTTGCCGCTCTTGCCCCAAACCATCAGGCCGTCTTCGTTGGCGGCGACGCGGCGATAGCGGCCACCCATGGACTCGTCGGCCTCGACGGCGTCGATAAAGTCGCCGGCGAGGGTGTGGTGCAGGTTTTTGCTCCACCAGGCCAAAAAGGCGCCGAATACGATCAGCACGACGCCAAACTTGATCCAGTTGCCGCCGGCCACCAGCATGCCGATGCCGATGAGCGCGGCAATCGCGGCGGCGACATACAGCGAGCCACGGCGCCTGGGCGAGGCGACCAGGCGCGCAAAGTCGGTGACCAGGTCGTTTTCGTACTGGTACTCGTTGAGGTACAGGATGCCGTCGTCGGCTGCGGCCTGCTCCTCGAGCGCGACCTCGACCTGGTCGGCTGCTTCGGAGGGAACGAGGTTGCTCTCTGCGTCTGCCATGCTCTTTGGACTCCTATCGCGGCGGGCTCGCCGTACGGGTTATTATGAATGCAGTATGCCGTGCGACCGCATGGCCGTCGCGGCAACAAGACTCAGTATACCCGGGGGAGCACCCATGGAATCGTTGTACCGAAAGTATCGCCCGCTCACCTTCGACTCCGTGGTGGGCCAGCAGCATATCGTCTCGACGCTCGAGCACGCCATCACCGAGGGGCGCCTGTCCCACGCGTACCTATTCTGCGGACCGCGCGGCACGGGCAAGACCACCATGGCGCGCATTCTGGCCAAGGCACTGCTGTGTCGCAATGCCGAGGCGGCGCGCGCCGAGGGTGCAAGCGGCTGCTTGCCCGACGGTACTTGCGAGGAGTGCGAGCTCATCGCCGAGGGCAACCACCCGGATGTCTACGAGCTCGATGCCGCAAGCCGTACCGGCGTGGACAACGTGCGCGAGGAGATCATCAACTCCGTCAACTTTGCCCCGGTGCGCGGCAAGTACAAGATCTATATCATCGACGAGGTCCACATGCTCACGACGGCGGCGTTCAACGCGCTGCTCAAGACGCTTGAGGAGCCGCCGGCGCACGTGATCTTTGTGCTGTGCACCACCGACCCGCAAAAGATTCTGGAGACCATCCTCTCGCGCTGCCAGCGTTTCGATTTCCATCGCATCGGCAACGAGGATATCGAGTATCGCTTGGCATACGTGTGCGAGCAGGAGGGCTTCGATTACGACGACGAGGCGCTGGCTATCGTGGCGCGCCATGCCAAGGGCGGCATGCGCGACGCGCTGTCCACGCTGGAGCAGCT
Source organism: Collinsella aerofaciens (assembly GCF_028209885.1). Classification (GTDB taxonomy): domain Bacteria; phylum Actinomycetota; class Coriobacteriia; order Coriobacteriales; family Coriobacteriaceae; genus Collinsella; species Collinsella aerofaciens_BA. The sequence goes on along the minus strand of NZ_JAQLEM010000018.1, from coordinate 35,888 downwards.
GAGCGTCTTTGGCAACGGTTCTGTGCATGCGGACGACGCCCGCTCGCTTTTGGGCGAGGTTTCGGACCAGATCCTGGGCGAGTTTTCCCGCGCCATTGCCGATCGCGATGTTGCCGAGCTCTATGGACTGATTCGTGTGCAGGTCGAGGAGGGCAATGACCTGCTTGAGCTGACGCGCGACCTGGTGGCGCATGTGCGTGACGTGTACGTTGCCTGCGTTGCCGGTGCCCGTGCCGAGCTGTTTGAGGGCGGCTCGGAGCAGGCCGAGGCGCTTGCTGCCGAGGCTGCTGCCTTTGGCGAGCATCCTGCCGACCGCCTGGCCCGCGTGCTGACGGTGCTCGACGATGCCGCACTGGAGATGAGGGGCGCGAGCGACGTGCGCCTGGTGCTCGAGATTGCCTGCACGCGTCTGGCGCGTCCCGAGGCTGATTTAACGATTGAGGCATTGGCCGAGCGCGTGGCACGTCTGGAGGCCATGGTTGCCAACGGCGCCGTGCCGGCGAGCGTGGCTGCTGCTCAGGCCGCCGCGCCTGCAGCATCCGTACCCGCTGCTGCCCAACAGCCGACGCTCATTTCGGGCGCCCGTGCTGCCGCTCCGGCGGCATCCGCTGCCCCTGCTGCTACGTCCGCGCGCCAGGGTGGCATGCCTTGGGACCGCGGAGCTGCTGTTCCGACTGCCCAGCCTGCGCCCCGTTCTGCGTCCGTGTCAGCCTCCAAGCCTGCAGCGCCTGCGCCTCAGCCCGTTGCGGCCCCCGCGCCTGCCACCGCTCCGGCACCTAAGCCCCAGTCCAACAATGCCGCCCAGGTTGCCGCCGCCGGTGCTGCCGAGACGCCCGCGGTCGAGGATGCCGGAGAGCTGCAGCGCAAATGGGCCGAGGTTGTCGAGCGCGTCAAGGCGCGTCAGGCTTCCTACGCAGGGCTTTTGCTCAACGCCCGCGCCACGGCCGACGACGGCTCCAAGCTCACGGTCTCGTTCCCCGCGGGTTCGACTTTTGCCATTAAGATGCTCGGTCGCGCCGATACGCAGTCGGTGGTCCTGCCGACGGTCTGCGCGGTTTTCGGTCGTCGCACCGTCGACTATGTCCTGGATGGGGGTGGCACGCCGGCTCCTCAACATGAGGAGCATTCTCCATCTGCACGGGCTGCGGTATCTGCGGACCCGCAACCCGTGTCCTCGGTGCCCCCTGCATCCTCGAGCGCCAGCGCGACGCAGCCAAAAGCGGCGCCGGTAGCGGCACCGACCCCGTCGGCGCCTGAACCCGCTGCGCCCAAACCGGCTGCTCCGATCCCCGCGCCCAAGTCCGCTGCCGCGCCTGCGCCCAAGTCATCCGACCTGGCCAAGGCCCCTTGGCTGCGCTCCGACAACCCTGCCGGTGCTCCTGCCACGGGCAAGCTCCCGACCGAGCCCGCGCCCCGAGCGCCCGAGCGCGCGTCCGTCCCCATGGCTCAGCCGCCTGCGCAGGCTGCGCCATGGGAATCCGAGCAGGTGCCCTACGACGATGCTATGGTCGGTGGTTTTGCTGCCGATGCCGGCGGGGACGATCTGCCCCCGTTCGACGTGCCGGGTGCGGCGTCCGCGACCAAGGCCGCTGCTGTGGCACCCGCAGCCTCTGCAAACGACGACGTCCCCGCCGCTCCCTGGGAATCCAATCCCGGTGCTGGCAGCCCCTTCGGCCATCAGGGCGCAGCCCCGAGCATCCCGCAGACCGAGGACGAGGCCAAGGCCCTCATCCGCAGCGTCTTTGGCCAGGCCACCATCTTCAAGCCGGTGGAGTAGCTGCGCAGGCGGGTATACTGCTCAAGAAGAGGACCCCTTGTCCGGGCGCATCTGTATTTCGGACATGTGTAGTGTGGTGCCGCGTATGTCGCATTTGAGCAGACAGGTGCGTGACGGTCGGCCTAGGATGCTGAGGTCGATACGATACGTCGCATGGCTGTCCGTGTACTCGACTTGCTCGGCGTTAATGGTTGCTCCGATTGCCAAATAAACGCCTAGCTCGGCATCGACAATCTTGAAGTCCTTTATCTTGACCTTGAACTCTTGATAGAGGGACGGGCTGTTGTAGTAGACGGTTCGGGTTCCGTCGGTGCACTCATCGGTCGTCTCCCATTTGACGACGGGCTGGTCCGAGCTGGCTATCAGCAGTTCTGCTCCAAAAGCTATGGCATGGGTGATGACAACCAGCAATGCCCAGCCGACAAAGAGATAGAGAACAAAATATGCAGCGGGGTGTTTTGAGCGGATGTTTTGGAGCGCGTCGGGGGCATTCATGGGGTACCTCCAAATTGCTATCTATGGCAATCAAATTATACCCCACCGTCATGAGCGCCACCTCGAGTGGTGGCTCGGCATTTAGCCATTTAGTGGTACGCATTAAATGTCGGATTCCGGCTCTACTAGATTGAGTGTGCGATATTATGCAACCTTGCATAATTCGACCTTGCATAATCTTTGAGTGCGGTTTGTATTGGAGGACATGTATATCGACTGAGGTAACACGTCCGCCCCGCTCTCTCGCCGCGCGCCGTGGTACGATTTTTGAGTTTGAAAGTCCCGCCGTGCTCCGGCTGCCCTTGCAGCTCGGCGTGCGGCCGCACGTAAAGGAGCCATCATGGCCGGTATGAACATGCAGCAGATGATGAAGCAGGCTCGCAAGATGCAGGAGCAGCTTGCCGCCGCGCAGGAGAACCTCAAGTCCCAGACCGTCGACGCCTCTGCCGGCGGCGGCATGGTCAAGGTGACCGTTAACGGCGAGATGGAGCTCGTCAACCTCACCATCGATCCCGATGCGCTCGATCCCGAGGACGTCGATATGCTGCAGGATATGATCATGGCTGCCGTCAACGAGGCCGTCCGCGGCGTCAACGAGCTCGCCAACAAGCAGATGGGCGCCATCACCGGCGGCCTCAACATCCCGGGCATGCCGTTCTAAGACACATATATAAATGAGTGCAAATCACAGTCTGCAAAAACTGCTCGATGAACTGGGCCGTCTGCCGGGCATTGGTCCCAAGTCGGCCCAGCGTATCGCCTATTACCTGCTCGAGGCCGATGCCGAGGAGGCCCGCCGCCTGGCCGAGGCCATCCTGGAGGTCAAGCAGGAGGTCCACTTTTGCAGTCGTTGCTTTAACTACGCCACGGCCGATGAGTGCTCCATCTGCCAGGACCCGATGCGCGACACCACTCGCATTTGCGTTGTGGGCGAGCCGCGCGACGTCCAGGCGATCGAGCGCACGGGCAGCTACCACGGCCTCTACCACGTATTGGGCGGTGTGATCAGCCCCATGGACAAGATTGGTCCCGAGCAGTTGCACATCCGCGAGCTGCTGGCACGCTTGGGCCACGAGGACATCCACGAGGTCATCATCGCCACCAACCCCAATATTGAGGGCGAGACCACGGCGAGCTACCTGGCCCGCACTATCAAGCCGCTGGGCGTCGAGGTATCGCGTCTGGCAAGCGGCCTTCCCGTGGGCGGCGACCTGGAGTATGCCGACGAGCTTACGCTTGGGCGCGCCATCGAGGCCCGTCGCGCGATTTAGGTGGCGAGCCTGCTCCTGCCGTATGTTTTCCTCGCGACGCACGGGGTAGTCATAATTTCCCCGTGCGACTGTGAGTTTGTTGTGCAACAAAGATGCTTCGTATCCGCTTATCGCATGGATGCTTCCGCTCGCATCCTTAATTTGCCCATTCGTTGCGCAACCTTTTGGGTTCGCTGATACACTCAAATATGGATTCGAATGAATGCGCCGCTCCCGAGCGGCGTGTTTTTGTTGGAGGAGAACGCATGCGGCCCGGTGGCACTCAGACAAAGCGCGGCGCCGCGGTGCGCATACGACGCCGACTGGGCTTGGCGCCGCGGGCGTACGCACTGCTATCGTGCTCGCTGGTGCTGGTCATAGCTGGCGTTTCTGCCTATGGCATGACCGTGCCGTCCATGATGCAGGCGCATGCCGCACGCGAGCCGCGCGTTGGGCATGAGGTCAAAAGCGATCTGGGCACCACGACTGGATATGCTTGGGCAAGTGTGGTCGGGCATATTGTGTTTGGCACCGACGATGCGGACGGCGCCGAGGCCCCGGACAACGAAGTCACGCTTGCCAATGGCAAAACCATCGTGCTCACCAACACCAAGATCATCGATCGGTTGTCCAACAATAGCGCGGCGGCAACGGTGAATAAGGTCGAGCAGCAAAAGGAGCAGGACGCCCAGCAGTCCGGAAAGCCCGGTAGCTCGGATACTTCTGGCTCCGGCTCGGGTTCATCGAGTTCGGGCGGCGGCTCTGGGTCGGGTTCCTCTACCGGAGGGTCTGGAAACGGCGGCCCGATGGGCGGCAACACTGACAACGATGCAAACTCCGGTGGCCTTTCCGCTGCCGAGGAAGAGAGCATTCACAGTTGGCTTGTGACCAAGTACAACATGCTCGACGGCTATGTTTCTCGTGCCAATGACGTGGTCTCGACCTATAACTCTACGGGAGATCCCAGACCGTGCGACAGCCTGGTCGGGGAGATGTTTGTCATTCGAGCCGAGTTCGGTCGTCAGACATTCTCGCCCCGGTCAAAGTGGTATCAGCAGTATGCCAATCTGTGGGGCTGTTACACCAACCTATGTCAATGGGTCGGCCATTACGGCGATGATGACGTCGCGCTCGGTAACTTCAACAATAACGTGGCGGCGCTTGCCCTATGATGACCGATCTTGCATCCACCACACCACAATCGCTCGGTCGCGATCCCATGGTCGGCCTGCGCCTGGCGCGTGTCGACGGGTTTGAGCCGGCCATTGCGCTCGGTCAGGACGAACTGCCTGCCTATCTGCGTCGTTTTACGATGCTGTTTGCCGACGATGCCACCATGCGCCGTGGCGGTATCGGCCGCGTGACGCGTGCCGTCAACGCCCAAGGCGAGGCCGTGGCACTCAAGCAGCTCATCTTGCCGACGCGCGATGAGTTTGACGACGATGCCGCTCACGAGGCGCTGGTCGCCAAGTTCAAGGCGGCGTTTCGCGAGGAATACGAATGCCATCGCGCCCTTTCGGGCCTTAAGGGCTTTCCCCGCCTCTATGGCTGGGGCGAGGTCGACGGTGTGCCTGCAATTGTCATGGAATGGGTCGAGGGCGAGACGCTTGCCCGCTTGCGTTCGCGACTCGCCGTGGACGATGCCGGACGCCTGTCGCCGCTTGTGGCGGCGCGTCTGGGTCGCGACCTGTTCGATCTGCTCTGCCGTATGAGCCTGGTGGGTGAGGGCTTTGTCCATCGCGATATCTCGCCCGCTAATATTATGGTGCGTGCGGCGCGTCTGCCGCTTGACCGGCAGCTTGCCGAGGGCACCTTTGACCTGTGCCTGATCGACTTTGGCTCGTCGCTGGCGCTCGAGCCTGCGTCGGCCGTGGCCGGTACCGGCGGCAAGGCGTCGTTTACGGAGCGCTATGCCACGCTGCGTCGCGCCATACGAAGCCGCGCCGAGCACTTCGGGCACCTCGGGTTCGCGCAAAAAGACGCGCGACATCGCGAGCCCCTACCGTCTCAAAATGGACACACGGCCCGACTATCCCATTGGTGCCCATGCGCCCGGTTGTGATTTGACTCAACTGCTTCGTCGTGAGCCCGATGTGGCGCTCGCCGCGGCCGAGCAGGCCCAGCAGCTAGGGCTTGAGCCGGATTCCGAAGAGCTACGCGATGCGCTGGCGTTTGTCGATGCCCAGCTGTTCGACGTGGTGATGGCCTGTCTGTCCAGCCATCAAAAAGATCGTCCCGAGCCGGCGGCGGTCGAGGCGGCGCTCTCGGCGTTTTGTGACCACTATGCGCAAAATGTCGGTCGTTCGCTCCGCGGCGAGCCGCTCACGCCGTGCCCCATGGATGCGTCTGGCCGCGCGGTTCGTCGCGCGCTGATGGTCGGCGCGACGGTCGTCTGTGGCGTGGTTTGGGCTGTGGTCGTGGTTTCGGCCGCGCTGCTGGCGTCGGGCGCTCGCGTGACGGCGACTTTGGGATCGCTCGTGTGGTCTGGGTCGCTACCGGGTATTATTGCCGCACTGGCGTTGGCGCTGCCAGGCATAGCCGGCGTTGCCGCGGGGGCACTTGCGCGCGATCGGCGCTCGGGGTTCCTACAGGGTGTGCTCGCGCTTTCTGCCTGCGAGGTTCCGGTGCTGGTTGTGGCTGCATGTAGCGTATTTTCCCAACGCGCCGTGACGGGCGGCCTTGTTGCCGCTCTGGTTGCAACCTATACGCTTACGTGGTTTTTGCTTGCGATGGGCTTTGCCTTTGAACTTCCCGTTTCGGCACCGCGACGCACAAAAGCCCAGATGGCGACTCCGCTTGCCGGTGGAGCCGCAGCTGCCCGTACTTTTGGCGGACCTGTCGAAGTATCGTCCGATTCTATTTCTACGACCAAGGAGGCCTAGGTCATGGCATCTCAAGTTGAGCTCACCCCATGCGGGGCCATGTTTGACATCTTTAAGCGCGCGGCGCATCTGAGCCATATCGAGCTGTGCGGCTTGGTGCTTTCGTCCCGTCCGCTCGCCGACGGCCGCAGCCCGCAGAGCCGAGCCGCCGATCGCTCTTGGGTTTCCCGCTTTATCGTTCGCGCGCCGGTCGGCACGCTTCAGCAGCGCTACTTTGCCGAATACGGTACCTCGGCTGCGCGTATTATGTCACAACTGGCTCTGCGCCAGCGCAATCCCATGGACTCCACGGCTGTGATCAATATGGTGTGCGGTCCTGCAGGTGAACCGATGGTACGCGCGCTCGAAGAGTGCCACCAGGACACGAATCTCTATCGCAACGCGCTCGATCGCCTGTCCCAGGCGGCGGAACTCATGCCCGCCGAGCGCGCCGAGGCCGTGCTGGTGCTGTTTGTCGCCGTCGGTTGTTCGGCGGATGTGCGGTCCTCGGTGAACTATGCCATCGACTACGCACACGCGACCTGTGGCGGAGGCACATCCACGCCGCGTTCGCTTGGCATGTCGCTGACTGCGGGCGAACGCGAACCCGCCCCGGCGCACCCCTTGGGCTTGCTGCGCGTGCAAAACAGTTTTGTCGTGAGCGCCCCGCGCTGGATTCAGCCGAGTGAGCAGGGTGTTGAGATTGGCGCGCTGGCCACTGGTGAGGGCGATATTACCGACGTCGGCGACGATGTCTCGGCCCGCCATGCCCATATCTGGTGCGATGCTCAAAATATCTGGCACGTCGAGGACTTGTCGTCCACCAACGGAACCGTGGTGGTAAACGGGGCCACGCGCGTCTGCATTCAGGTCGAGCCCGGCCGTTCCGCCCAACTCAATCCCGGCGACGAGCTCAAGCTCGGCGAATCCACTACCTACGCCATCCTCTTCGGTGCCCTCTAGCCGGCAGTTAGGGACGTTCCTTTTCTGCCGGCTGGGGACACTTCTCTGCGCGCCAGAGCCGGTCGCCTGGGGATGGAGAGGCCATTTTGGCCCTTGGCGGTCAGTCGGGGCGAAACTAGAAGATCTTTCCGATTCGCGGCTGTTCATGCTTGTAGAGCATCTAAAACAATAGGATGTTATTCTGGAATATGCCTGGTGCGTGAACTTGCCTGTCTTAGCCTTAAAAAGGTATAGGGGAGTTTGGCTCAGGGGTTCCGTCTTGTTCTTCAGCGCAGTATTGTGGGACAGATTTGCTAAGATTGGCGCCTTACACCGCAGAGCGCACGGAAGGCTCTCGATTTGTGTTCTGGTCCCAGAATACAGGGCCTGATACTTACCAACTGTGGCATGGATGTAACATCTGTAGAAATCAACCCTTTTGTTGTCGACCTTTGTAAGAAGAACACTGCCATCAACTCTTTGGATGACGAAACTAGGGTGCTTGAGGGGAGCCTTTACTCCCCTCTGTGAGATGACTCATGTTTTTCGCTTGTCGTTGTGAATCCTCCGTTACTGCCGATTCCGGATGAGATTCCTTATCCCTTCGTTGGGGATGGGGGACAATCGGGTCTGGATATAACACTTCATATTCTTAAGGGTGGCGATACGCATTTAGAGGAAAACACTAAATACTGCTAATAGGGGTGACGACGATGGCGTAGGGGCGACCCACGATGCTCGCATCAATACGTCGGCTACTTGGGGAATCAGGTCTAGATGCATGTATGATGATACTGTGCAGCTATTCAATTAGTCCGCGTTCCGAATGGGTGCGGGGTATGGCGGCGACGTCGTATGCTTTTGCCCTGGCGCGATACTCAGGTATTTCTGAGGCGGTTGACGAAGTTTATACGCGCTATGCCGCGCAAGGCGTCCGGAAGTTTGCACATCTACATTACGGGCTTAGGTTTCTTCAAGCGAGCAGGCTGGTTGCGTTATTATGAGCGATTTTTCTAGTCTAGGCGACAAAAGGCAAAGGATTTGGTGGGTGTAAAACGAGGTCGTTTGCGGGCGGACGCTCCAATCTATTGTGGCAATCGGGCGGTTGAAAAAGATATTTCAATCGCCCGATTGCCAGATTCGTCGGAGGAGATGTCCGATTCCGACTCTCTTGTAGGAAGAGCTTGAGACCGTATTGGCCCAAGGCAATCTTAAAGCAGTCTCATTGGCAAATCTTCGCTCCTGTTGTGTTGAGGTGTAAGGTATCAGTGATTGATGTTTTGTGGCGGGTAGATTGGGGCCTTCCTTGATTCGATGCGTTCTCTCGAGGTTCATCAGAGCAAAAGGGGCTTTCGTCTTCATTGCTATCACGGTGATTGGAACCGCTCTCTCCTATGCTATGCCATACGTGAACGGAAAATTTTTAGATTTTCTTCTCGGTAACCGCAGCGAAAGAGACGCCGCACTCTTCGCACTCCTGGTTGCGTCAATAGGAGTTTTCTCCACCCTCTTTACTTATTTTGCAGGAACACTTTCCATTCGCATAAGCACGAGACTTTCCTTTGATCTTCTCAGGGAGGCCGTCTTGCGTTTTGAAAGAGACGATTACTTGGTGAGTCGGACCATCGATCCAGCCTATACAACGCAACGGATTATTTCCGACTCCAGCGTGGTCTCATCCTTCGTTTTGGCGAATTTCATCAGTGCGCCGCTGTCCATTGTAGCTATTCCCATCGTATTGCTTATCATATGGTCAATTGATTCAACTCTCGCGGTGTTTTCCATCATTCTCCTCATCGTGTATTTCTGTGTAATTACTGGGTTGAGGAAACTTTTGTATAGGGTCACGTATGAGAAGAAAGAGGCGGACAGCGCCTTTTACGCCGCAATTGCATCGCAGCTTAATCAGATTCTCAACATTCAACTGGCATCTTCGTACGGCAAGAGCGAACAAGCGCTCGACGCTGGGTTTAAGAGCTATTTTCCCAAAGTTTTGCGCTCCGGAAAGCTATCATATTCTCTGACATCGCTCGATGGTCTTTTCGCAGCGTTGTTTCAAGCGGTGATACTTGTTGTTTCCGGAGTACGAATCATTAACGGAACTATGTCAATAGGCGAGTACACTATCATCGGTACATACTTCGCGGTTCTCTTTAAGACTTTGAAAAGTATGATGTCATTGTTCAAATCCTATCAGGACGCCAAAGCATCATGGGATAGGACGGCTATCGCGACGAGGGAAAAGGCGAGATCGGGGTGGAATCGGACCGATTTGGCGAAACTTGATGGAATAAATGACATTTCGGTATCTGATTTGGAATTCTCGGTTGCCCTTCCAGACGGATCTGTCCGAGGGGTCCTCGGCGGGTTTTCTTTCAAGTTTTCCGGTCCTGGTACATATTGCATAGTTGGGGAGAACGGAAGGGGCAAGACATCGCTTCTTTACTTGATGCTCGGGCTATATTCATCGAAAGGCAAAGTAAAATACAACGGTGTGCCAATCGAAGAATGCGACTTGGATTACATACGTGCGAGAGAGATATCGTGCTGCCCACAGTCGTGCTTCGCGCCGGACGAAACGGTGAAAGAGCTGTTAGAGTATTTCGACACGCCCTTTTCTCCCTATCACCGGGGTGTAGATGACCTACCTTCGCTGGAAAACAGCGTGAAGGAGTTGCTCGGGAAACGTTGCTCCGCGCTTTCGGGCGGTGAGTTGCGCCGCGTGTACTTATGGTCGGCGATTTCACGCAAGTCGTCAGTTTTGGTGCTCGACGAGCCCACGACTGGGTTAGACGCTGTAAGCCGCGCCGAGCTTGCGGCCTATGTTAAGCGCAACAAGCAAAGCCAGCTGATCATCATTGTCTCTCACGATGACGAGATGGTCGGCGCGGTAGAAGGGGTAGTGGATTTAGGCAGCATGTACCGGGGTAAATGCTGACAAGTGTAGTGCTACCCAACTGACAGAGATAACAAAAAAGCGATGCAGATGCACGTAGCATTCAGTCGGTTCGGACTCGGTGCCTTCACGCCATCGCAACGCTTTCAGATATAGTTCTCATTCTCTTACTAAAGGAAACTTTAGTCTACGTTGTCTTGTCGAGACAGAGGTGAAGCGAAGTGTTGTCGCGACGTATCTTATTCCAGGTGGCTCAGTATCATCGTGAGAATCACACCAAAGTGTACTTACAATTCTCGTGTCCCACGGACAACATGAGCTGAGCATTGAGGTTCCACCCTTTGCTGCAACTACACGGGGTTGGACGGCAATGAATATGCCGGGCCGCATGCCACGCGCAGCGGGGGTCCATGCCCCAGTATGTTGCCTACAGCAGCCTCGATGTCCACGCACACATCATCTCTGCCTTCGTGTTCAATCCGTTTGCCGGAGAGTGCGAGGGTTACAAGGCCGTAGAATACGAGCCGAACAAATGAAATGCGGTATCGACGCATAGGATTAAACTGACGATTGCTTTGCACCGAAAATACGCCCGGAAAGCCGCTATGGGTGGCGGCCCGGGCTAAATTGAGAGGCCCGTCCGATCACTTTCATGTGACGAACGGTCGGGCTTCTTATTCCACTTGCCAATGCTCGGCTCATATTGGAAGAAAGCTACGCTAATGTTTGCGTGACACTCCTATTTTCTCCGAAGAAAGAGTCGGATAATGAAGAATAGAATTAAAAAAGGTGCCAGATATAACGCAAGTATAAAGGCTAATCCAACGAGACCTTGCAATAATGGCATAACTCCTCCCAGACACGAGATTTTGGTATTTGTTCCCATCTTATTCTGAATTGGACCAAATAGTTCCTAGCCACAAAACTACTCGTCAACTGGATCGCACCAATCTGCTGGCAAAACACAGCTTGATTCTTTATCGACATAGCACCAATCCGCAACAGGGCACTCGGCGATGTCGTAAAAATTGCATATATCAACTCCAAGACAACAAGGCTCAACGGGAGGATGTTCATTTGAACCAACAGGATGGATATGCTTCATAACAGCTCCTCACCTTAATCCAATTAGAGACTACGTTTGATCAATGCCACAGTGATCTACAACGCAGATGCTGCCGCCATCCATGTCATAGTCGCAGTAATCGTATGCACCACAGCCATCTGCTTTATCATAAACAGTACAGATGTCAGTAATGCCCAAGAGGCAGTCAAAAGACATCGGCTTCACGCCTGCCTCGTCGCCACTTCCTGGATTAATCGGATGAATATGCTTCACGACTACCTCCCTTTGAGTGCAGAAAAACCTCAATATTGTGTATAACAAACCAAGATGTCTAGTTCACCATATTTCTAGAATGGTTTCGGCGAACGTAGCAATAAGCTTCGCAGACGGTAATCAGAAGAACGAACACCTCCACAATGGTGACAGCAATGCGCTGAACCGCTTATTCCGATACAGTAGCTTCTCGTTGATTTTTCTCCTGCGAAGATGAGTGGCGGGAAATAAGGTCAAAAGCCATCTCGTAGCACATCTTTCTATATTCACATGATGCAGGGTGTAGACTCTTGGGCAAGTAGCCGTGCTCGTCTGCAGCCTCCCAGCTACAGCCCCCACCACAGAAAGACCGAGCCCAACAGTCCGTACAGTCAATTCTTTTTTCGACACCCTGACTCCAGTTTTCAATATACCTAGTTTCGTCAATTCCGGTGACGATGTTGCCCATTTTGAATCGCATCATCCCGACAAACCTGTGACAGGGGTATACGTCCCCTTCGGGAGTCACGGAAATAAAACGCCTGCCAGCCCCGCATCCGACAAAGGCGATCCTGTTGCTCATAATCAAATCAACTGCAGTTTTCAATGTTCTAAACAAGGGCTTTTCCCCTTGATCAATCTGTTTGAGATATTGATCCGCCAAATCTATTAGGCCCGCCCTGATTTTGTTTAATGAGTGTTCGTCGAGTTTGATATTCTCATCGAATGAGCTCACGGGCGAGAAGTAAATCCTTCTGAAGCCCATCTCTTTAAACTGAAGATAGTCTTCAACAAGGTTACAGTTATTATTTGTTAAGGTCGCTCTTGCGCCGAAGGGGAACGACTCGGAAAAACGACGAACGTTTTTGTCGATATCGGAGAAAGAGCCGCCTCCCGTCTTGTACGGGCGCGATGCATCGTGCTTGCATCCTGTACCATCGAGACTAATCAGAACAGAAAACCCGTGCTCCTTGAAAGAATTCACAGCAGTGTCATTCAAAAGCGTTCCGTTGGTCGTAATAGAATAGGTAAAGTTTCTATTGGGGTATATTCTTTTTGAATAGTCGACCGTTTTCCATATCAGCGGCTCGTTAATCATGGGTTCCCCACCAAAAAAGACGATCGCAAGCGTTTCGTTTTCCGATGAACTTGCGACGAGGTAGTCGACCGCCTTGAAGGCTATCTCGTCTGTCATCAGCAGAGGAGACGTTCCATAATCTCCTTTACCGGCAAAACAGTAACTACAACCAAGGTTGCATGCATGTGAAACGTGGAGTTCGATGGATCTAAGTTTTCGAGGCGTGTCTTTTGTTAAGAAAGTCCGCTCAGACAATCGTTGATACTCATCAATGTCGTCTTCAAGTTCTGCTATGGTCGTTTGGTCGTAGCCTTTCGCAGCAAGTGACTTTGTTAGCAACTTCGAGTTGACCGTTCTTCCCGATGCTTCAAATATGCGAAGCGCATCTTCTGATGCTTGGTCAACCTGAAAGCAATTGCGAGTGACCTCATCGAAGCAGTAACGACGATCACTTACTGAGAAAAAATGCATACGTTCCTCAATTTCATGCTGGACTGGCACTAACCTTGTTTATTGTTGCGCAGCTATAAAAAACCACCAGCGGGGATTCGGTGTGCGGCCCAATCGGACTCCCAAAAGGTTCTATTTGAGACTGGCAAGCTTTGTGTTGTTGGCACTTCGACAGCGCTCTTTATTCCAACATGGAGCCTTGCAGTTTGAGTCGACTTGCCTCTGGAAGGTCCGATCTTAACTTGATTTAGGATGAAAACAGATTACAGGCGCGCTCCTCTAGAAAGAAAGGAAACCAATCGCCGCCTTTCACCAGGAAAGTTTTTATAGCCCACCTCGGGCAAAATGAAAGATGCGAGAGCGATTGGGGAACAACGCGAATCTCCCCTTTTGGGTGGGAGCGAGCCTTCAGCCACCGGCGAACGACTCGCCCTGGTCAGAATCTGGAAGTGGTGCCGGGCCGCTTGGGCCTCCCCGGTGACTTCGTGGGGCTTACCTGCCTGACGTCGAGGAGTACATCCGCAAGATTCGTTCCCTATGCCGTTTGCTCTCACGCCCGCCTTAGTTCCAAGTCGGGCGAGCCGCCGCGCTCATGCGACCCGTGGCGGCGACACGTCGACGCCGCGCTCGCTGAGCACATCTTCGGTCGCGGGCGAGCACGAGGTCGCGCCGGCGCATCCGCTGGGACTGCTGTGCGTGCAAAACGGCTACGTGGTGAGCGTCCCGCGCTGGATTCAGCCGAGTGAGGAAGGCGTTGAGATCGGCGCGCTGGCAACGGGGGAGGGCGGCATCACCGACGACGTCTCGGCCCGCCATGCCCATATCTGGTGCGACGAGTCTGGCGCATGGTTTGTCGAGGACCTGTCGTCCACTAACGGCACCGTGGTGGTAAACGGGGCCACGAGTGTGTGTATTCAAGTAGAGCCCGGCCGCTCCGCCCAGCTCAACCCCGGCGACGAGCTCAAACTCGGCGAATCCACCACCTACGCCATCCTGCTCGGCGCCCTCTAGCCGGCAGTTAGGGACGTTCCTTTCCTGCCGGTACTTGGGGACACTCCTTGGCGCGTCAGAGCCAGTCGTCCGGGGATGGAGGGACCATTCTGGCCTTTGGCGGTCACCCGAGGTAAACCTTTACCGCCCGCCTATATTTGTCGAAATTACACTTAACGGCGGGGTACAATAAACCCGCATGCGGATTTCCGTTGCGGGCGCTTCCCATCGCCGGGGCGTGCCCGGGAGCATCCGGCATGCGGCCTTTGCGGCGCTCGGTCATGTGCAAGACGGGCGGTCGGGTCTGTGGGGCGCATCAGCTGCCCCTCGCCTCGGCATGTCTTCTCTCCACGCCACGTACCTGCTGCTGAGCCTGCCTGCCAGATGATTGGAAGCAACAGCGTAAATCCCATCACGCCAACATCCCGGCGATCGCCGGGGCCTGTATACCTATATGAGAGGAGAGGGGTATATGGCGCGTAAGTTTAAGTCTATGGACGGCAACGAGGCGGCCGCATATGTTTCGTATGCGTACACCGAGGTAGCGGGAATTTATCCCATTACGCCGTCCAGCCCGATGGCCGACCATGTCGACCAGTGGGCGGCCCAGGGTCGCAAGAACATCTTCGGCACCCCGGTCAAGGTCGTCGAGATGGAGTCCGAGGCAGGTGCAGCCGGTACCGTTCACGGTTCGCTGGGCGCCGGTGCTCTGACCACCACCTACACGGCTTCTCAGGGTCTGCTCCTGATGATCCCGAACATGTACAAGATCGCAGGCGAGCAGCTCCCGGGCGTTTTCCACGTCTCCGCGCGTTGCGTCGCTTCCCACGCCCTGAACATTTTTGGCGATCACTCCGACGTCATGGCCTGTCGTCAGACCGGCTTCGCCATGCTCGCCGAGGGCAACGTCCAGGAGGTCATGGACCTCTCGCCGGTGGCTCACCTTGCCGCCATCGAGGGCAAGACTCCGTTCCTTAACTTCTTCGACGGCTTCCGCACCAGCCACGAGATCCAGAAGGTCGCCATGTGGGACTACAAGGATCTGGCCGAGATGTGCGACATGGACGCTGTCCAGGCTTTCCGCGACCACGCGCTCAACCCTGAGCACCCGCACACCCGCGGTAGCCACGAGAACGGCGACATCTTCTTCCAGAACCGCGAGGCCTGCAACAAGGTCTACGACGAGCTTCCCGCCGTCGTCGAGGGCTACATGAAGAAGATCAACGAGAAGCTCGGCACCGATTACGGCCTGTTCAACTACTACGGCGCTCCCGATGCCGATCGCGTCGTCGTGTGCATGGGCTCCTTCTGCGACGTGCTCGAGGAAGTCATCGACTACCTCAACGCTCACGGCGAGAAGGTCGGCCTGGTCAAGGTTCGTCTGTTCCGTCCGTTCTCCATCAAGCACTTCGTCGACGTTCTCCCCGAGACCGTCCAGAAGATTGCCGTCATGGACCGTACCAAGGAGCCGGGTTCTATCGGCGAGCCGCTCTACCAGGACGTCGTCTCCGCTCTCTACGAGGCTGGCAAGACGGGCATCAAGGTCGTCGGCGGCCGTTATGGCTTGGGCAGCAAGGACACGCCTCCCGCGTCCGCGTTCGCTGTCTTCGAGGAGCTCAAGAAGGACGAGCCCAAGCGCGAGTTCACCATCGGCATTGTCGATGACGTGACCAACCTGAGCCTGCCCGAGGTCGAGGATGCGCCCAACACCGCAGCCCCCGGCACCATCGAGTGCAAGTTCTGGGGTCTGGGTGGCGACGGTACCGTCGGCGCCAACAAGAACTCGATTAAGATCATCGGCGACCACACCGACAAGTACGTCCAAGCCTACTTCCAGTACGACTCCAAGAAGACCGGCGGCGTCACCGTCTCGCACCTGCGCTTTGGTGATTCCCCGATCCGCTCGCCGTACTATGTGACCAAGGCCGACTTTGTCGCCTGCCACAACCCCAGCTACATCGTCAAGGGCTTCAAGATGGTCCGCGACGTCAAGCCGGGCGGCACCTTCCTGGTCAACTGCCAGTGGAGCGATGAGGAGTTCGCCGAGCACATGCCCGCCGTGGCCAAGCGCTACATCGCCAACAACAACGTCAACGTCTACCTGATCGACGCTATCGACCTGGCCGCCAAGGTCGGCATGGGCAAGCGCACCAACACGGTACTCCAGTCCGCCTTCTTCGCGCTGGCCAAGGTCCTGCCCGCCGAGGACGCCCTGCAGTACATGAAGGACGCGGCTACTAAGTCCTACATGAAGAAGGGCCAGGCTATCGTCGACGCCAACCACAAGGCCATCGATGCCGGCGCTACCGCCTTCCGTAAGTTCGAGGTTCCGGCCGACTGGGCTACCGCCGAGGATGCCGCTCCCGTCGAGCTCTCCGAGGAGACCAAGTCCGCTATCGCCCAGCAGGTCAAGAACCTGCTCGAGCCCATCGATCGCATGGATGGCGACAGCCTGCCCGTTTCCGCCTTCGTCGGTTGTGCCGACGGCCAGTTTGAGCTGGGCGCCTCCGCATACGAGAAGCGCGGCGTCGCCGTGGTCGTTCCTCACTGGGACGAGACCAAGTGCATCCAGTGCAACCAGTGCGCCTATGTGTGCCCGCATGCCACCATCCGTCCGTTCGCGATGACCGAGGACGAGGCTGCCGCCGCGCCCGAGGCTACCCGTACGCTCGACGCCATGGGCCCCAAGGCCAAGGGCATGAAGTTCACCATGGCTGTGTCCCCGCTCGACTGCATGGGCTGCACCAACTGCGTCAAGGTCTGCCCCAAGGGCGCCCTCGAGATGGTTCCCACCGAGCAGGAGATGGACCAGCAGCCCGTTTGGGACTACATGGTCGAGAACGTCTCCGAGAAGAAGGAGCTCATCGCGGCCAACGTCAAGGGCAGCCAGTTTAAGCAGCCCTACCTGGAGTTCTCCGGCTCCTGCGCCGGCTGCGCCGAGACCGCCTATGCACGTCTGGTGACCCAGGTCGCCGGCGACCGCATGTTCATCTCCAACGCCACCGGCTGCTCCTCCATTTGGGGCAACCCCGCTGCCACCGCTCCTTACTGCAAGGACAAGGACGGTCACGGCCCGGCGTGGAACAACTCCCTGTTCGAGGACAATGCCGAGCACGGTCTGGGCATGGCCGTCGGTTACGAGGCCGTCCAGAAGAAGCTGATCGCCGCTACCCAGGACATCATCGCTGCCGATGGTCCGTCCGATGAGCTCAAGGCTGCCGGCCAGGCTTGGATCGACTCCGTCAACGACGCCGAGGCCTCTAAGACCGCTGCCGCCGCCTACGTTGCCGAGCTCGAGAAGTGCGGCTGCGACGCCTCCAAGGCGATCCTCGCCGACAAGGCTTACCTCACCAAGAAGTCCTTCTGGATCTTCGGCGGCGACGGTTGGGCCTACGACATCGGCTTCGGTGGCCTGGACCACGTCCTGGCTTCCGGCCACAACGTCAACGTCTTCGTCTTCGACACCGAGGTCTACTCCAACACTGGTGGTCAGGCCTCCAAGGCCTCGAACCTGGGCCAGGTCGCTCAGTTCGCCGCTGCCGGTAAGGTGACCAAGAAGAAGTCCCTGGCCGAGATCGCCATGAGCTACGGCTACGTTTACGTGGCGCAGGTCGCCATGGGCGCCAACCCGGCTCAGACCCTCAAGGCCATTCACGAGGCCGAGGCCTACGACGGCCCGTCCCTCATCATCGGCTACAGCCCCTGCGAGATGCACTCCATCAAGAAGGGCGGCATGCAGAACTGCCAGGCCGAGATGAAGAAGGCTGTCGAGTGCGGTTACTGGAACCTCTTCCGCTTCAACCCCGAGGCTGCTGCCGGCAAGAAGTTCTCGCTCGATTCCAAGGAGCCCGCAGGCGGTTATCAGGAGTTCCTGATGAACGAGGCCCGTTACGCTTCGCTGACGCGTTCCTTCCCCGAGCGCGCCGAGGAGCTCTTCAAGGAGAACGAGCAGGCCGCCATGGACCGCTACGCTCACCTGCTGAAGCTCAAGACGGTGTACAACGAGGCCTAGGTCTCTCACCGCAGGATCTGAGGGCTGACCTTCGCGGACGTCCTCGGACATGAAAGAACCCCCGTCGCCGGTGCGGCGGGGGTTCTTTCGTCCTGCGGAGTGTCCGCGAAGGTCAGCCCTCAGATCCTGCTACGACTACGTCCTCGGATTGTGTGGCTGAATGAAGGACGTGGTTGTGGGGGCCTTTTGTTCCGGTCGCTGTTTCGCGGCTTTGCCGCGAAAGGCGCGCCACTTTGGGGATGGATAGGGGACGGGGCTGGATTGAGGATTCAAATGGCTAGAGAGATATGGGCGCGAACGAGAAATCGTTATTGGGGTCATCCTTTTCCATAAACTCATCGAGACAAAACGTCATGTAGATTGGAACGTACAGAACCTTGCCCTCTTTGCTGAGATTCTCGTGGCTCAGTACAACGGCCTCGGGAATTTTGTACTCGCCCGCACTCATCAGACGATCGAGGGCTGCGTGCGCTCGAACCTTCTTGCCAGATTTGACCTCGATTGGGACAACATGACCGTGGACGCCTTCGATCACAAAGTCAACTTCACCGACCTCACGCGTTTGGTAGTACCATGCATCTGCCCCGAGGGCAACGAGTTCCTGCGCGACCACGTTCTCATAGAGACCACCAAGGTTGGGAGTTTTCATATCAAGATAGACAGCGCGTGCAGTGCTGCCGGGGTACCGCGATGCTAGCATGCCTGTATCAGACTCGTATAGTTTGAAGGCTGTCGTTTTCTCCGTCCTCTTGAGAGGACTCCGTGGCTCCGTCACCCTGGCGACCATCAATCCAACACCTGCGTTAACAAGCCACAGGAAATCCTGTTCATATTTTTTAAGGCGAGCTTCCTCACCCAGAGACGAAACAACAAAGCGATGAGACTCCGCCTCAAGCTGAACGGGAATTTGTTCAAAAATCGACCGAACGTTAAACGCTCGAGTCGATGCATATTTTGAGATATCGCTTTTGTACTGATCGACCAGCTGAGTTTGAAGCTCACGTGTGCTCACGAGCGAATAACCCGAATCAATATAGTTCTGAACGACTTCCGGCATGCCGCCACAAACGATATAAGCTCTATAGTTCTTGAGCATCGCCTCATGAATATAGTTTTCGACAGGATGCTTTTCGACAAGGCAGCTGCGAATGCCGGCAAGCACATTCTCGCTGACGCTGTTTGCCCAACAAAACTCTTCAAAATCCATTGGGCGCATAACAATGTGCTCGACATACCCCACCGGAAAAGAAGAGATTCCCTTAAACTCAGTCCCGAGCATAGACCCCGAGAAGACATAGCTAAAGCGCCCATCCTCGACCAACGCCTTCATGAGTGTAACGATCTGCGGATACTCCTGAATCTCATCGACAAAGACAAGCGTATCGCCCTCAACAAGCGGCGCATCCGCAAGAAGGGCTACACGGTTGATAAAGTCAATGGAGTTCTTTGCGCCAATAAGCACATTCTTTGCCTCGACATCGAGTAGTAAATTGACCTCAAAATACGAAGCGTAGTTGCTTTTTCCGAACGCGCGAATCGCATAGCTCTTGCCGATCTGACGCGCACCAGTAACAAGTAATGCCTTATTGGAGTTATTCTTCCAGCTCAAAAGCCTATCAGTGACCTTACGGCGTAACATAAACCCCCAAATGACAAAAATTGGCAGATAGAATTGCCTAAAATCATACAAAAATTTGCGGATAATATCGTGCGTAAATATACAAAAATTGGAAGATAGCAAAGGTCCGATAAGGTCTCAAAGCCACTGAAACGGCGCTCTACTTTGCGAAGGGGCTGGAGACGCTGCTACGTGCGTCTCCAGCCCTCTGATTCTTACTTTTGGTTCCGCGATGGGACTTTGTTGGTCTGCCTGGTCGGTTTACCTTGTCTCGCCGCTCTCTGTGCGTAGGCGGTAGCCGTGGACGAGGTCGCTAATAGCCGGCCAGGGAATCTGGCGGTCGACCCAAAATTGGAGCTGGACCAGATAGCGCTCGGTGGCGCGGGTGAGGGCCGCGAACTGTTCGTGAGTCTCAACCTGGGCGTAGAGGTCGCGGCTGTGGGCGAGGATTGCCGTGGTGTCATCCATTTTACCGGTGACGTCGAAGGCGCCCGAGAACCAGTCGCACAGGCGCGCGGCGCTGTTGTTGATCGTTGCGAGGTCGGCGGTGCCGTCGTTGGCGTTTTCGTTGGCCTGGGCTCGCAGGAGGGAGAGGGCGTCGGCCGCGTTCATGCAGTAGCCGACGGTGAAGTTCCAGACGGCGAATTCGCGGCCTGTGTCGAGCTTGCGGCGGCGCATGTAGTCGATATCGCGCGGTTCCTCGAGCATCATTTGATCGGCGAGGGCCTCAAGTGCAGTGGTGTACTCGGCAAGGTCGAGTGCGAGCAGGGTGTTGATATCCATCATCTTTAGGCCTCCGTTTCGATCTCGACGATTTCGTTTTTAATGTACATGCCCTGATTGTCCCAGACATTGCGGCAGGCGGCGGCAAAACGCTCGCGGTCGGCTTCACAGATGCGGGCGAACATGTTGCAGGTGCCAAAGGGCTCGCACACGTCAAAGAAGATGCAGATTGACGACCATCCGCCATACCAGCTCACTGCGCCCGTCGGCTCGTGAAAGACGGGGTTCTCGATGTGCTCGTAGTTGGCGATGGGGCCCGATACGGGATAGGTTACCTCGGCATCGCAGATCTTGGCCGAAAAGATACGTGACTCGACCGGACAGGACGATTCGAAGAGCCTGCATGCCTCGGGAGCCTTGTCCCAGAGCATGTCGGCGAGAAACGTCTCGCCATTTAGCGTGATCTTGAGCATTTTTGTCATAGTAAGGACCTCCTCAATCCGTCGCTCAAGGGGCTCGCTGGCGGATAAGGAGAAGACAGCGGCGGGGTCGCCGAACCCAAACTTCACGACAGATCTCTGTCGCCCCAGCCCGCGCTGTTCTTCGCTAAAGTACCATGCCGCAATTTCGCGCGCAATATCAGTTTTTGATTTTCTGGAAGCGGCGATCGACGAGACGGCTCGCCGGCTGCCGGCCGATGCGCGGCAAAGGCACTCGTCTATTCCTTAAGTTGGATGAAAAACGCCATGTTATTGCAGGGCTGCATACTCGTCCAATTAGTGCATAGAATCTCGTATAGTGCGAGTAAGATTTTGCGCTGTCTGTTTTGTGTTTAGCAAAGATACAGTTTGCATAAAGCAGCCTAATCCTCGCTCCATTAAAATAAAGTCGCACGTAAATGGCGTAAACATATCTGAGCTGGGGTTCTGTACGCTGAGCGGATAAAAACGACCGTTCACCGTTCAACTATTTTCAAAATGAATAAAATGAGCGATAAAGAGAATATAAACCTTAATAAACTCGCGTATCGCACGGGCGCGGTTTATTAATGGGTTGTAGGCCTTTTACAGAAAGGATTCCAGCAATGTCTAAGCCTCTTGGCAAGCCCGATCGTATCGTCGTCGCCCTTGGCGGCAACGCCCTCGGCAACAACCCCGTTGAGCAGATCGAGGCCGTGAGCAACACCGCTCACGCTCTCCTCGGCCTGATCGAGCAGGGCAACGAGATCATCATCACCCACGGCAACGGCCCGCAGGTTGGCATGATTCAGAACGCCTTCGCCGCTGCCCACGACGCCATCGGCACCCCCGAGATGCCGCTGCCCGAGTGCGGCGCCATGTCCCAGGGCTACATCGGCTATCACCTGCAGCAGGGCATTGGCCGCGAGATGCACAAGCGCTATAAGCGTTGGCACGCCGCCACCGTCGTCACCCAGATCGAGTGCGACCCGGACGATCCCGCGTTCAAGAACCCGACCAAGCCGATCGGCCCCTTCTACACCGAGGAGCAGGCCAAGGAGTTCATGGCCGAGGATCCTTCCAAGGTTTTCGTCGAGGATTCCGGTCGCGGCTGGCGTCGCGTCGTCGCTTCCCCCGATCCCAAGAAGATCGTCGAGGCTGACTCCATCCTCAATCTGCTCGACAACGAGTTCATCGTCATCGCCTGCGGTGGCGGTGGTATCCCCGTCGTCCGCGACTACGAGAACAAGGGCTGCTACAAGGGCGTTCCCGCCGTCATCGACAAGGACCTGGGCGGCGAGCTGCTGGCTGAGGACTGCGACGCCGACGTTCTGTTCCTGCTGACCGCCGTTGAGCATGTCGCTATTAACTTTGGCAAGCCCAACCAGGAGGAGCTCGAGGACATCACCGCCGACGAGGCCGAGCGCCTGGCCGACGAGGGTCAGTTCGGCAAGGGTTCCATGGAGCCCAAGGTCCGCGCCGCCATCAAGTTCGCCCGTTCCCGCAAGGGCCGCACCTGCATCATCGGCGCCCTGGACAAGGCCGCCGAGACCATGGCCGGCCTCTCCGGTACCCGCATCCACGAGTAGCCTCTACTCCATTGCCTCTCTCGTGGGCGCCGGGCAAGGCGCCCACAAACTAGCCTCTCTTCATGAGCCCCGCAGTCCGCTCCGACTGCGGGGCTTTTGTTTCAACCCGGCACTTGGGGACGTTCCTTTCCTGCCGGCAGCTTGGGACAGTCCCTAAAGGCTGTCCCCAACGACCACTCATTTAAGTCTGTCCCCAATGACTAGTAGTAGGCCCACATGGCTTCGACTTCGTTAAGGACTTCTACGACGCCCCAGCGGCGGGCGCTGCGGCTGGCCGAGTTGGGGTCGTAGACGCCAATCTGGTCGGCGTCGTCAATACCGTAAAGCACAATGTAGTGGCCCACGCTGGTAAAGGTGCCCGGCCGAACGGCGGCAATGACGGGCGCTCCCGAACGCAGTGCCTGAGTCATCGATTCGCGATCGATATGGAGTTCCGTTCCGTTGAGTCCCAACTGCCACGCGCCGCTCGTCATAAACGACCATTCGGTTGCACCGGTGGGGGCGTAATTGCCCGCCTCGGAAAGCGCGCACATATCGACGGGGGTCATATCGGTGCGTCCCGTCTTAAAGATATAGACCATGGTGAGGCACGTAGGCCCGCAGGCATTTTGGCGGATGGTGCCGCCGGCGTAAGGCAGCTCCGACCACGCGGGGTCGATCTGATAGATATGGGGCATCGTGCCGGCTTGCCATTGCGAGCGTGGGGTCGAAAAGGCGAAAGAATAGCCGGGTGCGACGGGGGCCTTGAGCAGCTTGTCCTCGGCGGTGGGCTCGAGACCGGCCGACCCGTGGGACATACAGGAGCTTATAAGCACAAAGACCAGACAGGTAAGGATAGAGCACAGTGCGAGGCGAAGTCGACGAGCCGGCAGGGCGGGGGCATTCGCGTGCGATGTCGAGCGGTAGGGCTTGCCGTCGCGTCCGCCTTGGGGATGCGAAAAGAAGCGGTTGATATGGATGCCGGGCTGACGTGCGCCGTTGCGGCGCAGTTGCGGAACCTCGGCCTGACGCTGTCGAGTGCGTGCGCCCAAGCGGCTATCTTGCTGCGCGCTTGTGCCCGTGCTCAGACGGCCACTCTGCCGCGTTCTGCTTGCCTGCTGCCGAGACGAAGGCCTGGGTTGCTCTTGAGGACGTTGCGGATTGCTGCTCGTGGCACTTCTGGGCGTCGGCGTGGTACGGCCAGCAAGGCGAACGCTTTGTCGCCGTTGATCACCGTCGTTGTATCCGTATGCCATTCGTACCGCCTTGTCTCATGTATAACCTGTCCATCCTACAGAAAAGATGTGCAACAAATGGGCCTGCGCGTCAAAAGCTCGGTAAACGGTACGAAAGGCGCAAAACACACGGCCTCAAAAACATCTCTATATGCGTCCGATGAGCGTACGCCCGTCGGACGGGCGGCAACAATGAACGGCAAACCGTGCCGTTCGTCCCAAAAACGGTGCCGCTCATATGCGAGTTCGGCCTTCGGTCGAGCCATGGGCGGCCGTGCTGCGCCAAGGCCGTATCTTAAAGCTACGAAATAAAAGAGCGCGGCAAAACAGACCGCGCAAGGGGTGACGTCAAGGGGCGTCAAAAAGGAAAGGAGGGGAACAATGGCGGACAAGAACGCAGAAGTTGCAGTCGAGGATAACGGCGGCATGAAGAAAACGCTTTCGCTCTGGAACTTCTTCACCATCGGTTTCGGTGCCATTATCGGTACCGGTTGGGTTCTGCAGGTCGGCGACTGGATGGTCGTGGGCGGCGGTCCCGTTCCCGCTATGATCGCATTCCTCTTGGGTGCAATCTTCCTCGTGCCCGTCGGAGCTGTTTTCGGTGAGCTCACGGCTGCTATCCCCATCTCGGGCGGCATCGTCGAGTATGTCGATCGTAGCTTTGGCCGTACGCTGAGCTACATCACCGGATGGCTTTTGGCTCTGGGCAACGGTATCCTGTGCCCGTGGGAGGCCATCGCCATTTCGACCCTCGTGTCCGAGATGTTCGGCAGCCTGCCCGGTCTTGAGTGGCTGCGCGCCGTCAAGCTCTACACCATCCTGGGCGCCGACGTTTACCTGTTCCCGACGCTGATCGCGCTCGGCTTTGCAGCCTACGTCATCTTCCTCAACTTCCGCGGTGCCAGCTCGGCCGCCAAGCTCCAGGCCTTCCTGACCAAGGCCCTGTTCTGCGGCATGCTGCTCGCCATGGGCGTCTCGCTGTTCACCGGCTCGCCGGACAACGCCATGCCCGTGTTCTCCATGGTCACCGGCGCTGGCGGCGGCAAGGCCGCTACCGAGGGCGCCAGCCTGTTCGCCGGCATCGTGTCGGTCCTGGTTCTGACCCCGTTCTTCTACGCCGGTTTCGACACCATTCCTCAGCAGGCTGAGGAAGCAGCCGAGGGCCTCAACTGGAACAAGTTCGGCAAGATCATCTCCCTGGCCCTGCTGGCCGCCGGCGGCTTCTACATGGTCTGCATCTACTCGTTCGGCACCATCCTCGACTGGCATGAGTTTGTTAAGAGCCCGGTTCCCGCGCTTGCCTGCCTCAAGGGCATCAACATGCTTCTGTACCTGGCCATGCTCGTCATCGCCACGCTTGGACCCATGGGCCCGATGAACTCCTTCTACGGCGCCACGAGCCGCATCATGCTCGCCATGGGCCGCAAGGGCCAACTGCCCGAGAAGTTCGCCGAGGTCGACCCCAAGTCCGGCGCTCCCAAGCTCGCCTGCGTCGTTCTGGGCGTTATCACCGTCATCGGTCCGTTCCTGGGCAAGAACATGCTCATCCCTCTGACCAACGTGTCGGCTCTCGCCTTCATCTTCTCCTGCGGTATGGTCGCCCTCGCCTGCCTGCGCATGCGCTTCACCGAGCCCGACCTGCCTCGTCCCTACGAGGTGCCCGGCGGCAAGTTTGGCATCGGTCTCGCTATCGCTGCCTGCGCCATCATCATCGGCCTGCTCGTGATTCCGTTCTCTCCCGCCTCCCTCAACATGGTGGAGTGGAGCATCGTGATCGGCTGGTTGGCTATTGGCCTGGCCCTCATGGCTTTCACCAATTCCCGCAAAAAGTAACGCCTAGCCGGGGCGGATCGGGTGCGCGGGGCCCTCTCTCCCGCGCACCGAACCCGGCACCACTTGGGTAGCTTTGTGAGGCCGCGACCCAACACGGCCTCGCCCACTATATGGATCCATAAGGAGGAACCATGTCCACTAAGTATGCAATCGTTGGCGGCAAGCTCATCGACGGTACCGGTGCCGAGCCGGTCGAGAACTCCCTCGTTCTCGTCGACGACAACGGCAAGATCGAGTACGCCGGCACTATGCAGGACCTTCCCGAGGGCGTTGAGGTTATCGATGCCGCCGGCAAGACCGTCCTTCCCGGCCTGATCGACACCCACCTGCACTTCTCGGGCAACCTGACCGACGATGACACCGATTGGGTCATGCAGCCGCTCCTCGAGAAGCAGGCCGTCGCCGTCAAGCAGGCCTACGACTGCCTCACCCACGGCCTCACCACCGTCTGCGAGATCGGCCGCTTTGGCATCCAGATCCGTGACTGCATCGACAAGGGCGTCTTTAAGGGCCCGCGCGTTCTGGCCACCGGCCTCGGCTTCTGCCGCGTTGCCGGCCACGGTGACTCCCACCACTGCACCCAGGAGCTCAACAAGGAATCCCATCCCTGGGGCGACCAGGTCGACGGTCCTTGGGATTTGCGCAAGGCCGTCCGTCGTCGCCTGCGCGAGAACCCCGATGCCATCAAGATCTGGGCTACCGGTGGCGGCATCTGGCGCTGGGACTCCGGTCGCGACCAGCACTACTGCTCCGAGGAGATCCAGGCCGTGGTCGAAGAGGCCAAGATGGTCGGCATCCCCGTGTGGAGCCACTGCTATAACAACCACGCCGCTGCCTACGATTCCGTTCGCTTTGGCTGCGAGCAGCTGATTCACGGTTTCGATATCGATGAGCGCACCATGGACCTCATGGCCGAGCAGGGCACCTTCTTCACCCCGACGATCGCCTTCCTGCCCACCTGGTACGCCACCTATCCGCCCGTCTACGTCCCCGAGCTGCACGACAAGTACGAGGGCACCCTGGTCGAGAAGGAGCTGCAGCGCAACTACGACTGCCTGCGCGAGGCCAAGAAGCGCGGCGTCGTCATGACGATCGGCTCCGACTCCTTCTCCTTCGTCACCCCGTACGGCACCTGCTCCATCGAGGAGATGTACGAGTTCGTCGACAAGATCGGCTTCACCCCGGTCGAGACCATCACCTGCGCCACCCTCAACGGTGCCAAGATGTGCCACATCGAGGACGAGACCGGTTCCATCGAGGCCGGCAAGTGCGCCGACCTGCTGGTCGTCAACGGTGACGTCGCCGCCGACATCCACGTGCTCAACACCGACAACATGGACGTCATCATGAAGGACGGCTGGATCGTCGAGGCTGGCACCTTTGGCGAGGCCAACAAATACAGCGCCTAAACTACCGTTCATCGACGACTGGATATAAAACACAGTATTTGATTGCATAATGCAATGGAGAGGGTCGCTTGCGGCCCTCTTTATTGCTATGGGTGCGATAGATAAAAGGGGATGACGGTGGATTTAAACAGGCTGATTCTGGGCAAGAGCTACAATTCTACCAAGGTCTTTCGCACGGCCCAGCATGTGGTCCAGGCCATCCTGCTCGGTGTTGTCGTTCCGGCGCTTATCCTGCTGCTTATCTGGGATTTAACCGATAACCCCAATCCCGTTCCGGGCGTTGTCGTTATTGCCGGCATGGTCATGCTGTGCTTCTTTTTCTCGTATGTCTTTGTGGTCCCCGACGACCTCACATCGAGCGCAACCGACCGTACGCTCGCCATCGCATCAAAAATATTCGCCTACACGTCGCGCGGCCTTACGCCCGAAGCGGCCCTGGGTGCCTCTAAGATCATCCTGTCCGAGACCATCGCCTCTGCCATCTGCTTTACCGACGGCAAGCAGGTGTTGGCAAGTTGGGGCGAGGATTCGACAAGGTGTCCCGCCGGAACCCCGGTCGTGCTCAAGACCACGCTCAGTGTGATTGAGACGGGCGAGCAGAGCGTGTTTTCGCGTGACACCTCCAATGAGACAGGCGGCTATTTTCCCCGCCTGCGCGCCGGCATTGTCGCGCCGCTTACCGTGCGCGGGCATTGCGTGGGTACGCTCGAGCTGTACTATCCCCGCCTGAGCAGCATCGATATGCGCCAGACGGCGTTGGCCTCGGGCTTTGCCGATCTCATCTCCACGCAGCTCGCGAGCTTTGAGCTCGAGCGCCAGGACGAGCTTACGGCCCGCGTGGAGCTGCGCGCCTTGCAATCGCAGGTCGATCCTCATTTTCTGTTTAATACCATTAGCACGATCGTGTCGCTCGTTCGAACCGAGCCAGACAAGGCGCGATCGCTGCTGATCGACTTTTCCAACTATTATCGTCAGACGCTTTCTGATTCCGATACGCTCACCACGCTCGAGCACGAGGTGGAACAGGGCACTCGTTATATCAATCTTATGCAGGCCCGGTATGGCGACGGCCGTCTGCGCGTCTCGGTCGACATCGACTTTGAGGTGCGTGACAGCCTGGTGCCGCCGTTTATCTTGCAGCCGCTGCTCGAAAACTGCATCAAGCATGCGCAGCGCGAGATCGAGCCGCTTTCTATTCGTGTTAGGGCTTTTGAGACCGATGACGGCTTGGAGATCATCGTCGAAGACGACGGCATCGGAATGAGCGAAGAAGTCTGCGCGCATCTGTTTGAGCAGCATCGCCGAGAGGAACCCGAGAGCATTACCGCCGACGGCTCCGTCAAGCGAGGTTGCGGCCTGGCGCTCTTCAACGTGCTTCAGCGCATCCATTTCTTTTACGGAGAAGATTCCGGCATGCGCGTGAAGTCCCAGGAGGGCGTGGGAACGCAGGTCATCGTTGAGTTGAACGGCGAGCCGCATGAGCCGGCGCCGCTAACGGTGTAGCACGCGGTTGGATTGAGAGAAAAAGAGGGGAAGCGCATATGTCCGAAGGCTGGAACATCCTGGTGGTTGATGACGAGCCTCCAATTAGGGCTGAGCTACGCTATCTGTTGGAAAAGGATACGCGTGTGGGTCAGATTGCCGAGGCGGGCAATGTCACCGAAGCCGTGGAGTCGATTCTGTCGAACAAGCCCGACGTGCTGTTTTTAGACATTACCATGCCCGGTCGCTCGGGAATTGAGCTTGCCGAGACGCTGCAGAACCTAAAGACGCCGCCGGTCGTGGTGTTTGTGACGGCATTTGCCGAGTATGCGGCCGATGCCTATAACCTCGATGCTGTCGATTACATCGTCAAGCCGGTCGAGGATGCCCGCTTGTCAAAGGCACTCGACAAGATCGAGACTGCCCTGGGCGCTCGCCGTGTCGTCCATGCTCCGCGCCAGCCTTTGCGCCTGACGGTGGATCGCGGGGGCAAAAAGGTGTTCATTCCCGTGGCGGATGTCTGCTACTTTGAGGCGCGCGCCGATTTTTGCAACGCCGTCTGCGCCGAGGGGACGTACCTGATCAATGAGTCGATTTCCTCGCTCGAGCGGCGCCTGGCCTCCGAGGGCTTTATCCGTGTCCACCGCAGCTATCTGGTTAATTTGGAAGACGTGCACAATGTCGAGATCGGCTCCACGGGCCTGATGGAGCTCAGGCTCGATCGCGTAACCTCGACGGTGCCCGTGTCCCGCCGTCGCGCTGCCGAGGTCAAATCGCACTTGGGGCTTGCGTAGGGATCGGTGTGCCATCGTTTGCCGTTACAGGTTTGGCATGACTGTGCGGTGGGCATAATGGATTGCATCGAATGAAATCGAAAGGATTATTATGCCCGCGCTCATTACGCATCATCTGTTTGGCGAGGAAAGCATCGACCGTCTTCCGCAGGGCGTTATCACGTCCGACGAGGAACGCATCGCCTTTATCCTGGGCAACCAGGGCCCCGACCCGTTCTTCTTCCACATGCTCACGCCGCGCATTTCCGACTGCATGTCGCTTGCTCAGGTCATGCACCGCTCGCGCATGTCGCGCCAGTTCTCGTGCCTGCGCGACGGCGTGTCGCACCTGCAGCCGCGCGATGCCAATCTGGGTCGCGCCTTTGCGCTGGGCCTGCTGTCGCACTATGTGCTCGATCGCAATGCCCACCCCTTTGTCTACGAGCAGCAGTTTGGCATTGTCGAGTCCGATCCCGAGCTCGAGGCTTCGGGCAGTCAAGTTCATGCCGTGCTCGAAAGCGACTTGGACGTGCTGATGCTGCAGCTCAAGCGCGATGGGGCTACGGTCGAGGATTATCCGCCGGCGGGCGAGATCGTCACCACCGACCGCATCAATCGCGTTGCCGGCGTGCTGATGAGCTACGTCGCCGGGCGCGTGTACGGTATCGACATCCCGGCGGGGGAGTACGCCGGCGCCGTAGCCGACATGCAGCTGCTCTACCGCACTATCGAGCCGGCCGGTTCGGCCAAGACGCGCGCGATTGCCCTGCTCGAGGGCTTGGTGCACGATTATTCGCTACTCGACGGCCTTGCGCACCGCGTGACGACCGAGTTGCCCGAGCGTACCGGCAACCTGGGCCACTTGGCATGGAAGAGCCCCTTTACCGATGAAGTCTCGACCGAGAGCTTCCCCGAGGTCTTTGACCGCGCACTGCTCGATTACGAGCTCACCGTCGCCCGCTTTATCGAGACCGGCGATATGGAAGCCGTGACCAACCACGTCAATTACAGCGGTCGCGTGCTCGGCGCCGACGAAGAGTTCGACCGCGAGGAGTAGGGCTCGTGCGTGCCCCTTTGCCGAATCCTTACCGGCGCCTCTGGACAATTGGGGTACGATGAACTAACTGCATATCGGGCGAATACGAAGGGGCCCTGTCCATGAAATACACCAAGCTCGAGCGTAACTGGGTTATGTACGATGTGGGCAACTCGGCCCTCGTGCTGCTCAATACCTCGGTGGTGCCCATCTACTTTAACGCCATCAATACCGGTGCTTCCTCGGCAGACCTGGTGGTCGCCTGGGGCAACGCGCAGACGATTGCCTCGCTGGTCATTGCCATGCTCATGCCCATTCTGGGCGCGCTTGCCGATTACGCCGGCAACAAGATTAAGTTCTTCTTGGGCTTCTTCCTCACGGGCCTGGTTCTTTGCCTGGCGCAGGCTATCCCCATGTCCGCCATGGCATTTTTGACCGTGTACGTGCTGTGCACCATCGGCCTTAACTCTTCTATGACGTTCTACGACGCCATGCTGCCCGACATTACCACCGACGAGCGCATGGACGCCGTGTCCAGCTCGGGCTATGCCTGGGGCTACATCGGTTCTACCGTGCCGTTCATCATCTGCCTGGCGCTTATCATGGGTGGCCCCGCTCTTGGCGTCCCCACCATGCTGGCAACGCGTCTGTCGTTTGTCATCACTGGCGCCTGGTGGCTTATCTTTACCCTGCCGCTCATTCGCACCTATAAGCAAAAATACGGTCGCGCGCGCGGTCCCCAGGACACCATCGGCCACATCGTGGGCGGCGTGTTCTCCGAGGTCGGACACACCATGCGCGAGATCGCCCACAACAAGACCGTGCTGGTCTACATGATCGCGTTCTTCTTCTACATCGACGGTGTGCACACGGTCATTTCCATGGCAACCAGCTACGGATCGGCCTTGGGCATCGATTCGACCCAGCTGGTGCTGGCTCTGCTCGTTACGCAGTTTGTGGCCTTCCCGTCCGCCATCATCTACGGCAAGCTCGCCGGTCGCGTGGGCACACTCAACATGATCTTGGTGGCCGTCGCCGCCTATATGGGCATCGTGCTCTTTGCCGCGTTTTTCTTGAAGACCGCCTTTGAGTTCTGGGTGCTCGCCATTTTGGTCGGCTTGTTCCAGGGTGGCGTGCAGGCGCTCAGCCGCAGCTATTTTGGCCGCATCATCCCCAAGGAAAAGTCCAACGAGTACTACGGATTCTTCGATATCTTTGGCCGTTACGCAAGCGTTATGGGCACCTTCCTGGTGTCGGTTGTCACCTCCCTGACCGGCAACCCGTCGCTGGGCGTCCTTTCTATTGGCGTTCTGCTGGTTGTTGGCTTTGTGCTGCTGGTCCGTCTGTCCCGCATGGCTCAGGCGGCGGCGTGAGGCAACCGGGCTCAGTACAGCAATTGTGCCTATCTGCAGTACTCTTTTGGAAGTAGCCGCATAAATCATTCTGACTTCCGAACAATGTTTAGCCCAAGTGGGTATGATGGAACCAGCTAGGTCGCGGGGCGTCGCCTGTGTTTGGCGGCGCCCCGTTTTTGTGTTGCAAGGAGGGTAAAGGTATGAACGCCACGGTTGTGATCCCAACATATTGGGCGGGCGATGATACCCAAGCAAACGCTCCTGGCACCTACGATCACTCGACGTCGCTCAATGCCGCCAACCCGGAACTCGATCGCTGCCTGACTTCGCTCGAACAGGTGCGCGACATTCCGCGCATCATTCTCTTGGTGGTCTGTCCGGTTTCTGCCACGGCCGACGTATCCCATCGCGTGCACGAAATCGTTAATGCGCATCCCACGCTTAAGGTCACCATCGTTACCAATACTCAGGCTTCGCGTGTTGCCGACCGCGTGGCGCAGATCGCGCCCAAAGGCTCGGGCGAGTGCGTGAGCCTGCGCGGCTACGGCGCCATCCGCAACATGGGTCTTGCCTGTGCGGCGGTGCTGGGGCACGACGCGGTTGTGTTTTTGGATGACGACGAGACCGTCATCGATGCCGACTTTATGAAGCGTGCGACCTATGCACTGGGCCAACAGACGCGTCAGGGCCTGCCGATTTTAGTCAAGAGCGGATACTTTTACGATCGCGACGGGTCGCCGCTGGCTCCCACGGACAAAGTGGGCATTTGCCATCGCTGGTGGACCAAGCGTATCGAGTTCAATCGCTGGATGAAAAAGGCGCTCTCGGGCACCCGCATCTCGCGTTCCAATTACGTGTGCGGCGGCCTGATGGCCCTGCACGCCCGCGCCTTTACGCGCGTGGCCTTCGACCCGTTTATCACCCGCGGCGAGGATCTGGACTACCTGTTTAACATGCGCATGTTTGGCTACGACGTGTGGTTCGACAACGAGTGGACCGTACGCCACCTGCCGCCCGAGTCCGAGAAGCGCTCGCCGCGCTTTATGCAGGACGTGTACCGTTGGTACTACGAGCGGGCCAAGCTGACGTTCGCTGCGCACCAAAAGGAGCTCATTCCGGTTACGGCCGCATCACTCATGCCCTATCCGGGTCCGTGGATCTCGCGCGAGCTCGACGACCGCGTGCGCAAGACCGCCATGGTTCGCAGCATGTTTACCCGCGAGCACGAGGGGTATCTGCGCATCTGGCGTCATGGTATTGACGAGGCCAAGACCTATGCCCGCCAAAACGCCGCAAGCTACCTGCGTTTTCAGAGTTTCTGGCCCAAGATCATGGACGAACTTTGGCGCGACGCACAACTGATTAGCATCCTGGAGGGGGCTGAATGATCGACCGCCGCGCTCAGCGCGATAATTCAATTTCAATCTTTCGCATCATCGCCGTTGTCTGCGCCGTTTGCGTGTTGGTGTACTTTATCTTTGCCCTGGCGACTGGCATTGAGCCGATTGCCACGGTGATCGCCTGTGCGCTGCTGTGCATCTTCCTGTGCATCTTTATCTATTTGACGCTCAATCCCGATTCGGTACGCTCCCAGTACACCGAGGAGACGCTCTCGGTTGCCTCGGCCATGCTCGAGGACATTAAGGGCGGCCTGACGCAGGAATCGGCGCTTTTGGTGTGCCGGCGTATCCTGCCCGAGACACGTGCCATGACCGTTGCCATAACCGATGAGAGCAACGTGCTGGCCTGCGCGGGCGAGTTCGAGGAAAAGCTGCTGCCCGATTCGCCCATCCATACGCTTGCCACGCGCTACGTCATTGAGCACGGCATCGTGCAGTCGTTCAACCGCGTGGTGGACGTGGTGGGTTCGGATGGCTCGCACAACCATGTTCCCGCCGGTATCATCGCGCCCATCAAGGTGGGCGACCGCACCGTCGGCACGCTCAAGTTCTACTACAAGACCCCGCGCGCCGTCGACCGTACCCAGTATGCGCTCGCCTCGGGCTTTGCCGAGATCCTGTCCACGCAGCTCGCCATCCACGAGCTCGAGGTACAAAAGGAGCTCACGGCACGTGCCGAGGTTCGTGCTCTGCAGGCGCAGATCAATCCGCACTTTCTGTTTAACACGCTCAACACCATCGCGTCGTTTACGCGTACCGACCCGCTGCGCGCCCGCGAGCTGCTGCGCGAGTTCTCCTCGTTCTATCGCGCCACGCTCGACAACTCGGGGTCGCTTATCCCGGTCTCGCGCGAGGTTGCCCAGACCAAGCGCTACCTGACGTTTGAGAAGGCGCGCTTTGGCGAGGACCGCGTACTGGCGACCTTCGATGTCTCCGAGGATGTCGAGGACACGTTGGTCCCGGCCTTTGTAATCCAGCCCATTGTCGAGAACGCCGTGCGGCATGGCATGGGCGATGGCGATGCCCTGCAGATCGATGTGACCGTCCATCAAGACGGCGACGACGCAATCCTGATTGCCGTGGCCGACAACGGCGTGGGCATGGACGAGGGCACCGCCGCCAGGCTGTTTGATGAGCGCTCCGCCCGCCCCGATGCCAGTTCCCCGCAAGGCGGCGGCGCCGGCGTGGCCATGCACAATATTTCTGAGCGCATCCATCGCTTTTATGGACCGCACTCTTATACGCGCGTCGAATCGGCGCCGGGCAAGGGCACCAAAGTGCTCCTGCATCTTGATTTGTCAGAGAGCATCTTTGACATTCAAGAGTAAAATAAAATGCTATGGGCTCAACGCCAAGCGGCGGATGCCCAGCCTAGTTTGTTGACGAAAGGTTTAATCCCTATGCTGCGTGCGATGATTGTGGATGATGAGGCCCCGGCCCGTTCGGAACTTCGCTTCTTGCTCGAGCAGACGGGCAAGATCGGCACGATCACTGAGGCGTCGAGCGTCCGCTCCGCCATTGAGATGTTGATGGAAAGCCGCGTCGATGTCGTATTTCTCGATATCTCGATGCCCGGTGCTTCTGGTCTGCAGCTTGCCGAGGCACTGCATAAGCTTAAGAATCCGCCGGCGATTGTGTTTGTGACCGCGTATAGCGATCATGCCGTCGAGGCGTTCGACGTTGATGCCGTCGATTACCTAATGAAGCCGGTTGAGGAGGCACGCCTGGATCGCGCGATCGAGAAGGTCATGCAGCACGCCAAGCCCGTCACGGACAGCAAAGCCACCATCGAGCGCATTCCGGTGGAAAAGGGCGGCCGTAAGGTCCTCATCCCCGTGGATGACATTCGCTTCATCATGGCCAAGGACGATTACTCCTGTATCTATACCGTCGATGATCGTTTTCTATCGACGACTTCGCTGGCGCAGTTCGAGGCCAAGCTTTGCGACTTTGGCTTCTTTCGCGTTCATCGACGCTATATCGTCAACTTGGCGTGCGTCACGGATGTCGAGACGGTGCCCTCGGGCGCTATCCAACTGGGCATTACGGGCGTCGACGAACGCGTGCCGGTCTCGCGCCGCCGCGTCGTGCCGCTCAAGAAGGCCCTGAGCCTCTAGCACACTGGCCCCGCAGCCCTGTAGACCAATTGTCTGCGGAGCCGTGGGGCTTTTTGTATATACGTCGAATCGGTTCTGAAGAAGGGATCCCATGAACAGTGCAAGCGCCAAGCGCATCGACATCATCTCGGATACCCACGGCTATCTTTCGCCCGCGCTTCTGGACGAGCTCAAGGGCGCAGATCTGATCATCCATGCCGGAGACCTCACCTCAGAGATGGATTACGAGCATCTATGCACCATCGCCCCCGTGCGAGCGGTCCTAGGAAACAACGACTACTACCGCGACTACGGCCCGGATGTAGACCGTCTGGCCCTCTTCACCTACGAAGGACTCAAATTCGCCGTAGCCCACTACCGCGAAGACCTTCCGGTGGGATCCGTAGACGTAGCCATCAACGGTCATACCCACGTAACCAAAGAGGCCCAAGTAGGCCGCTGCCTGGTCCTCAACCCCGGCAGCGCCAGCTACCCCAGAGGCACCCGAGGCCCCACCATGGCCAGAATGCTCGTCAAAGACGGCAAGATCCTGGGCACCAAATTTATTGACTTAGAGTAACCGCAACAAAAACGGGGGATGCACAACGCATCCTCCGTTTCCATTTGGGCCAAAGGCGGTAGTTCAACAAGGTCCATCAGACCAACCCCGCCGAGGAGCACGTGGGCTAGCCGCACAGCGGCGCACGCCCGCAAAACTGGTTGAATAATGTGACGGCAGGGAGGGTCTCCGGGGCTGAGGGCGGGGGTTAAGTTTGTCGCGAGTTCCGCACGCAAAGGAAAGCACTTAATGTGCTTTCCGTCTTGCGCAGGGC
>NZ_JAQLEM010000017.1 GCF_028209885.1 Collinsella aerofaciens | reverse complement strand
GCAAGGTTTTCGTAGATTCCGCACGAGCCGAAGAGCACTTAATGTGCTCTTCGTGCGAGCCAGGACTTGACCGAGCGAAAACCTTGCGCCTGGCCTTCGGCGGCGCGGCCGGATGGTGGAATTGTGTACAGCCCGGTTTTCCGTTGACCGACGCCGGGGTCCCCGCCATAATACTTTCGGTTCACGCACGAATCCGCTGCCAGAGACAGCCGGCGCAAACGGGCATTGCCCGCGAGCTTAATGGGATATCCCGCCAGCCGAGGTGGTCGAGTAGATATGTCTTCTCGCCCCCGTCGCTCATGCAGCGCGGGGGCTTTCTTTTTGGACATGCCCCCGTCACGTCCTTGTGGCGGACCGTGCCCGGAAAGAATTCGAGGAGGTGTAATTCATGCCCCAGCAGTACAAAATCGACAAGGTTGCAGAGATCGAGTCCCGTATCGCCGAGAACGCCGGTCTGTTCGTCGTCAACTACAACGGTCTGACGGTTAAGCAGGCTCAGGAGCTGCGTCATCAGCTTCGCGAGTGCGGCGCCGAGATGAAGGTCTACAAGAACAACCTGGTCAAGATCGCCCTCAAGAACCAGGAGCAGCCCGAGCTCGACGAGATTCTCGCCGGCCCCGTCGCTTATGTGTTCTACGAGTCCGAGCCGGTCGAGGCCGCTAAGGCCCTTAAGGACTTCTCCGCTAAGTCCAAGGGCGTCCTTGAGATCAAGGGCGGTATCTCCGACGGCAAGGCCGTTTCCGCTGATGATGTTAAGGCTATCGCCGAGCTGCCCACCAAGGATCAGCTTCTCGGCCAGATCGCCGGTCTCATCTCCGGTTTCGCTCGCGACATCGCTGTCTGCGTCAACGGCGTTTCCTCTGGTCTCGCTCGTTCGATCCAGCAGGTCTCCGAGCAGAAGGCAGCCTAGTCGCTGTTTTCACCCGCGGCGGCAACGCCGCACCCCTGGCGCATTCGCGCCGTGTTTTAACTGATCTCCGTGCACAGACACGGAAACCGAAAGGACTTAGAAATGGCTAAGCTTACCACCGATGAGATCATCGATGCTCTTAAGGAAATGACCCTTCTCGAGGCTTCCGAGCTCGTTAAGGCTATCGAGGACACCTTCGGCGTTTCCGCCGCTGCTCCTGCCGCTGTTGTCGCCGCTCCCGCTGCTGGCGCTGCTGAGGCCGAGGAGAAGACCGAGTTTGACGTCGTGCTCGAGGGCTTCGGCGACAACAAGATCCAGGTCATCAAGGCCGTCCGTGAGCTCACCAACCTTGGCCTGAAGGAGGCCAAGGAGGTCGTCGAGGGCGCTCCCAAGGCTGTTCTCGAGGGTGCCAAGAAGGAGGACGCCGAGGCTGCCAAGGAGAAGCTCGAGGCTGCTGGCGCTGCTGTCACCCTCAAGTAATCAGGCTTTCTCGCCAGATTTCTTTGCAGACGGGGTTCGCATTGCGAGCCCCGTCTTTTTTGTTTTTCGGTCCCTCGGCATCGGTAGCTCAAACTGCCATGTTCTGTGATTTGCGTCGTATCGGGTGCCTTGCCGTTGGGCAATAAAATTGCACCATTCGAGCAATAATTTGCGTTGACCTGCTGAAGAATTGTCTCTGCCTTGTAGCGACATATAGTTCCAGCGGTAAGATGCTTGGGTATCGCAATTTGGTCTGCGGCCGTGCGCCGCACGCATGGGGCGCTTTTGCGCCTGCGAAAGGATCTTTGAATAACATGAAGGCAATCATCCCCGCCGCCGGTCTTGGCACGCGTTTTCTGCCTGGCACCAAGTGCACGCCCAAAGAGATGCTGCCGGTGCTCGACAAGCCCGTCATTCAGTACGTCGTCGAGGAGGCGCTCGACCCCGAGGAAGTCGACGACGCCATCATCGTTACATCTCCCGGTAAGCCCGAGCTACTGAACTACTTCCAGCCCGATCGCTCGCTCGAGAACCTGCTGCGCGAGCGCGGCAAGAACGCCTATGCCGATGCCGTCGCCCACGCTGGCGGTATGCCGGTCGACTTCCGTTATCAGTACGAGCCCAAGGGCCTCGGCCATGCTATCCGCTCTGCTGCCGACGTCGTGGCAGGGGAGAACTTCCTGGTTCTTCTGGGCGACTACGTTGTGCCTAATCGCGACATCTGCGACAAGATGCTCGCCGTTTCCAAGGAGCACGGTGGAGCTTCGGTTATCGCCGTCGCTGCTTGCTCGCCCGAGGAAGTCAGCCGCTACGGCGTTATCGCCGGCGAGCGCGTCGGTTCGCTCGAGGGCGCCGAGGACGTTGCCGATGCAGAGCCGGGCGCTGTCTGGCGCATCGGCGGTCTGGTCGAGAAGCCCGCTCCCGAGGCGGCTCCGTCCAACCTGTACATTGTCGGCCGTTATCTGCTGAGCCCGCTGGTCATGGACCTGCTCGCTGATCAGCAGGCCGGCAAGGGCGGCGAGATTCAGCTTACCGACGCCATGGCCCGCTCGCTCGACCGCGAGGCCATGTACGCGGTCGTCATCGACCCGCTGTCGGGCTACGACACCGGCACTCCCTCTGGCTGGATGGCCACCAACGCTCTCATGGCTGCAAGCGATCCTCGCTTTGCAAGCGCCTTCTGGGACGCCATCGACGAGCGCGGCGGCTTGATGCGCAAGTAAGCCTTCGGACATCGACATTTACGGGCGCGGACCTCGGTTCGCGCCCGTTTTTTATAAGAGCTGCGATTGCCGGCTCTCTGTTCACAGAAAATATATGAACAGATGTTCGGTATACCACTATCTACCTGCGTGTTTTCTGTCGAAAAACTTTGCTACTCCAAAAACTCAATCGCGTCAAGGCTTTTCTTGCCCAACGGTCGGTACCTGATAAACTATTAGGTTGCGATAACTGGCGAAGCTATGCCTCGCCAACCCACCGAGCATTTCCGTGAAGGAGGAAAAACCTGGTGACCTACGCATACACTGCCACTGAGCGCAAGCGCGTCAGCTTCGGGAAAATCCCGGAGGCCATGGAGCTCCCCAACCTTATCTCTGTTCAAAGGGAATCCTTTGAGCGTTTTAAGGACGAGGGCCTTCGTGAGGCGTTCAAGGAATCCAGCCCCATCCAGAGCCAGAACCATGTTCTCGAGGTTACCTTCGGCGAGCATCAGTTCGGCGACCCCGCGCACACCGTCGAGGAGTGCCGCGAGAAGGATATGACCTATCAGGCTCCGCTTCTGACCGACGTCCGTCTCACCAACAAGGAGACCGGCGAGATCAAGGAGCAGCTCGTCTTTATGGGCGACTTCCCCATGATGACCGATCAGGGCACCTTCATCATCAACGGTACCGAGCGTATCGTCGTCTCGCAGCTCGTCCGCTCCCCGGGCGTGTACTACAGCTCCGAGATGGATTCGGGCAAGCAGATCTACAAGGCCCAGATCATCCCGTCCCGCGGTGCCTGGCTTGAGTTTGAGGTCGACAAGCGCGACCAGCTCATGGTCTCCATTGACCGTAAGCGCAAGCAGAGCGCCACGATGTTCCTGCGCGCCCTTGGCATCGCTGTCACCAACGACGACATCATCGAGCTGCTCGGCAACTCCGATGTGATCAAGCGCACCCTCGAGCGCGATACCGCCCTCACCCGCGAGGATGCCCTTATCGAGATCTACCGTCGCCTGCGCCCGGGAGAGCCTCCCACCGTGGACGCTTCCCGCAGCCTGCTCGAGGGCCTGCTCTTCAACCCGCAGCGCTACGATCTGGCCCGCGTCGGTCGTTACAAGGTCAACAAGAAGCTCAACCTCACCACCGAGGAAGAGGTCACGGTGCTCACCGACGAGGATATCGTCGCGACGCTGCGCTACCTGCTGTCCCTCGCTGCCGGCGAGCAGGGCTTCAAGGTCGACGACATCGACCACTTTGGCAACCGCCGCATCCGTACCGTCGGCGAGCTCGTCGTCAACCAGTTCCGTATCGGCATGAGCCGTATGGAGCGCGTCGTCCGTGAGCGCATGAGCTCCCAGGACATCGACGAGATCACCCCGCAGTCGCTCATCAACATCCGCCCGATCGTGGCCTCCATCAAGGAGTTCTTCGGTTCCTCGCAGCTCTCGCAGTTCATGGACCAGGCGAACCCCCTGACCGGTCTGACCCACAAGCGCCGTCTGTCCGCACTCGGCCCTGGCGGTCTTGCCGGCCACAAGTCTGGCTCCAGCCGCCGCACCAACGTGCCGACGGCCGTCCGCGACGTTCACAATTCGCACTACAGCCGCATGTGCCCGATCGAGACCCCCGAAGGCCCCAACATCGGCCTGATCGGCTCGCTCGCCCTCTACGCCCGCGTCAACGAGTATGGCTTCATCGAGGCCCCGTTCCGCCGCGTCGAGAACGGCGTTGCCACCGACCAGATCGACTGGATGACCGCTGACGAGGAAGAGAAGCACGTCATCGCGCCGGCCAACACGCCGCTCGATCCCAAGACCAACGAGTTCATCACGACCGATGCCGAGGGCAAGATCGTCCGTCCGCACACCGTGATCGCCCGTACCCGCGACTTCGACGGCTCCTTCGGCGCCCCCGCCGACGTGCCCGTCGAGGACGTCGACTACATGGACGTCTCGCCGCGTCAGATGCTCTCCGTCGCAGCCACGCTGATTCCGTTCCTGGAGCACGACGACGCCAAGCGTACGCTGATGGGCGCTAACATGCAGCGTCAGGCCGTGCCGCTGGTTCACCCCGCCGCTCCCTATGTCGGTACCGGCATGGAGCGTCGCGCCGCTCTGGACTCCGGCGAGGTCACCCTGGCCAAGAACGCCGGCGAGGTCATCTTTGCCGACGCCGCCAAGATTATCGTCAAGCATGCCGGCGGCATGGACGAGTATCACCTGGCCAAGTACCAGCGCTCCAACCAGTCCACCTGCATCAACCACCGTCCGCTCGTGCGCGTCGGTGACACCGTTGAGCAGGGCGAGCCTCTGGCCGACGGTCCTTCGACCGATCACGGCGAGCTCGCACTGGGCCAGAACCTCACCGTGGCCTACATGCCGTGGGAAGGCTTTAACTACGAGGACGGTATCGTCGTGTCCGAGCGCCTGGTGGCCGAGGACCTGCTGACGACCATCAACATCACCCGTCACGAGATCGACGCCCGCGACACCAAGCTCGGTCCCGAGGAGATCACCCGCGAGATCCCGAACCTCTCCGAGGACATGCTTGCCAACCTCGACGAGGACGGCATCATCCGCATCGGCGCCGAGGTCGGCCCTGGCGACATCCTGGTCGGCAAGGTCACGCCTAAGGGCGAGAGCGCTCTGACTGCCGAGGAGCGCCTGCTGCGCGCCATCTTCGGTGCCAAGGCCCACGACGTCCGCGACACCTCCCTTAAGATGCCTCACGGCGCTTATGGCCGCGTCATCGACGTCGTCCGCTTTAGCCGCGAGAACGGCGACGACCTGGCTCCCGGCGTCAACGAGCAGGTGCGCGTCTACGTCGCCCAGCGTCGTAAGATCCAGCAGGGCGATAAGATCGCCGGCCGCCACGGCAACAAGGGTGTTATTTGTAACGTTCTGCCGGTCGAGGACATGCCCTACATGGCTGACGGTACCCCGATCGACGTTATCCTCAACCCGCTGGGCGTTCCTTCGCGTATGAACGTCGGCCAGCTGCTCGAGTGCCACCTTGGCTGGGCTGCTGCGTGCGGTTGGGATACCGAGCAGGCCGACTCCGACAAGTACGTCCCCGGTCCGTTCTTCACCGCGACGCCCGTCTTCGACGGCGCCAAGGAGGACGAGATCGCCGAGGTCATCCGTCGTGCCAACAAGAACATGCTCAACAAGGCCACCGCTGCCTTTGGCGATCACATGCGCCCCGAGTTCGTCACCCAGCTTGACGAGCGCGGCAAGACCCGTCTGTTCGACGGCCGCACCGGCGAGGAGTTCCGCGAGCCCATTACCGTGGGTACGTCCTACATCCTCAAGCTCGGCCACATGGTCGACGACAAGATCCACGCCCGTTCGACCGGCCCTTACAGCCTGGTTACCCAGCAGCCTCTGGGCGGCAAGGCTCAGTTCGGCGGCCAGCGCTTCGGCGAGATGGAAGTTTGGGCACTGTACGCTTACGGTGCTTCCAACGTCCTGCAGGAGATCCTGACCGTCAAGTCCGACGATACCGTGGGCCGCGTCAAGACCTACGAGTCCATCGTCAAGGGCGAGAACGTTCCTGTCCCGGGTATCCCCGAGTCCTTCAAGGTTCTCGTCAAGGAGATTCGCTCCCTCGCACTGGACATCGAGCCCATGCACGATGCCGACGAGGACGCCTCCGCCCCTGTGACCGCCGAGGAGACCTCCGCTCTCGACGACCTGACTGCGCTCGCCGGCGTTGACGCCGACGTCGAGGCCGAGGATGCCGAGACCGCCGAGGCGCCCGAGGCTGTCGCCGCCACGACCACTGATAAGGAGTAGTTGACTGTGGCAGATTTCGAAGCTACTGATTTTGACTCGGTAAAGATCTCCCTTGCCTCCGCCGACCAGATCCGTTCCTGGTCGCACGGTGAGGTCAAGAAGCCGGAGACCATCAATTACCGTACCCTCAAGCCCGAGAAGGACGGCCTGTTCTGCGAGAAGATCTTCGGTCCCGCCAAGGACTGGGAGTGCTCCTGCGGCAAGTACAAGGGCATCCGCTTTAAGGGCATCGTCTGCGAGCGCTGCGGCGTCGAGGTCACCTCGGCCAAGGTGCGTCGCGACCGCATGGGCCACATCGAGCTCGCCGCTCCCGTGTCCCACATCTGGTACTTCAAGAGCCCCACGAGCTTCCCGATGAGCCGTATGCTCGACATCAAGTCCAAGGACCTCGAGAAGGTTCTGTACTTTGCCAGCTACATCATCACCGAGGTCGACTACGAGGCTCGCGAGGCCGACGCTGACGACCTGCGCGAGGAGCTCGCCGCCGATCTGGAAGAGATCGATGCCGAGTGCGCCCGCCAGATCGAGTCCCTCAAGGAGCAGGGCAACCCCGAGAACTTTGACGAGTTCTCCGACGAGGAGCCGCTGACCCCCGAGG
The DNA here is from genome assembly GCF_028209885.1 of Collinsella aerofaciens. GTDB lineage: Bacteria > Actinomycetota > Coriobacteriia > Coriobacteriales > Coriobacteriaceae > Collinsella > Collinsella aerofaciens_BA. The sequence goes on along the minus strand of NZ_JAQLEM010000017.1, from coordinate 46,503 downwards.
AGATCGCCTCTGGCATCGTCGACATCGAGGAAGAGTGCAAGGACGAGAAGCAGCTCCGCACGGACGCCTTCAACGCCTTCATGAAGCTCAGCGAGCGCGACCTCATTTCCGATGAGCCGCTGTTCCGCGAGATGACCCGCTACTACTCCATGTACTTCAAGGGTGGCATGGGTGCTGAGGCCGTCCGCGACCTGCTCGCTGCCATCGACCTTCCTTCCGAGGCCGAGAAGCTCAAGGCCATCATCGCCGACGAGGACTCCCAGAAGCAGAAGCGCGAGAAGGCCGTCAAGCGCCTCGAGGTCGTTGACGCCTTTCTGAAGGGCGGCAACAGCCCCGCGAACATGATCCTGGATGTCATCCCGGTCATTCCGCCTGATCTGCGCCCGATGGTCCAGCTCGACGGCGGCCGCTTCGCCGCATCCGACCTCAACGACCTGTACCGTCGCGTGATCAACCGTAACAACCGACTCAAGCGCCTGCTCGACCTGGACGCCCCTGCGATCATCGTGAACAACGAGAAGCGCATGCTCCAGGAGTCCGTGGACGCCCTGTTCGACAACGGCCGTCGTGGTCGCCCGGTCTCTGGCCGTGGCGGTCGCCCGCTCAAGTCGCTCGCCGAGGCCCTCAAGGGCAAGCAGGGTCGCTTCCGTCAGAACCTGCTGGGCAAGCGTGTCGACTACTCCGGCCGTTCGGTTATCGTTACCGACCCCAAGCTGCTGCTGCACCAGTGCGGTCTGCCCAAGACCATGGCGCTGGAGCTCTTCAAGCCCTTCGTCATGAAGCGCCTGGTCGAGCTTGGCAAGGTCGAGAACATCAAGGGCGCCAAGCGCGCTATCGACCGCGGTGCCACCTTTGTGTGGGATATCCTCGAAGAGGTCATCGACGGCCGCGTCGTGCTGCTCAACCGTGCACCGACCCTGCACCGTCTGTCCATCCAGGCCTTTGAGCCGGTGCTGGTCGAGGGCAAGGCTATCCACCTGCACCCGCTGGTCTGCTCGCCCTTCAACGCCGACTTCGACGGCGACCAGATGTCTGTCCACGTGCCGCTGTCCAGCCAGGCTCAGGCCGAGGCCCGCGTGCTCATGCTCTCTGCGAACAACCTGCGCTCGCCGGCATCCGGCAAGCCGGTCAACATCCCTTCGCAGGACATGATCATCGGTGTGTACTACCTCACCCAGGTTCGCGAGGGTCTGCCGGGCGAGAACCACGTGTTCTCGAGCTTCGACGACGCGCTGCACGCCTATGACTGCCGCTCCGAGGTCGACATGCAGGCCAAGATCCAGGTCCGCGTGTCCGCTGCCGACGCCAATGTCATCAACGAGGACGGCACCCGTATCTTCCGCGTCAAGAACGGCAAGAACGAGTTTGTCGACTACGACGTCACCGGCAACAAGACCGCGCGCTTCGAGACCTCTATCGGCCGCATCATCTTCAACCGCCAGTGCCTGCCCGAAGACTATGAGTTCATGAACTACAAGATGGTCAAGGGCGACGTGGCCAAGCTGGTTGCGGACTGCTGCGATCGTTACCCCGAGGCCAAGGTCGGCCCGATCCTCGACGCCATCAAGTACTCCGGCTTCCACTACGCTACCCGCGCCGGCCTCACCATCTCGGTGTGGGACGCTCTCATCCCTGCCGAGAAGCAGGAGCTGCTCGACCGCGCCCAGGCCAACGTCGACCAGATCAACGAGTACTTCGAGGAGGGCTTCATCAACGAGACGGAGCGCCACATCGAAGTCGTTAACGAGTGGACCGCTTGTACCGATAAGGTTGCAGCGCTCATGCTCGACATGTTCGACGAGGAGAACCCGCTCTACATGATGGCCGACTCCGGCGCCCGTGGTTCTAAGACCCAGCTGCGTCAGCTCGGCGGCATGCGTGGCCTGATGGCGGACATGTCCGGCGAGACGATCGACCTTCCCATTAAGGCGAACTTCCGCGAGGGCCTGCTGCCGCTCGAGTACTTCATTTCGACCTACGGCGCCCGTAAGGGCCTGGTCGATACCGCATCCCACACCTCGGACTCTGGTTACCTGACCCGTCGTCTAGTCGACGTGGCCCAGGACGTCATCGTCCGCGAGGAGGACTGCGGTACGCACGAGGGCGTTACCTACAACCTCATCATCCCCGGCACCACCGACCTCAACACCGACCTCGTCGGCCGTTGCTTCATCGAGGACGTCGTGGCTCCCGATGGCACCGTGCTCTTTGAGCAGGACGGCTACATCGAGAAGGTCGCCGACATCCAGAAGATGGTCGATGCGGGCCTTAAGAAGGTCAAGCTTCGCGCGCTGCTCACCTGCCGCTCCAAGTACGGCGTGTGCCAGAAGTGCTACGGCTGGGATCTTTCCACTCGTCGTCCGGTCGCCATCGGTACTGCCGTCGGCATTATTGCCGCCCAGTCCATCGGCGAGCCCGGTACGCAGCTTACGATGCGTACCATTCACTCCGGCGGCGTCGCTGGCGTCGACGATATTACGCAGGGTCTGCCTACGGTCAGCCGTATGTTCGATATCGTCGGCAACGTCAACGAGAAGATCCTGGGTCGCGAGGCCGAGCTGGCTCCGTACTCCGGTCACCTCTCGATTAAGCCCGAGAAGTCCGAGTACGTGCTGACGCTCACCGACTCCGAGGACCACACCCGTGTCCTCGACGAGCGTCGCGTCCCCGCTTCGGTGCGCTTTATGCCCGAGATCGAGGACGGCTGCGAGGTTCGCGCCGGCGACCAGATCACCAAGGGCTTTGTCAACTTCCGCAACCTGCGCAAGCTGACCGACATCGAGTCGACGATGCACACCTTCGTCGAGAGCGTCAAGGACGTCTACACCAGCCAGGGCGTTGACCTGAACGACAAGCACATTGAGGTGCTCGCACGTCAGATGCTGCGTCGCGTTCAGATCACCAACCCCGGCGACTCCAAGTACCTGCTTGGTCAGTACGTCGACCGCTACGAGTTCGCCGACGAGGTCGAGCGCGTTGCCCGTCTGGGCGGTCAGGCTCCCGTGGCCGAGCCCGTCATCCTGGGTACGCTCAAGGTCGCGTCCAACATCGACTCCTGGCTGTCGAGCGCTTCGTTCATCCGTACCGCCGGCGTCCTTACCGAGGCTGCCATCGAGGGCAAGGTCGACCACCTGCTCGACCTTAAGTCCAACGTCATCGTCGGTAAGAAGATCCCGGCTGGTACTGGCCTCAAGCCTTACGCCAACGCCAAGCTGACGTATCGCACGGCCGACGGCTACGTGGACATCGACGGCCCGGCTTCGCCCAACGCCAAGTCGCTGCCCGAGTGGGCTCCTGTGGAGCTCAAGGACCTGGACGAGCAGCTTCCGCAGCAGCTCGACTGGGCCGGCTACGACGAGTTTGGCGGTGCTGACGGTTCGTTCACCCGCAACGGTCACACCATCTCTGCCGAGAAGGCTCGCCTGTACCTGTTCGACGACCTGGGCGTGTCGCAGCGCTGGACCAACAAGTTCAGCGAGGTCGGCATCGAGACGGTCGGCGACCTGGTTGGTAAGTCCGAGGAGGATCTGCTGCGCATCGATGGCATCGGTGCCAAGGCGATCGAGGAGCTCCGTGACGGCCTTGAGGCCCACGACCTGCTCTACATCCTCGAGAACAACGACGACGTTGCCGACGAGGAAGACCTCTCGCAGCTGCTGCAGATGGTCTTTAGCCCCGACGGTCCGGACGACATCCTGCTGGGCACCTCTGCCGCGCCGACGCATCACGCCGACGCCGACGAGGAGCTCCTGGGCGCTCCGATCGACGACAAGAAGGCTCCCGCCAACGGTGCCATCAACGAGGACATGGCTTCCCTCGACGAGCTGCTCAACCAGCTCGTGGACACCGACGACGCCGAAGAGGCCAAGGACAACGACGAGGAGTAACTAGTTCCGCCGTTCTAACGAACGGCGGCGATCTCCGTCGCTGCGCGGCCCCCAGAGCTACAATCTGTCATTCAAAAGGCAGGGCATGACCAAAAGGTCAATGCCCTGCCTTTTTCATGCCACCTTGTACGCTCTGGGGGCCGCTCGCTTGCGTATGCTCAACCTGTTGCGTTCCGTCGATCCCTTGCCAATAAGGGGCAGGGTTTTTTTGGTAGGTTATTCCTGCTTGAATTTGAAACATTTCGTTCGGTCAAAGCGTATCTATGGTGAGGGCCTCAGCAAGAAACATCAGCATCACCGGGAGGTGATTATGGAAGAACAAGCATTTAGACAGGCGGTCGAGGATCACCGTGATGTCGTGTTTCGAATCGCATTGACGTATCTGCGCGATCGTGCCGATGCCGACGATGTCGCTCAAGACGTCTTTCTGAAGTTACTCAAAAGCGATGCCCAATTTGAAAGCTGGGAACATCTTCGTCGATGGCTTATCCGGGTCACGATCAATGAATGCAAATCTCTCTTTCGAAAGCCATGGAGGCGTGTGGAGGATATTGAGAACCTGGCCGATTCGCTTTCGACGGCGCAGGAGGAGACCAAGGCGGTCCTGTCAGACGTTATGCGACTTCCGGAACGATTCCGTGTTCCCATCGTGCTCTATTACTATCTGGGCTTTTCGACCTCAGAGATTGCCGAGTTATTGCATGTGCCAGCCGCGACTGTTCGAACGCGTTTGGCTCGCGGCAGATCGAAGCTCAAGTTCATCCTAGAGGAGGGCGACCGTGAAATCCAATCAAATCAAGCAGGCCTTCGAGTCCGTCCAAGCCGATAGCGATCTTGCTGACCGTGTTCTTTATGCCGCTGCTGGTGAGCCGCTTCGCCGAAAGGGTCACGCGAAGCCTCTGTATGTTGCCGCGATCGGATGCCTTGCCGGAGTGCTGGCGACCGGAGGGGTCGCCTACGCCGTCGTCAATTCCAGCTATTTTGCCTCTGCCTGGGGAAACCACGGCAACGGGGATTCCATTACCTGGACCAACGGCGGCTCATCGGGAACTAAATATACCTACACCAGAGAGTTTGGCGATGGCATCGCGCCCCAAAGCCTGGAAGGCGCAGTCCAGGAGGTTAATCTGTCCGTCGAGGGCAACGGCTATACGCTTGATATCCATGAGATGGCAATCGACCAAAACGGCTGCGGAGCCGTGACGTTTACGTTGTCCAATCCAAATGGAGTTAACTACTACAAGCCAGCAGCAGAGATTGGCGAACTTGTTCTCTATGGTGAAGAAGAGCAGGGCATCGGCACGCCCGATATGAAGTTCGGCGAGGAATGGCCTGACACACGCAGCACAATTGATAAGGACACATCAAGCGATACTGTCATTAATGGCACGATGTACTTTGCCGCTATGGATCGCGAGCGAGATTTGCAACATGCTGTCACCTGGAATATCCATTGGACCGAGGGTGAAGGTGAGAGTGCGAGGCGGTTTGAGGCGTCGACACCCGAGTTCAATATTGGAGCGTACGTCGATACAAAGGAACTCCGCTCCGGTGACTCGCCTCTTGAGATTAGCCCGTTTTCCATCCAGACGCACATCGATGATTTGGGCTATGAAGCAGTTGATAATAAGCTGACCGTCAGCTACAAGGATGGATCGGAGCAGATTATCGAAGATGACGACGCAGGGGTGTTCAACTTATATTTTTCTTATGGGCGCAATAGCGGAGAGAGCATCTGGGTGCCAACGAAGTTGATTGATGTCGATCAAGTTGTCTCGGTAACCCTTGAAATTGTGAGGTATACATCAACAGGGGAGACCGAAACGAAAGAGCCCTTTACCATCGTCTATTCGTAAGATTTGGGGTCGCTTCCTACTAGGGGAAGCGGCCTCTTTTGCGTTAAATGGGAACGCCGCCGATTTCCATGCGACAGATGAGAGCAGATCACCGCTGGAGCGCGACGTTTCCCCAGATAAAACCGACCAAAATAAACCTGTCCCTAATTGGAAGGGAACGTTGCCCCGACAAGCACGTCGGATTCCCGGTCCGGGCGGCCCGCTGTTTAAGTTTGTCGCGAGTTCCGCACGCAAAGGAAAGCACTTAATGTGCTTTCCGTCTTGCGCAGGACTGTAGAGCAGCAAACTTAAACAGCGGGCCGCCCGGGCCGGGAATCCGCCCCCGCGCACAGGAGGGGATTCCTTTTGTGTAGGCTTTGCGGAAATATGGCTATTTTGGGATACGCCTGGCGGCGTGGTCTGTTGACGGCACAGCTAACGCCACGTATCCTATCGAACTGCGTGTTTCGTAGGGGGATGCTGACCCCTCGATTCAAGCCGTTGCACTTTACAGAAAGCTGGAATCATTCGAGAAGGAGTACGCTTTGCCTACTATTAACCAGCTGGTTCGCCAGGGCCGTCGTTCCGTGCCCAAGAAGTCCAAGAACGCTGCTCTGCAGCACAACTCCCAGAAGCGCGGCGTGTGCACCCGCGTCTTCACCACGAGCCCCAAGAAGCCGAACTCGGCTCTTCGTAAGGTTGCCCGTGTTCGCCTCGTCAACGGCATCGAAGTTACTGCTTACATCCCGGGTGAGGGCCACAACCTGCAGGAGCACTCCATCGTGCTCGTCCGCGGCGGTCGTGTCCGTGACCTCCCTGGTGTCCGTTATCACGTCATCCGTGGCGCCTACGACGCTGCTCCGGTCCAGAACCGTATGCAGGCCCGTTCCAAGTACGGTGCTAAGCGCCCCAAGGCTAAATAAGCCAGATAACGTTTTGATACTTTCGCCGTGTGCCGCCTAAGGGCCGCACGGTAGACACTTAAGGAGATTTCACATGCCGCGTCGTGCAGCAGCTAATCGTCGTGAGGTTCAGCCTGACGCCGTTTACAACAACCGCCTGGTGACTCAGCTCATCAACAAGGTCCTTCTTGACGGCAAGAAGGCCACCGCTGAGCGCATCGTTTATACCGCTTTCGAGATCGTTGCCGAGAAGTCCGAGGGTGGCGACGCTCTCGCTACCTTCAAGAAGGCTATGGACAACGTCAAGCCCACGCTCGAGGTTAAGCCCAAGCGTGTCGGTGGCGCTACCTATCAGGTCCCGATGGAGGTCAACTCCCGTCGTTCCACCGCTCTGGGTATCCGCTGGATCGTCAACTTCTCCCGCGCTCGCAAGGAGAAGACCATGGCCGAGCGTCTCGCCAACGAGATCCTCGACGCTTCCAACGGCCTGGGCGCTTCCGTCAAGAAGCGTGAGGACGTCTTCAAGATGGCCGAGGCCAACCGCGCGTTCTCTCACTATCGTTGGTAAGTTAAGGTAAGGAACTAACATGGCTAAGCCTAAGTACAAGCTTTCCGATACCCGTAACATCGGCATCATGGCCCACATCGATGCCGGTAAGACCACCACGACCGAGCGTATTCTTTACTACACCGGTAAGACCCACAAGATCGGTGAGGTCCATGAGGGCGCTGCCACCATGGACTGGATGGTTCAGGAGCAGGAGCGCGGCGTAACCATTACCTCCGCTGCTACCACCTGCTTCTGGAACAAGGACGGTAAGGACTACCGCATCCAGATCATTGACACCCCGGGCCACGTTGACTTCACCGCCGAGGTCGAGCGCTGCCTGCGCGTCCTCGATGGCGCTGTCGCCGTCTTCGACGCCGTTGCCGGCGTTCAGCCCCAGTCTGAGACCGTTTGGCGTCAGGCTTCTACCTTCAACGTCCCCCGTATCGCCTTCATCAACAAGTATGACCGCGTGGGCGCTGACTTCTTCAACGCTATCGAGACCATGAAGGATCGTCTCGACGCTAACGCCGTGGCCGCTCAGGTCCCGATGGGCGCCGAGGACAACTTCTGGGGCGTCATCGACCTGGTCACCATGACTGCATGGGACTTCAAGGCCGACGAGAAGGGCATGACCTACCCCGAGCCGATGGACGAGATCCCGGCTGAGTTTGCCGACATCGCTGCCACCAAGCGCGAGGAGCTCCTCGACGCTGCTGCCAGCTTTGACGACGAGCTCATGGAGAAGATCCTCATGGAGGAGGACTTCACCGTCGAGGAGCTCAAGGCTGCTCTGCGCAAGGGAGTTCTGGCCAACGAGCTCAACCTCGTCTTCGTGGGCTCCGCCTACAAGAACAAGGGCGTCCAGGAGCTGCTCGACGCTGTCGTCGACTACCTGCCCAGCCCGCTCGACGTTGAGGCCGTCACCGGTACCGATCCGGACACCGGCGAGGAGATCCAGCGTCATCCTTCCTTCGACGAGCCCTTCTCCGGCCTGGTCTTCAAGATCATGACCGACCCGTTCGTCGGTAAGCTCACCTACGTCCGCGTTTACTCCGGCCGCGCCGAGTCCGGCTCCTACGTTGTCAACGCTTCCAACGGTCAGCGCGAGCGCCTCGGCCGCATCCTCGAGATGAACGCCGCCGAGCGTATCGACCGTGACGACGCTGCCGCCGGCGACATCGTCGCTTGCGTCGGTTTCAAGAACTCCACCACCGGTGACACCCTGTGCGCCGAGGGCAAGGAGATCGTCCTCGAGAAGATTGAGTTCGCTAAGCCCGTTATCGACGTTGCCATCGAGCCCAAGACCAAGGCCGAGCAGGACAAGATGTCCCTGGCTCTGACCAAGCTCGCCGAGGAGGACCCGACCTTCCAGGTGTCCACCAACCACGAGACCGGCCAGACCATCATCGCCGGCATGGGCGAGCTGCACCTCGAGATCATCGTCGACCGTCTGCTCCGCGAGTTCAAGGTTGACGCTAACGTTGGTAAGCCCCAGGTTGCCTACCGCGAGACCGCTGGTCACGACGTCGAGAAGGCTGAGGGCAAGTTCGTCCGTCAGTCCGGCGGTCGCGGTCAGTACGGCCACGCCGTCATCAAGCTCGAGAAGATGGAGGAGGGCTTCGGCTACGAGTTCGTCAACGCTATCGTCGGCGGCGTCGTGCCCAAGGAGTACATCCCGTCCATCGACAAGGGCATCCAGGAGGCCCTGAACACCGGTGTTATCGCCGGCTTCCCGGTCCTCGACGTTAAGGTCACCCTGTTCGACGGTTCTTACCACGAGGTCGACTCCTCCGAGGCCGCCTTCAAGATCGCCGGTTCCATGGCTATCAAGGACGCCCTCAAGAAGTCCGATCCGCAGCTGCTCGAGCCGATCATGGCTGTCGAGGTTGAGACCCCCGAGCAGTACATGGGCGACGTTATGGGCAACCTCTCCGGTCGCCGCGGCAAGATCGAGGGCATGGAGGATCGCAAGAACAGCAAGCTCATCCGTGCCAAGGTGCCGCTGGGCGAGATGTTCGGTTACGCTACCGACCTTCGCTCCCAGACCCAGGGCCGTGCATCCTACACGATGCAGTTCGACTCTTATGAGCCCGCGCCCAAGTCCATCGTGGACGAGGTCATGAGCAAGAACGCCTAAGTTCGAGCTCCCTGTTACGTAATCCGCGAGAACATCTCTCGCACTCTTTGGAGGTTTAAGTTGGCTACCCAGAAGATCCGCATTCGCCTCAAGGGCTATGATCACGAGGTCGTCGATCAGTCCGCGAAGCTCATCGTCGAGACCGCTCAGAAGACCGGCGCTCGCGTTTCCGGTCCTGTCCCCCTGCCCACCGAGCGCAACCTGTACACGGTTATCCGCTCGCCGCACGTGAACAAGGACTCCCGTGAGCAGTTCGAGATGCGCACCCACAAGCGCCTCATCGACATCCTCGACCCCACCTCGGGCACTGTTGATTCGCTTATGCGTCTCGACCTCCCCGCTGGCGTCGACATCGACATCAAGCTCTAAGCGATATCGCTCATAGCTTACAGAGCCCCGCTGCCGTTACGGTAGCGGGGCCCTTTTGTTTTGAGTTTAGATTTTGGGATAGCGAATTCGTCTGCCGAGCCGACGGCTGCGGCGCCCTATTCGCTCAGGGGGCGCAAGGATGCTTCTTCGAAGTGGAAGACGCACAAGCCGCTCTCGGTCTCAATGCTTGCGCGGCCGCAATCGTCGACCGTTCTAAATATGCCTCGTGCCAGCTCGTCTCCAGCGGGGGAGCGGGCGATAACGTGCTTCCCGATCCAATTGAGGTGAGCGATATATTCGTCGTGGACGGGCGCGAGCGGACCGGCGTCTTCTTCCTTGGCGTTGAGGCGCTCTGCCCAGGTATCTACAGCGTCTATAACTGCGTGATAGACCTCATCGAGGAGCATGTCGACGGCGGGAACGCTCTCGTTGAGGTCCGAGAGGCCAATTGCCGCCAGGCCGCCATCGGGCACCTCTTGGGGCGTGTAGTTTACGTTGACACCAATGCCGCAGACGGCGAAAGGTTTGCCTTCGTTATCGCGTGCGGCCTCGACCAGAATGCCGCCGAGCTTGCGTCCTCGCGCGATCAGGTCGTTGGGCCATTTAAGGCGAATCTCGTTTGCAAGACCCTGCTTTTCGAGTGCTTCGAGCACCGCTAGGCCGCTGACGGCGGCAAGACCAGAGTACTTTGCGGGATTAACGCATGGACGCAGGACAATCGAAAGCAATAGGTTGCCGGCGGTTGAATCCCACTTGTGGCCGCGCCGGCCGCGTCCTGCCGTTTGCGCGCGGGCGGCAAGTCCTGTGCCGTGCGGCGCACCCTGTTTTCCTGCCTCGAGCAGGTCATCGTTGGTCGATCCGGTTACGTCGACAATCGTTAATTGGGCATCCATAGCGGCTGCTACCTCCTTATTGAATAAGTGAATGACGCAATGGTGTCGAGAGATAGACACAATGTGAAGCCTTTGTCGCATTTGGACAATTTAATGTTAACACGTCAACAAAGACTGAAATGCGCTATCCTCTCTTGGTCGATGTAAACACGTCAACAACTCAAAGGAGGCTAGTGATGGGTTTCACGATTCTTGGAACAGGCTCGGCGCTTCCTGAGCGCAGTGTTTCCAATGACGAGCTGTCTGAGTTCCTCGATACCTCGGATGAGTGGATTTTTACCCGCACAGGTATCAAGAGCCGCCACGTCTGCACCACCGAGTCACTTGACGACCTTGCCGTAGCGGCGAGTGAGCGGGCACTTCAGGTGTCCGGAATCGACGCGAGCCAGCTGGATCTGATCGTCTGCTCGACGACGACGGGTGACCACCTTGTTCCCGCTGAGGCGTGTGCCGTTGCTGAGCGACTAGGTGCGACGTGCCCTGCCTTCGATGTTTCGGCGGCTTGTGCCGGCTTCGTATTTGCGCTCGATGTCGCCGAGGGCTATATCGCCCGCGGTCGCGCCGAGCGCGTGCTTGTCGTTGCTGCCGAGCAGATGACGCGCGCGCTCGACTGGACCGACCGTGCCACCTGTGTGCTCTTTGGCGATGGGGCAGGCGCCGCAGTGATTGAGACTGGGGGAGACAGTCCCCTTGCCGTTGAGCTTTCGACGGAGCCCGACGTCGAGACGTTGCGCGTTCCCGGTCTGGTCGGCACCTCGCCGTTTAAGGCTTCCGCAGATAGCGCGAGCGTGCTGTTCATGAATGGCCGCCGCGTGTTCAAGTTCGGCGTCAACGCCATCTGTGACACGGTCCATAAGCTTGCGATCGATGCGGGCATTTCGGTCGAAGACATCGATCATTTTGTATTCCATCAGGCTAACGAACGAATCCTGAGCCAGGCGGTCAAGCGTCTGGGCGTGCCGGACGAGCGTGTGGTTCGCACGTTGCGCGAGACCGGCAACATTTCGAGCGCATGCATTCCGCTTGCCCTCGACCGGCTGGCAAACGCCGGTGCACTTCACACGGGCGACACCATCGCCCTCGTTGGATTTGGCGCCGGTCTGGATATAGGTGGCTATCTGCTTCGTTGGAAGTAGTCGCACATAGGAAATAAAAACGCCCTAGGGCACAACCAAAGGAGAACTACCATGGCAGATCAGAAGACCTTCGAGCGCGTTTGCGACGTTATCCGCGAGACCGCCGGTCTTGACGATGTCGAGATGAAGCCCGAGTCCACGCTCGAGGAGATTGGCCTCGACAGCCTGGGCACCGTCGAGATCCTCGTTGCCGTCGAGGACGAGTTTGGTATCCAGCTCGATACCGAGGAGAACCCCAAGACGGTCGGCGAGTTCGCCGATACGGTCGAGGCGGCATTGGAGAAGTAGAGATGCTCAAGACTCCTCTCTGCGATCTGCTCGGCATCGAAAAGCCCGTGTTCCAGGGCGGTATGGCCTGGATTGCCGATGCCTCGCTTGCCTCGGCTGTGTCCGAGGCCGGCGGGCTGGGAATCATCGCGGCCATGAATGCCGACGCCAACTGGCTGCGCGATCAGATTCACGAGCTGCGCACCAAGACGGATAAGCCCTTTGGCGTGAACGTCATGCTCATGAGCCCGTTTGCCGACGAGGTCGCACAGGTTGTAATCGACGGGCAAGTGCCGGTCGTCGTGACGGGTGCCGGCAATCCCACCAAGTACATGAAGGCTTGGAACGACGCCGGCATCAAGGTCATCCCGGTCGTTGCCTCGGTGGCGCTGGCCCGCCTCGTGGCACGTCGTGGAGCCACGGCGGTTGTTGCCGAGGGTACCGAATCGGGCGGCCATATTGGCGAGACCTCGACGATGGCACTGGTGCCGCAGGTCGTCGATGCGGTCGACATTCCCGTTGTGGCCGCCGGCGGTATTGCCGACGGCCGCGGCGTGGCGGCCGCCTTTATGCTGGGCGCCGAAGGCGTGCAAGTGGGTACGCGCTTTCTGGTCGCAGACGAGTGCACCGTCTCGGAGCAGTACAAAGAGATGGTCCTGAAGGCCAACGACACTTCGACGCGTGCGACCGGTCGCTCGACGGGACATCCGGTGCGCGCCCTCAAGAGCCCCTTCACCAACGCCTATGCCAAGAGCGAGGGTTCCGGTGCGAGTGCCGAGGAGCTCGGTGCTTTGGGAACCGGTGCACTTCGCAAGGCCGCCAAGGACGGCAATTACGAAGAGGGTTCGTTTTTGTGTGGACAGATTGCCGGCATGGTTAGCGAGCGCCAGAGCGCACGCGAAATCGTCGACGACCTGGTCGATGGCGCCGAGCGCGTCCTGAAGGGTGCGTCCGCATGGGTAGCGTAGCGTTTCTGTTTGCCGGCCAGGGTGCCCAACACCCCGCGATGGGCGTCGACCTGGTCGAGGCATCGCCGGCGGCTGCCGAGGTGTTCGCCATTGCCGACGAGGTGCGCCCGGGGACCAGCGAGCAATGCCGGAGTGCCTCCAAGGAGGAGCTGTCGCAGACCGAGAATACGCAGCCGTGTGTGTTCGTTCACGACCTGGCAGCGGCTGCCGCCCTGCGCGAGCGCGGCGTGGTGCCTGCCGCCTGTGCAGGATTCTCGCTGGGCGAGGTCGCCGCGCTCACCTTTGCGGGGGCATTCGATACGCGAGCGGGCTTTGAGCTCGTGTGCGAGCGCGCGGCTTTGATGGCCACGGCGGCCGAGCGTCACCCCGGCGGCATGCGCGCCGTCATCAAACTCGATGCGGTGCAAGTCGAGGGCCTGGCAAAACAGGCCGGCGAGGACTGCTGGCCGGTCAACTACAACAGCCCGCAGCAGACGGTTGTGGCCGGAACGCCCGAGGCGCTGCAGGAGCTCGACGCCTTGGTAAAAGAGGCTGGTGGCCGGGCCATGAAGGTCGCGGTGTCGGGTGCATTCCATAGCCCCTATATGGTCGAGGCGACCTGTGGCCTTGCTGCATATATTGAGGCCGGTCACGCGCCGTCCCCTTTGCTCATTCCTGTTATGGCAAATATGACGGCGGCGCCTTATCCGGCCGACCCGCAGGCGGCATCGGAGGTGCTGGCCAACCAGGTGAGTCATGCCGTGCGCTGGGTCGACACGCTGCATGCTCTGCAGGATCAAGGCGTCGACACGTTTATTGAGGTCGGCCCCGGCAAAACGCTGTCCGGCCTGGTTAAGCGTACGCTGAGCGATGTTCGCGTGTATTCGTGCGAAACGGCCGAGCAGGTCGCAGCTATTGCCGACGAGCTCGCATAGCCCACAGGGCTGTAAACCGAAAGGAACGACATGGGCAACTTGAACAACGGCGCGTTCGAGCGCGACGGATCGCGCCGCGTGGCGCTGGTCACGGGCGGTTCGCGCGGCATCGGTCGCGCTTGTGCCGTGGGCTTGGCGGAGGATGGCTGCGATATCGCCGTCGTCTATGCCGGCAGCGTCGATGCGGCGCGCGAGACGTGCGACGCCTGCGAGGCGGCTGGCGCCACGGCGCGCTCATATCAATGCGACGTGGCCGACCCCGCTGCCGTCAACGCGTGCGTGGAAGCGGTCCTCAACGACTTTGGCTCCATTTGGGCGCTCGTCAACAACGCTGGCATCACCCGCGATGGCCTGCTCATGCGCATGGGCGATGACGCCTTCGATCGCGTGCTCGATGTCAATCTTAAAGGAACGTTTAACACGACGCGCGCGCTCACCAAGACCTTTATGCGCCAGCGCGGCGGCTGCGTCGTCAACATGAGCTCGGTCGTGGGCCTGATGGGCAATGCCGGGCAAGCCAACTACGCTGCCTCCAAGGCGGGCGTGATCGGCCTGACCAAGGCGGTGGCGCGCGAGCTTGCGCCCCGCGGCGTACGAGTGAACGCGGTTGCCCCCGGGTTTGTCGAGACGGATATGACGGCAAAGCTCTCGGAGAAGGTGCGTACGGTAACCGAGGAGCAGATTCCCCTTAAGCGTATGGCGCGCCCCGAGGAGGTGGCCGGCGTAGTGCGCTTTCTGGCGAGTGATGCGGCTGCCTACATTACGGGTGAGGTCGTGCGCGTCGACGGCGGAATGGCGATGTAGAAACCAGGGCCGAAGAACGGCTTGGATGAGGAGACCATGATGGAACAGAGAGTTGCAATCACCGGTATCGGCGCCGTGTCGCCGCTCGGCAACACCGCGCTTGCCACCTGGGCGGCAATGTGTGCTGGCACGTGCGGCATCGGCCCGATCACGCACTTCGATACCGATGCGTTTGCCGTCAAGGTGGCAGCCGAGGTCAAGGGCTTTGACGGCAACGAGTACTTTGGCAAGCGTGACGCCAAGCATCTCGACCCCTGCGTTCAGTTTGCGATGGCGGCTTCGGACGAAGCCATGCACGATGCGGGCTTTGATGTCGAAGGCGCCATTGATCGCGAGCGCCTGGGCGTCTACGTGGGCTCGGGCGTGGGCGGCATGACGACGCTCGTCGACAACGTCCATACGATTGCCGAACGTGGGCCCCGCCGCGCATCGCCCTATATGATCGCGATGATGATCCCCAACATGGCATCGGGCAATATCGCAATCCGCCACAAGGCAAAGGGCCCGACCCTGCCCGTGGTGACCGCGTGCGCAACCTCGGCCCATGCGGTGGGCGAGGCGTTCCGCGCCATAAAGCACGGCTATGCCGACGCGATCCTCGCGGGCGGCGCCGAGGCCGCAATTATCCCCGATGCCGTTGCGGGCTTTACGTCCTGCCGCGCATTGACCACCAACCCTGATCCCGCGACGGCTTGCCGCCCGTTCGATGCAGACCGCGATGGCTTTGCGATGGGCGAGGGCGCCTGCGTGCTCGTGCTCGAGAGCATGGAACATGCGCAGGCGCGCGGTGCGCACATTTATGCCGAGGTCGTGGGCTACGGCAACACCGATGATGCCTATCACATCACGAGCCCTGATCCCGAGGCTGCCGGCATTGCCCGCGCGATATCGCTGGCGGTGACTGAGGGCGACGTCAGGCCTTCCGAGGGCCTCTACATCAATGCTCACGGCACATCGACCAAGCTCAACGATTCGTCCGAGACGGCGGGCATTAAGCGTGCGCTCGGCGAGGACGCGGCGCGCGCCGCGCACGTCTCGTCGACTAAGTCGATGACCGGCCACATGATCGGTGCCACGGGCGCCATCGAGGTCATGGCCTGCGCCATGGCGCTCGAGCAGGGCGTGGTGCCGCCGACCATTAACTACCGCACGCCCGATCCCGCCTGCGATCTTGACTACACGCCCAATCGCGCAGTTCGCGCCGACCTTACCTGGGCGCTTTCGACCAACCTAGGCTTTGGCGGGCACAACGCCGCCATCGCGCTGCGTAGATATACGAGGAGCTAGAGCATGGATTCCAAAAGACTTGCCGAGATAGCCGATGTTATGGAGGACCGCGGCCTCACGCGCGTGCGCGTTGAGGAGCCCGATGGCACCGCGGTCGAACTCGAGCGCGCGAGCGCCGCACGGCCGGTTGCCGTGCCCATGCCCATGCCGAGCGCTATGGCCGCTCCAGTTGCAGCTCCCACAGTCGCGCCTGCCGCACCGGAGCCCGCCGCGCAGACACCTGCCGCCGCACCGGAGCCCAAGGGCACCGAGGTGACCGCTCCCATGGTCGGCGTTTTCTATGCTGCCCCGGCGCCGGGCGACGAGCCGTTTGTGCACGTGGGCTCTAAGGTCAAGGCCGGCGAGACCCTCTGCATTATCGAGGCCATGAAGGTTCTCAACGAGGTGACGGCCGAGGCAGACGGCGAGGTGCTCGAGATCTGCGTGGCCGACGGCGACCTCGTGGAGTTTGGCAGCTGCCTCATGAGGATCGGATAGGTGATATCCATGAACAAAGAAGAGCTCAAGAAGCTGTTACCGCATCGCGAGCCGATGCTTTTGCTCGACGAAGCCGAGCTGGTGGGCGACGAGGCCCACGGCAAGATCACGATTACGGGCGACGAATACTTTTTGCAGGGGCATTTTCCGGGAAACCCGGTGGTCCCCGGCGTGATCCAGTGCGAGATGCTCGCCCAAAACTGCTGCGTGTTGCTGATGGGCGATGAGGAGGCGCGCGGCGCGACGCCGTTCTACACGAGTCTGGACAAGGTGCGCTTTAAGCGTCCGGTGCGCCCGGGCGATACGGTGGATCTGGTGTGCTCCATCACGCGTGCGCGCGGGCCGTTCCGCTTTGCGACGGGTACTGCAAGCGTCAACGGTGAGGTCTGTTGCCGCGCCGACATGTCTTTTGCACTCATGCACGAAAGTTAAGGAAGGCTTCATGTTCGACAAAGTGCTCATCGCCAACCGCGGCGAAGTCGCGGTCCGTGTTATCCGCGCGTGCCGCGATATGGGCATCAAGACCGTCGCCGTTTATTCCACGGCCGATGCGGACGCGCTGCACGTGCAGCTTGCCGACGAGGCGTATTGCATCGGCGGTCCGCGTCTTGCCGAGAGCTACCTCAACGACGATGCTGTGCTCACCTGTGCCGTAAAGTCGGGAGCTAAGGCAATTCATCCCGGCTATGGCTTCTTTTCCGAGAAGGCGAGCTTTGTACGCGACTGCGACAAGTATGGCCTGGCTTTTGTCGGTCCTTCGGCCGAGGTGATCGACAGCATGGGCGACAAGGACGCCGCACGCCGAACGGCTGCCGCGGCGGGCGTGCCCATTGTGCCGGGCTGCGATTTGCTCAAAAGTCCCGAGGAGGCGACGGCCGAGGCCGAGCGCATTGGCTGTCCCGTGCTCATTAAGGCGCGCGCGGGCGGTGGCGGTCGCGGCATTCGCAAGGTCGAGCGCGTGGAAGATGCGGCAAAGGCGTTCATCGAGGCGCGTGCCGAGGGCGAGGCCGTTTTTGGCGACGGCGAGTGCTACATGGAGAAGTTCGTCGCGCCGGCGCACCACGTTGAGGTGCAGATTATGGCCGATAAGCAGGGCCATGTATTTTCGCTCGGCGAGCGCGAGTGCTCGGTGCAGCGTCGCAACCAAAAGCTGATCGAAGAGAGTCCCGCGCCGTGCCTCGACGGACACAACGACATTCGTGCTCGCATGCACAAGGCAGCGCGTGACCTGGCTCGTGCCGTCGGCTACGAAGGAGCCGGTACCATCGAGTTTCTGTATTCGGACGACGGCAATTTCTACTTTATGGAAATGAACACGCGCTTGCAGGTGGAGCATCCGGTTACAGAGTTTGTGACCGATACCGACTTGGTCAAGTGGCAGCTGCGCGTGGCAGCCGGCCAGCCTCTGCCCTTTGAGCAGGAGGACATGCCGGTCCGCAACCACGCCATGGAGTGCCGCATCAATGCCGAAACGCCGGACTTTCTGCCGTCATGCGGAACGGTCACCGCGTTGCGTGTGCCGGGTGGTCCGCGCGTGCGCTGGGATTCCGCCATGTTTACCGGTGCGAAAGTTCCGCCGTACTACGACTCCATGCTCGGCAAGCTCATCGTGTGTGCGCCCACGCGTGACGGCGCCATTCGTAAGATGCGCTCGGCCCTGGGCGAGCTCGTGATTGAGGGCGTGAGCGAAAACAGCGAGCTTCAGCTCGACGTGCTGGCAAACGACGAGTTCTTGTCGGGCATGTACCACACCGATCTGATGGGGCATCTCTATGCTGATGAATAGAAAAGCAAAGACGGTCAACGTCCTCGAGGGGCCGATGACCGAGTCGTGCGCCGAGTTTCCCGCGCGCCACGTGTTTATCAAGTGCCCGGAGTGTCGCCGCGTGATCGATGAAGCACGCCTGCACGACAACCTCGAGGTCTGCCCTCGTTGCGGCAAACACTTTCGCGTGAGCGGTCGCGCGCGCATGCGCATGACGGTCGACGAGGGCACGTTTGAGGAATGGGATGCCAATCTGGCGTCGGAGGACTTCCTCTCGTTTCCCGGCTATGCCGACAAGCTTAAGAGCGTGTGCGAGCGTTCGGGCGAGCGCGACGCCGTTGTGTGCGGCAGGGGCAAAATCTGCGGTTGCGATACCGCGCTCTTCTTTATGGACGCCAACTTTATGATGGGCTCGATGGGTTCCGTGGTGGGCGAGAAGATCTGTCGCACATTTGAGCGAGCGACCGAGCTTGGATTGCCAGTTGTCGGCTTTACCGTTTCGGGCGGCGCGCGCATGCAAGAGGGCGTGACGTCGCTTATGCAGATGGCCAAGATTTCTGCGGCGGTTAGGCGCCACAGCGAGGCGGGCGGTCTGTATATCACGGTGCTCACCGACCCCACGACCGGAGGCGTAACCGCGAGCTTTGCCATGGAGGGCGATATTATCCTGGCCGAGCCCGATGCCCTGACGGCATTTGCCGGCCCGCGCGTGATCGAGCAGAACATGCACAAGCGCCTGCCCAAGGGATTCCAGCGCTCCGAGTTTTTGCTGGAGCACGGCTTTTGCGATGCCGTTGTTCCGCGTGGCGAGATTGCGCTCACGGTAGGCGAGCTGCTGGCACTGCACGAAGGGCACGCGCCCGGCCTGGGGGCACCGCATGAGATCGTGCATACGGGTCGTCGCGGCAAAAAGCTGGGACACTTGTTCAAGCGCTCGACCGCACCAAAAACCGCGCTCGAGATTGTCAAGCAGACCCGCTCGGCAGATCGCGCCACGGCGGGCGAGATGATCTCGCTGGGCCTGGATGGATTTGTGGAGCTGCATGGCGACCGTTACTTTGGCGACGACGCCGCCGTGGTGGCTGGCATTGGCTGGAAAGACGGGCGACCCGTGACGGTTATCGCCGTCGAGCGCGGTACCACGACCAAAGAGCGCATGCGTCGCAACTTTGGTATGGCACATCCCGAGGGCTACCGCAAAGCGCGTCGCCTTATACGCCAGGCCGAAAAGTTTGGTCGACCGGTTCTGTGTCTGGTCGATACTTCGGGCGCGTTTTGCGGCATCGGTGCCGAGGAGCGCGGCCAGGGCGAGGCGATTGCCCAGAATCTCATGGAGATGAGCGGCCTCAAGACGCCGATTGTCTCGGTGGTGACAGGCGAGGGCGGCTCTGGTGGCGCGCTGGCGCTGTCCGTGGCCGACCGCATCCTGATGCTCTCGAGCTCGGCCTATTCGGTCGTGAGCCCCGAGGCCTGTGCGTCGATCCTGTGGAAGGATACCGAGCGCGCGAATGAGGCCGCCGAGGCGCTTAAGCTCACGGCCCCCGATCTGTTGGCGCTCGGCATCATCGACGGCATTGTTGACGATAGGGGCCTGTCGCATGAGGAGATCGCCGGTGCCGTCATGTCCTCGGCATTTGATGTCTTCGATACGCTTGGGCAGCTCGACGACGCGACCCTCACAAACCTCCGCTACGAAAAGTACCGCGCAATCGGTCAGTACCGCACGATGTGACAAAGGGGCAGCCCGCATGTCATATTGGGAAAGGCGTTCCATGCTACAAGTTTCTAACACCTCGTTTACAACGACGGTTTCATCAAACGCCATGGCCGTGGTGGACTATCTGTCCAAAAGCATGATGTCGGCGCTGCCGTTTATTGTCTGCGCGGCGTTGTTCCGCACCGTTGCCGTCATTATGGGCGAAGGTATGCTGGGCCTGTGGTCTGCCGATTCCGAAATCTATCGCCTGTTCTACAGTTGGCTCTATAACGCCGGCTACTACTTTTTGCCCATTTATCTTGGTTGGGCGGCCGCCCGCCAGCTCGGTTGCTCGGAGCAGCTAGGCATGATGCTGGGCGGCGTATTGATTGCGCCCGATCTGCTTAAGCTCGTCGATGCCGCATCGACGACGGGGGCATCGATGACTTCCGTGTATGGTCTGCTTCCCGCGCCGGTCAACGATTACACGACGACTGTTATTCCGGTTCTCATCTCGGTGCCCGTGCTATGGCGAGTGGAGTGTTTCTTTCAGCGCGTTATCCCTAAGGCCGTGGCGTTTTCGTTCGTTCCGTTTGCGACCATGCTTGTCATGGTTCCGGTTTCGCTGTGTATTACGGCGCCGGCGGGCAGCTATCTGGGCATGCTGTTGGGCCAGCTTATGTTTATGCTTGGCAATTCCGGTGGCATCGTGTCGCTGCTCACGCTCATGGGGCTTGCCGCGGGTTGGGAGTTTCTTAAGATTGCAGGCGTCAGCAACGTTGTCCTATCGCTTGCCTATGCTCAGTTTATGAGTGTGGGAACGGATTCGTGCATCCTGATCGCCGCGACGATGGCGACGTTCGCCGTTTGGGGCATGCCCTTTGGCGCGTCGCTCCGCGTTGCGGATAAGGACGAGAAGGCACTCATGCTGGGCTATTCAATCTCGGGTATTCTTGGCGGCGTAAGCGAGCCGGCGCTGTACGGTTGCGGCTTTAAATATGGCAGGTGCCTGACGTACATGGCCATTGGCGGCGCCGTCGGAGGCCTTGTTGCGGCCGTGGGCCACGTTACGGCCTATACCATCGGCATGACGAATGTCCTTATGGTCATTGGCTTTGCCACGGGCGGCATCTCGAACCTGCTGTGGTGCTGCGTTGCCGGCGGTGTGGCATTTGCGGTGTCTGCGGCGCTGAGCTACTGCTTTGGCGTGGTGCCGGCGCAGGGACAGGCGGCAGAAGACGGGGCCGATTCACCCGAAACAGTGGCGAGCGCTGCTGAAGTAAGCGCGTAAACCTGTGCGACAAAAGGACGATTCTTTTGTCATGCTCCAAGGCCGTGGCCCGTGCGGGCTGCGGCCTCTTTGTATCTGGGAGACAAAGTGGCTACACTACAATCCGTTTGAGCAATAGATATATAGGTAGTACCGTGGGGGCGGATGCAGATGGTCGAGTGGATAGTTAAGCGCGCGCAGGGCGATCGTGCGCGTGTGGGCACGTTAGCGGGCATGGTGTGTATTGTCGCCAATGTGGCGCTTTGTGCTGCGAAGGGCGCAATCGGTGTGGTTTCGGGATCGGTTTCGATTGTGGCGGATGCCATGAACAACCTGTCCGATGCCAGCTCGAATATCGTGAGCGTGCTGGGCTTTAAGCTGGCGAGCAAGCCCGCCGACCCCGAGCATCCATACGGCCATGGTCGCTACGAGTACCTCTCGGGTCTTGTCGTGGCGGCGCTCGTGCTTCTCATTGGCCTTGAACTGGTGAAGTCCTCGTTTGAGCGTATCATCCACCCCGAACCTGTCGAGTTCTCGCTTGCCCTGGTGGCAGTCCTGGCGCTTTCGATGGTTGTTAAGCTGTGGATGGCGGCGCTCAACCAAAAGCTCGGCGACCGTATCGAGTCCGAGACACTGCATGCGACTGCCCAGGATTCCAAGAACGATGTTCTTGCCACAGGCGCCGTGCTGGCATGTGCAATTGTTTCGCAGGTGACGCACATCAATCTTGACGCATGGGTTGGCCTTGCCGTTGGCGCCTATATTGGCTGGAGCGGCTTTGAACTTATTCAAGATACGGTGAGCCCGCTTTTGGGTCAGTCGCCCGATCCTAAGCTGGTCAAGCACATTCGAGACAAGATCATGAGCTATCCCGGCGTTTTGGGAGTTCACGATTTGATGGTTCACGACTACGGCCCGGGCAGGAAGTTCGCAAGCGCTCACGCCGAGATGGCAGCCGAGGCCAGCCCGCTGGAAAGTCACGACACGCTCGATAACATCGAGCAGTCGTTTAGGAACGAAGACGGCATGATTGTCACACTTCACTACGACCCCATCGTGACCGACGATCCAAAGGTGGCGAGCATGCGCTTGCGCATCAACGCTATGGCTCAAGAGATCGATAGCCGTCTTTCGATTCATGATTTGCGCTGTGTGCCGGGCCCCACGCACACCAACGTGATCTTTGACTGCGTGCGTCCCTCGGATCTGCAGATGAGTGCCGAAGACGTAAAGCACGCGCTGGCACAACGGGTCGAATCGGAATATCCCAAGTCGATTGCCAAGATTACGATCGACGAAGACTACGTAGGGCATACCCACGAGTAGGGCTGTGCCGGCAAAGCAAGTTATACAGAAGAGGAGAGCATGAAGCGCCTATACCTACTCCGCCACGGCCAGACGGAATTCAACGTCAAAAAGCTCGTCCAGGGTCGCTGTGATTCACCGCTCACCGATCTGGGCCGTCAGCAGGCACGGGCAGCGGCCGCATGGCTCAAAGCCCACAGCGTCGTCCCCGACAAAGTGGTCTCATCACCCTTAGGCCGAGCCATGGACACGGCAAGTCTTGTCGCAACCGAACTCCTTGGCCCGGACGCAGCAGTCGAGTCCTGCGAAGGCATCATCGAGCGCTGCTACGGCTCCTTCGAAGAAGGCCCGCACGACGCCCTTCCCACCGACGTCTGGGATCCGGGCGAGGATCTGGTCCCCTTCGGAGGAGAAGGAAGCCGCGCGCTGCAAGAGCGCATGGTTGACACCCTCACCAATCTCATGGGCGCCGAGGGCATAGAAACCCTCCTAGCAGTAAGCCACGGCAGCGCCAGCCGCCAATTCATCAAGGCTGCAGTCCCAGAGGGCTTCGAGCTCCCAGCAAAACTCCCCAACTGCGCCATCATGATCTTCGATTTCGAAGAGGCAAAGCCACAAGCAGAAGGCGAGCCAATGCAATGCAAGTTCACCCTCCGCCGCACACTGGGAACGTGCCACGCGCTTTACCTGCGTAAACAATGTGAGTGAAATATGAATCTCGATGGATACGCCCGCAGCCGTGTATACTAAACAGCTGTGTGAAACCAGGGGAGTATTCTGGCTGGACAAAATGCCTGCTTAATAGGGTTGTCAGGTAGTCCGGGCGAAATACAAGGCTGGGGAGCACGTCGTGTAAGTAGTGGTCCTCTAGGGGCGTACGCTCGGTGGTGTACGCATTGTCCCAAGACCACGCGAGAGTTGGGATCATATCTTGATCAGCATGATTCTCGGCCGCAAGATTGGCATGACCCAGGTTTGGGACGAGGACGACAACGTCGTTCCCGTCACGGTCATCCAGGCTGGCCCCTGCGCTGTCTCGCAGGTTAAAACTCAGGCAACCGACGGCTATGACGCCGTCCAGATCGGTTTCGGCGACATCAAGGCCAAGAACGTGAACAAGCCCATGGCTGGTCACTTCGCCAAGGCTGGCGTCGAGCCTGTCCGCTTCCTTCGTGAGGTCCGCGTCGAGAACGGCGAGGAGCACAAGGTCGGCGAGGTCGTCACCGTCGCTGATTTCGCTGATGTCGAGAAGGTCGACGTCATCGGTACCTCCAAGGGTAAGGGCTTCCAGGGTCGCATCAAGCGCTGGGGTCAGCGCCGCGGTCCTATGACGCATGGTTCTCACTTCCAGCGTCACCCCGGTTCTATCGGTCAGTGCGCCTATCCTGCGCGCGTCCTCAAGGGCGTCAAGATGGCCGGTCACATGGGTAACGAGCGCGTTACCGTCAAGAACCTTTCCGTTGTCCGCATCGATGCCGAGCAGAACCTCATCTTGGTCAAGGGCGCTGTCCCGGGTGCCAAGAATGGTCTCGTCGCCATCCGTATGGCCTAAGGGCCCAGCCCATTTAGCCCAGCGTCATACCAAGGAGAACACTTAAATGGCAAAGTTTGAAGTAAAGAACAGCGAGGGCAAGAAGGTCGCCGAGGCCGAGCTCGCCGCTGAGGTGTACGGCATCGAGCCGAACATCCACGTTATGCACCACATCGTCAAGTGCCAGATGGCCTCTTGGCGTCAGGGCACCCAGTCCGCTAAGGGCCGCTCTGAGGTTTCCGGTGGCGGCAAGAAGCCTTGGCGTCAGAAGGGCACCGGCCGTGCCCGCCAGGGTTCCATCCGTGCTGCCCAGTGGCGTCACGGTGGCGTTGTCTTCGCCCCCAAGCCCCGTTCCTACGCTAAGCGTATGAACAACAAGGAGGTCAAGCTGGCTATGCGCTCCGCGCTGTCCGCCAAGCTGGCCGATGGCGAGCTCGTGCTCGTCGACGACTACGGCTTCGAGAAGCCTTCCACCAAGGCTGCCGTCGCCATGCTCAAGGCTCTCGGCCTTGAGGGCAAGCGCCTGACCATCATCGTTCGCGATGAGGACGTCAACGCCTACCTGTCGTTCCGCAACATTCCCAAGACGTTCATCATCACTGCCGACGAGGCCAACACCTACGATCTCGTCAACAACAACGCCGTGCTGATGCCCGCCGACATCGCCGCTCACTTCGGGGAGGTGCTTGCATAAATGACCGCCCACGAGATCATCATCCGTCCGATCGTGTCCGAGCGTTCCTTCTCCGGCATGGAGCAGAACAAGTACACGTTCGAGGTCGCCAAGGATGCTAACAAGTATCAGATCAAGGACGCTGTCGAGGAGATCTTCGGCGTCAAGGTCGTTCGCGTGAACACCCTGACGGTCAAGCCCAAGACCAAGCGCGTGCGCTATGTCGCCGGCAAGACCCGTTCTTGGAAGAAGGCCATCGTCACGCTGGCCGAGGGCGACACCATCGAGGTCTTTGGCAACCAGGCCTAAGACTCGCTGCTGTTGAGTGAGCTCATGCCTCCCAAATAGGGGAGGCGAGAGCTCAAGGTTTTGGGCGTATAAAATGGACACGCCCGGAACCGTGTATACGTCCGGTGTCATCGCACCCGAGGCAGAACCTCGAATCCCTGTCTGCGATGGCTAACGGATTCCTATTGAAAGGGATTGTAATGGCTGTAAAGCACCTTAAGCCGACCTCCGCTGGTAGGCGTTGGCAGACGATCTCCGATTTCTCCGAGATCACCTGCACCAAGCCCGAGAAGTCTCTTCTCGAGCCCCTGCCTAAGAAGGCCGGTCGTAACAACAACGGCCGCATCACCACCCGCCACCAGGGCGGCGGCGTGAAGCGTCGTTACCGTGTGATCGACTTCAAGCGCAACAAGGACGGCGTGCCCGCCAAGGTTGCCACGATCGAGTACGATCCGAACCGTTCTGCTCGCATTGCTCTGCTGCACTACGCTGACGGTGAGAAGCGCTACATCCTGGCCCCCAAGGGCCTCGAGGTCGGTCAGACCATCATGTCCGGTTCTGACGCCGACATCAAGCCGGGCAACGCTCTGCCCCTCGCCGACATCCCCGTCGGTACGCTCATCCACGCCGTCGAGTTCCAGCCGGGCAAGGGCGCTGCTATCGCCCGTTCCGCCGGTAACTCCTGCCAGCTGATGGGTAAGGAGGGCAAGTACGCTATCGTCCGTATGCCTTCCTCCGAGATGCGCCGCATCCTCGTTACCTGCCGCGCCACCGTCGGTGAGGTCGGCAACGCCGATCACTCCAACATCGTCATCGGCAAGGCCGGCCGTAAGCGTCACATGAACGTGCGCCCGACCGTCCGCGGTACCGTCATGAACCCTGTCGACCACCCGCACGGCGGTGGCGAGGGCAAGAACCACACCTCTGGTCGTCCCTCTGTTACCCCTTGGGGTAAGCCGACGAAGGGCCTTCGTACGCGCAAGAAGAAGAAGGTCTCGAACCAGCACATCATTCGTCGCCGTAAGAAGTAATTTCGGATACCGAGTTTTAGGAGAAAGCACTTATGAGCAGAAGTCTCAAAAAGGGCCCGTTCGTGGAGACTCGCCTTCTCTCGCGTATCACCGCGATGAACGAGGCTGGCAAGAAGGACGTCGTGAAGACCTGGTCCCGCGCGTCCACCATCTTCCCCGAGATGGTTGGTCACACCATCGCCGTCCACGACGGCCGCAAGCATGTGCCCGTGTATGTTACCGAGTCCATGGTTGGTCACAAGCTCGGCGAGTTCGCGCCGACTCGTACGTTCCGTGGCCACAAGGCCAAATAGGGGGTTAACCGTAAATGGCAACTAAGTCTATTGAAACTGAGGCCACCGAGGTTCGCGCCGTCGCTAAGTACGTGCGTGTTTCCCCCAGCAAGGCCCGCCTGGTGGTCGATCTGATCCGCCGCAAGCCTGTCGCTCAGGCCTTCGACATCCTCCACTTCTGCGACCGCGCCGTCGCCGTGGATGTCGAGAAGGTTCTCCGTTCCGCCGTTGCGAACGCCGAGAACAACAACGGTCTGCGTGCCGACAACCTGGTTGTCGCCGCTGCCTATGTTGACGAGGGTCCGACGCTTAAGCGCATCCGTCCCCGCGCCAAGGGTTCCGCTTCTCGCATTCTGAAGCGTACTTCCCACATCACCGTCGTCGTTGCTCCTCGAAAGGAGGCGTAAAGCTGTATGGGTCAGAAAGTCTACCCCACCGGCTTCCGTCTTGGCATCACCGAGAACTGGCGCTCCCGCTGGTTCGCAGAGAAGGATTACGCTAAGACCCTCGGTAACGATCTCGAGATCCGCAAGTACCTCGAGAAGCGTCTTTCCCGCGCAGCTGTCTCCCGCGTCGAGATCGAGCGCGCTGGCGACAAGGTGAAGGTCATCATCCTCACCGCTCGCCCTGGCGTTGTCATCGGTAAGAAGGGTGCCGAGATCGATACCCTCCGCACCGAGCTCGAGAAGGTTGCTGGCGTCTCCAAGGGCCAGCTCTCCGTCGACGTTGTCGAGATCAAGCGCCCCGAGCTCGACGCCAACCTCGTTGCTCAGTCCATTGCTGAGCAGCTCGAGGGCCGCGTTGCCTTCCGTCGCGCTATGCGCAAGGCTGTCCAGTCCGCCCGCAAGGCTGGCGCTAAGGGCATCCGTATCCAGTGCTCCGGTCGTCTCGGCGGTGCCGAGATGGGCCGTCGTGAGTGGTACCGCGAGGGTCGCGTGCCTCTGCACACCCTCCGTGCCAAGATCGACTACGGCACGGCTGTCGCCAGCACCACCATGGGCGCTTGCGGCGTGAAGGTCTGGATCTACCTGGGCGAGAAGCTCCCGGGCCAGCCTGTTCCCAACCCTGCACTCGAGGGCTCTTCCCGTCCTCGTCGTCGTAACTCCGAGAGGAGGGGTCAGTAGTGCTTGCCCCTAAGCGTATTCTTCACCGCAAGGTGCAGCGTGGCTCCATGAAGGGCCAGGCCAAGGGTAATACCGAGCTGCATTTCGGCGAGTTTGGTATCCAGGCTCTCGAGGCCCATTGGATCACCAACCGTCAGATCGAGGCCGCTCGTATTGCCATGACCCGCTACATGAAGCGTGGCGGTCGTGTCTACATCACGATCTTCCCCGATAAGCCCATCACCAAGAAGCCTGCCGAGACTCGCATGGGTTCTGGTAAGGGTAACCCCGAGGAGTGGGTGGCCGTCGTCAAGCCCGGCCGCATCATGTTCGAGGTCAAGGGTGTTCCCGAGGAGGTCGCTCGCGAGGCTCTGCGTCTTGCGCAGCACAAGCTCCCCATCAAGACCAAGATTGTTGCTGCCAAGAACGCTGAGCAGCGCATCGAGAAGGAGATGGCTGAGGAGGCCGCTCTCGAGGCCAAGTGGGCTGCTGAGGACGCCGCCGCCGCCAAGGAGGAGAACTAATGAAGCCCGCAGAGATTCGTGAGCTCTCGGACGCTCAGCTCGTTGAGAAGCTGAAGGAAATGCGCGCCGAGCTCTTTAACCTTCGTTTCCAGATGGCCACCAGCCAGCTGGACAACACCGCTCGCGTCAACACCGTGAAGAAGGACATCGCTCGCGTCCTCACGGAGCAGCGCGCCCGCGAGATCGCAGCGGAGAAGTCCGCTGTCGCCGAGTAGGACCTAAGGAGAGAACATGACTGATTCGCGTAACTCGCGTAAGGTCCGTACGGGTGTCGTTACCTCTGTCTCCGGTGCCAAGACCATTGTTGTCACCATCACCGAGCGCAAGCGTCACCCCAAGTACGGCAAGATGATGACCAGCTCCAAGAAGCTGCACGCTCACGACGAGGAGTGCACGGCTGGCGTGGGCGATACCGTCCGCGTTATGGAGACCCGTCCTATGTCCAAGATGAAGCGTTGGCGCCTCATCGAGGTCGTCGAGCGCGCTAAATAAGCAGTCGCTCTTACGACTTGTACGTTTCCGAAGATGTGCGTATGCCTGGCTTGCATACCACAGGCCGTATAAAGGCTGCGCACCTCTCTTCGGTTCTTAGTTCGGAGGAACATCTACCATGATTCAGATGCAAACCATGCTGAACGTCGCCGACAACTCCGGCGCTCGCAAGATTCGCTGCATCAAGGTGCTTGGCGGTTCCAAGCGTCGTTATGCAGGCATCGGCGATGTGTTCATCGGTGCTGTCCAGGAGGCTACCCCTGGCGCCAACGTCAAGAAGAAGGACGTTGTCCGTTGCGTCGTCGTTCGCACCGTTAAGGAGATCCGCCGCAAGGATGGCTCCTACATTCGCTTTGATGAGAACGCTTGCGTTGTCATCAACAACGATGGTTCGCCCGTCGGCACCCGTATCTTCGGGCCCGTCGCTCGCGAGCTTCGTGACAAGAAGTACATGAAGATCGTCTCGCTCGCTCCCGAGACCCTGTAGTTAGGGGAGATATATGTATATCAAGAAGGGCGATAAGGTCCAGGTTCTCTCTGGCAAGGATCGCGGCAAGCAGGGCGTTATCCTGCGTGCTCTCCCCGCCGAGAACAAGGTCGTTGTCGAGGGCGTTTCGGTCGTCAAGAAGGCCGTCAAGCCCAACGCTGCCAACCAGCAGGGCGGCATCGTTTCGCAGGAGGCTCCCATCGATGCCTCCAACGTCAATCTCGTTTGCCCCGAGTGCGGTAAGGTTACCCGCGTCGGTCACGAGAAGGACGGTAAGAACAAGCTGCGCGTCTGCAAGAAGTGCGGCCACAAGTTCTAAGCTGCCCGCAACATCAAGTTGCTAGCAAAGGCCCGGATGCCCCACGGCACCCGGGCCTTTTTCTATCCCCACTCATTGGGGATACTCATTGGGGACAGACTTAAATGAGTGGCCGTTGAAATGCCGGCACCTGGGGGCGTTCATTTTCTGTCGGCAGCTGGGGACGACCATTCATTGGGGACAGACTTAAATGACCAGTCGTTGGGGGGGGGCAGTCTCTATGTGCCGGCAGTTTGGGACGATCCTTTGATGTCTGATGCCCCCAGAGGGGTGAAGTAATACAGCTGGGTCTGTCTTTTAGGGCTTTGGTGTTCCGTCCCTTTATGTTTCACAAGGATCGTCGTATGCGCATTTACGCGCATAGCCTTGCGCGATAATGCGCATAGCCGCGCAAACATCTGCCAACTATGGCTAAATAATGACCGATAAGCAAATAAATACGCAAACACGAGCAGATACGCGCGCAATTGTGCGACTATAGGGTTGTTAGAAATGAAGAACTTCCGATGACTCAGGAGGCACATCATGGCAGATTCCAAACAGGCTCCGCTCGACGCCGAGGCAGCCGCAAAGGCGGCG
Source organism: Collinsella aerofaciens (assembly GCF_028209885.1). GTDB lineage: Bacteria > Actinomycetota > Coriobacteriia > Coriobacteriales > Coriobacteriaceae > Collinsella > Collinsella aerofaciens_BA. The sequence goes on along the minus strand of NZ_JAQLEM010000017.1, from coordinate 16,742 downwards.
TATGCCTCGGTCCAGAATCAGCCGTTCCCAAACGACATCTTTACGGCTCCCGAGCTTCGCTGGGCAGTGATCGGGTGCGGTGTTATCGCCAACCAAATGGCCCAGTCCCTCGCGCTGGCCGGCCGCAAGCTCGCGGGTGTCGCCAACCGTACGCTTTCCAAAGCCCAGGCTTTTGCCGAGCAGTATGGCGTCGAGAAGGTGTACGAGACGGTCGAGGACCTCTACGCCGATCCGGACATCGACGCCGTCTATATCACCACGCCGCACAACACGCATATCACCTACCTGCGAGCCGCTCTGGCAGCTGGTAAGCACGTGCTCTGCGAGAAGGCCATTACCCTCAATTCCGCTGAGCTCGACGAGGCGCGTGCCATCGCCGACGAGCACAACGTCGTCCTTATGGACGCCACCACGGTGCTTCACATGCCCTTGTATCAGGAGCTGCGTCGTCGCATGGATGCTGGCGAGTTCGGCCGCATGAACCTCGCTCAGCTCAACTTTGGCAGCTACAAGGAGTACGGCGATTTGACCAATCGTTTCTACAATCGCAACCTTGCTGGCGGTGCCATGCTCGATATTGGCGTGTATGCCCTGTCCGTCATGCGCCTCTTTATGGCAAGCCAGCCCGCCGAGGTCGTTTCGCTGGGCAACACCTGTGAGACCGGCGTGGACGTTGCGGGCGGCATCGTATGCCGTAATACCGAACAGCAGCTGGGCGTCGTGAGCCTTACGCTCCACTCCAAGCAGCCCAAGCGCTCGATCATCAGCTTCGATAAGTGCTACATCGAGGTCAACGAATATCCGCGTGCCGATCACGCGACCATCGTGTGGACTGCGGACGGCCACCGCGAGGAGGTCCTCGCCGGCACCGAGGCTTACGCCCTGTGCTACGAGATGGCCGATCTTGAGAAGGCCGTTGCCGGCGATGACTCCAAGCGCGAGCTGCTGGATTATGCTTCTGATGTTATGGAGCTTATGACCAAGCTCCGCGCCGAATGGGGAGTTGTGTACCCCGAGGAGGAGTAAGCGATGCTTGCGGAAGATAGGCTCAACGCGATCGTGTCGATGGTGCAGCAGGCCGGCTCGGTTACCGTGCCGGAACTTGCCGAAGCCCTGGGCGTGACGGCGTCTACCATTCGGCGAGACCTGCAGACGCTCGACCGAGTTCATCGCATCGCCAAGGTCCACGGTGGAGCGACGAGTCTTGAGCGCGCGCACGTGACGCGCGACCTAACGATTAATGAGCGCAGCGACCTCCATAACGACGACAAGGAGCGTATCTGCGCCCGTGCGGCGGCGCTTGTGGAGCCCGAGAGCTTTGTATACATCGACTCGGGCTCGACGACGCTCAGGCTCATCGAGCATCTTCCGCACCTTGAAGATGTCACCTATGTGACCGATTCCGTGCTCCATGCTCAGCACCTTGCTTTGCGCGGCATGCGTACCGTGGTGCTGGGCGGCGAGCTCAAACCCGAGACCGAGGCGCTCGTTGGCCCCGATGCCTTGGCAACCTTAGACCGCTACAACTTCAACTGTGGCTTTTGGGGCTCTAACGGCATTGCCGCCGAGCAGGGCTTCACGGCGCCCGATATCGAGGAAGCGCAAGTAAAGCGCATCTCGATGCGTCATACAGCCAAGCGCTTCGTAATCTCGGACGCCAGTAAATTTGGCATGGTGGCGCCCGTCAAGTTCGCGGACTTCCGCGACGCAACGATTATTACCGCAGGCGAGGTCCCCGCCAAGTACCGGGCAATGGACAACGTCATCACGGTCTAACAGCAGGGGACGGGCTAAGGCCAAAACCACCGCGAAGGCGCCTGTCCCCATTGTGGTGGTTAGCAACGGAAACCGAGTAGTTTTCTCAATAGAAAAGCGGCAACGTCCATCACGGGCGTTGCCGCTTTCGTTGTCTACCGGTTTTGTCTAAGTCTGTAACAACTGGACCGCTAAAAGTGGGCTAGGTGTTACAGATCGAGATACTTCCGAGCCGCACCGTCCCTTTGTCTCAATCTGTAACATCTGGGACCGATTTTGCCGAGTTATTGTTACAGATTGAGATTTTTCCTTGAGAGGGATTCGAATGTCTCGATCTATAACAAATAGACCGGAAAATGGGTTCTAACTGTTACAGATCGAGACGTTTTGGGACCGCGGCTGAGCCATTGCGGCAAAACTACCACAAAGGTGCCTGTCCCCATTGTGGTGGTTTAGGGCTCCCAGGGGCAGGGGGCTTCGATATAGATATGCTCGCCGGTTACGGGATGCGTGAAGGACACGCTGTGGGCGTGGAGCATCAGGCCGCAGGGGCGCGGCGTTCCGTACAGGTCGTCGCCAACCAGGGGATGACGCTCGCTCGCCAGATGCACACGGATTTGGTGCTTGCGGCCGGTGAGCAACTCGACATCGATATACGAGCGCGTGGGCAGGCCACGACGGCTCTTAAGACGTTTGAGCACCTTGACGCGCGTTTGAGACGGCTTGCCGCTGGCGCCGACGCGCATCTTTCGGCTGTCGTGACGGTCGCGGGCGATGGGCTTGTCGATGAGCTTCTCGTTCCAGTCGATCTTGCCCTCGGCCAGCGCCAGATAGTGCTTTTCGAAGGCGTGGTCGATGACCATTTGGTCAAAGGCGGGCTGCGTCTGTTTGTCGAGCGAAAACAACACCACGCCGGTGGTGTTGCGGTCCAGGCGGTTGAGCGGCTGCATGTCGGTCGCGGCAAAGCCGTCACCCATCGCCAGCAGCAGGTCGCTGGCGTAGTCGGTGAGCGTGCGCTCGCCGGTGCCGTCGCCGTGGACGATCATGCCGGCGGGCTTGTCGATGGCCATGAGCCAGGCGTCGCAGTAAAGGACTTGAGGTTCTTCGTTCACGTGTAAGCCTTTCGGTTAGCTAATTCCCACAAACATGCAGCCCGAGGTGGCGCCGCGCAGGCGGGCGGCGGGCTTGCGGCCGGCCTGTGCTGCTTCGACGGCACGACGGACGCGGGCGACGGCACGGCCCACCTCATCTGTCTCGAGCAGCGTTCCGTCTACCATGAGACGACGCACGCCGGCATCGAGCAGCTGAGGAACCTGCGGCGTGAGGTCGATGGGGTAGGCGTCGTACAGGCGAGAGCGGCCATGGATGTCGGTGCGTACGGGCATGACCTTGCCGTCGATATTCTTGAGTGACAGCTTGCGGGCGCGCAGGCGGCAGTTAGCGCAATCGTGGATGCAGCCGTTGGCCACCTGCAGGATGCAGTGCTCACTCGTCATAACGCGCGGGCGGCCGAACACAGTGATGCCCAGGGCTGCGGGCGCGGCGGTGCCAAGCGAGACGATCTCGTCGAGCGTGATCTCGGGCGAGAGCCAAAACGCACCGGCTCCGCGCTCGGCAAGTGCCTCCATGCAGGGCGTGTTATGCACCGGCAGGCAAGAGCGAATCTCGGCCGTGGCGCCGGCATGAGCGGCTACGGCGAGCTCGGAGATATTGCCGACGGCGACGGTGGCTCCGGCATTGATCCAAGGATCGACGCGCTCGTGGTCGACGGCGCGGCAGACCTCGTCGAGTACGGGCACGATACCCTGCTCAAATGCATCGGCAGGGGAGAGTCCGACAGCCTCGAGCGCGTCGGTGGTCATATAGATGCGCGTTGCACCCTCCGCGCGGGCTGCCTCGGCGGCCTCGAGCGAGGTGACGGTGGCGCAGATCTGCGGCTCGTCGCGGTAGTGCTCGGGCATGGGCCGCGTACATTTGTCGAGCACCGGCAGCTCGAGCGTGCGGGCACGCTCGTCATACGGTGCCAGAATGGCCTCCTCCAGCGCCTTGCAGGCGGCGGCGCGCACCTTGTGCACAGCGGAGAAGCCCATGCCGCAGCCCTTATCGAGCGCCACATCAAAGCTCGCTGCCTCGAAGGGCGAGGAGCCCATGCGGCCCACATGCTCAACCAGGTCTGCCGCCTCGACGGCACGGGTCTTGGCGGCCTCGACGGTGAAGCCCGTGCCCGTGGCCGTAAGCGATGGGTCGTCGCAGCAAGTAAGCGTGACGGCAAACGGTTCACCCAAACGTGCCACGACGGTTACATCCACGGCGCGACGGCGCAGCACATCGCGCTTGAGCGCGGCGCCGGCGGCGTCAATGGCACGCTGACTGCGAATCACGCGGACGCGGCAGCCCTCAGGCATGCTGCGGGGAACGCGACATTCGATGATGTCGCCCGCGGCGGCATCATCGGCGGCGATGGTGGTCAGGAATTGGTCGAACTCATCGTCGTGGCGAAGCTCCAGCAGGTCGCCCTTGCCCACGGGCTCAAACAGCTCAATGCGGGCGATGGCGGCGCGGCGACGGCGGTCGTCGGGCTTAAGGCCGCGCACATCGCGGTTGGCCGGGCGGCTGCCCAGCACCGTGCCCACGATCTGGCCGCGGTTGTTGGAACGCTCATAGCTCATCATCTCATCGCCCGAGGTGCCGTCCTGATAGGCGTGCGTAAAGTCGCGGTTAAAGCAGCGCTTGAGCTGTCGCTGGCGGGCCGCATCCTCATCCTTAGAGGTCGAAACATCGGCCAGCATGTCATCAATCTGATGACGATACACGTCGACGATGGAATACACGTAATCGGGGGCCTTCATGCGGCCCTCGAGCTTGAGCGATGCGGCGCCGGCGTCATACAGACGGCGAACAAGCTGCGAAGTGTTGGTGTCGCGCGGGCACAGCGCGCGCTCGCGACCGGCAGGGGAGAGCGAGCGGCCGTTCTCGTCAATTAGCTCGTAGGGTAGGCGGCAGGGCTGGGCGCACATGCCGCGGTTGGCCGAGCGGCCAGCCATGGCAAAGCTCGACAGCAGGCACAGACCCGAGTAGCAAAAGCAGATGGCACCGTGGCTAAAGACCTCAAGGTCCACATCGGGCGCGGCGTCGTGGATGGCGGCGATCTCGTCGATGGAGAGCTCGCGCGAGAGAGTCACGCGGTCGGCGCCCTGCTCGCGGCACCAAAGCGTTCCGCGGTCGTCGTGGATGTTTGCTTGGGTCGAGATGTGCGTCTCGATGCCGGGCATGGTGCGCTTGACCTCAAAGAACAGGCCCCAGTCCTGGATGATGAAGGCGTCGGCGCCCAGCGTGGAACAGCGATGGATGAGTTGCAGCGCATCGCCCATCTCGGACTGCTTGATGACGATGTTGACCGTGACGTAGACGCGCGACCCGGCTAGATGTGCGGCGCGGCAGGCCTGCTCAAAGGCCTCGTCGGTAAAGTTGGTGGCCTTGCGGCGGGCGTTGAAGCTGCCCATGCCGCAATAGATGGCGTCTGCCCCCGCGGCGAGTGCGGCGGCAAAGGGCTCGGGCCCTCCGGCGGGCGCTAAAAGCTCGGGCCTGCGGTTAGTGGTTCGGCTGGCGGTTGCGGTCATATCCTGCCTTTCAAAATGCTCAGATATTCAAAAGTATAGTGGCGTCGCTGCGGTGGGCGACGCCCGCAGCCTAAGCAGGACAAAGTCTTCAGCAGCTTGGACTGGCTGCTCCACATGAGAACCGTTCAGCGGTTCGGAGAAACCGTTGGGCGATAAAATATTCTCGCAAGCTGATAATATTCTTGCATCGCACGGAAACCTTGAGTACTATCCCAATCAAGCGCGGTGTTCAGACCGAATTGTGCCTCCCGGTGCGAACGCCGCGCTCACGCTCTCTATCTGATCGTAAGGAGAAAAACATGAGCAAGACCGTCGTGTCTTCCGATAACGCACCGGCCGCCATCGGCCCGTATTCCCCCGGTATCCAGGCCGGCAACATGGTGTTCCTGTCCGGCCAGCTGGGCATCGACCCCGCGACCGGCAAGATGCCCGAGGGCGTCGAGGCCCAGGCCAAGCAGTCCCTCGCCAATGTCGAGGCCCTGCTGACCGCTGCCGGCGCCACCTTTGCCGATGTCGTCAAGACCACGGTCTACCTGGCCGACATCGCCGACTTCGCCGCCGTGAACGAGATCTACGCCTCCGAGTTCGAGGCCCCGTTCCCCGCGCGCAGCGCCTTCCAGGTTGCCGCCCTTCCGGCTGGCGGTCTGGTCGAGATCGAGGTCGTCGCCGCCCTCTAAGGTGTTGGCAACAACTAAACATGACATGCAAAAAGACCCTGCAGCGCGTGCGAGCTGCAGGGTCTTTTGTCAAGCGATGCGACAAAAATGGTCCGTTTTCCTCCGTCCCCAAGGAGTCAGCGGGTTAGCCTTCCTTGCGGACTTTTTGCAGGTAGCGGTAGACGCTGGGCTCCGAGATGCCCAGCGCGGTGGCGGCGCAGGCTACGGCGCCCTTGAGCATGAACACTCCGTTGCCGTTGAGGTGGCGAATGACGTCCACGCGGTCGCTTTGACCAAGCGACGCCACATCCAGCCCGCGAGCGCTCAGCAGCTCGGCAATGCTGCGGTCGATGAGCTCCTGTGTGGACTCCGAAAGGCTTTCGACCTCGATAGAGGCGGGCTCCGTGCGCGTCGGCGCCGCGTCAAAGCAGGCCATAAGCTGCTGCGCCATGGCGTTGATGGAGCGCACGGTCGAGAGGTCGGTGTTGACGCAGAGCATACCGACGATCTCGTCATTTTCGCGGATAAAGTACGTCGCTGACTCCAACGTCTTGCCGCCGGCACCGCGCCCCTCGTAGCCCGTAATAAACGGCAGGTCGCGATACTTGGCGTCGTGCATGATCTTGAGTGCCAGATCGGTGGCGGGACCGCCGACCTTGCGGCCGCTCACGATGCCGTTGCGAATATCGACGATGGCGTGGTCGGGATCCGAGAAATCGTGCAGCACGATTTCGCTGTTTTTGCCGAGTATCTGCTCCAGAAAATCGACCATCGGCAAAAAGCGACGTACGGTCTCGTTCACGGGCAACTCCTTTGGGCGAAATCGGAAATGTTCATAACAATTTTTTATCATGGTAACACGCTGCCCACCATCTCGTATATCCGCAGGTACATGACGTAATAGAGACGAACGGTAGGAATTTGGCGGTAAACGGTCGACCAAAAGAAAAGTTAGATGTTATTTTGAACAGACACATTCCTGACCTGCGGAAATGCATTGTCTCAGCTGAAGAATAGTCTGATAACAAAAAATTATTATTGAGAATGAGAATCATCTTTAATACGATATGCAACGAAGGCACAACCTCAACCCCGCACTGCGTCACAATAGAGCGTTAGATGCGAAAACAACTACTTCGAGGATTGGTGGTCAAATGACCCAGGAGACGGTTACGAACGGCACTGAAGCCCTGTTCACTCGCGAAGGCATGCCGCCCGTTAAGGAAATGATCCCGTGTGCCCTTCAGCATGTACTGGCATCGTTTGCCGGCATCATTACCCCGGCGGTCATCATGGCCGGCGTCTACGGCTTTAATAGCCAGCAGAGCACCGACATCATTCAGGTTGCGCTCATTCTTTCGGCAATCGACACGGCCCTTCAGGCCTTCGCTCCCTTCCGTCGCATCGGCGGCGGCCTGCCCATCGTCATGGGCGTTTCGTTCGCGTTCCTGCCGGCCCTGCAGGCCATGGGTGCCTCGGGCTTTAGCTTTGGTGCGCTGCTGGGCGGCGAGATCGTCGGCGGCGCCGTTGCGGTCCTCTTTGGTCTGGCCTACAGCAAGATCAAGTGGCTGTTCCCGCCCGTCGTGACCGGTACGGTCATCTTCTCCATTGGCGTCTCTCTCTATCCCACGGCCGTCAAGTATATGGCCGGCGGTATGGGTACGCCGTTGTGGGGCACCCCGCAGGCCTGGTGCGTCGCTCTCATCACCTTCGCCGTGGTCTTTGCGCTCGCCAACTTTGGCAAGGGCACGCTCAAGTTGGGATCCGTGTTCTTTGGCATGATCGTTGGTATGATCGTCTCCATCCCCTTTGGCATGATCGACTTCTCCAGCGTCGCCACCGCTCAGGTCTTCGCTCTTCCCAAGCTCATGCCCTACGCGCTCGAGTTTGATCCCGAGGTCTGCATTACCCTCGCCGTCGTGTTCCCCATGGTTGCCATCCAGGTTATCGGTGACGTCTCCGCCGCCTGCCTGGGCTCCATCGACCGTATGCCCACCGAGCGCGAGCTCTCCGGCGCTATCGTGTCCCAGGGCCTCACCTCTATGGTCGGCGGCCTGCTGGGCGGTCTTCCCACCAGCGCCCTTGGCCAGAACGTGGGCATCATCTGCTCCAACAAGGTCGTCAACAAGTGGGTCTTTGTGATCATTGCGGCCGTCTTTGCCATCGCCGGTCTGTTCCCGCAGCTCTCTGCCGTCCTTTCCGCTATCCCGCAGCCCGTCATCGGCGGCGCGACCGTCGGCGTCTTTGGCACCATCACCATGAACGGCGTGCGCATGTTCACCCGCGAGGGCCTCACGCAGCGCACTACCACCATCGTCGGCACCTCCGTCGTCTTTGGCCTGGGTATCTGGATGGCCAGCGGTTGCCTTGCCGGCGAGGGTATGCCCGCCTGGGTGTCCACCGTCATCGGCTCCAATGCCGTAACCCCCACCGCCATCATGGCCATTGTCCTTAACCTGATCCTTCCGCAGACGCCGGTCGTGGCTCAGCACATCGATGCTGCCAAGGACGCTGCCGTGGATCTGGTCTTGCCCGAGAGCAAGAAGTAACCAATTCGGTGCTATTCGTCGGCGGACGCATCGCCTCGTCCGCCGACGCCATGCGGCGCCAAGCCGCACTTCAAAGGGCTTGTCCCTTTGGTGAAGCGTTGACGGGAGAGGGCCCGTTTCCGGTGTAGGCCGGCGCTTCGCACTTCCGCCATGTCAGAGGTGTCAAACCCCGCCTCTGATGTTGAAGGGAGCATTTATGCTTCTGGTCGCTAACGGTTCCGTCTTTACCCGCAACGCTCAGACCCCGTTCATTCCAAACGGTGCGGTCGCCATTGACGGAGATACGATCGTCGAAGTGGGCCCCGAGCGCGAGCTCAAGGCCAAGTACCCGGATGCCGAGTACGTCGATGCCCAGGGCAACCTCATCATGCCCGGACTCATCAACTGCCACACCCACATCTACTCGGGTCTGGCCCGCGGCCTCGCCATTAAGGGCTGCAACCCCACCAACTTCTTGGAGAATCTTGAGCAGCAGTGGTGGAAGATCGACGACAACCTGACGCTCGACGGCACCAAGGCCAGCACCTATGCCACGATTTTGGACTCCATCCGTGACGGCGTCACCACGATCTTCGATCACCATGCGAGCTTCTGCGAAATCCCGGGAAGCCTCTTTACCATTAAGGACGCAACTCAGGAGCTGGGCATGCGTTCGTGCCTGTGCTACGAGGTCTCTGATCGCCGCGGCCAGGAAAAATGCGACCAGGCCATTGCCGAGAACGCCGAGTTTGCCCAGTGGGCCGCCAAGGAGCGTCGCGATAACGATAACCACATGATCGCCGCCATGTTTGGCGGTCACGCCACCTTTACGCTGTCGGACGAGACCATGGACAAGATGGCCGAGGCCAACAACGGCTTGACCGGCTTCCACATCCATGTGTGCGAGGGCATGAACGACGTGTGGGATTCCCGCCTCAACCGCGGTGGCATCAGCCCGGTCGAGCGCCTGCTGCAGCACAACCTGCTGGGTCCCGACACCATGCTGGGCCACTGCATCCACGTGACGCCTGCCGAGATGGATATCGTCAAGGAGTCCGGCACCTGGCTCGTCAACAACCCCGAATCCAATATGGGCAACGCCGTGGGCTGCGCCCCCGTGCTCGAGTTCTTCCGCCGCGGCATCCCCGTGTGCATGGGCACCGACGCCTACACCCACGATATGCTCGAGAGCCTTAAGGTCTTCCTGATTATTCAGCGCCACAACGCCGCCATGCCCAACGTGGGCTGGTGCGAGGCCATGACGATGCTGTTCGAGAACAACGCCAAGATGGCGAGCAAGTACTTCGATCGCAAGCTCGGTGTGCTAGAGGCCGGCGCTGCCGCCGACGTTATCGTTATGGACTACAAGCCCTTTACGCCGCTGAGCGAGGAGAATATCGACGGCCACATGCTCTTTGGCATGATGGGCAAAAACTGCCGCACCACCATCATCAACGGCCGCGTCCTGTACAAGGATCGCGAGTTCGTTGGCATTGATGAGGACAAGATCAACGCGTGGACCACGGCCGAGTCCAAGAAGCTCTGGAGCACGCTCAACGATCGCACCTACTAATTCACAAGTAGATTCGCGCGCGTCGGATGTTTCGCCACATCCGGCGCGCGCATAGGCGGCCTCCGCGGGGTCGCCGGCGCTGTGCTAGCGCTACACCGAATTTGCGCCCGCCGCGCGGTCTCGCCGGGCGTTACAGAGAGGAGCTCACTATGAGCGACATCATGAGGCCGATCCCGTTTTCGCAGCTGATGAACTGGATCATCGAGGAGCACAAGACTCAGGGCGCCGTCTTTGGCGTGCGCAAGATGGTCACGACCAACCAGGAGGGCGCGCTTCCCATTTTTGACGAGCGCATCGAGACTCCGTTTGGCCCGGCCGCCGGTCCCAACACGCAGCTTGCCCAGAACATCGTGGCCTCTTATGTGGCCGGTTCCCGCTTCTTTGAGCTTAAGACCGTTCAGGTTATGGACGGCGAGGAGCTCTCCAAGTGTGTGAACAAGCCCTGCATCGTGGCGCAGGACGAGTGCTACAACTGCGAGTGGTCGACCGAGCTCGAGGTTCCGCAGGCCTTTGCCGAGTACGTGAAGGCATGGTTTGCCTGCCACCTGATCGCTCGCGAGTACGGCCTGGGCAGCCCGGACGGCTTTGTCTTCAACATGTCCGTGGGTTATGACCTCGAGGGCATCAAGAGCCCCAAGGTCGATGCGTACATTGAGGGCATGAAGGACGCCAGCGGCTCCGAGGTTTGGAACGAGTGCCGCACGTGGGCGCTCGCTAACCTGGACAAGTTTGAGCATGTCGATGCCGCGTTTGTCGAGTCCATCCCGGCGCGCGTCTCCAACTCCATTACCGAGTCTACCCTGCATGGCTGCCCGCCGGCGGAGATCGAGCGCATCGCGACCTATCTGATTACCGAGAAGGGTCTCAACACCTACATCAAGTGCAACCCCACGCTGCTGGGCTATGAGTTTGCTCGCCAGCGCCTCAACGAGCTGGGCTTTGACTACATCGTCTTCGATGACACGCACTTCCGCGAGGACCTGCAGTGGGCCGATGCCGTGCCTATGTTCGAGCGCCTGATTGCCCTGTGCGCCGAGCGCGGCCTGGAGTTTGGCGTCAAGCTGACCAACACGTTCCCCGTCGACGTGACGAGGAACGAGCTACCCTCCACCGAGATGTACATGTCCGGCCGTTCGCTGTTCTCGCTGACCATCGAGGCTGCCCGCCGCATTACCGAGCAGTTTGATGGCAAACTGCGCATCAGCTACTCCGGCGGTGCCACGGTCTACAACATCCGCGCCCTGTACGATGCCGGCATTTGGCCCGTCACCCTGGCGACCGACGTGCTCAAGCCTGGTGGCTACGAGCGCTTTAGCCAGATGGCCGGCGAGTTTACCGACCTGGACGGCAAGCCGTTCGCGGGCGTCTCTCTCGAGGCCGTGACTGCGATCCAGACCGACTCGCTCGCCAATCCGCTCTACAAGAAGCCGCTGCGCCCGCTGCCCGACCGCAAGGTCGCCGGCAAGAGCCCGCTTTCCGATTGCTTTACCACGCCGTGCCGCACGAGCTGCCCCATCCAGCAGGATATTCCCGCCTATCTGGCGGCTGTTGACGAGGGCCGCTACGAGGACGCGCTCAACATCATCATCGAGCGCAACGCTCTGCCGTTCATTACCGGCACCATCTGCCCGCATCCCTGCGGCTGTGCCTGCGAGCGTGCGTTCTACGAGCCCGAGGGCGCCCAGATTCGCGCCAGTAAGCTCAAGGCCGCCCGCGAGGCCATGACCGCCGTGCTGCCCAAGCTGCGTGCCCAGGCCATCGCAAACGACGGCGAGCGCAACGTTGCCGTTATCGGCGGCGGCCCGGCCGGCCTGGCGACGGCGTTCTTCCTGACGCGTGCCGGCGTGCCCGTCACCATCTTTGAGGCCCGCGATTCGCTCGGTGGCGTGGTCCGTCACGTGATTCCCGAGTTCCGCATCGCGAGCGACGATATCTCCCACGATGCCGAGCTCTGCCTAGCCTTTGGCGCCAAGGTGCAGCTCAACGCTCGCGTGGATTCCATCGACGAACTCAAGGCTCAAGGCTTTACCGACGTGGTCGTGGCCACCGGTGCCTGGATGCCCGGCTCTGCGGGCTTGGGCGAGGGCGCCGAGCTCGATGTGCTGGAGTTCCTCGAGGCCGCCAAGAAGGGCGAGAAGCTCGAGCTGGGCGAGGACGTCGTGGTCATTGGCGCCGGCAACACCGCCATGGACGCGGCCCGCGTGGCCAAGCGCCTGGCCGGCGTGAAGAACGTGCGCCTGGTGTATCGCCGCACCAAGAAGCAGATGCCCGCCGACGAGGAAGAGCTCGATCTTGCTCTTGCCGACGGCGTTGAGTTCTGCGAGCTGCTGGCACCTAAGGCGCTCAACGGCGCCGTGCTGACCTGCGACGTTATGGAGCTTGGCGAGCCGGATGCAAGCGGCCGTCGCAGCCCCGTCGCCACGGGCGAGACCATCGAGCTTCCCGCCACCACGGTGATCTGCGCCGTGGGCGAGGGCATCGATGCCAGCCTGTACGATGCCGCGGGCGTCGAGCACGACCGTCGCGGCCGCCTTGCCGCCACCTCCACCGGCGTCGAGGGCGTCTGGGCTGCGGGCGACTGCCGCCGCGGTCCTGCCACCGTGGTCGAGGCCATCGCCGATGCCGCCGAGGTCGCTCGTGCCATCGCCGGCGTGGACTTTAACAAGTACGCCGACTGTAACGAGCAGGCCGGCCGCGAGGACACCTGCTACGAGCGCAAGGGGTCGCTGTGCCGCGACAAGCGCAACTGCACCAAGACCCGCTGCCTGGGCTGCGGCTCGGTGTGCGAGGTCTGCTGCGACGTGTGCCCCAACCGCGCCAACGTTGCCATTAAGGTGCCGGGCCTGGCCAAGCATCAGGTCGTCCATGTCGACGGCATGTGCAACGAGTGCGGCAACTGCGCCGTGTTCTGTCCCTACCAGGAGGGTCGTCCCTACAAGGACAAGCTCACCCTGTTCTGGAGCGAGCAGGACATGGAGAACTCCGAGAACGAGGGCTTCCTGGCGGTGGACGAGGACCACTTTAAGGTCCGCGTGGCCGGCACGGTCCGCACCGTCTCGGTCGATGCCGTCAACACCGGTCTTCCCGAGGCCGTCCGCCTGACCATCAGGGCTGTGCGCGACAACTATTCGTACCTTCTTAAGAAATAGGCGAGTCTCTTATGGCCAAATCCATTCAACATAACGTGGCCTACGTTGCCTGCGGAAGCGGTTGCGCCTCCGCAGGCGGCGACGCCCGCTGCAGCGAAGGCTGCATTGGCTGTGGCGCTTGCGTCGCGGCCTGCCCCCACGGCGCCATTGCGCTGGTCGATGGCATCGCCCGCGTGGATCGCTCCAAGTGCACGGGCTGTGGCCTGTGCGGCATGGCGTGCCCGCAGCGCGTGATTGCCTTCGTTCCCGGCTACCAGAACATTCTGGTGCGCTGCAACAACACCGATAAGGGCGCCATTGCGCGCAAGATCTGCGACACGAGCTGCATCGGTTGCGGTATGTGCGCCAAAAAGTGCCCTGCCGGCGCTATCCGCATCGAGGACAACTGCGCCCATATCGACGGCGTGGACTGCCTGTCGTGCGGCATGTGCGCCGTCGTCTGCCCTCATGGCGCCATCCACGACCGCACCGGCATCGCCGCCGGCGTGTAGAAGGGAATCACCATGGCACAGGAATTCACTTTTACCGTTAACGGCGTCGAGCGCACGACGACCCAAAACAAACCGCTGCTGCGCTACCTGCGCGACGACTTGCATATCCATTCCGCCAAGGACGGCTGCTCCGAGGGTGCCTGCGGTACCTGCACCATCCATGTGGACGGTGCGGCTGTCAAGGCGTGCGTGCTGACCACCGCTCTTGCCGCCGGCCGCAACATCGTGACCGTCGAGGGCCTGCCCGAGGACGTGCGCGAGGCCTTTGTGTACGCCTTTGGCGCCGTGGGCGCCGTGCAGTGCGGCTTTTGCATCCCCGGCATGGTCATGGCGGGTGCGGCGCTCATCGCCGAGGACCCCGAGCCCACCGAGGAGCAGATCAAGTACGCCATTCGTGGTAACGTCTGCCGCTGCACCGGCTACAAAAAGATTATCGAGGGCATTTCGCTGGCAGCTGCGGTGCTCCGCGGCGAAAAGCAGATCGACGAGGACCTGGAGCGCGGCGATGACTACGGCGTGGGCAAGCGCGCCTTCCGTATCGACGTGTGCAAGAAGGTGCTCGGCGAGGGCAAGTATCCCGACGACATCGACGAGCTCGATCAGCCGGGTCTGACCTATGCCAGCGCCGTGCGCTCCAAGTATCCGCGCGCCCGCGTGCTCTCCATCGACACCTCCAAGGCCGAGGCCCTGCCCGGTGTGGTGGGCATCCTGCGCGCCGAGGACGTGCCGGTCAACCAGGTCGGCCACCTTATCCAGGACTGGGACGTCATGATCGCAGCGGGCGATATCACCCGCTGCGTGGGTGATGCCATTGTGCTGGTGGTCGCCGAGGACGAGGCGACGCTCGAGAAGGCCAAGAAGCTCGTAAAGATTGATTACGAGCCGCTGGAGCCCGTGCGCAACATCGCCGAGGCCAGGGCCGCCGACGCCCCGCGCCTGCACGACAGCTTCTTTGCCTTTGGCAACACGGTGGAGCTCAAGGACAACGTGTGCCAGAGCCGTCACGTGACGCGTGGCGACGCCGCCAAGGCGCTGGCAGAGAGCGCGTTTACCGTGACGCAGCGCTTTACCACGCCCTTTACCGAGCATGCCTTCTTGGAGCCCGAGTGCGCCGTGGCCTTCCCGTACAAGAACGGCGTCAAGGTGCAGTCGACCGACCAGGGTGCCTACGATACGCGCAAAGAGTGCGCCCACATGTTTGGCTGGGATAGCGAACCCGAGCGCGTGGTTGTAGAGACCATGCTCGTAGGTGGCGGCTTTGGCGGCAAGGAGGACGTGTCCATTCAGCATCTGGCCGCGCTCGCCGCATATAAGTTCCAGCGTCCTGTGAAGTGCAAGCTCACGCGTGCCGAGTCGCTTGCTTTTCATCCCAAGCGTCATGCCATGGACGGCACCTTTACGCTGGGTTGCGACGCCGAGGGCAACTTTACCGGTCTGGATTGCGAGATTAACTTTGATACCGGCGCCTACGCGTCGCTGTGCGGCCCGGTGCTCGAGCGCGCCTGTACGCACGCCGTCGGCCCCTACAAGTACCAGAACACCGACATTCGCGGTTTTGGCTACTACACCAACAACCCGCCCGCCGGTGCGTACCGCGGCTTTGGCGTTTGCCAGTCCGAGTTTGCGCTCGAGAGCCTGATCGACCTGCTGGCCGAGAAGGTCGGCTTGGATCCGTGGGAGATCCGCTACCGTAACGCCATCGAGCCGGGCGAGGTTCTGCCCAACGGCCAGATTGCCGACTGCTCCACGGCGCTGAAGGAGACGCTGCTCGAGGTCAAGGATGCCTACTACGCGCATCCCGGACACGCCGGCATCGCCTGCGCCATGAAGAACGCCGGCGTGGGCGTGGGCCTGCCCGATGCCGGCCGCTGCAAGATCCGCATCGAGAACGGCGTGGCCGTGGTCTATGCCGCCACGTCCGACATCGGTCAGGGCTGCAACACCGTCTTTTTGCAGGACGTTGCCGAGGCCTGCGGCCTGCCGCTTCGCTGCATTGCCAACGGCGAGTGCTCCACCGAGAACGCTCCCGACTCCGGCACCACGTCCGGCTCGCGTCAGACGGTCGTGACCGGCGAGGCCGTGCGCGGTGCCGCCTTCCTGTTGCGCGATGCCATGGTTGGCATCGAGGCCGGCAAGCCCGCACCCGATGCTCCCGTGAGCGCGCATGGCGACGGCGTCAAGATTGAGTACGACGACGGTCGCGCCTATCAGCTGCGCACACAGGAACTCGTCGCCGGCCAGGGCATGCATCCTCAGGATCCCGCGACCGCCATCAAGGCGCTCGAGGGATGCGAGTTTGGCTACGTGTACCTGGAGCCGACCGACAAGCTGGGCGCCGACGTGCCCAACCCCAAGAGCCACATCTGCTACGGTTTTGCCACGCATGTGGTTATTCTGGATGATGACGGTCGCGTGAGCGAGGTCTATGCCGCGCACGATTCCGGCAAGGTGGTCAACCCCATCTCCATCCAGGGTCAGATCGAAGGCGGCGTGCTCATGGGTATGGGCTATGCGCTTACCGAGGACTGGCCGCTCAAGGACTGCGTGCCCCAGGCAAGCTACGGCACGCTCGGACTGTTCCGTGCGCCCGAGATTCCGGATATCCATGCCATCTACGTGGAGAAGGACGAGCTGCTGCCCGTGGCATACGGCGGCAAGGGCATCGGCGAGATCGCAACGATCCCCACGGCGCCCGCCGTACAGAACGCCTACCGCGCGTTTGACGGCATGCTGCGTCCCGATCTGCCCATGGTGGATACGCCCTACAGCCGCGTCCGTCGCCGCGGGTAGGGTAGAGCGTGGACGGCCATTGTTGACGGGCCGTTCGCGCTCAACATCAACTACATACGCTGCGCCTTTGGCCCCGGCTCCATCGCGAGCCGGGGCCTTTTGTTTCAAGACTTTAGTCTGCTGGCCGCGCAGCGGCCAGCTTTAAACCACCCGCTACGCGGGTGGAGACAAACGGCTTTA
>NZ_JAQLEM010000016.1 GCF_028209885.1 Collinsella aerofaciens | reverse complement strand
TAAAGCCGTTTGTCTCCAACCGCGTAGCGGGTGGTTTAAAGCTGGCCGCTGCGCGGCCAGCAGACTAAAGTCTTGAATCAAAAAAGCCGGGATAACCCCGGCTGATAATCAAAGAGGCGGTTTTCTGCTGGCTGTCAGCCGCGGCATCCTCACGGAAACCTAGTTGTCGCCGGAATTATAGTCCCCGGCGCGGACTCACCTTATCTCCCCGGTGCGGGCTCGATATCCTCTCGGATATCTAATCGTCTTGGACTTTTTACCTGCCCAAGCACAGTACAGCTTTTACGTGCCGCCACACGGAGCTTAGCTCAAGATTATTATCTATAACTCAAGCCACTAAAGCAAGCTACGCACGGGCATGGTCAAATTAAATTCAAACCTTGGTCATCAATCACATCTACCGCGGGCCGATAACGCCCGCCTCATGTGCTGCGATATAATCAATCTCACTAAATGCCAAATCAGCAAGCCGAAGGAGCTAACGTGCTAACAATTCACTATGGTGATATGGAAAACGTTATCTACAACACGTCGGTTTACTTCGATAACGTCTATTCGCCCCAGTGGTTTCAAGATGCCTTTGCTCAAAGGGTCATAAAATCCATCGACAAAGGCACCGTGGTAGGCCCCAATGCAATCGATACCAAGATTCTAGGTATCATTCCTCCCGAAAAACTATCCAGCGGCACCAAAACACTGCTGCTTATGTACTTTATGCCGGAGAACGTATATAACGCCTCAAATTGCGGTGATAATTGCGCCTACTGGATTCTGCGGATCGCCGCGCAAAAGGATTTAGCAATCAATCTCTACCATTTAATGGATTTTGGAAACGGCAAATTCACGGCTGTCATTGCGAACACAGGCGATGTCGTTCACACGATGTTTGACCTTGTCCCCATAGCTGGAAAATGCCTTAGGGAGAACTCCTGATGCGCGGATCATACAAGGTAATTATTCAAAATAACCGTGTTCAGTTTAAACTGACCATCAATAGAAATCTGACCATCATCCAAGGAAACAGTGCTACAGGGAAGACAACTCTGCTTGATATGGTGGCAGCCCATGAAGAGCTTGGGGCACAAAGCGGCGTAACAGTAAGTTGCAAAGTGCCCTGTAAAACAATATCTGGAAAATATTGGCGCAGAGATCTCCAAGAGATTTCCAGCAGTATTGTTTTTATTGATGAGGGCAATACTTTTGTTCGATCAAGAGAATTTGCCCATGAAGCAAAACGTAGTTCAAACTACTACGTAATCGTCGCCAGAGAGTCACTGCGCCAACTGCCCTATAGCGTTGATGAAATCTACGGTCTTAAGAACACCAACCGAACCACAACGAAGTATCCCGTTTACTCTCGTGTCTACACCTCTACATATCGTATTTACGATGATACTGAATTTAGAGGCGAGAGGCCCGAGCTTGTCATCGTCGAGGACACAAATTCGGGCTACGAATTCTTCAGTTTGCTATGCAAAAAGAGCAGCATTAAGTGCATCAGCGCGGGAGGAAAATCAAATATTTGCAACTGCATTATGGACGCACCGGAAAACGACATCCTCGTGATTGCCGACGGCGCCGCCTTTGGACCAGAAATTGCGGAAGCAGCTGCTCTATTGCGCCGAAAGAACATCAAGCTATTCCTACCGGAATCGTTTGAATGGCTCGTGTTGAAGTCGGGATTATTCAACAGCAAACACATTAAGGACATGCTGCTTAACCCCGCCGAACATATCGAAAGCTCAAAGTTCTTTAGCTGGGAGAGGTTCTTTACTGCGGAACTCATTGAATGCTCACGAGACACACGTTTTCGATATGACAAGAGCTGCTTGAACGAGGAGTACCTGAACCCCACCGCCTTTGCAGCTCTTGAGGATACTTTGCCGGAACTTGGCATTACTTCGCACTAAAACGAGAAGTACTCACTGTCGGAGGATAGGTTTGGTCCGAGCCACGGGTCGCCATCGAGGAAGAACTCAGGCCAGCGCTGCATGAACAGTGCTTGCTCGCGCTTCCAGCGACACATCTTTTCCTCGTTGGCCTCTTCTCTGCCGCGCGAGGTGAACTCGTAGTGGTACAGCTCGGCATAGGGCGTAAAGATGGTGCGGTAGCCCGCCTCCCATGCGCGCAGGCAAAAGTCTGCGTCGTTAAAGCCAACGGCGAATTCCTCGTTATAGCCGCCGACCTGCTCAAATACGTCGCGTCGGACCATCTGGCTGGCACCCGTTACGGCGCTAAAGTTGCCCGGGCGCACGGCACGGGCAAGATAGCCCTCGCGCTTTGCCGAGAAGTCCTGGTTGGCATGGGCAAGTGCGCCGCGCACGCCAACCACAATGCCAGCGTGCTGCACCAGATGATCGGCAAAGTAGAGTTTGGCACCCACCACGCCCGCTTCGGAACGCTGCAGATAGCCCATCATCTCTTCAATAAAGTCGGGACTAATGACCTCGGTATCGTTGTTGAGCAGCAGCAGATAATCGCCTTTGGCGTGCTCCACGCCAAAGTTAATGATCTGGGAGTAATTGAACTCACCCGGCCAGTACACAACGCGCGCGATGCCCCTGCCTTCGGATGCTGCAGCCACGCGCTCTGGCAGGGTTTCGTAATACGCAAACGTCTCCGGGGCTTCGCTGTTGTTCTCCACCAAGACGATCTCGTAATTGGCATACGTTGCCTTCTGGGCGATCGACATCACACAGGCGTCAAGCGTCTCAATGTGATCCTTGGTGGGAATCACAATGCTCACCAGCGGCGCAGGCTCCGGCAGCGCATAGCGCATGCGGTAGACAAACGGCGTCTCGGTATCCTCAACCGTTCCGCAAATGCCCAGCGCGTTAAAGTGGCGCTGCAGCGCAAGACGACCGGCTTCAATAGCATACGGCTTGCTATCGGCAGAGCCATCGGCGGTCGATCCCGGATGCACGCGCCAGTGATACAGCACATGCACAACATGCTCAAACCGCGCGTCCGCCGAAAGGCAGCGAAGCGTCAAGTCGTAGTCCTGGGCACCCGCAACGTCTTCCGGGGACGTGCCAATACGATCGATGAGCGCCTTCTCCACCATCAGGAAATGCGTCACGCAGTTATGGCTATAGAGCAGGTCGACGTTGAGCCGCGTCTTAAAGACCGGCTGGCCCCACTCCCCCGTTTTCTGGAACATGTCCTCGTCGCAGAACAGGACCTGGGGACGCTTGTCCTCGGCCGCCTTATTCAGCGCGGAAACATACTGGAATAACGCGTCCGGTTCCAGAATGTCGTCATGGTCCAAGAACGCGACGTAGTCGCCTGTCGCTCGCTCGATACCTGCGTTGGTGTTGAGCACAATGCCGCCGTTGCCGGGAAGCTCGATGCGACGGATGCGCTCGTCGTTGGCGCCTGCCGCAAGGGCGGCCACCGCATCCCATTCAGGCGAGGCATCCATAAGGAGCAGTTCCCAGTTGTCATAACTCTGGGCTAGCACCGAGTCCAGCAGCTCGCGCAGGTATTCCCGATCAGTCTTGTAGCACGGCACCACAATACTCACGAGTGGTCTATAGGCAAAAGCCACCGAAGCGACACGCTGGCACGCCAGATCGCCCGGCTTTGCGCGATGTTGCTCAAACCAACATCGATAAGCTGCGTCGTCAGCGCGTGCATCCTTCATGCGGTTCCAGCTGTCGTCGACCATGCCGTTGTACAGGCGACCATCCATGGCGCAAAAACCGCTCTGGATTAGGCCCGTGGGATCAGCCGCAATCGCGACAAAATCACGTATATCCTGGGGCATCTCAACGCTCAAATACGTTTTATTGACGCGGCAACCGTTGCGCTGCGGCACATCGACCTGCGATTCAAACACATGCACGGTAGCATCGATGGCATTCATATGCGTATCGAAGATCTGGAGCTCAGGCGCGCACTGGGGGTCTCCCGCCCAGGTAACCTCATAACGCCACACCGCGCCGGCGTCTGCCGGCAAATAGCGAATGGCATCGATCTCGTAGCGACCGCAGCATTCGCCACGCTGCGCATCGCGGATAAGCGCACACAGCGCAGGCTTTGCTTTGTAGTTAATCTTGGATTCCAGCTTGGCCACGCGGCTATCGAGGCGAATAGAGCCCAACCTTTGGCCACCGAATGCAAAAACGGCATCCATCGACGAGCCATCCAAAAACGGAAGAACCAAGACGGCGAGCTCGCGCTCGTAATCGGAAACGGAAGGGCAAAGCGCCAGCACACGGCCATGATCGACCGGGAGTACCAGCGACGGCACACAAGAACCGCTCGTCGTCGCATGGGCAAACGCTTGAGAATCCTCCCGCTCAATAAGCGCGGCGACATCCTGACCGGCAAAACGAAGCAGCACAAACAGACGGCCCTGGCTGCGGCAAAGCGCCAAACGCTTGATACTCATCTACACTTCTCGCTTTCCTAGGGCGTTCGCTGCCATGCGTTTGCAGGCACCCAGGCGCCCAAACCTCAAGACGTCGTAATCGAACATGAGCTTTTTGCACTCACGGGCATTGGGGGCCTTGCTGGTAAGCGCCGCACGCACCATAGCAGCAACAGAAGGAGCGCATTGTGTGAGCGCAGCATCCCTGCCCACGGCAGAACCGGCAAGCGCCGTGGCAACGGCAGCAAACACCTTGCCGCAGTCCGAACCCAGTAACCTGAGCGCATCGTACAGCACCAGATCGCACAGGAAATATGCAAGGTCATCGGCATGCTGGGCATCGAGACCGTCGCGCCGCCAGTCAGCCAGCACAGCGGAGTAAATCTTCACATGCTCCAGCAGACGCGTCTCGTCGTCATAGCGCATGGTATCCATGAGCGAACCCTTGCGCGCCACGCGGTAGTCATACAGCTTGCTCGAGATAAGCGCGGTCTTGTGCGAACGACCGTACACGGCAAAATCGAAGACCTGGTCCTCGCCATACTTAACGGTTTCGTCGAACACGATCCCGTTGCCCAGCAAAAACTCACGCTTGCAGGCAGTGCGCCATGCAAAGGGGCGAGAAGCTTCCTTAAACAGCAGGTCGGAGCTATAGCCTTCAAACGACACATCGCGCGGGCTCAGCACATAGTTAAGCCACGGATATCCCGCCTCCAGCGGATACGGATTCGCACCAAAGGTCAACACGTCGCAGTCCTCGCGCCCAAAGGCATCGACGATCACGCGGCATGCATCGGGCGTGAACCGATCATCGGAATCCAAAAACGCGACGATAGGCGCCGTGGACGCAGCAATGCCTGCATTACGGGCGCTCGACAGGCCGCCGTTCTCCTTATCGACCAGCGTAAAGCGCGCGTCCTTTTCGCAATAAGCAGCCGCAATATCGCGCGAACCATCTGGCGAGCCATCGTTGACCAGCACGCCTTCCCAATCGGGCATGTCCTGCGCAAGCAGGGAGTCCAGGCACCAGGCCAGGCACTCCTCCACCTTGTAAATGGGAACAACGACGGAAATCTTAGGGGTAGCCATAGTCACGCGCTCCTACTGTGCGGCCGGAACGTCGTCAGGGTGCGGGTTGTCGCCGTAGGTGCGCTGATACGTCAACACACGCCAAACCAGCGGCAGGCCGCCAATCTTAAAGTAATGCTTAAACGTATTGAGCTTGCCCGGCTTCTTAAAGTCAAAGCGCGAATCGATATAGGCGCGGGGCGACTTGACCATCAGGCGCAAGTCAGTCTCGCCGCGCGGGTCGAATAGCGACAGGTCAAAGCGACCAGCATCCCAATCGGCCTTGAGCTCGGGCGAGGCCTTCTCCCAAAACCGCTCGCGCAACTCATCGACCAGACGCTCATCATTCCAACGGTACGTATCAACCTTCATGCGCATTAAAATGCCTTGGAGCTGAGCCTTGAGCTCGGGACGCTCGTCCAAAAAACGTTGCATCTCGGCGTATTCGTCGCACACGCAAAACACCTTGTTGGACGAATTAACGGAGCTCTTCTCGTTATCCTGGCGATAGCACAAAATGGGGTCCGTAATAAACGCGGCACGCTCGGCGCAAGCCCAAACCTTAAAGTTAAAGCCTGCGTCCTGATACGAGGCACCCGGCGTGGGAAGGAACCGAATCTGATTGTCGTTGAGGAACTCGCGCCGATAGATAGCCGACCAAATGGATGGTTTGCGGTAGAAGATGCCCGGGCGATCGACGGGGCGATACGCGGCGCCCGTCATATGCTCGTCGATAATCCCAAACAGTTCACGGCGTTCGCTGGGCGTGGACCAATACAGGTAAAAGTCGCCCTTTACCACATCGGCATGCTCGGCATCGGCCTTGGCGACCAGCTTTTGGAGCGAATCCTCAAACATAAAGTCGTCGGACTCAAGGATGCCCACGTACTCGCCGCGCGCCATCTCCAGGCCGCGGTTCATCGAGTCGCCGTAGCCGCTGTTGGCCTTGTCGATCATCTTTACACGAGAGTCGCGCTCCATGTACTCGTGGATGATATCTGGCGAGCTATCGGTGGAGCCGTCGTTGATACAGATGATCTCGATGTCCTTAAGCGTCTGCGCCACGGCGGAATCGAGGCACTCGCGCAGGTAGCGTTCGACATTGCAAATGGGCACAAGCAGCGAAACTTTAGGGGTATCAGAGATCTGCAAGAGAACCTCCTGTTGAATAGCGTGTAACAGGGTTATTTTAGCAGCCGAGTTGCGGCGGGCGGCAGCGCTTGGAATTAGATAAAGCGCTCCAGGCAGGCTTTGAGACCGCGAGTCGAAAGATAGAACAGCGTGGCGTCTGCCATCGAAACGCCCGAGGTCGTCGCAACGAACTTGTGGGCAACACGGCAAACGGCGCCCTTGGCAGGCATATCCGCCCACGCCGTTCCCAAAAACGTCGTGAGATCCATATTGACGCGAGCCGCCACGCGATGGAAACCATCGGCATCCAAGCGCGCCAGGTCGAACACAATAAGGTCCAAAAACCAAGTTATCAGCTCGCCGGGGCACAGGTCCAAAAGACCGTAGGCTGCCCAGTCCTCCAAGACCTCCTCGAGCATTCTCATATGGGCATCGAGCTTTTTGGCGCGAGCCTCGGCACTGTTGAACTCGTGCGTCGCCGATTCACTCTCCATCACGTAGTGGTAGAACTTGTCCGGCATGACGACGGTCCTGCGGGCAAGCGCATAAGCCGCAAATTGGAAGACGACGTCCTCGCCCAAAGCCAAACCGGGGGCGAAGCGAATGCCTTCGCGATTGAGCAGCTCGCGCGAAAAAGCCGCACGGCAGGCATAGGGCTGCGCATTCGAATGGAACAGCAGTTGGGGATCACGGGCGCCGAAGGTACCAGCTTTGGGGCTCATGAGTTGCTGGACACGTTTGGGGGCGGCATCGGCAGGTTCACAGACGCCGCCAAAAACGACGACCTCGGCATCTGACGACTCCATGGCATGCAGCACGCGCTCGACCGTCTGGGCATCGATGTAATCGTCGGCGTCCACAAAGAAGACAGTCTCGCCCTCGGCCGCATCGATACCGGTATTTCGAGCGCACGAGACACCCGCGTTTTCCTGGTCAATCACCAGTACGCGATCGTCGGCCTGCGCGATCTGGCGCAACACGTTCAACGAATCATCAGTCGAACCGTCGTTGACGCAGACAACCTGAATCGAACGCTCAGACTGGACCAACAGCGAATCGAGGCATCGCTGAATGGAGCGCGACGAATTGTAGACGGGAACGACAATGGTCGCTTTGGGGGTCAAAGTCTCTCCCATGTCGACCTACCCCCTCAGCGATTCGATGAGGAAGGCAGCAACCACACCTGGGCCTCCAACCGAGGCGTAATACTTAGCACGCCCCAAGGCACCATCCGTCGCAAAACTCGGATGCTCGTCAACCCAGCCCTCAGGATCTTTGAGGATGGCAGCGAGATTTGCGCGCTTCCACGGCTTGAGGTCGTCAAGCGAAAAGTCCCCGGCGTCCAAGGCCGCTTGGAACTCCTTGGCCATCTGAACCAGGAACTCCTTATAGAACTTAGGCGCCAGGCGCACGTAGTTCCACATGTACGAATCGTACTTAATGAGCTGATTGAACTTGAGCATGCGCGCGACATCGCCGTTTGCGTGGTCGCGGGCATAATCCTCTCGAATCCAACGCTCAATCTCGGCATACTCGGTATTGACGCAAAAGACCTTAGCCGAAGAATTGACCGAGGAATTCTCGTTGTCCTGACGATACGACAACACGGCATCATGCAGGTAAACAGCCTTATCGGCGCACGCGATCACCTTAAAGGCGAATGACGTGTCCTGAAAGGATGCCCCCGGAGTCGGCAGGAACTTAATGCCGTTGCGCTCAAGAAAATCGCGACGGTACACGGCCGACCAAATCGACGGCTTTTGCTTAAAGAACTGAGTCGTATCGCTCGGGTGCACCGGCTTGCCACAGTCCTTGGCTTTAAACATCTCGTGCAGCGAACGACGCTCCTCGGGCTTAGACCAGTAGAAATCAAAGTTCGCCTTCGCGAAGTCGGCATTATTGCTATCGGCGGCCGAGACAAGCTTTTCGAGTGCGTCGGGCGCCATAAAGTCATCGGACTCCAAGATGCCAACGTACTTGCCACGCGCCATCTCCAGGCCGTGGTTCATCGAGTCGCCGTAGCCGCTGTTGGCCTTGTCGATCATCTTGACGCGCCCATCGCGCTCCATATACTCGCGGATAATCGCCGGCGAGTTGTCGGTCGACCCGTCGTTAATGCAGATGATCTCAATATCCTTGAGCGTCTGCACCAGGGCGGAATCGAGGCACTCGCGCAGGTAGCGCTGAACATTGTAAATGGGAATAAGCAGCGACAGAACAGGGCTGCCAGAGGCGTTAGTAGACAAATGTGCTCCTTAGGAAATACCTGTCGTTTCATGGTATCAAAGGGTCAGCGCGCCAGCGGGCGTTTATATAATCTATGGAGCTCGCAGAGGCAAACCGATAAGAAAGGAC
This sequence comes from Collinsella aerofaciens, assembly GCF_028209885.1. GTDB lineage: Bacteria > Actinomycetota > Coriobacteriia > Coriobacteriales > Coriobacteriaceae > Collinsella > Collinsella aerofaciens_BA. The sequence continues at coordinate 45,662 of NZ_JAQLEM010000016.1, read as the reverse complement.
GTCATGCAGCCCAAAGCCGCACGCAACATACCCATCGAAGCGCTGCGTTTGGTCGCGGTCGCCGGCATCGCGGTGTTCCACACCTTTCAGTGGACCTTCCAAGCCGTCTGCGTCGGCGCCGTGGAATATGCCCCACTTGCGATATTCCCCTATTCCGGCGCGCTCGGTTTTATTAACTTGCTTGGCTGCTGGGCCAACGAGGTCTTCTTTATGATCTCGGGCTATTTTCTCATCGCTTCGGCCGCGCGTGCTTGGGACGGTGGAGCAACGTGGAAGTCGCAAATGCAACGGACGGCGCAGCGCCTTGGCAAGGTCATTATGCCCACTGCGTTTTATTGCCTCGTGGCGCTCGCGTGGTCCACGGTCGTCTCACCCATTCCCGATGTTACCCTCAATACGCACTACTGGTACACGCTAGGCCTTGAGTTTATCTGGGTCTATGCGGCCACGGTCTTCATGGCGCCATGGTTTGGACTGGCCAAGAGTCGACTCTCCCAGAAGAGCTACACGACGACGGTCATCGCCGTTAGCATCCTCGCATTCGTTGCTAACGGGTATTTGGCCGCCATGAGTGCGACAAGCGCCGGCGAGTTTTCTTGGCTCCAAAAGCTCATGAGCGCTACCACGTACGTAGTCGCGTTTTTGATCGGCGGACTGCTCCGCGACGTTACCGATGTCATGGATTCGGACAGGGTGGGCGCCTTGGGCATGCGCTCGCTCGTAACGGTTTTGGTGCTCACCATCATCCTGGAAGGAGCACTCTCCTTCACCGACAACCTCACGGCGATGACAATCCTCTCCTACAAATCGACCTCGCTGATCTCGTTTGCCCTCGCTGCCGCCTCCCTGCTCTTTGCGGCTACCCGACGCAGTGCCTCAGGCAATTCGCGGACTGCAGGTGCCATCGTCACCTTATCGACCGCCACGCTCGGTTTCTATGTGATGCAGTCGCTCACCAGTAGCCTGTGGCGTCCCGTCTTCAATACGTTGCTCGCAAACATACTGGTCAGCCAAAACAGCCCGGCAGTTATATGTATCGTCACGGGTACCGTCATTAGCATCGTCTTTGCCCTGACACTTCTCACCATCGACGCAGCTAGAAGCCTTATCGCTCGCAAGCTCAAGCGGCAATAGATACGCTGCCGTAAGACGCTAAAGCCGCTACAGCCGTGGCAGGTTCCTGCGTTTTATTCAAAGCTTGCCGCCAAGGTGCGCCGAGCCTTTACAATAGGACAGTCCCAAGGACGTATTCGATAGCTTCCGCGCAGCACTCGCCCGCCGCGCGTGAAAGGATATATTGCCCCATGCCTTCAACCCTCCCCGCTCCCATCGATAAGCTCGCCATCGTCGTCGTTACGTACAAGCGCCAGGAACTCCTGGCCAACTTGTTCGACTCCATGACCGAGCTCACGGCAACGCCCTGGCGCATCGTGATTGTCGATAACGAGAATTCGCGCGAGACCGAGGCCATGTGCACCGCATTCAACGAGCGCTTGGCCAACCTGTGGGGCATCGACACCGAGCAGCCCGACGCGCAGGGCGGCACCGACCGCGTCATCTACGCACCGCAGCTCGAAAACGGCGGCGGTGCGGGCGGCTTCTCCGCCGGCACTAAATGCGCCTACGACCTGGGCGCCCAGTGGTTCTGGGTGATGGACGACGACGTGCTCGTCATCCCCGAAGGCATCGAGCGCTTGGCCAAGTGGACCGACCGCTACGATGTCATCCAGGGTTCGCGCCTGGACTTCGACGGAGGCGCGTTCTTTTGGCAGTACCAACTGATCCTTTCGCTCGGCATTCCAAACCCTGTCGCCAAGTGGGATCTGGGTCCCGAGGGCTACCGCACCATGAACCAGCTGTGCTTTGAGGGCGGCATGTTCTCGCGCCGCGTGGTCGACAAGATTGGCCTGCCCGACGCGCGCTTCTTTATCTACGGCGACGATGCCTGCTATGGCTACGTGGCCAGCCAGCACTTCCCCGCCGCCGTTGTTGCCGACGTGGTTCTCAAGCGCGCCCGCGCTGTCTCTAACTGGGATATCGCCGGCAAGCGCCAGCTCAACTCTACGAGCGACACCAACCGTTACTACATCATGCGCAACCGCGGTTATCTGGCCCGCTACATGCAGATCTACGGCGACTATCACCCCGTGCTGTTCCGTCTGGGCAACGCCGCGACCTTCTGCAAGGAATTTATTCGCCTGGCCGCCGTTGACAAGTGCTTTAAGACCGGAATTCCGGCGCTGCGCCGCGGCATGAAGGACGCCCGCAAGATCATCAAGGACCCCAACTGGAAGCCCATGCCGCCCATGAAGGACGCGGAGTAGTAAAGGGCTTTCGTCATCCCCTATAACCGCTGGCACACCACGGACACACGCTGCCCGTCAAAGCCAAAGCCCCAGCGCATGCGTCCAATGGCGGGGCGTGGCACACGGATTTCGTCGATGCCGTCGCGCTCTATGTCGAGCAGCGCCTGCACGGCCAGCAATTCCAGGCCCAGCGCATCCACACCGGGGTCATACATCATGTTGATCGTTATCAGCGGACGTTCATCGAGCATACCGATCGTATCGGCTATGTCGAACACGGCGCCCGTGGGAAAAACCTGGATGTCCCAGCGATCCGCGCCACACTTTCGCCTCGAAGCAGGATTGGCATAGCCCGGCAATCCAAAGCAGAGTCCTTGCAAGAGTAGGTGATATGGTAGCGGCTTATCTGGGTCGGTCTCACCGATTCCCGCATCCCCCAGGATGCGGCTTAGCGCCCGCCTTACGGTATCCTCGTTCCCACGGCACAGCCCGTCGCGAAACGCATCGACGTCTCGAATGTCTTCGGCAGCGCACTCAAACCACTCAACAATCACTAGACGCAAGGCCTGGCGAAGCTCTTTATTGGGCAATCGCAAAGCACGGAGACGATCGCCATGCTCTGGCTCCTCAGTCATATCCGTCGTGAGAAAACCGGACAGATACAGCGCTGTCCACATGCTATCGTCAGGCGAGACATCTGGCTCTGCAGTGCCCAAACAAAGCGGGACCTCAACGCATCCATGGGCCTCGAGCAAATCAAACAAGACCGAAAGGCGGTCGAGATTCCACCCGGCAACTACTCTACTCAGGCAATCGGCATATCCATACAGATCGGCACGCACGGGCGCCGTGCAGCCTCGGTCCAAAAACCCAATCACACGCTCTGGACTCGAGCAATAGGCCCTGCCAAACCGATACCCCTCGAGCCATTCACGCGCATCATCCAGGTATTCCTCGCGCCCAGCATGATTCAGCAGAGCCTCGGCCTCGGCATCCGAAAAGCCGAACCAACGGTCACACCAGGTCGAAAGCGGCGTCGTCAGACAATACGAGCAGCAGTGCAAAGAAAGCGCCGCTTCGGCAGGGCCGGGACACTCCCCCATCAAACACGTCAGCCGCAACGAATCGCGCGCAGTGGCAATGGCGTCAAACAGCGCACGGTCAAGTAGTTCTGCCGGATCGGCGTCGGAAGCGTCCCTCGCGCTCGCACGGCGAGACCACGCCGCATCGTACCCATCAACGAGCAATACAACCTGCTCATCGCAGGCAATCTCCAGCAGCTCTATGAGCACACCGAGCACCGAGTCAACCTCGTCCGCGCTCGCCACGCCACGCGCGACACGTTCGATGTGACGCACCTTATCTCGAGCTAAATCCGGAGCCTCCAAGAGCGCCAACAAGCGAGCGCACTCGCCCGAAAGGGCATCGCGCACGACGCCGGCAACAGCGGGGCCACGTCTCCCAGCGCCAGAAAAGTCCAGCGATATCACCGGATAGCAAGCATACTCATCCCGATAGCGCCCGCCGTTCGCATCCCAAATCTGAGCATCGGCAAACAAACGCTGACCAGAGCGACCGACCGCTGGACGCTCCAGAAAAGCCCTGAGCATCGACAAGTTCATGCTCTTGCCAAAACCCTCGGGTCGACAGCACACCACAACGGACGCGTCGTAGTCCAACACATCGGCAATAAACATGGTCTTGTCAACCAGCATGCAACGACCAATGGCATCGGCAAAATCATGCACACCGACCGGCAAAACCGCATCATCGACATGGTTGACAAGCCGTACGCCAAAAGTATCGCCACTGTTGCAATACTCCTGTTCAGACACCGTAACTTCTCCCTAAAACGCAGCACGAAGCCCATTGTAGCGAGCAGTTCAAGCGCAACGCTGGATCCGTGCAAAGGCATCGGGCAACGGTAGGAACAAAGGCCTTGAGGGGGCATAACAAATCGTTGTGCAGCAAAATGGGGCCCGATGCAACTGCACCGGCCCCCATTGCGAATCTTTAGTTGTCGGGCAACCGAAAGGGACTACTCCTCGGAGTCGTTCTGCCCAGCAGCCTTCTTTTGCTGATCGAGCTTATGCTTGCCACTCACAATAGACGTGGCACCCAGCGTGGCCAAGCTTGCACTGGCAAGGCTCGCCATAACGATAAGGTCGCCCGTCTTGGGCATGTTACCGCCAGATGACTTGGTCGTTGTAGTCGTCGTGGTTGTAGTGGTTGTAGTGGTCACCGTCTTGGAGTCATCTTGCTCTTGGACTTGGTTGTCAGCACCGCTCTTGTCGTCGTCTTCGGGCTGTTTCTTTTCGCCCTCGGTCTTGCTCTCGTCCTTCTTCTGACCGGACTTGTCGCCCTTCTCATCAGAGCTAGGACCCTTATCGGATTCAGCCTTCTCGGAAGCCTTGTCCTTGGAGTCGCCCTTTGCGGCTTCGGTCTTTTCCGTGGAAACCTGATCAGAGCTGTCCTTGTTCTGGGCCGAGCCGTTATTGACGCCAGCCATCAGCGAAGAACCCAGCGTAGAACCAAGCTGCTCGGAGAAAGAAGGCTTCTTGTCCGGCGAAGCAACGGGAGCGTCCGGCGCCTTATTCGAGTCGTCCTTGGAAGCATCGGAATCAGGGGTCGTGTCAGAGCCGGAGCCGTTGTTAGAGCCGGTGTCAACGGACGAATCGCTCGAGCCGGTAGATGAGTTAGAGGTGCCAGCGTCGGTCGAACCAGAAGCGTCGCTGTCCGTATTGCCGGCAGAGCTTGAAGGCGAATCGCTCGCAGCAGAGCCGTTCGAATCGGAGCCGTTCGAGGTAGAGCCGTCGTTGGTAGTGCCACCAGCAGAGCCATTACCGTCAGCATCGGTCGAGGGCGCATCCATCCTGTCATCGTTGGCATCGTCACTCGAGCCGTCATTCGAATCAGGTGTCGGCGAGGGCGCCGGCGCAGGCTCGGGCTGCACGGGCGTCGCAGCGGCAGCGGCCTCGTCCTCGGCGATATAAACCAAGCAGTCCTTCAGCTCGTTGCGGTAGCGGTTCTTCCAGCCCTCATGATACTGGGGCTGACTTGAAAACTTGGTGGCGACATTGTTGACCACGCTATTGGAGAGCGCCGTCGCAAACTCGCGGTCGGACATATCGTTGGAAAGATTCGCCCAGCGGAAGAAGTCTCTGCAGCCACCGGTACCGCACATGTTGGTGATGCTCCACACCATACCCTTGACGCAATCGGCGCGGCCGGAGATGTCAATGCCAAGAGCGCTCTTAAGCCACGCCTCGGTCACCGCATAGTACGAGTTGTACGCATAGGCATCTTGAAGTGCTGAGAACTCAACAGGATCGGTGTTATAAGCACCTTGGAAGGCATCCTGCGCGATATGGCCCAGCTCGGTGAGCTGGCCGTTCTCGTACATGGCATTGCTCGTGTTGGAAATCTCGCTGCCGCGATCAATCGCATCCTTGAGCATGCAGTATTTTTCGGGGTTGTAGTTGTAGGCCTGCTTCATAAACGGGATGAGCGACCAACGACGGTCGAACTGGTAATAGCCCAGCGCGTTATAACCGTCGCCATACGAAAAGCCTTGGTTGTAGTTGCCATGGCTCTCGTACTTGGTAAAGTACTTCATCTCGGGAGTCACGTTGACAAACGAAACGCCCTGGACCGACCTCAGCACGCCCGAGAAGGACTGCTGGGTGTAGAGGCCTTTGTCGATATCGGTGGCATCCGAGGCAACGCCCGGCGTGGGTTCCTCGGCAGCGGCGGGCGCGGGCGCGGTAACGGCGCTAAACGAAAGCGCCAGCGTCAGGCCCGCAACAATCGCGGAATGCTTGGGCTGCATAAGATCCTCCCTGCATTGGTATAGTTAAAGTGCAGTTTGCAAAGATAAAAGTAAGTATTGCAGCTCGCCCGTTGTTACACAACAACCCCTCGGTAAACGGCAACAACCCTCCGCGAAATCTTAAGGAATTAGACAAACTGGTCGTCGGGCGCCAACAGAAGCTCGCCGTAACGTTTCGTCAGCCCGTCTCTCAACTGACAGAAAGCGGGAATATAGACGTTCAAGATGCGCTGAATCAAATCTTGAGCGAGCTTGTTGTCGTAGATATGGACGTTCGTATTGCGGTCTCTGAGCATATCCAGCCAGGCTGCCTCATCAATAAAGTCGTAGAATCGGTAGGACTCCTTCAAGATGGCACGAGGAGACCCCGACGCGGCAAGCGTGGCGCCCTCATACTCGAGCAGACGCTTAAGGAGCTTCCAGCTCAGTTCAAATTGAAGATTGAACTTATTAATCAATCCACTCTGAACAAAATCATTGTTAAGATCCTGATTGGGCGCATCCTCAAGATTCGCCAAGGCGCTGGCAAAGTTCTCATATTTTTTCATACAGAATCACACCATCCCTGGCAATTTCATCGAGCAATTGCTGCGATAAGGGCTCATCGAGATTGACGACATCTACATCTAAAAGAGTATCAAGATGTTCCTCGATCAAATATGAGAAACGGCCGAAATCCCGGCAACCTGCTACGGCGATGTCAATATCGCTCTTGGGCAAGTTGTCGCCTCGAGCACGAGAACCAAACAACACGACCGTCTCGGCGTCACATTCCCGAGCAAAAACTTCGATTTGCTTATACACCTTGTCGAGAGATGCCATTTGCAGCCCTACAGCTTAATGTCAAAGTTGATCTCGGGGACGGCGGCCAGGTCGGCCAACGTCACGCCGTCGACGTACTTTTCGATCACGTCATCCAGACCACGCCAGAACTTGACGGTGGAACACAAGTCACTGCGGGCGCAGCTGTTGTCGATGCCATCGCACGCCACCGGAGCCGTGCTGCCCTCAACGGCACGCAAGATGTCGCCGGCACGCACCTCGGCCGGGTCCTTGGCCATCATGTAGCCGCCGCCCTTGCCACGCACGCTCTTAAGCAGGTCCGCCTTCATAAGCGGACGCACCAGCTGCTCCAGATACTTCTGCGAAATGCGCTCGCGGTCGGCAACCTCGCGCAAGGCAATCTTGCCCTCGGCGTCGCCCAGCGCCGCGATATAGATCATCAGTCGGAGGGCATAGCGGCCCTTGGAAGAAATGAGCATACCTACCCTCCCATCGCATCTGGGACAACATAACCAGGTTTGTTTGTCCCAAATTTAAAGTAAGTGGGACAAACACAACAGGTTATTTTGTCCCAGAATTTGAAAAGTCGAGTGGATTAGTCGGGTTTTCCCTTGACTAACGCCGAACCCATAGTAACTTTATTCCGAGAAGATTCCTAGGGTTTAGTACACCTATGAGTACACCATATACAGAGAGGGACAGCATGAGCGCAAATCCGCTGCTTTCCATCGAAGGTCTGACCGCCTCCGTGGACGAGAAGACCATCCTCCACAACGTCAGCCTCAACGTCGCCGCCGGCGAGACCCACGTGTTGATGGGTCCCAACGGCGCCGGCAAGTCCACCCTCGGCCACCTGGTCATGGGCGACCCCGTCTACACGGTCAACGACGGCCGTATCGTCTTTGACGGCCAGGACATCACCGAGCTCACCACCGACAAGCGCTCGCGCGCCGGCCTGTTCCTGAGCTTCCAAGCACCGGTCGAGATCCCCGGCGTGCCGCTGTCGAGCTTTTTGCGTGCCAGCATCGCCGGCCGCCCTGGCCTAGAGATGAAGGGCAAGGAGTTCCGCCGCCGCGTGAAGGAGCTCGCGGCCGAGCTCAACATGGATACCGCCTACCTCAACCGCGAGCTGGGCGTGGGTTTCTCGGGCGGCGAGAAAAAGAAGGTCGAGATGCTCCAGCTTCTGCTGCTGCAGCCCAAGCTCGCCATCCTGGACGAGACTGACTCCGGCCTGGACGTCGACGCCCTTTCCACCGTCAGTCATGGCATGGACGCCTACCGCAAGAGCTGCGACGGCTCCATGCTCATCATCACGCACAACACGCGCATCCTGGAGCACCTGGATGTCGACCGCGTCCACGTTATGGTCAAGGGCCACATCGTGCGCGAGGACGACGCCTCGCTGATCCCCTGGATCGACAAGAACGGCTTTGAGACCTTCGAGCGCGAGGCCGCCGAGCAGCGCGCCCAAGCCGAGGCCGCCGCTGCCGAGCAGCAGGCGTAAAGGGGCGACGCAATGACCAAGAACCGCACCGAGGTCGCGGACATCGACCGCAGCCTCTACGACTTCACCTATGGCGAGGAGGGATTTGAGCGCCTCGACGCCGGCATCACGCCCGACATCGTGCGCGAGATCAGCGCCAAGAAGGACGAGCCGCAGTGGATGCTCGACCTGCGCTTAAAGTCCCTCGAGATCTTTAATCGTTTTCCCGACCCGACGTGGGGCCCCTCCATCGAGGGCCTGGACATGGATAACATCGTCACCTATGTCAAGCCCAACACCGACCAAAAGCACGACTGGGAGTCGGTGCCCGACGACATCAAGAGCACCTTTGAGCGCCTGGGCATCCCCGAGGCCGAGCGCAGCTATCTGGCAGGCGTCGGCGCGCAGTACGACTCCGAGCTCGTCTACCACAACATGCAGGACACGGCGTCTAAGATGGGCATCGTCTACTCCGGCATCGAGGAGGCCCTGCACGACCCGCAGTGGGAACCGCTCATCCACGAGAAGTTTATGACGCTCATCCCGCCCACCGACCACAAGTTTGCGGCCCTGCACGGCGCCGTATGGTCGGGCGGCTCGTTTGTCTACGTGCCCAAGGGCACCAAGCTCGATTTCCCGCTGCAGAGCTACTTCCGCCTCAACGCCAAGGGTGCCGGCCAGTTTGAGCACACGCTCATCATCGTCGAGGACGATGCCGACCTGCACTTTATCGAGGGTTGCTCCGCGCCCAAGTACAACGTAGCCAACCTCCACGCCGGCGCCGTCGAGCTCTTTGTGGGCAAGCGTGCGCACCTGCGCTACTCGACCATCGAGAACTGGTCCAAGAACATGTACAACCTCAACACCAAGCGTGCGCGCGTGGACGAGGACGGCGACATCGAGTGGATCAGCGGCTCCTTCGGTAGCCACGTGGGCTACCTCTACCCCATGAGCGTGCTCAACGGCCGTCGCGCCCGCTCGAGCTTTACCGGCATCACCTTTGCCGGCGCCGGGCAGAACCTCGATACCGGCTGCAAGGTCGTGCTTAACGCGCCCGAGACCTCGGCAACTGTCGAGACCAAGGGCATCTCCAAGAGCGGCGGCATCCAGACCTTCCGTAGCTCCATCGTGGCAACGCCCAAGGCCGAGGGCTCCAAGGCAACCGTCAGCTGCCAGTCGCTGATGCTCGACGACCAGAGCCGCTCCGACACTATTCCGGCCATGGACATCCGCGCCAAGAACGTCGACATCGGCCACGAGGCCACCATCGGCCGCATCGGCGACGATAAGGTGTTCTACCTGATGAGCCGCGGTATCTCGGAGGAAGAGGCCCGTACCATGATCGTCAACGGCTTTGCCAACCCGGTCTCCAAGGAGCTGCCGCTGGAGTACGCCGTCGAGATGAACAACCTGATCAAGCTCGAGATGGAAGGAGCGATCGGATAATGAAACAGACCACGAACACCGCTGCTACCACCCTTGAGCAGGTCAATGCGATGCCAGCTGCCACTTGGGGTTGGCTGAAGATGAATCAGACCAAGCTCGAGCTCTCTGACGAGCTTGCCGCCGCTCCCACCGGGGCCGTTGAGGTCGAGGGCTTGGACGAGCAGTTTACCGGCTCGGACGACGCCTTCGATGCCGCCATGGAAGCCATGGCCGAGCGCTTCCCCGAGCGCCGCGCCTCCGCCCCCGGCGATGCCGCCGACCGCGCCCGCATCACGCCCGAGACCGAGCTCGACGTGCCCGCCACCTCCGTCTACCAGGCCGGCGCCATCAAGCTCGAGGAGGAGCTCTCCCCCGCCGAGGCCTTCGAGACTGGCATGGGCGAGGCTGCCTACACCTACCTGGCCGACCACGCTACCAAGCGCATCGTCATCGATGTGCCCGCATACAAGCACGCCACGGCCACGGTACGCGTGAGTGGCGTCGATGCAGCCGCGGCCATCGCCGCCATCGACGTCGTCACCCGTCCGCAGGCAACACTCGATCTGCGCATAGCCCTGGACTCCCCCGTTGCCGGCCAAGGCGTCGTGGGATCCGTGCTACGCGTGTGCGCCCACGAGTACGCCACCGTCAACGTGACCTGCACGCAGACGCTCGACGATAGCTGGATCGCGCTCGACGACACCGGCCTGTTCCTGGACGAGGGCGCGCGCGTCAACGTGCAGCACACCGTCCTAGGTGCTGGTGCCAGCGCCACCGGCCTTGCCGGCGACCTGCTGGGCGATACCGCCAAGGTCACCATCGATACTGACTACCTGGGCGCTCGCGAGCAGGTGCGCGACTTTAACTACGAGCTGCGCCACCGCGGTCGCAAGACCGAGTGCGAGATCGACGCCAACGGCGTACTGACCGGCACGTCCAAGAAGGTCTACCGCGGCACCATCGACCTCGTGCACGGCTGCAAGGGTGCAACCGGCACCGAGCGCGAGACGGTGCTTTTGGCCAACAAGGTCGTCGACAACAAGACCGTTCCCGTCATTCTCTGCGACGAGGACGACGTCGCCGGCAACCACGGCGCCACCATTGGTCACGTCCGCGACGAGCAGCTGTTCTACCTCGCCTGCCGCGGCCTTGACCAAAACGCCGCCGAGGACCTGTTCATCCGCGCCAAGCTGGAGGACGCTGCGCTTTCCGCCACCGACGAGCGCACTCGCGCCGCCGTCGTCCGCCTGGGCAACAACCTGATCGACAACTTTGAAGAGGAGCTCGCATGATTGACACCGAGCACGTTAAATGCGACACCTGTACTGCCCCCGAGCCCATGGAGCTCGACGCCAGCGACGAGGCTTCGCGCGGCTGGCCCACTGTGGACATCGAGACCAACCCCTACAAGGGCCAGTTCCCGCTGTTCCAGCAGCACCCCGAGATCGCCTTCCTCGATAGCGCCGCCACCGCGCAGCGCCCTGCCTGTGTGCTCGACGCCGAACGCGACTTCTATCAGCGTATGAACGCCAACCCCCTTCGCGGCCTGTACTCGCTGTCCGTCGAGGCCACCGACGCCATCGCGAAGGTCCGCCAACAGATCGCCGACCTCATCGGCGCCGCCCAGGCCAACGAGGTCGTCTTCACCCGCAACACGAGCGAGTCGCTCAACCTGGTCGCCAAGAGCTTTGCACCCACGGTGCTCGAGCCCAGTGACGAGGTCGTCATCACCATCATGGAGCACCACTCCAACCTAATCCCGTGGCAGCAGGTCTGCCGCGAAACCGGCGCCAAGCTCGTCTACCTCTACCCCAATAAGACCGGCCAGCTCACCACCGAGGAGGTTCTTGCCAAGGTTGGTCCCAAGACCAAGATTCTGGCCGTGGGTCAGGTTTCTAACGTGCTGGGCGTCGAGAACCCGGTCAAGAACCTCGGCAAGCTCGTCCACAAGTACGGCGGCTATCTGGTCGTCGACGGCGCGCAGTCGCTGCCGCATATGCCGGTCGATGTGGCCGACCTGGGAGCCGACTTCTTTGCCTTTAGCGCACACAAGGCCATGGGCCCCATGGGCATCGGCGTGCTGTGGGGCAAGATGGACCTGCTCAACGCCATGCCGCCGATGCTCACCGGCGGCGAAATGATCGACTCTGTCACCGAGCAGGACGCCGTCTGGGCGCCCGTCCCCGAGAAGTTCGAGGCCGGCACGCAGGACGCCGCCGGCATCTTCGCCACGGGCGCCGCCCTTGATTACCTGGTCAACACGGTGGGTTACGAGAACATCCAGGCCCGCGAGCAGGCACTCGTCCACTACCTGATGGGCGAGCTCATGCAGCTCGACTTTGTCCAGATCATCGGCTCCATCTATTGGGACAACCACCACGGCGTTGTGAGCTTTAACGTCAAGGGCATCCACCCGCACGACGTCGCGAGCATCATGGACATGGACGGCGTCTGCATTCGCGCCGGCCACCACTGTGCACAGCCGCTGCTCACCTGGCTGGGCGTCGAGAACCTCGCCTGCTGCCGCGCCAGCGTGGCCTTCTACAACGACAAGGCCGACATCGACAAGTTCATCGCCGGCCTACATCACGTTTGGAGCACGTTCAATGGGTAATCTGTACACCTCCACCACATTTATGGAGCACAACTCGCACCCCGACTATAAGTACGAGATGGATGCTCCCACGCACGAGCACGACGGCATCAACCCCAGCTGCGGCGACGAGCTCACCTTGCAGCTGCGCGTCGAGAACGGTGTGATCGAGGAGGCCTCCTTTACCGGCCACGGCTGCGCCATCAGTCAGGCCAGTGCCGACATCATGGCCGACCTCATCACCGGCGAGACCGTCGAGGAAGCTCACCGCCTGGCAGAGCTCTTCCTCGCCATGATCCGCGGCGAGCAGCTCTCCGAGGAGGACCTGGAAGACCTGGACGAGGCCGCCCAGCTCCAGGACATCTCGCACATGCCCGCCCGCGTCAAGTGCGCCGAGCTCGCCTGGCGCACCCTCGACGGCATGCTCGAGGGGCAAACAAACCAGTAGTTTATGCCCCGAATCCAAGGTTTTTGATTGCCGAGCCGCCCGATACGGGCGGCTCTGTTTTTACCTAATGAGCGCGAACGCACAAAGTCCGCGCGTCCGGCGCCCCGTCTGACATTTGCCACACAGCCAGACGCGAGCACGGGCGTTTTCCACAGCACCAAAGGCCTGCGGCAGGGCCCCGGGCCCGCCAAGCAATGCGCCAAGCCCCGTTCTGCGAAGCTCCGACTCGCTTCGCGCCTGCCGCAGACGGGTCCCATAGGGAGCGGCGTGCATTTTTGCGAGTATTCAGCACGCCAAGCTGTGTGTATACGCATCGAAAGCGTTAATCAACGTCTTTAGGCGCATATATATTGTGTTTTAGAACAAGCATCGCGGTCTGACGGGGCGCAGGCACGTGCTTCGGGGGCGCAACGGCGGGAATCAATAGCTTCGGGACCCGTATGTTGCAAGATTGCGGCGGTGCCGACAGCAACACGATGCTGAAAACTCCGTTTTTTGCACGGCGCAGACGGGGGTAGGCACGGGCAAACCCGGACCGAGCCGTTATTTTATGCAAGATGACGATTGTTCTATGCATATTAAGAAGTGCAGTTACCGTACCAAGCTTTTGAACGCTGGTTGCGGCGTATGGACGACCCCAGCTGCGATGAACAGGCGACCTTACATCACGTTTCCGCCAGCCCGCATCGCCGTTCGCGCGCGGGCGCGCACGATACGAGAGACGGTACTTTTGCCAATCCCGGTATACCGCTCAATCTGGCGCACCGTAAAGCCGGCATTGCTCAATCCAACAATAACGGTATCGCGCTGCGCCGGCGGTGCAGTTTTAACCACATTGAGCGGAACCCCGAGGCTCTTCGCCATCTTGTCGGCAAAGGCGTGGCGTTCCCACTCTGTCTCTTTCATATCGCACAGCGCCGGCTCGCTACCGTCCGGCGTCGAAAGCGAATAGGCAATAAAGCCCTCGGCAGAACCAAAAAGTTCAAGCACGCAAGAAGGATCAGAAAATCCCCTCGCGGCATCGGCCGCATCACAGTCGTAAGAGCGCAGATGTTCCGCAAAGCTGCTCCAGGGATAACGCTCGATTAGGCTAACGCCCACCTCCTGCGGATCGGCGTGTACGGAGCGAATAGCCTCCATCACCTGCCAATCGGTATCGAGCGAACGCCGGTCAAAACGGTTCTGGAACAGATGGCCCGTGCGCCCCGTGCGTTTATTGAACCGCCGCGCGTACGTCAAAAGCAGCCGGTGCATCGCCGCGCTCATCGCGTCCTCGTAATCTGCAAGCACCAGACGCACGTGATTGCCCATAAGACACCAGGCGATAACCGTCACGCCCGCCTTGCGGCAGCACTCACGCATCAGCTCCAAAAACTCCCACCGGTCGTCATCGCCCTCAAAGATGAGCCGCTTGCCCGTACCGCGGGCACAGACATGGTAAAAGCCGGTAACCGTTCTCCAAACGCGCTGCATGGCGCTCCCTTCGCTGGGATCTGCTTGCCATCCAATACAGCACGATTGAAGCGTGCCATCAAAACATTCACGCAAAACAATACACTCGCGCGGCCAAAGGCAGTAAACAGGCGGCGAACGGCACCGTTGCAACAGGTCAACCCCTGCAACGCTTACAAGAGCAGACCAAAAGCTTGCCCAAGAAGGACCCCCTCTACGGAAGTTCACAACCACAGAACATAGAGTTAAATCGTTTCAATTGAAAGTTCCGCGCTTCTCGCTACGAAAACTGAGCCGTTCGCCGAATATTCCGTGCATTTCGCGGTATTATAGGGGCTGCATGTCATGTCCCTTTCGAAGGGTCGCCCGGCAATCGCCAGCCACGACCCCCAGACGGGACGCCAACACGATAGAGAGGAGAGGCATGCAGTACTCACAGGAAGTGGAGAACATGTGCCCCGTTGCCAAGGGTGCATACCACGGCCCCGCACCCATCCCCGAGGAGGGCAAGTGGGTCCAGGCTAAGGAGATTTCCGACATCTCCGGTCTTACGCACGGTGTGGGTTGGTGCGCACCTCAGCAGGGCGCCTGCAAGCTCACGCTGAACGTCAAGGACGGCATCATCGAGGAGGCCCTCGTTGAGACCATCGGCTGCTCGGGCATGACCCACTCTGCCGCCATGGCTTCCGAGATCCTTCCCGGTAAGACCATCCTCGAGGCCCTCAACACCGACCTCGTCTGCGACGCCATCAACGTTGCTATGCGCGAGATCTTCCTGCAGATCGTTTACGGCCGCAGCCAGACCGCGTTCTCCGAGGGCGGCCTGCCCGTGGGCGCCTCCCTCGACGACCTCGGCAAGGGCCTTCGCTCCCAGGTCGGCACCATGTTCGGCACCAAGGCCAAGGGCGCTCGTTACCTCGAGCTCGCTCAGGGCTACGTCACCCGCATGGCTCTCAACGACAAGAACGAGATCATCGCGTTCGAGTTCCTGAACCTCGGCAAGTTCACCGACGCCGTCAAGGCCGGCAAGACCCCCGAGGAGGCCATCGCTGGCGCTATGGGCCACTATGGTCAGTGGGAGAACGCTGCCAAGTACATCGACCCGCGCACCGACGAGGAGACTCACTCCGTCGCCAGCGTGTTCCCGGTTCACGAGTAGAAAGGGAGGGAAATAACTATGACTGTTACGTTCGAAGGTTACGAGCGCCGCGCTGACAAGATCAACAAGTGCCTCGCCGACAACGGCATCGCCTCCCTCGAGGAAGCTCTGCAGATCTGCACCGACAAGGGCTTCAACCCGCGTGAGATCGTCAACAACACCCAGTCCATCGCCTTCCAGAACGCCGAGTGGGCCTACACCCTCGGTTGCGCTCTCGCTGTCAAGCGTGGCGCCAAGTCCGCTTCTGAGGCTGCCGCCATCATCGGCGAGGGCATCCAGGCCTTCACCGTTCCCGGCTCCGTCGCCGAGGACCGCAAGGTTGGTCTGGGCCACGGCAACCTGGGCGCTATGCTGCTCTCCGACGACACCGAGTGCTTCGCCTTCCTGGCCGGCCACGAGTCCTTCGCTGCCGCTGAGGGCGCTATCGGCCTGGCTCTGAACGCCAACAAGGCTCGCAAGAAGCCGCTGCGCGTTATCCTCAACGGTCTGGGCAAGGACGCCGCTCAGATCATCGCCCGCATCAACGGCTTCACCTACGTGAAGACCCAGTTCGACTACTACACGGGCGAGCTCAAGGTCGTCGAGACCATCCCCTACTCCGATGGTCCCCGCGCTGCCGTTAACTGCTACGGCTCCGACGACGTCCGCGAGGGCGTTGCCATCATGTGGCACGAGAACGTCGACATCTCGATCACCGGTAACTCCACCAACCCCACGCGCTTCCAGCACCCCGTCGCTGGCACCTACAAGAAGGAGCGCCTCGAGGCTGGTAAGAAGTACTTCTCCGTCGCTTCTGGTGGCGGCACTGGCCGTACCCTGCACCCGGACAACATGGGCGCCGGCCCTGCCTCTTACGGCATGACCGACACCATGGGCCGTATGCACTCCGACGCTCAGTTCGCCGGTTCTTCCTCCGTGCCTGCGCACGTCGACATGATGGGTCTCATCGGCATGGGCAACAACCCCATGGTCGGTGCCACCGTCGCCTGCGCTGTCGCCGTCGAGGAGGCCCTCAAGGCCTAATCGCGCCCGCGCGATGCTCATATAGTTGAGCTTTGGAGCCGCTACCCACCCAGGTAGCGGCTCTTTTTGTTTGCGCTGTCGCAGGGTAGCTAATGCCGATATATCAGTTGGGGCGAAATACAAGATGTGATGAGATGGAGCGTCAGAGCGTCCATGACGCCCACCTGCCATATTTGCCCTTTACCGATTTGCCGAGTCTTTGCGGCCCCATTGCCGATCACCCGTGCGACAATGCGCCGGACGAGAAAGGAATCCGATGGAATCGACTGATGTACTGGTAATTGGATCTGGCATTGCGGGCCTTTGCGCCGCCATCGAAGCGGCACGCACGGGTGCAACCGTCACTGTGGCAAGCGCCGGCAAGACTATGAGTGGATCGAGCTTCTTCCCCGGAACCTGGGGCCTAGGGCTTATCGGACCCGTTAACGAAGACGACGAGCAGGACCTCATCGACACCATCCTGGCCGTCGGCGGCGGCGTTGCCGACCCCGAACTCGTCCAAGCGTTCGTCCACGGCATTCCCCAAGCGATTGACTGGCTCGAGCAAGACCTGGGCGTTGAGCTCCAGCGTCCGCAAAGCGCCAAGAGTGCTCAACAAAAGCAATTTATCCCCTGCTTTGACCACAAGACGCGCATGTGGCGCGGCCTCACCCGCAAGCCCCTTGAGGACGCTCTGACGACCTGGATCGAGTCGCTCGGCATTCGCCTGCTCCCCCGCCATGAGCTTATCGACCTTGTTGAGGACACGAACGGCAGAATAACCGGAACCGTACTCTACGACCTTACCGAAAATCGAATCGTGCCCTTTGCTGCCAAGGCCACGGTCATCGCAGCCGGTGGCACAGGCGGCCTGTTCGAGCGCAGCCTTACGTCGGCTGATGTGCTCAGTTCCTCGCAGGCCATCGCGCTGGCGCACGGCGCAACACTTACTAATATAGAGTTCATGCAGATGATGCCCGGCTTCATCGAGCCCAGGCGTAACTTGGTCTTCAATGAGAAAACCTGGCGCTACGTGCACGTAGACCAGCCGGTAGATATTGCCGACGACAAGCTGGACGACCTGCTCGAGCAGCGCTCTGGATATGGTCCCTTCACGTCACGCTTGGCCTCCCGCGCTATCGATCTCGTCATCGATCAGGCAGGTGTCGAAGGCCTGGCACTCCACTACGACTTCCCCCGCGAGGATGTCCCAGAGTTTGTGCAGACCTTTGCCACCTGGCTGCAAGACGAGCACGGCATCGCGCCGACCGACGAGATGCGCGTTGCGATGTATGCCCACGCCGCTAACGGCGGCATCAAGATCGATAAGACCGCGCACACGGGCGTTGAGGGCCTCTACGCTTGCGGCGAGGCGACAGGCGGCATGCACGGCGCCGACCGCATTGGTGGCTTGTCAAGCGCCAACGGCATCGTATTCGGACGTATCGCGGGCGCATCGGCAGCCCTTGCAGCGCAGAAAGAGCCTGAGGCGGCCCTGAAGGCGGATATCACCCTCCCCCAGCATGGCATTGCCACAACAGATGCCGAACGCCTGACACACAGCCTTAAGCACACGATGAGCACCTATTGCATGATCAACCGCACCGAGACGGGCCTATCCGAGGCACTACACGAGCTTGAGGGCTTGAAGGCAGAGGCAACGACCTTGAGCACACAGAAAGCCCAGGACAGCGAAGTCGCAGCCCTCGCCCGCCTGCAATCGCAGATTCAACTAGCACAAGAAATGGTCAAAGCCATGCGCAAGCGGACTGAAAGCTTAGGTTCGCACTATCGAGCAGACTAAATCGATTCTCACTTTGAGTTTGATCACAACTTTTCAACATGCATCGAGCCCTGTGAGCATGATTCCTCTAAGGAGAACACGCCTACGGGGCTTTAGCAGTGTTTTCCCTAAGGGAATCACGGTGCAGATTTCTCAGCTCCGCACCCCGACGGGTTCGACCCCATGTGAGGTTAACAAAAAAAGCGACCAGTCTAAGCCAGCCGCTTTAACATGCTTTGGGTGGGCCGTCAGGGGGTCGAACCCTGGACCTTGGGATTAAGAGTCCCCTGCTCTACCAACTGAGCTAACGACCCAAAGCTAAAGTCCGTTATGGCGGACTTTAGAGGAGATATCGTGTGGTGGGCCGTCAGGGGTTCGAACCCTGGACCTTGGGATTAAGAGTCCCCTGCTCTACCAACTGAGCTAACGACCCGATATCAACACAAAGCAAGAACTGGGGTGGGTAAAGGGACTCGAACCCTCGACCTACGGGACCACAACCCGTCGCTCTAGCCAACTGAGCTACACCCACCGTGTCCTGTGCGCTTCGCGCTCGACTATTATTGCAAGGAACGCCACGCGATGCAAGCCCCAATTTTCAAGAATTTTGAAAAGAGTTTTTTGGATCCATTTCGGGCAAATCCTACCAGTTCCATAGGAGTAAACTTGCCCCACTGCAAATGCTCGAAAGGACCGTCATGAAAGAACTCTCCAACCGCACGGCAAGATTTACCGATTCGGTCATCCGCCGCATGACACGCATCTCCAATAAGTACGGCGCTGTCAATCTCTCGCAGGGCTTCCCTGACTTCGATCCCCCGGCGCAGCTGCTCAACAGCCTGAGCACCATCGCCGCCGATCCCAGGCCGCTCTATCACCAGTACTCCATCACCTGGGGCTCCCAGGCCATGCGCGAGGCGCTCGCCGCCAAACAGGAGCACTTTATGGGCATGCCGGTGAACCCCAACGAGAATATCGTAGTCACCTGCGGCTCCACCGAGGCCATGATGGCCGCCATGATGACGGTCACCAACCCCGGCGACAAGGTCGTCATCTTCTCGCCGTTCTACGAGAACTACGGCGCCGACACGATCCTTTCGGGTGCCGAGCCCATCTACGTGCCGCTCAACCCGCCCACATTCGACTTTGACCGCGAGACACTCGAGGCGGCCTTCCGCGACAACGACCCCAAGGCCATCGTCCTGTGCAACCCTTCCAACCCCTGCGGCAAGGTCTTTACACGCGATGAGCTCACCTTTATCGCCGACCTCTGCAAAAAGTACGACGCCTACTGCATCACCGACGAGGTATACGAGCACATCGTCTACGCACCTCATGAGCACGTCTATATGGCCACGCTGCCCGGCATGTTCGAGCGAACCATCAGCTGCAGCTCGCTGTCCAAGACCTACTCCATCACCGGCTGGCGTCTTGGCTACACCATTGCCCCGGCCCAGATCACCGAGCGCATCAAGAAGGTCCACGACTTCCTCACCGTGGGTGCCGCCGCTCCCCTGCAGGAAGCCGTCGTCACTGCCCTCAACTTCGACGACAGCTATTACGATGAGGTCCTTGACCTCTACACCGCCAAACGCGACTTGTTCTGCCAGGGACTCGACAGCATCGGTCTTGAGCATAACGTGCCGCAGGGCGCCTACTACGTCATGATGGACATCTCTGAGTTTGGCTATGACAGCGACCTCGAATTCTGCGAGGACCTCGCGTCTAAGGTGGGCGTGGGCGCAGTGCCCGGCTCGAGTTTCTTCCGCGAGCCCGTCAACCATCTGATTCGTTTCCACTTTGCCAAGCGTGACGAGACGCTTAACGCTGCGCTGGAGAACCTCAAGTCGCTACGTGATAAGATCAAGCCGCGCGGGTAAGGACGGCCGGGCAGCTTAAGTAACCAAAGAAGTCTCGCACCGCTCGCCGCGTTACGAGACTTCTTTTTATAGCGCTTTCTTAAATGGTTTAGAGCTCTATACTTTAGTCATGGAGCAACTCGTCCCAGAGAGGAATACTATGGTAGAGCAGCAGCTTATCGGAGCGCTCGAGGCCGGCGGCACCAAGATGGTCTGCGCCACGGGCTATGCAGACGGCACGGTCCTGGAGCGTGAGCAGATCGCGACCACGACCCCGCAGGAGACCGTTGAGGCCGTTAACGCATGGTTTGCCGACAAGGGCATCGCCGCGCTGGGCATCGGCGCCTTTGGCCCCACCGCAGTCAACCCTGCCTCGCCCCAATACGGCAAGATCCTGGAGACGCCAAAAACGGCATGGCGCTACTTTGACCTGCTGGGCACTATCCAAAACGAGCTCAATATCCCCTGCGGCTACGATACCGACGTCAACGTCGCCTGCCTGGGCGAGGTCACGTTTGGTTGTGCCAAGGGCCTTACCGATGTGGTCTACCTGACCATCGGTACCGGCGTGGGCGCCGGCGTGCTCTCGGGCGGTAAGCTCGTGCACGGCATGATGCATCCCGAGGCTGGCCACATCCTGGTCACGCGCGACCCGCGCGACACCATCGGCGAGCATAGCGCCTGCCCCTTCCACGACAACTGCCTCGAGGGCCTCATCGCAGGCCCCGGCGTTAAAAAGCGCTGGAATGGCAAGAGTGCCGGAGACATGGCCGATGACCCGGAGGCCATGGACTTGCTCGCCGGCTATCTGGCACAGGCACTCATGACCTACACGCTGTGCTATGCCCCGCAGAAGATCATCATCGGCGGTGGCGTTGCCGATCACACCCCTATCGTGCCGCTCGCCCGCAAAAAGTGCGCCGAGATGCTCAACAGCTACATCGTCACGCCCGAGGTCAACGATATCGACACCTACATTGTCAACAACAGCCTCGAGGGCAAGCAGGGCATCATGGGCTGCCTGGCCCTGGGCGCACAGGCGCTTCAGTAGCAGACGCACCCACAGGGCGTGGCGCGCTCGGCAAATCCAACCTACGGAACGACGCCACCACGCCCCATATAAGCCCTCAAATAAAAAAGGCCGCCTAGGACCAAACAATACGTCCTAGGCGGCCTTTTTGGCGTACATCAGCGACTGTAAGAGATATCGGAGCACAACGCCCGTTGCCGCTCCACAGCAGTCGATCATCACATCGGTGATCATGCCGGCGCGTCCCGGCACAAAGAGCTGAATCGTCTCGTCGATCGAGGGAATCAGCAGCAGGAACACCGCCGTGGGCAGCAGCACGTCAAAGGTGCGCCGGCCCTCAAAATCAAAAGCGTGCGTTGCCAGGATGCCGAGCACCATATACTCGGTAAAATGCGCACACTTGCGAACAACAAAGTTAGTCACCCATTCATATGGAAGTCCCACGCCGTGCAGGAAACCGCGGATAGCTTCCATGACCGTTTGGCTCAGCGAGCCCGACCCCGAGCCGGGAACCAGCGAATTGCCCCAGATCAAGAGCGCCATCAGGCAGGTTACAACCGCCCATTTTCGATTGATCTTAACCATGCAGAAGTTATGCCTCCGCGCGGAGCGGCGCGAAGCTGGCGGTACCGCCCTCGATAACGCTCAGATAAGCACGGCCCGTACGCTTGGCGGTAGAGGACTGTAGGCGCTCGATCTCTTCCTCGAGGATCTGATTGACGCGCTCGTGACGACGATTTTCCATAATGCCGGCGGCAATAGCCTCGGCCCGCTCGATGCTCTCGCGCGAGATGCGGGCGGTATCCTCGGGGAACACAGCGCTGTGACGGCCGACATAGGCGGGGGCAGCAGGCTGAGGGGCAGCGACGGGAGCGGGCGCTACAACAGGAGCGGGCTCGTCAATCTCATCCAGAATCGCGGTGGCGGCGGCCCACATGTCCTCGTGGCCCGTGTAATCGGCCATGGGGACATCAACCTCGAGCGAGGCGTCCGGAAGGTCGCCGGTGTCGATGCGATCTTGGGCATCAATCGATGCGGTGATGGCTGCAGGCTCATCGAGGTCATCGAGATCGATGTCCGCGGCACCGGAGATGATAGGCATGCTGGCGAGGTTTGCATTGTACGGCGCAGCCTCAGCCGCCTGTTGCTGGGCAGGAGCGCCCCACAGCGAGCTTTCGGCGGCACGGCGGGCGGCAACGGCCTCCTCGTCCGCGGCCATGGCTTCATCAATGTACGAATTGTCGGCAGAAGCGTTCGCGTCCGCCGAGGTAGCGTTGTAGGCGTTATTGGCTGCCGCGTTGGCAACGAGTGCCACGAAAGCCGCCGTGCTGCCCGCAGGGGCGGCCTGGGAGCCCGACACGGCACGCGCCGCGGCGGCGATGTCGTCGCGATTGAAGGAGCCGGTCTGCCCGCCGTTGGTGAGCTCGTCGATGGCGACTTGATAGACGTCGCGCGAGTGTGCAGGGTCGCAGCTCACCGGCGAATCGTCGTCGAGCATACTGTCGATCATGGACCAAGCCTCGTCCTCGTCCATAGCATCTGCGGCTCGAGCGATGGTAGGGACACCATCATCGGCATGACGGCGCTGGAACGCACCAGTCAGGCCGGAAAGGAATGCCGAGGTAGACTGCTCCGACTGAGCCTGAGAAGCAGAAACAGCAACGTAAGGAGTAGCATCCTGCTGCTGAGCTGGAATCGAGGCGGTCTTGAATTCGCTTTGATGCTGATTGAGATTGGCGGCACCGCCCATGGCGTCGGGCTGGAACAGACGCTCTTCACGCTGCGCACGGTACTCGGAGATACCCAGCGAGGCGGCATAGATACCCACGCCCGCCACCGCGCCCACGGCGAAGGGAACCGCACCCGCCACGACCGTCTCGTTCACCGACGAAAACGGCAGCGTCGCGGCATACATAACCACGGGAGCGGCAAGGCCGATCCCGCACGAAAGTCCGGCAAGGACTGCTCGTTGTGTTGCATCAGAAGAAGCCATGAGCTCTCCCCATCTTCCAGCACCCAAATCGCATCATTCAGTTGGCTGCGCGAGAGAAGATGAAGCGGGGCTATGCCCCAAAGCAACGGTATATGGTTCGTTTCATCTGCGTTTTCCGTCGCGAAGCTTAAAAGCTATTATGCGAAACCGCCCCGTCGATTGCAAGCGACGATGTCGGATTGAAACGGGAAACCTGCTGCTCGTCGGTCTTATGGTTAAAAATAAGCGCGGAGCGGCGATATGGAAAAGGGCCGAGGCGCAAGCCCCGACCCTTTATCGCATTGATGGCTATCGCTGCGCGTGGATGACAGCCTAGAACGTCTGCTCGTAGTCGCTGTGCTTTTTGGCCGAACGCACCAGGAACTCCTGGTTGGTGTTGGTGCCTTTAAGACCCTTAATGAACGACGCGGCTGCGCGCTCGGTGTTGTTCATGCCGGCAAGAATGCGACGCAGACCAAAGACAAACGGACGCATCTGCTCGTCGACCAACAGGTCCTCGTTACGCGTACCGGAGGCAACGGGGTCGATAGCCGGGAAGATGCGGCGGTCGGCCAGTTCGCGATCGAGCTTAAGCTCCATGTTGCCGGTGCCCTTGAACTCCTCAAAGATGACCTCGTCCATCTTGGAACCGGTGTCGATGAGGGCAGAGGCCAGGATGGTGAGCGAGCCACCGTTCTCGATATTACGGGCTGCACCCAGGAAGCGCTTGGGAGGATACAGTGCCGCCGAATCGACGCCGCCCGAAAGGATGCGGCCTGAGGCGGGCGCCGCCAAGTTGTAGGCGCGGGCAAGACGCGTGATGGAGTCGAGCACCACCACAACATCGCCGCCCAGCTCCACGATGCGCTTGGCGCGCTCGATGACAAGCTCTGCCACGCGAGTGTGGTTATCGGCGGGCATATCGAAGGTCGACGCCACAACATCGCCCTTGATGGAACGCTGCATATCGGTGACCTCTTCGGGGCGCTCGTCGACGAGCAGGCAGATGAGGTGCACCTCGGGGTTGTTAATCGAGATAGACTGGCAGATCTTCTTGAGGATCGTGGTCTTGCCGGCCTTGGGCGGGGACACGATCAGGCCACGCTGACCCTTGCCGATCGGCGACACGATGTCGATGGCGCGACCGGTAATGGAGTCCTTGCCGTGCTCCATGCGCAGCGGCTCATTGGGATAGACCGGGGTGAGGTCGCCGAACTTGGGACGGTTGCGAATCTGCTCGGGGTCCAGACCGTTGACGGTCGTGATTTTGGCGAGGCCGGCGCGCTTGTCGCCGCCGCGCGAAGGACGCAGCGAGCCCTCGATAACGTCGCCCGTGCGCAGGCGCGCGGAGCGGATGAGGTAGGCGGGCACGAAGGCGTCGTCGTTGGACTTCATGTAACCGTGGGCGTGGATGATGCCGGAACTGTCCGGGCGAATCTGCAGGATACCCTTGATATCACGGAAGCCCTCGGCCTTTGCGGCAGTGGTGTAGATCTCCTCGACAAGCTCGGCTTTCTTCTTGCCGGTCGTCTCGATCTCGAACTCCTTGGCCTTCTCGCGCAGCTCGGCGACCTTCATGGCAGCGAGTTCCTCGCGCGAAAGCGTGGGTTCGGTGGGGGCGGCATTACGCTCCTTGTTGCGCTGCTTGCGATCGCGCTGGCGGTTGCGACGGTCGTTGTTGCGGTCGTCCTTGCGCTCGTTGCGCTCGTCGTTGCGCTTGTGCTGGCGACGGTTGGGGCGAGCGTTGTCATCGGCCTCAGCGGGCGCGGCGTCATCGGTTGCGGCGGCGTCGGCATTGGCCTTAGCGGCGTCATTGGCCTCGGCGCCGGAATCGACCTGCGCTTCGACATCAGCCTGCTGCTCGGACGCCTTGGCCTTAGCGGACTTCTTACGACCGCGCTTGGGCTTCTCGGACGCAGGCTGTTCGACGTCCTGGGGCTCGGCGGCATCAGTCGATGCATCGGCGGTCGTCTCGTCGGAATCCTCGGACGTACCCTTCTTGGCGGCCTTAGCCTTGGACGTGCGTTTAACAGCAGTGCGACGGCTGCGACCTGGACGGACGTCGGCGGGCTCGACATCGGCGGGAGCGGCCTCGGAAGTCGCAGCATCCTGAACGGGTGCATCGGCAGCGGTTGCAGACTCGGCGGTCGCCGCAGCATCCCGAGCAGCTGCGGCTGCGGCTGCGGCCTTCTCTGCCTCGACGAAGGCCTTGGGCTTGCGACCGCGACGGTGCGGGCGCAAAGCCGGATCGACAACGGGAACTTCGCTGGCCTCGACAGGCGCAGCGGGCTCAGTTGGCGATGCGCCCTCCCCTGCCGCGGAACGGACCGAAGCCTCAGTGAGCTCGGGGGTTACCTGTTCAGCAACCTGCTCGGCCTTAGCAGCCGTGCGACGGCGTGTGCGCGGTGCCGGCTTCTCGGTCGGTTGGTCGGCGGCAGGGGTCTCGGGCACAGACGGGGCTGCAAACTCGGTCAGAGCCGCGGCCTCGCGCTCGGCAGCACGACGGCGGGCGCGCACCACCTGAGCCTCGCTAATCTGCGCCAACGCACGTGCCTGCGCGACCTCATCGGAAATCGGCGCCGAGGAGTCAGCTGCAACGGTGCGCTTGGCGCGCGTCGTGCGCGTGGTACGGCGCTTGGGCTTGGTGACCTCCTCGCCGTCAGCAGCAGGCTTGGTCGTGCGGCGCGTACGCTTGGGCTTTGCCGGAGCAGCCTCCTCACCAGTTGCAGGCACGGCCTTCTCAGCCGCTGCAGGCGTAGGCGTCGAAGCAGCCTTAGGCGTCTCAGGAGCCGAGGCTTGCGCGGGCGCCGCGACCTGGTCCGACGCAACCGGTGCAGCGGGAGCGGTCTGCGTCGTCGTTATTTCGTTTTCTTGCTGTTGATCAGACACAGTGTTTGCTCAACTTTCTTTTCAAGCCCTGTGATCACATGCTCCCTGCATAAACCTTCAGGGCGGCTAAACGGTCTAGCTCCGTCAAATACCGACGGACATCATTGATCTGTATCGAGATATTTGCGTCATATACGCAGCGTTAGTGTAACACAACCGCCGCCACCTGCAACTTAGTCATTGGGGACGTTCTTAAACGACTAGTCAAAAGGGACACTCTTTGGTTTAACACCCACAAATCTGACTGCCTCCGCCAAAACTATGGCGGTTTACTACGATGAATCGCTCAACCGCGACCACTCCGAAACTTGTTGAACTAAAACCGCAGGTAGATGCCTTGCACTTTTTAGCGAAAAGCCGGCGTGGTTGGAATACCTCAATTCATCGTAGTAAATCGACATAGTTTCGTATTTCCAGCAGTTCCAAATTCGTCAATACGTCGGCGTTTGCAAAAAAGCCCGACCTCCGTGGGAGATCGGGCTTTCAAGGCTTAGTTAAACCAAGTCTGTACGGTCAAATGACTCGATGATTACATCTGCTCGGGCGCGGAAACGCCAACGAGGGTGAGCACCAGGGCGAGCGTCACGCGAACGGCATCGCAAGCGGCCAGACGGGCGCGCGAAAGCTCGGGGTCGACGGGACGGCCCTCGCTCGGCAGAACCTGGCAGGCAGCGTAGAAGCTGTGGAAGTCGCCGGCGAGTTCCTCGGCAAAGTGCGTCAGACGGAACGGGGCGCGGTCGCGAGCGCAGCTGGCGATGAGGTCGGTGAGCTCGTTGAGCTTACGCGAAAGGGCGAGCTCGGTCGGGTCGGTCAGCAGCGAGTAATCGACGTTCTCACCGATAGCCTTGGCGGCGACGGCCTTCATGCCCATCTCGTCAGCCTGCTCGGGCGTAACGTCGGCGGCACGGCGCAGAATGGAGCACACGCGGGCGTGAGCGTACTGCACGTAGTACACCGGGTTGGAGTTGTCGCGCTTCTTGACGGCCTCGATATCGAAGTCGACCATCTGGTTGGAGCTCTTGGAGATGAGCGTGTAACGGGCAGCGTCGGAGCCGACCTCGTCGACGAGCTCCTGCAGGGTCACCATGGTGCCCTTGCGCTTGGACATACGGACGGGCTTGCCGTTGCGCAGCAGGTTGACGAGCTGGCCCAGCAGAACCTCAAACTTGCCGGGGTAACCCAGAGCGTCGCAGACGCAGCGGACGCGCTCGATGTAGCCGTGGTGGTCGGCGCCCCAGATGTCGATGACGTGGTCGACGCGCTGGAACTTATCCCAGTGATAGGCGACGTCGGAGGCAAAGTAGGTGTACTCGCCGTCGGACTTGATCAGCACGCGGTCCTTGTCGTCGCCCAGATCGGTGGAACGGAACCACAGAGCGCCGTCCTTGGTGTAGAGGTAGCCCATCTTGTCGAGCTTCTCAAAAGCGCGGTCGACGGCAGAGGTGCCGGCGGTCTCGCCCTCGGTGTCCTTCACGTACAGCGAACGCTCGGAGTACCAACGATCGAAGTCGCAATTGACGGCGTGGCAGAGGTCGCGCATGTTGTCGACCATCTTCACATAGCCGCGCTCGCGGAAGCTCTCCATGCGCTCCTGCGGATCGGCGTTGACCCACTTATCGCCGTCGGTGCGCCAGAACTCGGCAGCCTCGTCGATGATGTAGTCGCCGCCGTAGGAGTCCTTGCCCAGAGTCTCGGCAAAGTTGTCCTGATACGGATGGGTCTCGGGGTGTTCGTCGTTCTCGTCGGCAACAAAGGCGTCGCGGTCGGCGATCAGCAGCTTGTGAGCCTCATCGATATCCACGCCCTGCTTGGCGATGATGTCGGCAAGCTGCATATAGCGCGTGCTGATGGAGTTGCCGAAGGTGTTCATCTGAGAGCCGTGGTCGTTGATGTAGAACTCACGCTGGATGTCGTAACCGGCGTGGTCCATAACGCGGCAAAGGGAGTCGCCCAGAGCGGCCCAGCGGCCATGGCCGATGTGCATGGGGCCGACGGGGTTGGCGGAGACGAACTCGACCTGGGTCTTCAGGCCGCCACCGACGTTGGACTTAGCGAAGTCCATACCCTTCTCGCGAGCCTCGCCAAAGATGGCATTCTTGACGGCAACGGAGAGGTAGAAGTTGATGAAGCCGGGGCCTGCGATCTCGACCTTCTCGATCGCGGGGTCCTCGGGCATATGGGCAACGATGGCCTCGGCGATCTTGCGCGGGGCGCAATGGGCCAGCTTGGCGGACTTCAGGGCCATGGTAGAGGTCCACTCGCCATGAGAAGTGTCAGCCGGTCGCTCGATAGCGCAATCGTCAAGTTCAAATGCGGAAAGGTCGCCGGCCTCCTGGGCCGCAGCAAGCGCAGCGCGTACCAGCTCTTCAATCTTCTCGGGCATAGATCCTCCTTGTGTTAAAGCCCCCGAGCTCTTGGTCACTCGTAGGGCAAAAGCCAGAGTTTGTAGCACTCTATCACAAGCGACGGGCACTGTCGCAGGGTAAAGCCAATCGATATTGCATATGCACAAAATTGACTACAGCTTGTATGGAGTCACTCAAAGATGCCGGTCTGCCTGCAGATTATGCAGGCGTTGAAAATGCATAAAGGTGTGAATGAGCTGCGTCTGTTATCGAATACTCTTACCTATCGGAGTTGTGTGTTTTTCCTGCATAAAGTGAGAATTTGCGCACGTCAGCGTGTTATTCTAGACATACGTAAATTCGTATAAGTTGGAGGTAGCATGTTCTCAATCGGTCAACACGTCATTCATCCGGGTCAGGGAGTCTGCACCGTCGTCGGTTTTAGGGACGACACGCCGCAGCCCATGCTGCTGCTCGAGACCAAGCAGGGACATGCGCAGACGATCCTCATGTACCCCGTGGCGCAGGCCGATCGTTTGCACGCCGCCATCTCTCAGCAAGATGCCGAGCACCTGCTGAGCCACTATGACGAGCTGGAGTGCGACACCTTCACCGAGCGCAACAGCTCACTTGAGGAGACGCACTTTAAGCAGCAGCTCAAGCTGGGTGCGCCCGAGACGGTCCGCGTGGCAAAGACCATGATGCACCGCATTCGCCAGGCCGAGGAAGCTGATAAAAAGCCCAGCTCCTACTACATGCGCGTACTCAAGGAAGCCAAGCGCCGCTCCATCGAGGAGTTCGCCGTGGCCTTGGGCGTCACCGAGGAGGACGCCGAAGCCCGCCTAGCCCAAGCCGCCCTCAACTAACCCAACCGCGCCAAAAACCACCACAAAGGGGACAGGCACCTTTGTGGTGGTTTTCTTGTTCTAGTAGTATTCATTCTTATCGTTACCCACGAGCACAAGGAGTCTCCTATGGCAGAGCCGCTTTCCGCCGGAATCACCCGCGACCGCGCGTTTGAACTGCTTAACGAGCACAACAAAGACCCGTTCCACATCACCCATGGCGAGACGGTCGAGGGCACCATGCGCTACTTTGCGCGCGAGTTCGACCCCGAGAACGAGGAGTTTTGGGGCATCGTCGGCCTGCTGCACGACTTGGATTGGGAGGAGCATGAGGACGACCCCATGAACCACACCATCTATGCTGCCGAGATTCTTAAGGGCGAAGGTGCGTCTCCCGAGCTCATTCGCGCCATCCAGACGCACACGTCGGACTTCAACACCTCGCTGCCCAAACCCGAGCTGCAGATGGAAAAAATCCTGTTTGCCTGCGATGAGCTCACCGGCCTGATCGGCGCTGCAGTCATCATGCGCCCGAGCAAGAGCGTTATGGACTTTACGACCAAGTCGCTCAAGAAGAAGTTTAAGGACAAGCGCTTTGCCGCCGGCTGCTCGCGCGACGTGATTTCGCAGGGCGCCGAGATGTTGGGCTGGGAGCTCACCGAGCTCTTTGACCGCACCATCGCGGCCATGCAGTCCTTCGCCCCCGACCGCGATACCTTCCAGGCCTAACCGCCCACGCCACCTTAAACCGCCACAAAGGGGACAGGCACCTTTGTGGCGGTTTTTCTTGCGCGGTCGTTAGGGGCGGACCTGGCCGGTGCCTCGGAGCTTGTATTTGTAGGTAGTGAGGGCCTCGGCGGCAAAGGGGCCACGGGCGTGGAGCTTTTGGGTCGAGATGCCGATCTCGGCGCCCAGGCCAAACTCGCCGCCGTCAGTGAAGCGCGTGCTGGCGTTGGCGTACACGGCCGAGGCATCGACCGCATCGAGGAAGCGCTCGCAAGCGTCCGTGTCCTCGGCAACGATGGCCTCGGAGTGCATCGTGCCGTAGCGATTGATGTGTGCGATGGCCTGGTCCTCGTTTGCCACGACCTTCACGCTCATCTCGAGCGCCAGGTACTCGCGACCCCAGTCCTCCTCAGTCGCGGCGACGTAGTCATCGCCCTCCACAAAGCCGGCGTCGGCGCACGCGGCGCACGTGGCCTCGTCGCCGTGAATGAGCACGCCGTGATCGTGCAGCACGGCAACGACCGCAGGCAAAAACGCATCGGCCACAGCATGGTCGACCAGCAGCGACTCGGCGGCATTGCACACGCCTACGCGCTGGGTCTTGGCATTAACGATAATGTTGAGCGCCTTATCAAAGTAGGCGGATTCATGCACGTAGATGTGGCAGTTGCCCGTGCCCGTCTCGATCACCGGCACAAGCGACTCGCGCACGCAGCGCTGGATCAGGCCTGCACCTCCGCGCGGAATGAGTACGTCGACAATACCGCGGAGCTTCATGAGCTCGCCGGTGGCCTCGCGGTCGGTGGACTCGATCATCGACACGGCCTCGCGCGGGAAGCCCTTGGCCTCGAGCGCATCGGCCAGCAGCTCGGCGATCATGGCACACGAGTGATAGGCCAGCGAGCCGCCGCGTAGAATGCAGGCGTTGCCGGTACGGATGCAGATGCCTGCGGCGTCGGCCGTCACGTTGGGGCGCGCCTCGTAGACCATGGCGACCAGGCCCAACGGCACGCTCACGCGGGTCAGGTCCACACCGCTCGCAAGCACGCGGTGGTCGAGCACGCGGCCGACGGGATCGGGCAGCTCGGCGAGCTTCTCCAAACCGGCGGCCATGCCCTCGACGCGCTCAGGCGTCAGCAGCAGACGGTCGAGGAGCCCCGCCGAAGTGCCCGCATCGCGCGCGGCGGACATATCGAGCTCGTTGGCGGCGACGATGGAGTCGACACCGTTGCGCAGTGCTGCGGCCATGGCGCGCACGGCCTCCTGGCGCTGCTCATCGCTCGCCGTGGCAAGCGAGGCCGACGCTGCCTTGGCGGCAACGGCAAGATCGTGGACATACGTGGCTATATCGACCGACATGGGCGGCCCTTTCTCCTAGAAGTTTGCAACCATGGTAGCCGATTTGCGCATGGCCTCGCCCGCGGCGGTAGAATTGGTCAACCCGAAACACCGCAACGAACGGAAGACTCACATGGCCCTCATCACTTCGTACCACGTCCCCGGCCTTTACGTCGAGGACCACAGCATCGACGTCCCCCTTGACTGGCGCGGCCTGGAGCCGATGCTCCTGGCCGTCGGCAGCACCATGCGCCGCGGCGCTATGCCGGCACCAATCGCCGGCGCGCCCGAGAGCATCAAGCTCTTCTACCGCGTGGTTTGCGCGCCCGACCGCATCAACGACGATCTGCCGCTGCTCCTGTTTTTGCAGGGCGGCCCCGGCGGCGAGAGCCCGCGTCCGCTGTCGCCTACAAGCGACGGCTGGATCGAGGAGGCCGTCAAGCACTTCCGTGTGGTCCTTCCCGACCAGCGCGGCACCGGACGCAGTAGCTGCGTGGACGGACGCACGATCAAGGCACTGGGTGATCGCGCAACGGCCGCCGGCGCCGATACAGCACGCTCGCAGGCCGACTTCCTCAAGCGCCACCTCGCCAGCTCCATCGTGCGCGATTTTGAGTACCTGCGTCTGGTGGGCTTTGGCGGCAAGCCCTGGGTCACGCTCGGCCAGAGCTACGGCGGCTTTTTGACGTTGAGCTATCTGTCGCTCTTCCCCGAAGGCGTGGCGGCAAGCTTTACCTGCGGCGGCATTCCACACGTGCCAGCGAGCGCCAGCGAGGTCTACGCGCACACCTTCCCGCGCATGGCAGCTAAAACTCAGCAGTATT
Source organism: Collinsella aerofaciens (assembly GCF_028209885.1). GTDB lineage: Bacteria > Actinomycetota > Coriobacteriia > Coriobacteriales > Coriobacteriaceae > Collinsella > Collinsella aerofaciens_BA. Next base: position 13,571 of record NZ_JAQLEM010000016.1, on the reverse strand, counting down.
ACGACCGCTACCCCGCCGACGTCGAACGCGTGGCGGCCCTGGCCGATACGCTCGAGGCCCAGAAGCCCGTGCTGCCCGACGGCTCGCCGATGACGGTCGAGCGTCTACAGCTCATGGGCAGCGACTTTGGCATGAAGCCGAGCTTTGAGCGCATGCATTGGATTATCGATCACGCTTTTGTTGACGGCGACGGCACGCTGACCTGCGGCTCCTCGGTATCCGACAGCTTTTTGATGCGCGCCTTCGAGCGCACCAACACGCGCACGAATCCGCTGTACTGGACGCTGCAGGAGTTCATATACGCCGACGGCGACACTATGCCCATTGGCTGGGCCGCGGCTGAAGAGAAGGCGCACCGCGCCGAGTTCGACACGCTCGCACGCCCGCTCATGTTTACCGGCGAGGCCATGTTCCCGTGGATGTTTGAGCAGATGCCCGAGCTTAAGCCGTTTAAGCCCGCCATGGACCTGCTGATGGAAGACACCAGCTGGGACAAGATCTACGACCCGCAGCGCCTGGCCTGCAACGAAGTTCCGCTCCAGGCCGCGGTGTATTTCGACGACATGTACGTGGATTCGGGCCTGCAGCTCGATACGCTCAGCCGCGTGGGCAACTCGCATGCCTGGGTGACCAACGAGTTCGAGCACGACGGCCTGCACGGCGGCGTGGTGTTCAAGCACCTCTTCGACGAAGCACTCAACCGCGGAGACCTGCGCCAGATCTTCTAGCAAAGGAGTGTCCCCACCTGCCGGCACAAAAAGAACGTCCCCAAGTGCCGAACAAGTGCCGGCAACGACAATGCCGCAGGTAGAGAACGGAAAGCGAAAACGCCCCTAAGCGAGCAAGGTGACGTGAAAGAGGAGGGCATTGACCTTTTGGTCATGCCCGACGATTGAACGTCAGATTGCCGCTTAGGGGCGTTTGCAGCGTCAATTGGTTATGCGAAGACGATTAAATTATCCCTGTGTATCGCCGGCTTCTCGGCCAGGTTAGCGAGCAGGCGGTTGCTGGCGATCTGGTCCTGGCGGCGACCGGCAGCAAGTTCCAGCACGTCCGAATCGGCCTCGGCGATACCGCGGGCGACGACCATACCGCTCGGATCGCACACATCGAGCACATCGCCCTCGGCAAACTGGCCATCGACCTCGCGAATACCCACCGCAAGCAAAGAAGAGCCACGGCTAACCAGCGCCTTCGCAGCACCATCATCAACCGTCACCGACCCATGTGCCTTGTCGCCCAGCGCGATCCACAGCTTGCGGGGCGCGATGTCCAGACGCTCCGCCGGCGGATCGAACAGCGTGCCCACGCTCTCGCCGCGGGCGAGGCGCACGAGCGCATCGGGCTCCTCGCCCGAGCAAATCACGCTCTGAATGCCCGCCGTCATCAGGATGCGACTCGCGCGGATCTTGGTAATCATGCCGCCCGTGCCCACCGATGTGGAAGAATTGCCCGCCGAGGCAATAATCTTGGCATCGATCTTATGCACGACAGGAACAAACTCGGCCGTGGGGTCCTCATGCGGATTGGCAGTATAGAGACCATCGATGTCCGAGAGCGTCACGCACAGATCGGCAGATACCAGGCAGCTCACGAGCGCCGCCAGTGTGTCGTTGTCGCCAAACTTGATCTCGTCGACGGTAACGGTGTCGTTCTCGTTGACGACCGGCACCACGCCCAGCTCCACCAGACGCAGCAGGGCGTCGCGCGCGTGCAGGTAGGACGTGCGACGCGCCGTGTCGTGACGCGTGAGCAGCACGAGCGAGGTGAGCAGGTCGCGCGCATGGAACTCCTCGTCGTAGGCCGACGAGATGATGCACTGACCAGCCGAGGCGCAGGCCTGCAGGCTCGGAAGGTCGCCGACCGGCTTGCGGTCGAAGCCCAACACGGGATAGCCACAGGCAATAGCGCCCGAGCTCACCACGACCAGACGCCAGCCGAGCTTGCGCAGCGCTGCGGCTTGATCGGCAAGTCCGCCGATAAAGGCGCGGTTGACCTTGCCATCGGCGCCCACCACCGTGGACGAACCGATCTTTACCACCATCGTTTTATAAGAAGTCGTCATACGTCAAACCAATCAACTGTTCAGCGAACGGCCGAGCTGGCGGCCAAGGGAGCGTGACTCGCCCCTACCGCCCAAGGAATCATTTTGCCCAGGGGAAAGCCGAGGCCGCGGCCATATTCTTGCGCACGAGCTCGTCGCGCACCTGGGCCAGGCCCTGTTCCATACCCACCACGTAGGTCTGCGGATACAGGAAGCGCTTGAAAGCCGCATCCAGATGATCGAGCGCCCAAACACAGCGCTCGCGCGCGTCCTGGATGCTCTCACGCGGAGCCACCGCACTGCCGTCGCGCACGATCGGCACCAACAGCTCACGATACTCAAGTTCGGACACGTCGGTCACCAGGGCGGCATCATTCACGGCCACGAGGGTATTGCCGCGCGCGGCGCCCTCCCCCGCCAGATGGTCCTCGTCGTAGATCATGTCGCAGACCGGGCCGCCAAAGCCGTCGTAATAACGGCGCACGCGCTGTACGCCCGGGATCGTGCGCTTATAGGGCTGCTCGGAGAGCTTGACCACCGGCGTCCACGGGTCGGCCTCGCTCGCACGGCGGGCGGAAAGCTTGTACACGCCGCCCAACGCCGGCTGGTCGTAGCAGGTCGCGAGCTTGGTACCCACGCCAAAGCTATCGATGGGCGCGCCCTGGTCGAGCAGCGACTGAATCGTGTACTCGTCCAGGTCGTTGGACACCGAGATACCCACATAGGGCAGGCCCTCGGCATCAAAACGGCCGCGAACATACTTGGAGAGCTTGGCAAGGTCGCCGGAGTCGATGCGAATAGCCGACAGGCGCTCGCCCACCGCCTCCATCTCCTTGGCAACCGTAATGGCATGCTCGCAGCCCTCGCGCACGTCATAGGTGTCGATGAGCAGCGTGCAGTTCTTGGGGCTCGACTTGGCAAAGGCGCGGAAGGCCTCGAGCTCGGAATCGAAACTCATCACCCAGCTGTGCGCATGCGTGCCAAAGACGGGAATACCGTAGCGGCGGCCGGCGAGCACATTGGACGTAGAGGAGCAGCCGGCAACGTAGCTCGCGCGCGCAACAGCTAGGCCGCCATCGGGGCCCTGGGCACGGCGCAGGCCAAACTCCGCCACGGGGCGACCGTCAGCGGCGAGCACCACGCGCGCCGTCTTGGTGGCGACAAGCGTCTGGAACCCGACGATGTTGAGCAGCGCCGTCTCGAGCAGCTGGCACTCCAGCGCGGGGCCGGTGACGCGCGCCATGGGCTCGCGCGGAAAGACGAGCTCGCCCTCGGGCACGGCGTCGATGTTTACATGCGCACGAAAATCGCGCAGATAGTCGAGGAATGCGGACTTAAACATCGCGCCGCCGGCCGGGGCCTCAAGCGATGCGAGGTAGTCGATATCCTCGGGCGTAAAGCGCAGGTTCTCGACCAGCTCGGGCAGTTCGGCGGTGCCGCACATGACGGCATAGGCGCTGCCAAAGGGATGGTCGCGGTAAAACGCGGTAAAGCAACCCTGCTCATTGGCCTTGCCGCTCTCCCACAGGCCCTGGGCCATAGTGAGCTCGTACAGATCGGTGAGCATTGCAATGTCGGTGGGATGCGAGATGTCGGTCAAAGCCATGGGGCGACCTTTCAGATGTGTGGTGCAGAATTTGAGGGTTGGACGAGAGCAGAGCATGCGGACATGACGCCCGATGCAAATCGGTTAGAGCAGGCCCATGCTGGTCAGGATCGTGTAGCCCATAAAGATGACAAACGCGATGAGGGCAAGGACAATGATGATTTTTTGAGCCGGCGCCATGCCAGGGATCTCGTTCTCGCCCGTAGGTTCCTTGGAGGCAACCATGCGCTGGGCAAAGGTCATCTCGTCACGGCTCGGCTTGGGCTCGACGGACTTGGGACGAGCGGCCTTTTTAGGCTGAGGTTTGGGCGCGGCAGGTGCAGGCTTCGCAGCAGCGGGCTTGGGTGCGGGCGCGGGCTTGCGCTCGGATGCGGCGTTCGAGGCGACCTCCTCGGCCTTCGCACGCTCGGCGCGCAGGGCAGCCAGCTCCTCACGCTCGCGACGGGCCTCTTCCCGAGCCTCGCGGCGGGCCTTCTCAGCGCGGAGCTCTTCCAACTCAGCGCGCTCCTCGTCGGACAATGGTTGGGACTCAAGCTCGGCCATGGTATAGCCCTTTCTTTTAAAAAAAGCCGCCGACACAATGTCAGCGGCTTATCAAATCCAAGGGTGGAGACGAAGGGAGTCGAACCCTCGGCCTCTGCCATGCGACGGCAGCGCTCTCCCAACTGAGCTACGTCCCCAGGACAAGTCGATATTTTACCTACGGCTCGCCAACTGTCAACGCCCAATAACCAGTCTTTTTGGGGCGCGGCTATTTTGGCAACTTTTCGAACAGGCGATCCTCTCGATGATTTTTTATCCCCGTCCCAGAAAAATCATCGACGAACGCGCTACTTTGCGGTGGTAAGAACACCGGTGGTGTCGAAGGCCGGGGTGAAGCTCTCGTCTACCGCGCCGCCCTCTTGCCAGAACATCGTCGTAAAACCCAGGTCGTCGGCATGGTCGAGCACCTGCTCGTACTCCTCACGCGTCACGGCGCGTGCCAGGTCGCCGCCCTGCTCGCGCATGAGCGCATTGGGCGTGTACTGGTTCATAACCGAGATCGGCACGTCGCCCACCGTCTGCCACACCAGGTCCAGCACGCGACACGAATCGTCTGCATGCCCCGGAAGCACCAGGTGACGCACGATCATGCCACGCTTCATAAGCCCGTCCTCGTCCACCAACTCTCCCCCGCGGCGCTCGATCTCGCGCGCCATCTGGGCCAGACCCGACACGGCCACACGCGGGTAATCCTTTATATGGGAGAGCGACTGCGCAAGCCCGGCATCGGCATATTTAAAGTCGGTGAGCCACACATCGACCAGGTCGCCCAGCGCCGCCACGGCACTCGCGCGCTCGTAACCACTCGTGTTGTAGACGATTGGGATAACCAGTCCGCGCGCCCGTGCCGCGGCAATCGCGGCAGGCAACAGGTGCGCATAGTGCGTCGCCGTCACCAAATTGATGTTGTTGGCACCCTGGTCCTGCAGTTCCAGCATAATCTCGACCAGGCGCTCAGGCGAAATCTCAAGGCCAAAATTGCCGGTCGAGATCTCGTGGTTCTGGCAGTAGATACATTTGAGCGAGCAGCCGCTAAAGAAGATCGTGCCCGAACCGGCCTCGCCCGAGATAGGCGGCTCCTCCCACATATGAAGCGCGGCGCGGGCCACCTTGAGCGTGTCGTTAGCACCGCAGACGCCGTGCGCGCCCTCATCGCGCGCCGCACCGCAACGGCGCGGACACAAATGGCAGGCGGGCGAAAAAAGTTCGGTCAACGACGTCGGCATAAAAACATGCTCCAAAACAACGATTCAGCAGCTCAAACGTAAAGGGCCAGGCCGCGTAGACGGCTCCGTCCCTAAGGCGCCGTAATCGTCCGACACGATTTTTGTAATGTCAAGACTGGAATCCACAAAGTGCCGCTTTATGATGTAGGTATTCCGCCCCCCGCGGAGCAACTGGGTGAACCGTCGCGTTTATTTAGGGAGCCCACACAGTCGTACCTAGTACAGGTATCCTTCGTTGTTAAGGACGCTGGAACAGTCGATGAGGGCACCCACCTGTTTTAGGTGGGTTCATTTTCGTAACGTGGGGGGTGGTTTTTTTTGCCGAAAATCACCATTACAGTCCATATGGATTCCCGCCGGCATCCCGACAAGCCATCGACAACATCCCAATATCTGGTAAGCGCGTGATTATCGCTGCGTGCAATTACATGCACCCCCCTTGGTCGAGTATTATGGTTCGGCTATGCCCTTTGCGCATGGCGTTCTTCTGACCTTTTCCTTCGACGCTTGGCGGTTTTTAGATTCATGGCTTCATCCCCGAGCTACATACCGTACCTATGCGTGGCAGCGGCGGCCTTTATCACGACCTTCCTCGCGGTGCCCCTGGTCAAGCGCTTGGCAATTAAGCTCGATGCCGTCGACTATCCTTCTAAGCGCCGCATCAACACCAAGCCCATCCCGCGTTTGGGCGGAACGGCGGTGTTTTTGGGCCTGGTCGTTGCCTGCATTGTGCAAATCCTAGGCACCTGGCACCTAGGCTGGCCACCCGTCCTGGTGCCGCACCCGCGCCTTCACATTAGCTATCCCATGCTGGCGCTCTCCTTTACCGTCATCTTTGCGACCGGCGCTATCGACGACGTCTTCCAGCTCAAGCCCAAGCAAAAGCTGGCCGGACAGGTCCTCGCCGCGCTCATCGCCTGTATCGGCGGCCTAAAAATCGGCGTCATCGTCAACCCGTTTGCCCCCGGCGAGATCATGCTCGGATGGCTCGCCTACCCCATCACCGTGATCTATCTGGTGGCATTCACCAACATCATTAACCTCATCGACGGCCTCGACGGCTTGGCCACGGGCATCTGCGGCATCGCGTCGTTCACCATGTTTTCGATGGCCGTTCTCTCGGGCCGCATCGACGCCGCCGCGCTCTCCATTGCGCTCTTTGGCGCCTGTCTGGCCTTTTTGCGCTACAACTTCAACCCCGCAAGCATATTCTTGGGCGACTCGGGGTCGCTGCTTCTGGGCTTTGCGCTGGGCTCCATCTCGCTGCTCAACGTGAGCCGCACCGCCGCACTCACCTCGCTTATCATCCCGCTCATCGTTGCCGGCGTGCCTATCATCGACACGTTTAGCGCCATCGTGCGCCGCAAGCGCGCCCACATTAGCATCGGGCAGGCCGACAAGGGCCACATCCACCACCGCCTGATCCAAGAAGGCTACAACCAAAAACAGGCTGTGCTGCTCATCTATGCCTGGTGCATCATGCTTTCGGCCGGCGCCGCCGCGATTAACCAGGTCGAGGTGCCCATGCGCGTGCTCATCTTTACCGTGCTCGCCATTGGCTCGGCGGCCTTTGCCAAGCATCTACATCTGTTTGAGCCCGTGCTGCGCCACCATTACAACAAGCGCACGCACGAGGACGAGCTCGTCACCCCCGACGACCCCGCTTTTAAGCAGGAGGAGCAAGCAGCCGAGGAACGTAAAGAAGAGCGCCACCACAAGCTCTAGGATAAGCTGCCGAGGATGTGCCCAGACACCGTTGGCCAAGCGCAGCCGCGCCGCACCCATCGCACAAGCCACCCCTCTCCCGCCCCTCGCCTACTTACGCCCCGCCCCTCCAATAAACGCGTTATCATCTTGACCCATGAACATACGTTAGGAGCAATCATGCCAAACGAGAACAGCTACGAAGTCGCGCTGCAAAAGAGCAACGCCATTCGCGAGGGCCTGGCCAAGACGCCCGAGAAGTTCACCATGCTTACCGGCGACCGCCCCACCGGCCGTCTGCACCTGGGTCACTACTTTGGCACCCTCAAGGGCCGCGTGGAGCTGCAGAACATGGGCGCCAGGACCAACGTACTCATCGCCGACTACCAGGTCATCACCGACCGCGACACCACCGAGCACATCCAGGACAACGTGTACAACATGGTCATGGACTACCTTGCCTGCGGTATCGACCCCGACAAGACCATGATCTACGCGCACTCCGCCGTGCCCGCCGCCAACCAGCTCATGCTGCCGTTCCTGTCGCTGGTGTCCGAGGCCGAGCTGGCGCGCAACCCCACGGTCAAGGCCGAGATGGAGGCCTCGGGCCACGAGCTCACCGGCCTTCTGCTCACCTACCCGGTGCACCAGGCCTGCGACATCCTGTTCTGCAAGGGCAATGTGGTGCCCGTCGGCCGCGACCAGCTGCCGCACATCGAGCTCACCCGTACCATCGCCCGCCGCTTTAACAACCGCTACGGCAAGGTATTTCCCGAGGTCGAGGCGCTGCTGTCCGAGACCCCGCTGCTGCCCGGCCTGGACGGTCGCAAGATGAGCAAGAGCTACGGCAACGCCATCAACATCTCGATGACCGCCGAGGAGACGGCCAAGCGCATCAAGAAGAGCCAGACCGACTCCGAGCGCATGATCACGTTCGATCCCGAGAACCGCCCCGGCGTGTCCGGCCTGCTTTCGACGGCCGCCATCTGCACCGGCCGTTCCGAGGTCGAGATTGCCGAGGAGATTGGCATGGGCGGCTCCGGCCAGCTCAAGAAGTACGTGACCGAGGCCGTCAACGAGTACTTCGCACCGATCCGCGAGCGTCGCCAGCGCTACGAGAACGATCTGGACTATGTGAAGGACGTCCTGCACGAGGGCAACCGTCGCGCCAACGAGATCGCCGAGCAGACCCTGGCCGAGGTTCAGGACGCCATGGGTATGGTGTACTAGGCCGATCTGCTGACTTGAGCTTTCGATTGCTATAGGGCGGGCGCTACGGCGTCCGCCTTTTTTGGAGCGGACCGCTTCGGCTCCGTCCATCGCACTCCCCCGACAAACAGGAACAGGCCCGCTGGCAGTTAGTTGCCAGCGGGCCTGTTCCCGAAGTACACCGTTGAATCGCACAGAGGGGAGGAATGCGAATCAAACTCAACAGGGCAGGCTTTTTCATCGCCTATTGCCTGCTCCGTTGCTGAAACCAATATAGTTCACCGTGGTTTACTTTGCAGCATCAATATCCGCCGCCATAGCTTCTCCATAAGTTAGCCCAAGTAAACTAAACCACCACAAAGGGGGCAGGCACCTTTGTGGTGGTTTTGGCCACGGCAGAGCGCTAGAGCCCTGCTGGCCAGCGACAGGCGGGCAAGTCGACGTGCATGTCGTCCTTAAACGCCACACCCTCCCCTAGCAAAAGCTCACGTTGAGCATCGGGACCGCCAAAAGCGAAGCCCTCGCATATGTGCCCGTCGGCAAACACCACGCGGTGACAGGGAATCTCGCCGGGACGCGGATTACTATGCAGGGCATACCCCACGTACCGCGCACTTCGTGGACGACCGGCAAGCAGCGCCACCTGACCATACGTGGCGACCATCCCCTCGGGAATCTGCTCGACCACCTCGTACACCCGTTCAAAAAAGCCCTCAGACGCCATTGCTCGCTCCCTTCCACCCGGAAAAGCATAAACCACCACAAAGGTGCCTGTCCCCTTTGTGGTGGTTTATGGCAAGTCGGTTAGTTGGCGGGTTGGAAGAAGGCTACGGCTACGGCACCGGGGCCTACGTGGGTGCCGATGGTGGCGCCGATGGTGTGAACGGGCAGTTCGCCCTCGGCATGGCCAGCCCACAGCGCCGCGCTGTCCTCGATATACTTCTTGAGCACCGCATCCGAAAGACCCGTATAGCCGAGCGCCAGCGGCATGGAGAAGTCGACGCCGCCCGCCTGCTCGACCTTCTGGTTCAACAGGTTTCGACCGTTTTTGGAACCGCGCGCCTTGCCCAGCTGCACGATGAGGCCGTCCTCGGCGGCCACGACCGGCTTCACGTTGAGCAGCGTACCCACGGCGCCGGCCGCAGCAGACAGACGACCGCCACGCACCAGATACTCCAGCGTCTCGAGCAGGCCGATAACCACCACGCGGTCGCGCACGGCCTCGACCGCTGCCGCGATCTGGGCCGCACTACGGCCCTCATCCACCAGGCGCAGCGCATACTCGACCAGCACGCGCTCTCCCAAGGTCACGTTATTGCTGTCCACGACGAACACGTCGCCGCCCGGCGCCTCGGCAAGTGCGGTACGGGCGCTCTGATTGGTGCCCGAAAGCTTGGCGCCCACGGTAATAATCACGGCCTCGTCGCCGGCCTCACGCGCCTCGGCAATCGCCTGCGAAAACGCGTACGGGTTGACCTGGCCGGTCTTGGGCAGCTCATCGCGCTCCACGAGCATCTCGTAAAAGCGCTGGTGATCGATGTCGACGCCATCCATGTACACATCGGTGCCAAAGGTGACGGACAGCGGCAGAACACGCAGAGCGGGGTGCTCCGCCGGCGACATATCGCTTGCGGAATCGGTAATAATGCGGACGGACATAACAAATCCTTTCTTGCGCAGGTCTCGCGCGGGGAATTTAGACAGCATTGCCCCGGCACGGTATACGCGCTCAAACGGGACTATGCAGTTGTTAATGGGAAGCAAATGCCTTGGCGGCCTTAGATCTCGCGCAGGGTGTTGAGAATCGTACGCAGCGACGCATACATCTGCTCGCGCTGCTCCACGCCCATGGCCTTACCGGTGGTGTCGAGCACGTCGTGGATGATACGGTCGGCCTCGTTCATGCTCTCGCCACCCAGCGTGGTCAGGCGAACCGGTGCGCGGTACTTGACGGCAGCATCGCCCGAGTCATCAACCTCGACAAAGCCGCCCTCCTCCAGGTGCGCCAGCGTGCGCGAAACGGCAGCGCGCGTCACGCCGGCCACGCGAGCCAGATCGGCGCCGGTCATGCCGTCCTTGCTGCGCTCCAGGTAGTACAGGCACATAACGTCGGAGCCCTTGAGGCCCAGCCTTGCGCCCTCGGACGTCTTGATACGCTGAATCTCCTTGTACAGCCCGCTAATCAGTCCGACAAAATCCTCGAAACGTGTCTCGTCGTTCTGCTGCATGGGAGACGACCGCCTTTCGCTTGCATGATGCTAACGGGTAAACATCTTAGCCGTACTCAGCGACTGCCGCCTCCACGCGACCCAATTGTTAACCCATCAACATAAAAACCACCACAAAGGGGACAGGCACCTTTGTGGTGGTCTGGGGCATCAATAGGTTCTAGGCGCCGCTACAGCTCCACGCAGGGATTGTCGCGGGTCACAAGCGTCTTAACGACAACCGTCGCTCCCAGATAGCGCTCGAGCAGCTCGGCCAAGCGATCGATGGCGGCCTGGCAATCCCCCATCCGCTCGGGCTCCACGCACTCAATCGCCAGAAATGCGTCCGCCGAATCGTCGGACAGCGCCGTGCGAACGCCATCGCGCCAGTTCCAGCAACGGCACACGGCGCCCGCATCATCGATATAAGCAAGCTCACCGGGCAGCGTCGGATCATCCGCCTCCTCGCCAAGTGGCAAGAACGCGTCGCCGCCGTCGGTCACCTTCAAGCGAAGGTCTCCCTCAATCGCATGCAGATCCTCGCCTCCCACGGGCAGCGCGTAGGTCAGCGACACCGTGTTGTAAATATCCACCGCGGGCGTAATGTGGCCCACCGGCTTGCCTTTGAGCACGCGTTTGAGCAAGTTCTCGATCGAGCAGCGCGCGCCTTTCTTGGTCTTGAACAAACGATAGGCCTCGCGCCATGCCTTGACCGGTGCGTTCTCGCTGATAGTGTCGCTGGTCAGATGACGCTCCGCATCGATATTGGCGCGGTCGAGAAACGCCGCAATCGCATCCACGTCCTCTTGAGGAATCTGAGCCGTGGGCTTCATGCCCTCCACGACCACAACACCGACCGCTGCCTGCGGAAACAGCTCCCAGAATGAATCCTCGGCAATAAAGCTCTTCATACGCTCTCCCTTCATTGTGCGCGCCCGAGTGAGGGCGCCTAAACAAAAAGCGCCCTTACAACGGCCACCTTCAAAGTCCTACGGTGCCGTCACAAGAACGCTTGCGCTGTCCCCATCCGGAGAAGGGGACGATATGTCAGGCGTATTGTAACCCGAGTCATCCACGCGAGCAAAACCACCACAAAGGTGCCTGTCCCCTTTGTGGTGGATATGGACTCACGGCGAAGCTAGTGGCGGAGTCCCAGCAGCCCGCGGCCGCGATGACGGGCGTCGGCGTGTACTTGAGCGTGCGGGCCGGCGGCTTTGACGGACTCGGGCAGGTGCGAGTACTTCTTCTCGAAGTTCTCCTCGAACATCACCGCCAGGTTGTGCGCGGCCTCGTCATAGCGCGCGGTGTTCTGCCAGTATTGGCGCGGCACCAGGATGCCATCGGGCACGCCGTGGCACGTCGTGGGAATGTCGACGTTAAAGATGTCGTCGTGCACGAACTCGCTGTCCTCGATGGTACCGTCGAGGGCGCGAGCGACCAGTGAGCGCGTGTAGGCAAGCTCGATGCGATGGCCTACGCCGTAGCCGCCGCCAATCCAGCCGGTGTTGACCAGGTAGACGCGCGTACGCCCGTCGGCGATGCGCTCGCCGAGCATCTTGGCGTAAACCATGGGGTCGAGCGGCATAAACGGCTCGCCGAACAGCGAAGAGAACGTGGGCGTGGGCTCGGTGACGCCGACCTCGGTACCGGGAATCTTAGCCGTAAAGCCCGTCACAAAGTGGTACATGGCGGCATCGGCCGTCAGGCGCGAGATGGGCGGCAGCACGCCAAAAGCGTCGCAAGTCAGGAACAGCACGACACTCGGAGTGGTGCCCATGCCCTTAGTCCACGCGTTAGGAATGTGCTCCACGGGATAGGCCACGCGCGTGTTGTGCGTGATCGAGATGTCGTCGTAGTTGGGCTTGCGGTTCTCGTCGAGCACCACGTTTTCGCAAATGGCGCCAAAACGGACGGCGTTGAAGATCTCGGGCTCGTGGAAGGCGTCCAGGCCCTCGCATTTTGCGTAGCAGCCACCCTCAATGTTGAAGATACCCATGTCGGACCAACCGTGCTCGTCGTCGCCGATCAGCAGGCGCGTGGGATTGGCCGAAAGCGTGGTCTTGCCGGTGCCGGACAGGCCAAAGAACACGGCGGTCTCGTGCGTGACGGGATCCATGCTGGCCGAGCAGTGCATGGGCAGCACGTCGTCCTCGACGGGCAGCAGATAGTTCATGACGCTAAAGATCGACTTTTTAATCTCGCCGGAGTAGCCGGTGCCGGCGACCAGAATCACGCGTTCCTGGAAGTTGATGACCACGGCAGCGCTGGAGTTGAGGCCCTTGATGGCAGGGTCGCACTGGTAGCCGGGTGCCGCGAGCACGCAGAAGTCGGGCTCGCCGGTGCGCGCGATTTCACGGGCGAGCGGACGGGCGAGCATTTGCTTAATGAAGAGTGCCTGGCTGGCACGCTCGCAGGCAACAAGCAGGCGACGCGTGTGGTTGCGGTCGGCGCCCGCCATGCCGCGCGTGACGAACACGTCGCGCTCGTCGAGATAGTCGACGATGCCGGCCTTGATGGCCTCATAGCTCTCGACGGACAGCGGGCGGTTGACCGCACCCCAGGCGATCTTGTCGTGAACATCGGGGGTGTCAACGATAAAACGATCGTTGGGCGAACGGCCGGTGCGCTCCCCCGTCTCAATCACCAGCGCGCCGTTGGATGCCATGCGGCCTTCTTCGCGGCGGATGGCGTGCTCGACGAGCTCCGCGGCGGGTAGATCGACCAGCAGGCGGGGCTGATTCTCGGCGGGATCTTCGACCAGCGTAATACCAAAGTTGGACAAAACTTCTGCAGGGGTAACACCAGGCATGGGGCCTCCTTTAAAAACGCGACACGTGGACGCGGCGCGCACTTTACTCACGTAAAGCCCGTTGTACCCGATATGCAAAAACGTTTTTGCGGCAAGGGCGGCAAGCCCGCCCAACGGTCAAAAATCGCAGGCAAGCGGCCCAGTCATTGGGTGTTCCTATAGTTTTGTCAACCGTCGGGGCTACTCCCGGTAGGGCACCCGGTCGCGCATCACGGCGTATATC
>NZ_JAQLEM010000015.1 GCF_028209885.1 Collinsella aerofaciens | reverse complement strand
CCCCCACGCGGCTTTTATGTTTTAGTTATCTTGTTGAGGTTTTCGACTTCTGCATACGTTTTTAGATGTCCACGCCATATAAAGGGGCGCCGCTGCGATGTGTGCAGCGGCGCCCCTTTGCGTTGATTCTTATTGGGCGAGCTCGGCCCTAGGCCAATGCTCGTACGTTCGAGGAGATCTTCAGCACCAAAAAATCGGTCGAGGAGCCCAGCTTGAGCAGGTCGCCGTCGTGGATAGGAATCTGCTTGTCCTCGTCACCGGCGGAGCGCAGCGAGCGTGGCTTTTCGATAACGGTGGTCGCGCCGCTGCGTGTCACCAGCACCGTTCCATTGGTGGAGTGAAGGCCGCTTGCGAGCCATGTGCCGTTAGAAAACGCCACGCCCAGGTGCCGGTGGGATACATCGGGACCCACGTTGGTGATGCTGTTTCGGTCGTGTGCGAACGAGCCTAAAACCGTGCCCTCGGGATCGAGGCTCAAGGGATAGATCGGCGGCAAGGCCGAGCCGTCTTTCGCAAGCCTGAGCAGCCCCAGTTTTGCAGGAGGCTCGTTGACCTTGTGGTTGGTATCCTGCGCCTGGACGATCTCGGTGGTCTCGAGCGTGCCAAATGTCTGGGCTAGCTGCGTTATGGCAAAGTCTTTGACCTCGGAGGCGGCGGCATTTGGATCGGCCAGGCATCCGCAGACCGTTAGCGCAAGGAGCTCCAAAAGGCGCCGGTCGCTTTGCTTGAGGCCAGGCGTGAAGGCGATACGGTCAAAGATATTGCGCAGGATGGAACCATCGAGCCCCCAGTGTTCGAGCGACGTTGCCATGCGCTCGAGGGCATGCGCCGTAATGGCTTGCTGGCGAGCGTTGACGGCCGCTGGACTGCTGGCGCTGCCGATTTTTACAGCTGCAGCCAAGTTCTGGACGCTCTGCGAAAAATCGGTAAACATCTCAGGGTCAATCTTGTCGGTACCCGGAACGACGTGCACCACGCGTCGCGACAGAAACGTCTTTTCGGTAATGCGAAACCTTGGAGCCGGTTTGGAGCCCATCGGCTTGTCCGAAATCAAGATACGCGCCGCTTCGCGATTATTGATCTGCAGGTCGCACTTAAGGAAATCAAAGAGCACCTCGGAAGGTGTTTCCGCACGCATGATGCGAGGCTCCTTTCTGGTATCCGGGGAAGGTGTTAGATGCAAAAGCCGGGCAGGGCATAGGTCATTAGGTCCGGTTTGTTTCCGGGCGTTGCCCAGCTAAACACGTCGCCGTCTTTTCCAACGCGGTTAAAGTACGTCGAGTCGGCGCCTTCGCTGCAGTCGGCGCTGGGGGTGCGCTCCCAGTAGCAGATCTTTTGGCCGGCGACGGTGCGGACCATGGCATCATTGGTGGTCAGACCGCTCACACTCTGCTCGCGATAGAGCTGGTACTGCTCGCCTTCTCCGCTGTAGAGGTCAGAAAGGTACTCGCAGCCTTCTGCGAACGTTTCGGGCGCTTGGTAGCCGCACAGCTCGCTCATGGACGGCAGCCACAGCTTGTCATCGGTGGCGGTGATGCTGGAGACGTCTTTAGTGGCGCCGGTGTTGTTGGTAAGCTTTCGCACCGGGCGGATCTGATTACGGAGATCGTCGGGCAGCGTAGCCATGCCCTTGTCCGCCAACCATTCGCGAAGCGACGATTGCTCCCAACCGCCCGTAGCGGCGCTGTCATTTACGGCGCGCATGGCGATGGGGGTGCGGAACATAAAGGTGATGCCCGCGGGGAGGCCGTCATCGGTGAGCGTGTCTGCCTTAAAGCCCACGATCTGGACTTGTGCCTTGGTCCCATCGGAAAGCCTGACGGTCTTGGTGTTCTCGTTTTCGAGCGACTGCTTGCTGTTTACCAGGTGGTAGGTTTCGGCAATCGCGAGCGCCTTTTTGTTGGAAGATGTCTCTTGGATTTTGCGGGAGATTAGGGCGAGTTCTTCCCAGGTGTAATCGTCGAGTGACGGCTTGATGCCGTGCGCCAGGTCGATAAGCCCCCAGCACCCCGTGGCAATGGCGGAAGCTGCGATGCCGGCAACACAGACACCGCCGAGCGTGAGCGCAGTGCGACGCGAGATGATCGGATGGCGCGTCTGAGCCTTGTCGGAGCTGAAAGCCTTTGGTTGCTGGCTAAAGTCGACAGGTGCGGGCAGCGGCGTGCGCGGCTCAAAATCGATGTCTTTAATCCAGACATCGAGCTTGCCGACAATCGTAGACAGCGGCGCGCGCTGGGACTGCTCGTTATGGATGCCACTCATGATGACATCGACAAGCTTTTGGTCGCCGGGTAAGCGCGCCTCGAGCAGCTCGGGCTCGTGCTCGATCTTGTACAGGTAGGGCGACTGGTCCATATGCTCGTTTAGACGATATGGCGTGTGGCCGGCATAGAGCGTGTAGAGCACGCTGCAGAGCTCGTATGTATCGATGCTGGGCGACGTGCGCAGCGGCGCCAGCTCGGGGATGTCGTTGGAGAGCATCTCAGGCGGGGCGAACTCGGGGGTGCCGTTGCGCCAGATGCCGGTGGACATGGTAAACGAGGGGTCCGAGCGCTTGATGCTCGAGCTGCCCAGATCGACCAGGCAAAGGTCAAAACTACAGTGTGCAATCTGCTGGGCAAGGGGTCGGCGCGTCGTTCGAATAATGATGTTGCGCAAGGAGATATCACGGTGCACAAAAGGTGCATCGAGCTTTTGGGTACTCAGGAGGATCTCTCCCAGGCGTTTTCCGATTGCGGCGACGGTGTTTGCGGGAATGCGGCCGCCCTCGGCGGGGTCGGTTAGCTCTGCCGCGGCATCGCGAAGGGGCAGGCCTTCAATCCATTCCATAAGGATGACCGGTGTGTTGCCGGCATAACCGTAGCCATAGGTTTTGGGAAAGCCGCCCAACAGTGAGACGACTGCAAGATTGCGATACTCCTCGGTGAGCGTCTTGATGCCCGAGGGGCTGACAACGGAGCCGTTTTCATCACAGCCGCTGAGGGGCCACAGCGTCTTGAGCGCAAAGGTCTCGCCCTCGGTGTTGGCGACCTTGCGAAGATGGTGGGAGCCGCCGCCGACTGCCCCGCAATCCAACAGGGTGGTAAAGCGGCGAATGGTATCGGAGTCTTCGGTGGTCGCAAACATGGCGTTTGGTTCAAAGGGGGACAACGCGATGATATCCATGTCCGTATCGTACGTCACGGGGCGATCCTTTCGAGAAAAATGCATAGCAATAATGTTAGTGAAAAGGTAGCGCAACCGTTGCCTTAATTGAAAAGGTGCCGTTATTTGCATGGATTGATGCAAATAACGGCACCTTGTGCGTCGAAGATGTGTGGGCGGGCTAGTTTGTGATGCGAATGACCAAAAAACGCGTCGTGGCGCCCAAGCAAAGCGTGTCTCCGTTGTGAATCTCGACGGGAGTGTTGGCAAAGTTGGCGGGGCGCTCGCGTCTGGGCGGTTCGATAGCCTGTCGGCAGCGGTCGACTCCCGAGATCAAAAACGATCCGTTGGTGGAGCCGAGGCCCTGCGCAAGCCAGCGTCCGTCTTGGAGCCAAATGCGCAGGTGCTGACGCGAGACATCGGAATCGACGTCGGTGATGGCGTTCTCGTCGCCCGTCAGCGACCCGATAATGCTGCCCACCGGGTCCGTGGTAAGGGGGCGCAGCGGCGGTCGTGCCGAGTTGCCCACGACGCGCAGCAGCCCCAGGCGAATGTCTCCCGTGGGGCGCGCGGTTGTCGAGAAAAACGAGGTGACGGTCGTCTCGACCGTGCCGAGTGTCGAGAGCATCTGGTCGGACACAAAGGACTCGGTGTATTCGATGGCGCGGGCGGGGTCGCCAAGGCAGCCGGTAACGATAAAAAAGACCAGATGGATGTAGAGGCGACCTTTGATGTCGCTATCGTCAGCGGTTTCGATGCGCTCGACGCCGTTTCTAAAGAGCATGCCGTCGACGCCGCAATTGGTAAGGGCATCCTGCATGTCTGGGACACACGACTCCATGTAGCGTTTAGCGACCTTGCTCAGCGATTGGGGGTCGGAGCCTCGGTTTTGCATGATGAGGTTGAGTATCTGGTGCGCACTTTGTTCAAAGGGCGCAAACAGCGGCTCGGGAAGGTCACCGGGTTTGGCGTGAACGATTTCGCGTGAGATAAACGATGGGACCGTCAAGCGTTCGGAGATGAGGCGTCCACCGTAACGGGCGTTGCCGGCCATGAGAATTTGCGCGGCGTTACCGTTGTTGATGCGACCGAGTGACTTGAGTCCGGCATACAGTGCACAAGATGGAGTGTCGGCCATTTGTTTTACCCCCCCCCTCCTCAAAAAGTGACATTGAATACGTAAGCATGGTCAATTATAGGCGCTTTGTAGCTCGAAATGCTCGCCAGGGGGTGTGGACGATGTAAATCGCTGCCGGAAGGCAGCAAATCAAAAAGCGGAGAGCGGATTAATAAGCTGGGAAAACCCGTTAGCAAGACCGTTGTGGGCAACATTTGGCATGATGTCGCTTTGGCTTTTGGTCACGGGGGCGTGCGGTACCATAAACATCAATGAACTTTGACGAACGACCCGCCGAGCTTGCCTCGGCGGGCTTTTGGCGTTGCAATGCCGGAGGAACAGCATGCTCATTCACCGTATAGCCGCGCAGCTCTACACTGCCGAGGCGCTGCAGACCGTCGAGGCCGGGCTCGATTCTGGCGAGGACGTGACGCTGGCCGTGTCTCAGTCGGGTCGAACGCTTATGGCCGCCGCCCAGTTTGCGCGCTGCCCGCGCCCCACGGTCTACATCGTGAGTGGCGAGGATGCGGCCGATCGCGCCGCGCGTAGCCTTGCCGCCTATGTGGGCCTGGCGCACGTGTGCCGCTTTCCCGAGCGCAAGGACTATCCTTGGCGCGAGCAGGCGCCCGACGACGCCGTGGTGGCCCAGCGCTGCGAGGCGCTCGGGCGTATCGTGCGCGGGGACAACTGCATCATGGTCGCCTCGGCTCGCGCGCTGCTGCGCTGCGTGCCGCCGGTCGAGAGCCACTACTGGGAGTCCACGACCTTTGCGGTGGGCGAGGAGATTCCCTTTGACGAGGTGCCGCAGCGTCTGGTGGGCATGGGCTACACCAATGCCGGCGCCGCCGATGCGCCCGGCTTGTTTCGCGTTCACGGCGACACCGTCGAGGTGTTCCCCGCACAGGAAAAGGCACCCGTGCGCATCGAGTTCTTCGGCGACGAGATTGACCGCATCCGCCGCATGGTGAGCTCCACGGGGCAGACCATCGGCAACGAGGACAGCATCGAAATCTTTCCCTGCCGCGAGCTGGCGCTTACCGACGAGGCGGTCCACAACATGCATGTGGCGCTCTATCGCGCCAGCCAGGACGATAGCAAGCTAGCGGCGCTGCTCGAGATGGTGGATGCGCGCATCGTCACGCCCGAGCTCGACCGCTTTTTGCCGGTGATGTACGGCCAGACCGTAAGCCCGTTGGCGCACGTGAGCGGCAAGGCGCTCGTGGTTCTGTCCGAGCCGCGCTCGCTGTTCGACGACTGCCTGCGCGCCTACGAGGATATCGAGGCGCGTGCCGGCGAGGCAGGGATTGACCGCCTGGATGGTCTGTACGTGCGCGCTCAACAGCTCGATTTTGGTGCCCAGCAGCGCTTGAACTACGTAAGCCTCATCCGTGCCGGCGGTGCGGTGACGGCCGAGCTCAAGATTGAGCAGCCTGCTATCGCAGGCTCGGACAACCGTTTTATGACGCGCGTTCAGGAAGTCGTGGGCAAGCGCTATGCCTGCGTGTTTGCCATTCCCGACCGCGGCGCGCGCGAGTCGATGGAGCTCACCTTTGGCGACGAGGGCATTACCTTTGAGGAATCGCTGACGGCCGCGCCCGAAAACGCCGGCGTCATTGGCGAGCGCGTGCGCGTGGCGGCGGCAGATTCTGCCGATCGTGCTGCCCGTCAGGATGCTCATGCTGCAATTCGCGAGCGTAAGGCTGACGCGCTCAACGCCCGCTCGCTCGAGGCGGGCGCGGCCCAGGCTGCCGCCGGTGCTGCCGTGCCCACTATCTCGCGCGGACGCGTGACCTTTGTCGATGCCGCCCTGCCGCAGGGCGTGGTGGTGCCCGATGCCAACCTGGCCGTGTTCTCGATCGCCGACCTCAACGCCCGTATGGATGCCAACCGCGCGCGCAGCCGCCGCAAGGTGGACATTACGCAGATCACGTTTCCGTTTAAGCCGGGCGACTACGTGGTGCACGCCACTCACGGCATCGCGCTCTTTAGCGAGATCGCGCGCCAGGAAGTGGGCGGCAAGGAGCGCGACTACTTTTTGCTGGAATATGCCGACGGCGACAAGCTCTACGTGCCGCTCGAGCAGGTCGACCGCATCACGCGCTATGTTGGCCCCGACGGCGACAAGCCGCGCCTGACCAGGCTCAACACCGCCGACTGGACGCGGGCTACCAACAAGGCGCGCAAGAATGCCAAAAAGCTGGCGTTTGACCTGGTCGACCTGTATACACGCCGCTCGTCGATTACCGGTATCGCCTGCCCGCCCGACACGCCCGAGCAGATCGAGATGGAGGAGAGCTTTCCCTACGACGAGACGCGCGACCAGCTGGAGGCTATTGCCGACATCAAGGCCGACATGGAAGCGCCCAAGCCCATGGACCGCCTGCTGTGCGGCGACGTGGGCTTTGGCAAGACCGAGGTTGCCCTGCGCGCGGCGTTTAAGTGCGTGGACTCCGGCCGCCAGGTCATGGTGCTCTGCCCCACGACCATTCTGGCCCAGCAGCACTATGAGACGTTCTTTGAGCGCTTTGCCCCGTTTGGCCTCGAGGTCGAAGTGCTCAGCCGCTTCCGCACCCCGGCGCAGCAAAAGCGCGCGCTTAAGGCGTTTGCCGAGGGCACGATCGACGTGCTCATCGGCACGCACCGCTTGCTTTCTGCCGACGTGAACCCCAAGAACCTGGGCATGGTGATCATCGACGAGGAGCAGCGCTTTGGTGTGCAGCACAAGGAGCAGCTCAAGAACCTGCGCGAGCAAATCGACGTGCTCACGCTTTCGGCAACGCCTATTCCGCGAACCATGCAGATGGCCACGAGCGGCGTGCGCGACATGAGCCTGATCACCACACCGCCGACCGGGCGTCGTCCCGTGATCGTGCACGTGGGGGAGTACGACCCCGATGTGGTGAGCGCGGCGATTCGCCTGGAGGTGGGCCGCGGCGGCCAGGTGTACTACGTGTCCAACCGCGTTAAGACCATCGATGACGCCGTGGCGCGCGTGCATGAGGCCGCGCCCGAGGCGCGCGTGGGCGTGGCACACGGCAAGATGAGCCCGCGCGAGGTCGAGGACGTGATGATTGAGTTCGCGACCAAAAAGATCGATGTGCTCATCGCCACGACCATCGTGGAGAGCGGCATCGACAACGCAACGGCCAACACGCTGATCATCGAGGACTCGCAGCGCCTTGGCCTGGCGCAGCTCTACCAGCTCAAGGGCCGTGTGGGCCGCTCTGCCACGCAGGCCTACGCGTACTTTATGTTCCCCGGCGAGCTGCCGCTCACCGAGGAGGCAACGGCGCGCCTGACCGCACTTTCCGAGTTCCAGGACCTGGGCAGCGGCATGCGCATCGCCATGCGCGACCTTGAGATCCGTGGCGCCGGTTCGCTTATGGGAGCCGAGCAGCACGGCAACCTGTCGAGCGTGGGCTTTGATCTGTTTACGCAGATGCTGGGCCAGGCCGTGGCCGAGGCGCGCGGCGATGACGACGCCGGCGTGGAGGCGGCGAGCGTGGGTATTAACCTGCCGGCCGACTACTTCTTGTCCGAGGAGTACCTGCCGGCGGTGGACCAGCGCGTGCTCGTGTACCGTAAGCTCGCAGCGGCCGAGGACCTGGAGAGCATTGACGAGGTGCAGGAAGAGACCGAGGCCGCGCATGGTGAGCTGCCGTTGGCGGGACTCAACCTGTTCAATCGCGCGCGCATCCGCATTCGCGGCGAGCGCCTGGGGCTCGAGAGCGTCACGCTCAGCGGCGGTCGCATCACGTTTTTGGGCGTCGACGTGCCCAAGAAGGTGGCCTTTGAGCTTAAGACCCGCTATGGCGCGGTGAACTTCCCCAAGAGCCGCAAGTTGTCGGTGCCCTACAAGGCGGGCGCCGGCGCGGGCAGCGGCCTGGGTCGCGGTCTCGACGCCAACGACGGCACCGGCCCCGTGGCCGCGGCACTCATGCTGCTGCAGCAGTTGGGTGCGAGCGATGACGACTAACGGGTCGACGCTGCAAACGCCCCATTTGGGCAATCTGACCCTCACTCGTCGGTCGCGTACGCAAGTACGCTTCCCTCCTCCTTCGGGCCACCTTGCCACAAATGGAACGTTTTCGCTTACTTATGCTCAACCTGTAAGGGTATTTACGGGACAAAGCCATCTTCGTCTCACCCACATTGCAGGTTGACCGCCCTTCGCCCGACCGAAAGGAAAGCATGTTCGGATACATCTATAAGAAAGATGTCGCCATTATCGCGGTTGTCCTGTGTCTTTGTCTGGGCGTGGGCAGTTTCTTCGATTATCAGATCTCGAGCGCGCTGTTCAACATCGGCAGCATGTACGGCCGCTTTATCGAGGCCGCTGGCGAGTTGCCGTTTGAGCTGACGGCGAGCATCGCGGGCGTTATGCTCGTGCGCGCGGTGCGTCCCGACTCCAGGGGCAGCAAATGGCTTGCCGCGCTCGGCATCCTCGTCAACGTTGGCCTGACCGGCTACGAGATCGTTTCGTCCCTGAGGGTTGGCGGTAAACTCATTGCGGCTCAGTTGGTGCTGACGTTTGTGCTGGTCATCGCTGCCAACCTTATCGTCTATCGCCTCACGCGCACGACCGAGCCCGACGAACTCACGCGCTGGGCGTTGATGGTGCTTGCCGTGTGGATCGCTCAGGCCATCATCCTCAACGTGATCGTCAAGCCACTGTGGTCGCGCCCGCGCATGCGCGTGATCGAGGTCACGCCGGGGCTCAATTTTCAGCCGTGGTGGGTGATCGGCAATCCCGACAAGTGGACCTATATCGCCGCCGGCGTGATCAAGGACGGGTTCAAGTCGTTTGCGAGCGGACACACGGCGCATGCGGCGATCGGCCTTATGCTCGCCGGGCTTCCCGCGGCAGCCTTTAAGGAAAAACCGTCGCGTCGCCGCGTGATTTTTTGGGCGGCGGCTGTGATCGCGGCGCTCGTCGCCTTTGGGCGCATCGTGATCGGGGCGCACTTTTTGAGTGACGTAAGCTGCGGCTTTGCCCTGGTGCTGGCGCTTGAGTGCCTTGCCGCGCGCATTGCCTATCCCAACGGCGTACAATAGCTCCGTTTGAATCATCTGGCCGATACCCGGTAAGAGAGGATTGCCATGCTCGCGTTTAACAACGATTATTCCCACGGCGCACATCCGGCAGTGCTGCAGGCGCTCGTCGACACCAATATGGAGCCGCAGCCCGGCTACGGTACCGATGCGCACACCGAGCGTGCCAAGCAGCTTATCCGTGAGGCCTGTCAGGCCCCCGATGCCGACGTGTTTTTTCTGGTGGGCGGCACGCAGGCCAACGCGACGGTGATCGACATGCTGCTTGCGCCCTACGAGGGCGTCGTTGCTGCCGAGACTGGCCACGTCGCCTGCCACGAGGCAGGCGCCATCGAGTTTGGCGGCCACAAGGTGCTCACCATCCCCGGCTACGAGGGCAAGATGCACGCCGAGGATCTGGAGGACTATATCCAGGTGTTCTACGAAAACGAGAGCTACGAGCATACGGTGTTCCCGGGCGCCGTGTACGTGAGCCTATCGACCGAGTACGGCACGCTGTACTCCAAGGCCGAGCTCGCGGCGATTCACGCGGTGTGCCAGAAGCGCGAGATTTCGCTGTTTGTGGACGGTGCTCGCCTGGCCTATGCGCTGGCGGCCGATGAGTGCGACATTACCCTGCCCGAGCTGGCGCAGCTGTGCGACGTGTTCTACATCGGCGGCACCAAGTGCGGCGCGCTCTGCGGCGAGGCTGTGGTGTTCTGCGGCATGCATGCCCCGGCGCATCCCATTCCGCGTATTAAGCAGCATGGCGCGCTGCTTGCCAAGGGCCGCCTGACGGGTGTGCAGTTCGAGGCTCTTTTTACCGATGGCCTGTATTTTGAGATTGGTCGCCAGGCGATTGAGACCGCTCAGGCGCTGCGTCGCGTGCTGCACGAGCGCGGCTACCAGTTCTTCTTGGAGACGCCGACCAACCAGCAGTTCGTGATTCTGCCCAACGAGGACATGGCCCGCATTCGCGAGCATGCGGCGATCGAGTACTGGGAAAAGTACGACGATACCCACACGGTGGTGCGTTTTTGCACTAGCTGGGCCACGACGCAGGAGGACATCGACGCGCTGGCGGCTGTCCTGTAGCCTGATGTAATGACAAGGGGCCGCCCTGCGCCTGAGCTTGGCGCAGGGCGGCCTTTGCTTTTGGGGGAGAAGGGTTGTATGACCGAGATGTCCGAGCCGACGATTCGCCTGGCGACGCCCGATGACGCGTCGGCGTTGCTTGCCATCTATGAGCCGTATGTGCGCCAGACGGCGATTACCTGCGAATATGAGGTGCCGAGCGTTGAGGAGTTCGCCGGGCGCATCGAGCGTACGCTCAGGCGCTATCCGTATTTGGTGATGGAGTTGGACGGGCGTCCGGTGGGCTATGCCTATGCGAGCCCGCTTAACAGCCGCGAGGCATACGACTGGTCGGTCGAGACGTCGATCTACCTGGCGCGTGATGTGCGCCACGGCGGGCTGGGCCGCAAACTACATGACGCGCTCAAGCAGTGCCTGATCGCGATGGGCATCACCAACATGTGTGCCCTCATCGCCGTGCCGCACGACAAGGACGACGAGTACCTGACGCACAACAGCCAGGACTTCCATGCCCATATGGGGTATCGCCTGGTGGGTGCCTTTGACCGCTGCGCCCAAAAGTTCGGCCGCTGGTACGACATGTGCTGGATGGAGTTGGTCCTAGCCGAGCGCGTCCCCAACCAACCCAAACCAACCTGGTTCCCCGACCTCCCCAAACCTACCATTTAGGGACAGGTTTATTTTGGCAGGTTAGCCGATTGGCTCGGTGTATTTGGCGCGGTCGGTGCGTTGGATGCGCTTAGAGACATGGAGCGGTCGGCCGTCGGTGTCGTAGACGTAGTCGGTGATCAGGATCAGCGCCTGCCCGCGCTCGACGTTGAGCAAAAACGCCTCGTTTTGCGAGGCATAGCACACCTCAAAGGTCTTATGTCCCTGTGCTGGCGCGCGATGGAATTCTTGGCGCAGCGTCGCGTAGAGCGAACCGTTGATATCGCGATCGATGAGCGTCTCGAAGCTTGGCGGCAGGTAGGTGGTCTCCAGGCACAGCGGCACGTCGTCCAGGTAGCGCAGGCGGACAAGTTTGACGAGCTTGCTGCCCACGGCGGCGTCAAAGAACTTAGCTATGCTGCCGGCCGCCTTGGCAAAGCCCGAGTCCACGGTGCGCGTGGTGGGCTTCATGCCCTGACCTTCGACCTGCTTGGTATAGCTCGAAAACACTAGGTTGTTCTCGTGGAGCGCGGGCGTGTCGGCCACAAAGGCGCCACGCCCGCGCTCGGTGCGCACCAGGCCCTCATCAACGAGAACCTTAAGGGCGTGGCGCACGGTGCTGCGCGACAGCCCCGATTCGTCCATGAGCTCCATCTCGGACGGCAGCTTGTCTCCGCGTGCGTAGATGCCGGCGGCGATGCGGTCGCGAAGCGTACCCGCCAAGCGCTCGTATTGGCTCAGTTTCTTTTTAGATGAAGCGTTCATGCGATCAGCCTATATCTAACTTGTATGCTTATCTAAGCAAGCATGTATTCAACACAACAATAAAACCGCTGGTATCGAGCTACCGAAAACCTTACCAGCAAAATTTCTAAGACAAATATAGCATACAACTAGTCGACATAACCAAAACATGTATGTAACTTGTATGCCATCGAGAGCATCAAACGAGAAGAAAGGCTGATGCACGATGACTACTCAGGAACAGGTTAAGGACGTCGTCTCCCAGGTTTTGGCTGACAAGGCAGACAAGGGCGGCATCAAGCGCGTCGTGTGGATTGGCGCCGGCGGATCCAACGGCGGCAACTATCCTGCCCAGTACTTTATGGAGCACGAGGCCACGCAGGTCGTGAGCTCCAGCTACACCAGCAACGAGTTCGTGCACGCCATGCCCGCCTATGTCAACGAGAACACCCTAGCCGTCGTCGTGTCCATGCGCGGCACCAAGGAGACCATCGTCGCCGCCCAGGTCGCCAAGGACCACGGCGCCAGCACCATCGCCATCTATGTTGACGAGTCCGGCCTCACCGAGGTCTGCGACTACAAGATCCAGTACGACAGCCTGGCCGTCGACGAGTCCTGCATGGGTCGCACCAACTCTGCCGTCGTGACCATGATCGCCATGGAGCTTACGCAGCAGACCGAGGGCTATGCCGAGTACGAGACCGCTATGGCCGCCTTCGACTTGGTCGACCCCATCTATCGCAAGGCCGTCGAGTATACCCGTCCGCTCGCTGCCAAGTGGGCCGAGCAGAACGCCGACAAGCCCTGCATCAACGTCATGGCCCAGGGCCCGCTCTTTGGTGCCGCCTACGTCTTTAGCATCTGCAACGTGCAGGAGATGCTGCAGATCGACTCCTGCACCATCAACACCTGCGACTTCTTCCACGGCCCCTTCGAGATCCTGGACAAGCGCACCTCGCTGTTCCAGCTCATCAGCGTCGGCCGCAGCCGCTGCAACGACGAGCGCGGCATCCGCTTCGTCAACCAGTACGGTGGCGAGCGCGTCTATCAGCTCGACGCCAAGGAGCTCGGCCTCAACGACATCAAGGACAGCGTGAGCGAGTACTTCAACCACCTGATCTTTGCCCCGATCCTCAACAACGTGTATATGCGCGCGCTCTCCGCCGTCACCCACAAGGACTACATGACGCGCCGCTACATGTGGAAGCTCGACTACTAGGGGATAGAGCGGCCTAACAGCTCGATGTCCTCATAAGTTGCGGTGGAATAGTTCCTGTTTGGGGGCTTGAAGCCTCTATTTGGGAACTAGTCCACCGCAACCGCCAAGTAATCCGCTGAGGACGGAGGAAAACGGATCACTTTCCCGCTCGCCGATTTGTGTCTTGAAAAATGTATATAACGACTATAACGTAGTGTGAAACATATTGGAAACAATACCGAGGAGGCTGCGTTGAAGAAAAGCAATCTGGGCTATGTGCTGGTGCTGATCGCCGCGCTTATGTGGGGCAGCATCGGAATCTTTGTAAACGGCATCTCGGCCATGGGTGTTTCGTCTCAGAGCATGGCGGCCTTTCGCCTGTTGTCGGGTGCCGTCTTAATGGCTCCGGTCTTGGCGTTCATGGGTTGCCAGGGAGGCGATCGTGAGGGAAAAGCATCGGGTCCCCTGGCACTGTTCAAGGCAAGTCCTAAAGAGCTTGTTCCCTGTGCGCTTCTTGGCATTATCGGCCTCGCCACCGCTAACACGCTTTATTACGAGTGCATGGGCGAGGTGGGCATGTCCACGGCCTCGGTGCTGCTCTACACCTCGCCGGTGTTTGGCGTCATGCTCGGCCGCGTGCTTTATCGCGAGGATGTGACTCCCAACAAGCTCGTTGCCATCGCTTTTAATATCGGTGGCTGTGTACTTGCAGTGACCAATGGCGACCTTTCCGGTTTCCATTTTTCGGTTTGGGGCGTCACGTCGGGCGTGATCGCGGGCTTTTGTGGCGCGTCACTCGCGGTGTTTAGCCGGATAGCAACCAAGACGGTCCACCCGCTGGCTGTCACGTTTTGGGGCCTTGTTTTTGGCGGTGCGGTTATGGCGGCTATCGCGGCTCCGTGGCCAGATGTCGCCGCGGCAATGTCGCCACAGCTGCTGCTGCTGTTCTTTGGTTTTGGACTCATCCCCACAGCTGTGGCCTATGTCTTATATATGCAGGGTCTGTCCATGGGGCTCGAGACGTCGAAAGTTCCCGTCGTAATGTCATTCGAGACGGTCGTCACCGTACTGCTGGGCATTGGTGTCTACGCCGAGCCCGCCGGCGCGATCAAGGTCCTGGGCATCGTGCTGGTGCTCGCGTCCATCCTGATTATGAACACCGACTTCTCCAAGCTGCGCAACAGTGTGTTTGTCGGTCATGTCATTGAGAGCATGACCTTTAAGCCCAATGCGTGGTGGACCGAAAAATCTCAGGACATGGATCTGTTTAAGGAACGCACCGGCATTGCGCTGGAACCCACCGTACAGGAAAGCCCCTGGTACTTCGTGCGATAGGGGATTGCGCGCAGGGTCTGACCTGGGGTTATCCAGCTAGCGCCGGCCTATCCAGCCCCAACGTTTCAAATACGTTAAACCCGTCAACGGTCGATTTTCACCCGCGAACGGTCTTTATACTAATTAGCAATATAAGCAACATATAAGACGTTATAATGACCATAACGAAAAGGAGGAGGCAAGATGAATCAGATCATTCTCGCATCTCATGGCGGCCTGGCCGCAGGCGCCAAAGACACGCTCGAGATGGTTCTCGGCGACGTGTCGAACGTCCACGTCGTGTCGCTTGCTCGTGACGACAAGGAGCCCATCACCAATAAGGTGGACGCCATGATCGCCACGTTCAACGCGGACGACACCGTCTATGTGCTGACCGATATGCTCGGCAGCTCGGTCAACAACAACATGGTCGAGCTTTCCAAGAACGGCACGAAGTTCACGGTTGTCAGCGGTTTCAATATTCCGCTGGCGCTGACGCTCGCTATGAGCCCCGTCCCCATCAAGGGCGCCGAGCTCGCGGCCCTCATCAACGAGGCCCGCACCGGTCTGACCAACCCCAACGCACCGGTCGAGGCTGCCGCGGCTCCCGCCAAGAAGGCTAAGGCGTCCCGCCACAGCTCCGGTCCCGCCAAGATCGTCCTCGCACGTCTTGACTACCGTCTGCTGCACGGCCAGGTCGTCTTTACCTGGACCACCAAGGTTCAGGCCGAGCGCATCATCGTCGTCGACAACGCTGCCGCCAACGATGACATCAAGAAGGGCGCTCTTAAGCTGGCCAAGCCCCAGGGCGTGCGTCTGAACGTCTTCACCGTCGAGCGTGCCCTCGCCAAGATGGACAAGCTCAACACCCTCGGCGAGCGCGTCATGTTCGTCTTTGGCAACACCGCCGAGATGCTGCAGTTCTGCCAGGGCTACAAGCTCGACGCCATCAACCTGGGCGCCACCGCCAACCACGACGGTGCCGATCAGGTCGGAGGCAAGGACAGCTCCGTCTTCCTCGACGCCACCCAGAAGGCCGACGTCAACCAGCTGCTCGACATGGGAATCAAGCTCTATGTTCAGCAGACCCCTACGTATCAGAGCGTCGACATCGACGCCAAGCTGTAATCAACCAGGCTTTTGCCTGACTGAAAGGAGAAGGGTATGAATACGTTCATCAGTGCGGTGCTCGTCGGCCTCGTCGGCGTGTTCTGCATGTGGGACTCCCGCCTGCTCGGTCGTCTTAACTTCGAGCAGCCCCTCGTTGGCGCTACGCTCGTTGGTTTGCTGCTGGGCGATGTGCCCACCGGCCTTGCCGTCGGTGCCGCCGTCGAGCTCGTGTCCATGGGCCTGGTGCAGGTCGGCGCCGCCGTTCCGCCCGATATGGTCCTGGGCGGCATCGTGGCCGCTGCCTTTGCGTGCCTGACCGATGCTTCCGCCGAGACCGCCATGACGATCGCCATCCCGGTCGCCGTCTTGGGTCAGCTCCTCGGCATCGTGTTCCGCTCCATCATCGCCGCCCTCACCCATGTGGCAGATAGCGCGATCGATAACGGAAAGTTCAAGACCGCCTACCGTATGCACATCTGCGCCGGCTCCGGTCTGTACGCCGTCATGTACTTCCTGCCGATCTTCCTCGCCGTCTTTGTTGGCACCGACCTGGTTCAGGCCATCGTCAACATGGTTCCCGAGTGGCTGTCCACTGGTCTTAACGTTTCGACCAAGATCATGACCGCCTACGGCTTGGCCCTGCTGCTCACCATGATGATCAAGAAGGGTATGACTCCGTTCCTGTTCATCGGTTTCCTGCTCGCCGCTTACCTCAACCTGTCCGTCATCGCGGTCGCTCTGATCGGTGTGTGCCTGGCTGTCGTCTTCATGGGCTTCAAGTTCAACGGTTCCCATGCAGCCGCCGGTGTCGATTCCGACTACGATCCGCTCGAAGACGACGAAGACTAAGGAGGAACACACTATGGCAACCGCAACCAAGGACGTGTCCCTGAACAAGAAGGTCAGCCAGTTCTTCTGGCGCTCCTGGGCCATCCAGGCCTCTTGGAACTACGAGCGTCAGATGAACATGGGCTTCCTCTACGGCATGGTTCCCACGCTCGATCGCCTCTATCCGGATGAGTCCGACCCCAAGCAGCTCGCTGCTAAGAAAGAGGCTTACCACCGTCACATGGCGTTCTACAACTGCACCCCGCAGACGAGCGCCTTTATCCTAGGCCTCTCCGCCTCCATGGAGGAGGAGTACGCCAAGGATCCCGAGAACTTCGATCCCGATTCGATCAACGCGGTCAAGACCTCCCTCATGGGTCCGCTTTCCGGCATCGGTGACTCCTTCTTCCAGGGCACCATCCGCGTTATCGCCTTTGGCCTGGGCGTTCAGCTGGCTCAGCAGGGCTCCATCATGGGCCCGATCCTGGCCATGCTCATCTCCATCGTCCCCTCTGTGCTGATCACCTGGTTCGCAGCCAAGATGGGCTATCAGGGCGGCCACGAGTACCTGAGTAAGCTTCAGGGCGGCGACCTCATGGAGAAGCTCATGTATGTCTGCGGCATCGTGGGTCTTATGTCCGTGGGCGGCATGATCGCTACGCTGATCGGCGCCACCACCCCGCTGCAGTTCGCTGACGGCACCGTCGTTATCCAGGACATCCTGGACGGCATGATGCCCCAGATGATCTCCCTCGGCCTCACCGGCCTTATGTACTGGCTCATCAAGAAGAACGTCAACACCGGTTGGCTTCTCGTGATCGCCATTGTGGGCGGCATCGCCCTCTCCGCGGTCGGCATCCTGGCCTAGTCGCGACTAAGCGCCTAACCGCTTTCCCCCGGGGGCCTGCCTGGCATCCCATACCCCAGGCAGGCTTCCATCCCCAAAATGCGACAATGGGACAGTCCCTTTGTCGCATCCTCAATGGGCCGGCGACTCGGTCCAAACCACGGTAACCCTGCGAGCGCCCGGCAATGTGGCGCCGCAAAAAATGAAAGGAATGTGTCAGATGTACGAGATCGACCTTAACCTCCCTAAGCAGATCGTCGCTGACGTCCTGTCCAACCACGAGATCCACAGCGTCGCCTTCGTCGGCTGCGGTGCCTCCATGTCCGACCTTTACCCCGCCAAGTACTTCCTGGCCAACAACACGGACAAGCTGAACGTTCAGATCTTCACCGCTAACGAGTTCAACTACGACACGCCTTCCTGGGTCAACGAGCACACCTTCGTGATCACCTGCTCCCTCGGTGGCTCCACGCCCGAGACCGTCGAGGCCAACAAGACCGCCAAGAAGCACAACTGCCCGGTCGTCTCCCTTACCAACAAGGCTGGCTCCGCTCTGACCGTCGACGCTGACTACGTCATCGTTCACGGCTTCCACGCCAACTTCGCTGCCAAGTGCGAGAAGCCCGGCTATGCCATCGCTCTTGCTGTCGAGATCCTTCAGCAGACCGAGGGTTATGACCACTACGAGGACATGATCACCGGCCTCACCAACGTCTTCGAGCTCTGCGAGAACGCCGCTCAGTCCTGCAAGAAACTCGCCAAGAAGTTCGCCGAGGACTTCAAGGACGACAAGATGATCTACTTCATGGCTTCCGGTGCCTCCGAGAAGATGGCTTATTCTCACGCTGCCTTCCTGTTCACCGAGATGCAGTGGATCGACGCCGCCGCCTACAACACCGGCGAGTACTTCCACGGCCCGTTCGAGGTTTCCACCGAGGGTAAGCCCTACGTCTTCTTCATGTCCGATGGCGCCACCCGTCCGATGGACGCCCGCGCCCTCACCTTCCTTGAGCGCATGGGCGCCAAGGTCGCTCTGATCGACTCCAAGGACTACGGCCTGGCTGACGCCGTGCCCGCGAGCGTCGTCACCTACTTCAACCCGCTGCTGCACCTCGCCGTTATGCGCGAGTACGGCAACCAGATCGCCGAGGCCCGTCAGCACCCGCTGACCATGCGTCGCTACATGTGGAAGCTTTCCTACTAATCACAAGTAAGTAGACCTTACGGGTTGATTGAGAGGGGATGGGGTTTGCGCCCCGTCCCCTTTTTTGCTTTGGGGAGGGCGTATCCGTCGCGCCACAAAACCCCAGATAAAACCTACCAAAATAAACCTGTCCCTTTTTGGCAGGTGGGAGGAGATGCGTATGATCAAAGCAGTGCTGTTTGACATGGACGGCGTGCTGGTCGATACCGAGTGGTTCTACAACCGTCGTCGCGTGGCGTTTATGGAGGAGAAGGGGTTCCACTTTGACGAGATCCCCGATCTTTCGGGGTCTAACGAGCCGGCCATTTGGGAGGCGCTGGTGCCCGACGATGTTGAGCTGCGCGAGCGTCTGCGCGTGGAGTACAAGCAGGTCTATAGCCCGGACCATCCCGTTCCGTATGCCGAGCTGCTCAACGAGCAGACGGAGCCGGTGATGCGCAAGCTGCACGAGCGCGGCGTGAAGTGCGTCATCGCAAGCTCGTCCTATCGCGAGCTCATTGACGAGCTGGTGGGGATTGCCGGTATCGCCGACGTGCTGGACTACACCATCAGCGGTCACGAGTGCAGTGCGTTTAAGCCCGACCCCGAGATCTACCTGCGTGCCATGGAGGCGCTGGGGGTGGAGCCTGCCGAGTGCCTGGTTATCGAGGATTCGCCTTTGGGGATCGAGGCTGGCAAACGTTCCGGCGCCCGCGTCCTGGCACTGCGTCCGCACGAGGGCGTCAACCTCGATCAATCGCGAGCCGATGCCGTTATTGATAATCTGACCGACATTTTGGCCGCTGTGTAGTGTCAATCCGCCGCGAGAAGCACGGGTTCAAACGTTTTTTGCGGTGGACTGGCTCAATTTGGTTTCGATTTTGATCCGTTTGGCTTCGATTCGGACTAAGTGAGTAGACTTTTTGGCGCAGGCCGAGCACAATGCATATCTTCCTTTGTAAAACCGCAGGTCACAGGGGTGGCGGTTTTGGGTGTGCTCGGCAGATCGTAAAAAGTCTACTCACTTGGAATTTTGCCCTTTGGTCGTGGGGGTTGCTGGTCCCGTTTTGGTTGTCGAGGGAGGTTGAATTGAAGCGCCCCCGCACGCTCCATGCTACAATCGCGGGCATGCCCCACAACCACATCTGCCTTCGAAAGGAGCCTACGTGGCGAACGCCATCGATCAGCTCACGGACCGCGTGCTCATGCTCGGCCGCCTCACCATCGTCCGCCGTGCCATTACTGCCGTGGCGGTCACAATTTCTGCCGTCCTCCAGACATTCCTGATCCAGGCGTTCATTCAGCCCGCCGACCTGCTTCCGAGCGGTCTCACCGGCGTCGCGGTCCTGCTCGATCGCGTTACCTCGCTGGGCGGCGTTCACATCGACATTTCGCTCGGTATGCTCGCGCTCAACATCCCCGTGGCGCTCCTATGTTGGAGCGGCATTAGCAAGCGCTTCGTCATCTTCTCGATGATGCAGGTCGTGCTCTCATCGCTGTTCCTCAACGTCTTTCACTTCGCGCCGTTTTTGGGCGACAAGATCATGCTCATCATTTTTGGCGGCGTGGTCTCGGGTCTGGGCGCTGCCATCGCGCTTAAATCCGGCGCATCCACC
Organism: Collinsella aerofaciens; assembly: GCF_028209885.1. Taxonomy (GTDB): domain Bacteria; phylum Actinomycetota; class Coriobacteriia; order Coriobacteriales; family Coriobacteriaceae; genus Collinsella; species Collinsella aerofaciens_BA. Next base: position 40,214 of record NZ_JAQLEM010000015.1, on the reverse strand, counting down.
GGCGGCACCGACTTTATCGCGCTGTGGGTTTCCAACCACACGGGCAAGACCATCTGGGGCGTCATCTTTGGTTTCAACTGCTTTATCCTGGCGATCTTTGGCTTTATGTTTGGCTGGGACAAGGCGGCGTATTCCATCGTGTTCCAGTTTATTTCGACCAAGACTATCGACAGTTTCTATCGTCGCTACGATCGCGTGACGCTGCAGATTACGACGCGCAAGGCAGACGAGGTCATGACTGCCTACGTAAACCATTTTCAGCACGGCATTAGCTGCGCCGAGGTCGTCGGCGGATACAGCCGCGAAAAGATGTACCTGCTGAACACCGTTGTTTCGACCTACGAGAGCCAGGACATTATCAAGTTGGTGTGCGACGTTGATCCCGGCGCCGTGATCAACGTGTTCCACACGCTCAACTTTGTGGGCGGCTGGTGGGGCGGTCATGTCGACGAGCCCATGCCCACGGCCGTTCCCGATCCCGACAAGCCCGCACGCATGGCCAGCAGGCAGGCGCGCCTCAGCGAACAGGACAGCCTGCAGCAGGATGACGGCAAGTAGGGTATTGGCATTTTGCCGGTCCTGCGCAACCCATCCGAACGAGCCTCCCGAAAGCCCCGTTGCTTTCGAGGGCTCTCGTTTGCCCAGATAAAACCTACCAAAATGAAGCTGTCGCTTTTTGGTAGGGAGGGTGTATCGTTTTATCAATATGAGGTAACATGAAACTAGACGTTATATACGTATTAGAAATTTAGCTATTTTGATAAGAGTGATCAGATATGCCTGCGCCCAAAAATGCACCGCTTTACCAGCAGATTTATGACGAAATCAAGGATGCGATCGAGAAAGGTGTTTATGCACCCAAGGAGCGTATTCCGTCCGAGCTTGAACTAGCCGAGCAGTACGAGGTGAGCCGTATTACGGTGCGCCGCGCTGTCGAGGAGCTGTGCTCCGATGGTTACCTGGTTAAGCAGCAGGGCCGCGGCACCTTTGTCTCCACGCCGCACATCAACCGCCAGTTTCACGCCTCGACGCTGCAGACGTTTACCGCGCTGTGTGCCGGCAACGGCATGAAGGCCGGTGCGCACGTGATCGATCGCCAGATCGTTCCGGCGCGCCAAAACGAGATGGAGTTCTTTGGCCTGCAGAAGGATGCGCTGCTGCTGCATATCAAGCGCGTGCGTACGGCCGACGGCGAGCCCATCTTTGAGGAGAACATCTTTGTGCCGTTTGACGCCTACCGTGAGCTGTTGACGGCCGATCTTGAGGACAAGTCGATTTTTGCCGAGGTCGAGCGTGTTGGCGGAACGCCGATTGTCTCGGTTGGCTACCGTACGGTCGAGGCCGTTCGAGCTAACGCCGAGCAGGCGGCCGAGCTGGGCATTGCTCCGCACGATCCGCTGCTCAACCTGCGTGCCGGCTTTACCGGTCCCAATGGAGAGCCGGTCCTGATGGGTAAGCAGTACTACGTGGGCAGCCGCTACGTTATGGTCATGTAGGGCTGGTTCCGCCGTTCTGACGAACGGCGGACCGGTCGACGCTGCAAACGTCCCTAAGCGGCAATCTGCAGAATGAGCGTGGATAATCTCCCGTTTTTGGCTCGGTGACGGCCTCAAAGTGGGAGATTATCCACGCTCATCCGGAAAGTGTCCGAAAATCCACGCTCGTCCGCCTTGGATCGTATTGCCCGTGGCCGGCAGCCGGGCGACGCCGGTCCGCGTGGCGGCGTATAATCGGCGGCAGATGACTTGGACGTTAGGAAACCATGACCGATAACATGCAGCAGATGGCGCTCGACACGCTCGGCGCCTATTTTGGCTACACCTCGTTTCGCCCGGGACAGGACCGCATGGTCGATGCAATCCTTGCCGGTCGCGATGCGCTGGGCGTGATGCCCACGGGCGCCGGCAAGTCCATTTGCTACCAGGTGCCCGCGCTCATGCTGCCTGGCATCACCTTTGTGGTGAGTCCGCTGCTGTCGCTTATGGAGGACCAGACCCGTGCGTTGCTCGCGGCGGGTGCGCGACCCAGCTATCTCAACTCCAGCCTTACTCCGGCCCAGCAAAACACCGTGCTCAAGCGAGCGCGCGAGGGCCGCTACCAGCTTATGTACGTGGCGCCCGAGCGCCTGCTCGAGCCGCGTTTTTTAGCCTTTGCGCAGGAGGCCGCAGCGGACGGCGGCATTGGCGTGCCGCTCGTGGCCATTGACGAGGCCCACTGCGTGAGCCAATGGGGCCAGGATTTCCGCCCCGCCTACCTACAGATTCGCGAGTTCATCGATTCCCTGCCGCAGCGCCCCATCGTGGCGGCCTTTACCGCTACGGCGACCGAGCGTGTGCGCGCGGACATTCAGCAGATGCTCGGCCTGCAAAACCCCGCGACGGTGGTGACGGGCTTCGATCGCAAGAACCTCTACTTTGGCTGCGAGGAGATGGGCGACAAGGCCAAGGCCGCGTGGGTGCGCGACTATGTGATTGCGCATTCGAGCGAGAGCGGCATCGTGTATTGCTCGACCCGTAAGACGGTCGATGCGCTGGCAGGCGAGCTTGCCGAGGCGCTGGGCCCCAGCGGCATTCGCGTTGGCCGCTACCATGCCGGCATGGGCAACGACGCCCGCCGGCAAAGCCAGCGCGCCTTTATCGACGACGATATCCAGGTGATGGTTGCCACCAACGCTTTTGGCATGGGCATCGACAAGCCCAACGTGCGCTACGTGATCCACAACAACGTGCCCGAGAGTATCGAGGCCTACTACCAGGAGGCGGGCCGCGCCGGTCGTGACGGCGACCCGGCCAGCTGCCACTTGCTGTGGAACGGCAACGATTTTCGCATGCGCCGTTTTCTGATCGATCGCGGCGACGCTGCCGACGAGGCACTTGACGACGAGCAACGCGCGTGGGCGCTCCAGAATCGATATCGTCTGCTCAGCCAGATGGAGGGCTACTGCAATACCACCGGCTGTCTGCGCGAATACATGCTGCGCTACTTTGGCGACGAGGCCGCGGCCGAGCATGCTGCCGCGGCTGGTGCGGGCGCCACCGCCACGGATGACGCCGAGGGTTGCGGCAACTGCAGCAACTGCCTCACACAGTTCGAGGTCGAGGACGTCACCGACATGGCCCGCGCCGCCGTGCAATATGTGGCCACGCGCCCCATGCGCTTTGGCAAGTCGCTGATCGCCGACGTGCTTCACGGCGGCAACACCGAGCGCATTCGCCAGATGCATCTGGACGAGGATCGCGGCTACGGTGAGCTGTCGAGCGAATCGGTCGGGCGCATCAAGGACATCATCGGCCAGCTGTGCGGGCGGGGCTACCTGGCCACCTCGCAGGGCCAGTATCCGGTCGTGGGTCTGGGCCCGCGTGCCGGCGAGGTCGAGGACGAGACGTTCGCCTTTACCGTTAAGCGTCGCGCGTCCAAGCGCAAGGCCTCGGCCCGTGCCCGCCGTGCGGTGGATTTGCTGCGCGAGGAGGCCGAGCTGGATCAGCGACCGCGCGTGGGCGACGACGCCGAGCTGTTTGAGCGCCTACGGGCACTCCGCAAGGAGATCTCGACCGAGCTGGAGATGGCACCGTACATGGTCTTCTCTGACAAGGCCCTGCGCGGCCTGTGCCGTCTACGTCCTCAGACGCGCGACGAGCTTATCCAGGTCAACGGCATCGGCGAGAAAAAGGCCGACGCCTTTGGCGAGCAGTTTATGGCGGCGATAGAAGAGTTTGAATCCGAGCATGCACGGGATGGAGCGTAACGATGGCATCCGACGATAAAACCGAGCGCACTGAGGTGTCCGCCGTGCCGCTGTACCAGCAGGTAATGGACGACCTAAAAGGCGAGATCGCGCGTGGCGTGTACGCATCCGGCTCGCGCATTCCTTCCGAGATGGAGCTCGCGAAGTACTACGGCGTGGGACGCATCACCGTGCGTCGCGCCATCGAGGAGCTGTCGCGCGCGGGGTATCTCAACCGCCAGCAGGGGAGGGGCACGTTTGTGTGCGCGCCCAAGCTCAAGCGCAAGATTGTCCAGAAGGGTGACGTTCAGAGCTTTTCCGAGGGTTGTGCTGCCAACGACATGGTGGCCGGAGCACGTCTGGTGTCGCGCACGGTGGTTGCGGCGACGCGCGAGGACGCGGCGTTTTTTGGGGTGGAACCCGGCTGCGAGCTCATCGTTGTCGAGCGCGTGCGCACGGCAGACGGCGTGCCCGTCATGCTCGAGAACAACGCCTTTGTGCTGGCCGACCATCCCTATCTGCAGACGCTTGCCGACAAGGACCTCACGAACAATTCCATCTTTGCGCTCGTTGCCGAGCATTCGGGCCGCGCGCCGCTCAAATCCGACCCCTGCACCGTGGAGATTGCGCTTGCCGATGCTCAGGCAGCCCCGCTGCTGGAGGTGCCGGTCGGCGAGCCGCTCTTCTATATGGAGGCGTACTTTACCGATGCGGGCGAGCGACCCTTGCTGCTCGGACGCCAAAAGATCGTGGGCTCGCGCTACGTGTTCGACATCTAACGTCCACAGATAGAACAATATAGAACAAGTTTGGTAAAATGACTTCACGAGCGTCGTCGTGCGTGTTATAAATAGGACAACATAGAACGACCGCAGGTACGAGCTGTCGTCGTTCAAAACCGTCACACAAGGAAGGCCATCACCATGAACGCACACGATCTGATTCAGGAAATTATCGAGCGCAAGGGCAAGATTGTGAACGTCTTTTGGATCGCCTGCGGCGGTTCGATGATCGACCTGATGCCGGCCAACGAGCTGCTCAAGCGCGAGGCAACCACGTTTACCTCGACGGTCTACACGGCGCGCGAGTTTTGCCTGATGGCCCCCAAGAGTCTTGGCGAGAAGTCACTCGTCATCGCCTGCAGCCACAGCGGCAACACGCAGGAGGTCGTTGACGGCTGCGAGATGGCGCTGGCAGCCGGCGCCGAGGTCGTGGCCATGACCGACTGCGAGGGCTCCAAGATCGATAACGGCAAGTGGACCACCTGGGTCTATCCGTGGGGCGAAGGCGTGCCGCAGGCCGAGGTCCCGCAGGGTATCGGCGCTCTGATCGCCGCCGAGCTGCTCGACCAGCAGGAGGGTTACGAGGCGCTCGCCGACATGTACGAAGGCCTTAAGCAGATGGATGCGCTGCTGCCCGCCGCACGCGAGAAGGTCAACGCCGAGCTGGGCGCCCGCTTTGCCGAGCTCTGCCAGCAGCACAAGTTCTTCTATATCCTGGGCTCCGGACCCAACTTTAGCCAGACCTACGCCATGGCCATCTGCTCGCTCATGGAGATGCAATGGCAGCACTGCTGCTATATCCACTCCGGCGAGTACTTCCACGGCCCCTTCGAGGCTACCGAGCCCGGCGTGTCCTACTTTGTGCAGCTTGGATCGGGCGAGTGCCGCCCCATGGAGGAGCGAGCGCTGGCGTTCCTCAACACGCACACCGACACGATCATGGTACTCGACGCGCTCGAGTACGGCGTGGGCGAGGTGCCCGCCAGCGTGCGTTCGTACCTGGAGCCGATCTTCTTCTACAACATGAGCTGCGAGCTGCGCGCCGCGCGCGGCAAGGTGTTCGACCACAGCCCCGAGGTTCGTCGCTACATGGGCATCGAACAGTACTAGGTAACGGGAAAAGCATTCACCTTCGATTCGCAAGCGTGTCGCGGCCCGCTTTACATTGTGTCCGTATGAGTGAGTTGTCGCATCAACCGGAGGACTACTTGGCGTCGTAGGCCTCGGCGTCCCACCAGTCGAGCTGGGCGATGTTATCGCGGATGTGCTGGCAGCTCTTGTGGAAGCCCTCGAGCTCGTGCTCGGACAGGTCCAGCGTGTAGACCTCCTCGACACCCTCGGCACCGATCACGCACGGCAGGGAGGTAAAGATGCCCTCCTCGCCATACTGGCCGGTCATAAGCGTAGAGGCCGAAAGCACGGCGTGCTCGTTGTGCAACACGGCGGCGCAGACGCGCGCGGCGGAGTTGGCGACGGCGTACTCGGTGCACTGCTTGCCCTGGTAGGTTACGTAGCCGCCCTTGCGTGCGAGTTCCTCGACCTCCATGTGGTCAAAGGCGTACTTGTCGGGGTTCTCGGCCTGAAGCTCGTTAAGGCTCTTGCCGGCGATGGTTGCGGCCTTAAAGGCGGCCAGCTGGCTAAAGCCGTGCTCGCCGATCATGTAGGCGTCGATAGACTTGGGGCTCACGCCGACCTTCTTGGAGATCTCGGTGCGCAGGCGGGCGGAGTCCAGACCGCAGCCCGAGCCGATGATCTTCTTGGGATCGTAGCCGGTCAGGTGCCACAGCTCGGTGCACACGACGTCGCAGGGGTTGGAGATGCTCACGAAGATGCCGTCAAAGCCGGCATTGACGATGCGTTTGGCAAAGGTGCGGGCGGCGTCGGTGGTAAAGAACAGTTCGCCGTCGCGGTTGCCAGCGGCCAGCGCGACCTTGCCGGCGGCGTTGACGATGACATCGCAGCAGGCCAGCTCCTCGTAGTGGTCGTAGCAGTTGACGATTTTGGTGTTGTACGGGACAAACGAAAGGGAGTCGCGCAGGTCCTGGACCTCGGACGTCACCTTGGCCTCGTTGAAATCGCAGAGGTACAGCTCATCGGCAATGCCCTGCATGAGCAGGCTGTTGGCGACATGTGCTCCTACGTGGCCCTGGCCGACCACACCGATCTTACGCGTCTGGTACATATACGTATCCTTTCGGCCGAGTTTTTCGCGTCGAACCATTGTAGCGTCCTGCTGCCACTTTGCTAGGCTAAAGCGCCGTAGATTTTTGGGACACGCCTTAATCTCTACTTTTGGAGTGATTTGGGCCGCTGACGGTGTCTCGGGGCGATGCACTCGCGCGGATGGGGCCGCTCGTTGTACCATAGCTGCAACTGACTCGTAAGGAGCATCCATGCCCATTCGTATTCCCGACGCCCTTCCTGCTGCCGCGCAGCTCGAGAGCGAGAACATCTTTGTCATGACCGAGTATCGCGCGCTGCACCAAGACATCCGTCCGCTGCGCGTGCTCATCCTCAACCTCATGCCCACCAAGATCGCCACCGAGACGCAGATCATGCGCAAACTCTCCAATACGCCGTTGCAGGTGGAGGTGGACCTGCTGCGCACCAAAACGCACGAGGCCACGCACGTGAGTGCCGGCCACCTGGAGACGTTCTACCGCACGTTCGACGACATCCGCGATATCCACTACGACGGCTTGATCATCACGGGCGCGCCGGTGGAGCAGATGCCGTTCGAGGAGGTCGACTACTGGCCCGAACTCTGCCAGATCATGGATTGGTCCACCACGCACGTGCACTCTACGCTGCACATTTGTTGGGGTGCGCAGGCCGGCCTGTACCATCATTACGGTATCCAGAAGTACGACCTGCCGGCCAAGGCGAGCGGCGTGTTCGAGCATTATCTGGTGAAGCCGCAAAGCCCGCTGGTCCGCGGCTTCGACGACCGTTTCTATGCCGTGCATTCGCGCAACACCGACGTGCGCCGCGAGGACGTGGAGGCTGAGCCGCAGCTTGAGGTCGTGGCCGTGTCCGACGAGGTGGGCCTGTACATCGTCAAGTCGACCGATAGCCGCCGCTTCTTTGTCTTTGGCCATCCCGAGTACGACACCGACACGCTGCGCCTGGAGTACGAGCGCGACGTGAAGCGCGGACTCAACCCTCAGGTGCCGGCGCATTACTTCCCGGGCGACGACCCCACCGCCGAGCCGCGCAACGTCTGGCGCAGCCAGGCTCAGCTGTTCTACACCAACTGGCTCAACTACTACGTCTACCAGACCACGCCCTACGACCTGGCCCGCGCCGGCGAGGAACACTAGGCCGTCGGGAGGTGCGCCAGCCGTTAGGCGCTGATGATGTGGGGTAGCGGCAGGTCGTGGGCATCGGTGGGAACATGGTCGACACGCTGCTCGTCAAAGGCGATGCCGATGATTTGACATGCGGGCGAGAGCGTGGGCAGGTAGCGGTCGTAGCAGCCGCCGCCGTAGCCCAGGCGCGCGCCGGCGCGGTCGAAGGCTACAAGCGGCACGATAATCATGTCGAGAGCTTCGGCAGGCACGATAGGGAAGTGGTCGCTGTCGACGTCCGTGGCCGCGAAGGCCCGCGTGGGGTGGGCGATAAACGGAGCCGCGGACGCATCGTCGGCAGAGATTGCCCGCATACACATGCGCTGGCCACAAGCCACGGTGTCAGCTGCCGAGAGCATGCACGGATAGGCCACGCGCCAGCCATGTTTTGCGGCCGCTGCGGCAAACGCGGCGGGGTCGATTTCGGAACCTATGGCGGCATAGACGGCAACGGTGCGCGGGGCCGCGGGATCCGAGCTGCCCAGTAACTCAACGAGTCGCGCGCATACAGCAGCAGACTTTGCCGCCCGCATATCCAAATCAAGAGCGTCGCGCCGGGCAATCACCGTCCGCCGCAGCTCGGCCTTATCCATCCCAGCCTCCTCTAGCAAACCTGCCAAAAAGGGACAGGTTTATTTTGGCAGGTTTTATCTGGGCAAACGTCGAAGCCGCCACAAAGGCGCCCTGTGTGGCGGCTTCGACTCGACGTTGGCTTCACAGCGCCGCAGCGATCGCTTCAGTCACAAACTTATTGAGTGACTCACCCTTCTTTGCCGCTGCCAGCGCTGCTTGCTTGTGGAGCTCAGAGCCCGTTCTTACGTTGAACGAGCCCTTAAAAGCCCGCTCGGGTTCCTTGCCCTTCTCGGCGCAAAACTCAAGGTAATCGTCGACGGCGTCGTGGAAGCATTGCTCCACTTCTTCAGCCGTGGAGCCTTCAAATACGATTGCGTCCCTAATGCCGGCGACCATACCTGTTAGCACATGCTGTTCGGCATCGAACTCGACCGGGGCGAAATAACCCTTGTATGCCAAAACGTTACTCATGACTACCTCCGACATCTTGCAGAAAGCGAACGATGTTTCGAATGGTCCCCGCTGTCAATTCGTCAGATGGATGAGGTGCGTGCATTACGAACATCCTGCCATCTGATGGCCTGTAGAAGCGAACGCGCGATCCGGACGTCTTGCCTTTGCTGTCCATTTCAAAGCCATATGAAGCCATAACTTTAAGAAAGTCAGCAAATCTATACGTTGAAGGACAGCTAAGCAGCTGGGCGATGAGTTTATCGGATCGAGTCATCCCGCCTCACATTCTGCAACTATATTCTAGTTGCAATTTCAGTTCGATGCAAGCACCTCTACTATAGAACATGTGTGCGTATAGAACAAGTGTTCGAACTACCACGAAGGGCGCCTGTGAACTGCGCCCTTCGTGGTAGTTTTGCTTGCCGTGCCTTAGCCCAGCAGGTCGACTACGTTAAAGCCGGCGTTGCTCTTGGCGATGACGTCTCGGCCGCCAAAAACACAGGTTGGCGATTCGGCCGCAATGCGCGTCACGTCGGCACCGAGCGAGCGAAGCTCACCGGGCGTGGCGGCGAGCATCTGGGCGCGGCGCTCCTCGCGTGCGTGCGGATCGAGCCCGGCCAGGTAGGTCGTGTTGCGGCGCTTGGTGAGCGCGTACGGCTTCACCGGCGCGTCCATGCCGCTCACGCAGCTTACGATAAAGCCCTCAAAGGCAGCCTCGTCGGGCTCAAAGCTGCCGAGCCATTCGCCTGCGCGCGCCACACGCTCAATCGAGGGGTCGATTGCTGGGTCGCGGTAGGTGTAGAACGCCGTCTGGCGCTCGCCGGCTGCGCGGAATCCGCAGCCGTACGCACCGCCCTTCACGCGAATCTCGTTCCACAGGTAGTCGTAGGAGAGCGCGTTGGCGGCAACCGCCCAGGCGCCCGTCACGTCGATGCCCAGGCGACGCGGGTCGGACGCGCTTGCCGCAAAGCAGATATCGCTGGGGATGACGAAAGCCTCGTGGCGGTCGCGCGGCGTCGGCACCACGAGAGCGTCGCGGCCGGCATCGGCACCATCGCCCGCACCTAGCCCCAGGTCGCCCGCGGCATCCCAGTATGCGTCAAAGTCCTCGTTGCTGCCGGTAAAGCTCGCCATGCAGCCATCGGCCACAAAGATGCGCTCCGCCAGCTCGGCAAGCTTGGTACGCAGCCCGTCCACGCGCTCGTCAAAGTGCTCGAGCAGATTGCGCAGGAACAGGTAGAAATCTACGCCCGAAAGCTGCTCGCGCACCACGGCCGAAGGCGAGCTGTAGCTCATCGCGCGACCCAGCGCCGCCGAGTGGCCGTTGTTGATAAAGCCCTGCTCAAGCCCAATGCGAATCTGCGTGAGCACGTCGCGAACGCGGTCGGCGTCGGCATCGAGCAAAAGCGTGCTCGACCACACCTCGCGCGGCAGGCTTGCCAGTGCGTCGATCTTTTCGGACAGGGCGCCGGCGCTCACCAGCAGGTAGGGGCGCACGTCGTCCACGTCGGGCTGCGTCATGACCTCGGTCGTAAAGCTCAAAAAGCCGAGCTTGCCGGCGAGCAAGTTGTCGAGTTCCTCGGCCGAGTGCTCGCGCGTGGGCAGCTGCTTGAGCAGGCGGCAGAGCAACGTCACGTAGGGCAGGTCCTCAAATGCGACGCAGCTCAGGTCGAAGTACTGCATGGCGTAGGCCAGGCGGTTAGTGGGGATGCCATGGCGCAGGCAGGGGATGGGCGCGGTTGTGTCCACAACGAGCGGCGGCTCGGGGCGTGCCTCGCCAATGTCGGACACGCGCAGGCGCGGTAGCGTGGCCTTGGCCTCGGGCGTGTCCTCGGCCTCCTGCGCGGCACGCAGCGCGGCCGTGCGCTCGGTCACGTCCGCCAGCTCGGCATCGGTCATGGCGTCGCGCTTGGCAGCTAGCTCGGCAGCTTCGGCACTCTCCGCACCCTCGGCAGCGTCCACCGGCACCAGCTCGACCAGCGCCATGTGATCGTTTTCCAGCACGAGCTCGCGCAACAGGTCCTCAAAGTAAGTGCCGTTCAGCTCGCCGCGCAGCTTCTCGTACACCGGGCCGTACTTGAGCGCCAGCGTCGCGGCGTCGTCATCGTAGAGCCACGTGCTCAGTGCGTCGCACGCAATGGCCACGCCGTCGGCGATGCCATAGTCGCGCTGGCGCAGGTCGTATTCGTTGCTGCTGATGATGGCCTCCAGGCGCTCGCGCGGAACGCCGTGCTCACACAGGTCGCGGCAGGCGTCTTGGAACACGCGACGCAGCTCGCGCGCCACGCCGGGCTGCGCGTTTTGCAGCATGATGAGCTCGTAGGGCTGCAGGCTCTCGGCCGCGGTGTAGCTCACCACGTTGCCGCCCAGGCCGGCGGCCAGAATGGCCTTCTTAACCGGCGCTTCGTTGGAGCCCAGCAGTGCCTCAAACAGGATGTCCGCCGCGATCGTGCGCTTGCGATCGAGCGCACTGCCCAGCACCAGGCCCAGGCCCACCAGGGCGTTCTCGGGCGTGGTGGCCATCTCGATGCGCTTGTACTCGCAGGTCACGGGTACCTGCACGCCCAGTGGATTGGGTGCCAGCGCGGACGGGTCCTCGCCGGCGGCAACGGCGGCGTCCATGCGGCGGCTCGCAGCGCTCGGCTGCGACAGATAGCGCTCGTCCAAAAACGCCAGCGCGCGGTCCACATCCAGGTCGCCGTAGAGCGTTATATAAGAGTTGGAAGGATTGTAGTGGCGCGCGTGCGTGTCCAGGAACTGCTCGTAGGTGAGCGCGGGAATCGCGCGCGGGTCGCCACCGCTCTCGTGTGCATAGGCGGTGTCGGGATAGAGCGCGGCGTTGACGGCATCGTCCAGCACACTCATGGGGTCGGACAGCGCACCTTTCATCTCGTTGAACACCACGCCGTTATAGCGCAGCGTGCCCTCGCGCAGGCTCGCGGAGCCGCCCTCGCCCTCGCCCTCGACGCTCTCCGGCAGGTCCAGCTCGTAGTGCCAGCCCTCCTGCTCAAAAATGGTGGGCTTGGTATAGATGGCCGGGTTGAACACCGCGTCCAGGTACACGTCCATCAGGTTGTACAGATCCTGCTCGTTGGTGGTGGCAACGGGGTAGATGGTCTTGTCGGGGTAGGTCATGGCGTTGAGAAACGTCTGCATGGAGCTCTTGATCAGATCGACAAACGGCTCCTTGACGGGGAACTTAGCCGATCCGCACAGCACCGAGTGCTCAAGAATATGGAACACGCCGGTGGAATCGGCCGGCGGCGTCTTAAAGCCAATGGCAAAGGCCTTGTTTTCGTCGTCGCATGCCAGGTACAGCAGGCGAGCGCCCGAGGCAGTGTGTCGCAGCACGTAAGCGTCCGAGTCGAGCTCGGGCACGGTCTCGCGGTGCTCGACGGCAAAGCCGTGGCAGGTAGTGCCGGGCACCAGCAGTGTAGCGGCTGCGGCGCGCGGGTCGGTTGAGGTGGTGGGCATATGCAGTCTCCTTTGACGCCCCAGCGGGGGCGAATCGAGTCGAATCCTCGAGAGTATACCCATATGGGGCCGCGACCCTGCGGCGAACTGGAGACGATGCAGCCGGATTGGGCATAGGTCCCGCGTGCCCGCCGCACGAGCGTGGAAAATTGGACACTCGCCAAACGAGAGTGGATATTCGGACGGACGAGCGAGGATTTCCGGATACCTATCGAACGAGAGTGGATATTTGGACGGAATTTGCCGCAAAAGCCCCAAAAACCGTCCAAATATCCACTCTCGATATCCGACCGTCCGAAAATCCTCGCTCGTCCATCACTCGCGTATCTCTCGTCTCTCATTCGTCTCTAATATGAGAGATGACAGGAAGATGAGAGAAAAATATGAGAGATAACTGAGCAGCAAAGAGACAGGCAATCATGGTATTGTCTCAATACCGATTGTTCTACCAGCAAAAATATGTATAAATGAAGCAAATGGTAGACATTCCATCTCTATCTATCTCTTATCTCTAAGCCGAGAGATAGAGAGATAGATGAGAGATAATTACGAGAGATAACTGAGAGACGAGGGAAATCTATCCGTGGCATTCTCCGCAGGACCGAGCGAAAGGACGTGCAGATGAACGAAAACGAGCTGACCGGTCTGCTTGAGTCTTTAAGGCGTATGGGCTCGGATGATCTTAACGTCGAAGTGAAGGAGAGCGCCACGACGCTTTCCCGCGACGTGTGGGAAACGGTGAGCGCATTCGCGAACACTGCCGGCGGAATCATCGTGCTCGGAGTGAGTGAGCGCGCAGGTTTTGTCCCGGTTGAGAACTTCGAGACCGAGAAAGTGCTCAACCAATTTGTGTCAGGCATGGGTGATGCGGGCGGTCGAGGAAAGCTGGCCAATCCGCCTAAATACACAATCGAGCGAGTGGAGCTTCAGGGCGTCATCGTTCTCGTCATTACGATTGAGGAGCTCGATCCGTCGAGCAAGCCCTGCTATGTCATAGAGCGGGGCGCCCAGGGCGGCAGCTACAAGCGCATCGATGACAAAGATGTGCCGCTTTCATCGACCGAGGTGCTCGCATTGGCGTCATGCGGTCGAGCGACTCCGAGCGATCGCGACGCGGTGGCGGGTGCGGGCGCGGACGATCTCGACGAGACGCTGGTCGACCGTACGATAGATCGGGCTTTCTCGTTGACGCCCCGGGCAATGCGCGGCGCGCCGGACAAACAAACGAAGCTGGAGCGCCTAAATATCCTTGATTCCCAGGACAATGTCACCAAGGCTGGACTCCTAGTTGTGGGCACCTACCCTCAGCAGTTCTATCCCAAGCTCTTCATTGACGTGGCTGTCCATGCGGGAACTCAGAAGGGCATGGCGGGGTCGCTGAGATTCATGGACCGCACAATCTGTGAGGGAACGTTGGGCGAGATGATCTCGGATGCCGTCGCAGCCGTCGCCAAGAATTTGCGGCGAACCTCGACCGTCCAAGGCGTCTCGCGTGTCGACTCGCTTGAGATTCCCGAGGAGGTTCTGCGCGAGGCAATCGCCAACGCCGTAATCCATCGAGAATACGGGGATCGGTTCTGTGGACAATCGATTGCCGTCGACGTCTTTGACGATCGTGTCGAGGTGACGAATCCTGGCGGCCTTTACGGGGGAAAGACTCGCGAGAACTTGTTTGACGGCAGCTCCCGATGCCGTAACGCGACGCTTGTGAAGCTCATGTCGATTGTCCCGCTGCCGGATGGCGCAGGTTCGCCGGCTGAGGGCAATGGCTCGGGCATCCCGATGATGATCGATGCCATGCGCGCGCATGGTCTGGCCGAGCCCCTGTTCTGCCCGGGATTCGATCGGTTCAAGGTCGTACTTTACCGTTCAAAGATCGAGCCGGTCGATCATGGCGGGGGCTTAATTGTGACGGCACTCAAACACTACGGCGAGCTGGGGACGCGCGAGCTGGTAGAGCACACAGGGCTCACAATTTCCCAGGTTAGGTCGCGCGTCAACGCGCTCATTGCTCAAGGCGAGCTTGAGCCCACGGCGCCGGCGACGAGCCGCAACCGCAAGTATCGACTGTCGGAGCGCGTGGGATAGATGCGTTAGTGGACGAGGCGACCCAATAATCGACCCTCGATTGGCGTCCATTAAGGTAAAGCGGTTGTTGCCCAGTCGACGGTGATGCTAAAGGCTCGGCTTACGCCGGCATGGCCCCGAACCCGTCTATCAAGAACAGCCTAAGAACCAGCTTGATGACATTTCCCGGTTTGACTTCAGCCGTGCCAAAAACGCTGCGCTCGGCGAGCTCGCTGCAGTATGCGTAGATATCGCGGATGAGTTCCGCGCCCGAAAGCGTAAACATGTAGCCTGCGTCCGAAAGCGCATTGGGCGCGGCGGGCAACTTGGCCATGTGGCAAAAGGTCAACAGGTCGGGTGCCATAGCGTCCTGGTAGCCAAGATGGCTGCCGTCTTCTTGTGCGGCGAGTTCCAGCTGGCGTACTCGATCCAGCGCCACTGCCAGCACAAAGCTCGGCGTAGGCGCATTGACGTCCTGAGTGGTCGCCACAAGCCTGCCTGCTGCCTGCGTGACAAGCCAGGCGACCTCGCGCTGGCAACGCACGGCCTTGCGCGTCACCGGCTTGATGGACGAAGAAGAAACGCTCCCCTTAGGCGGATTCGAAGCAGCCATAAGACCCTCCCATGAACAATCCGGCCCAACAAGCCCGGATGAAACACGTGCTACATCAGTATACAGGGGAGTGGGATGAAAAAAACGGAGTCGACAGCGTGAACTGTCGGCTCCGGATTGCTTGCCTTAGAGGCCGTACACTTCGACCATAGCTTCGCCAATGCGATGGGGCACGCCGGTGACGAGTGCGTTGCCCATGCAGAAGGCTCGATGGCCGTCGGTCATGCCCGTATCGGTCCAGCCTTTCGGGAATCCCTGAAGCTGATCGAGCTCGTCGGGAACAAGACGGCGGAAACGGCCATCGGGACATTCGATGACGTGCTTGAAGCGGCTCGCTCCTGTGCCGCCTTCTCCTGTGAGGATGGTGCGGCTCGGCTTGTCGGTGGCATCCGGGAAGCTCATGGCTCCCTCGGAATACGTGTACGTAAAGCCTGTCTTTTTGTTAATGCGCTCTTCGCGCTTGCTGCCCTTAAGGTAGCGCCAGTCGGGAAGCTTTTCGTCGGAGATGTAGAACTGCTCCGGGACATCAGCTTCGTCGACAAGCACGTCGCCAAGCACGTGGCGCTTACCGTGATAGTCTTCGGCAAAGTCGCAGGTCAGAACATGACAGCCCTGCATGACGCCAGCATTCTTGAATTGAGAGGTCTTTTGGCCGACGCCAAAACGAGTTGAGTTCTCGTAGGGGTCGGGTAAAACGTCGAGCTCGGACATCTCGTCGGGATAGATGGCGGGGAAGGCTTTAGCCATGACGCCGTTGTGCATGCGATCAACGAGATCAACCTTGCCAGCGTCCTTTTCGCAGAAGATATAAACACGCTTGCGACGCTGGGGGAAACCGTATTCGGCAGAGTTGACCACGCGCCATTCGACCGTGTAGTCGAGGTCGGCAAGACAGCTTAGGATGATGGCGAAGTCGCGACCGCGTTGAGACGCGGGCGACTTGAGCAGGCGGTCGACGTTCTCAAAGAGACCGAACTTGGGCTTCTTCATTTCGAGGAAGTGATAGATGTCCCACCAGAGGACACCCTTCTTTCCTTCGATGCCGTGTGCCTGATTGAGCGGACGCGCGACAGAGTAGTCTTGACAGGGGAAACCGCCAACGACCATTTGGACATTGGGGATTTCGATTTCGCCCGCTTCGGCTTGTTCCAAGACCCTATTAATGTCTTCGTTGACAACGGAATCATCGCCGAAGCGATCCATGTAGCAACGGGCCGCGAACTGACGCGCTTTGGTTCCGGGCGGTTCCCACTGATTTGCCCAAATGGTGCGGAAGGGGCCGGCTGGTTTCATATAAAACTCGGGATGTCGAGGGTCGGCATAGCCTTCGAGACCTAAACGAAATCCACCGACGCCCGCAAAAAGCTCGGCAATATTAATCTCAGACACGTTTCTCCAATCGCTGCTGTGTCCGTTTATGGTGCTCACAACAATAGCCGATCGAGGGGACAAGATCAAGACCTCAATTTTCTGGGCGTTAGTAGTTGCTCTGAACTACTATGGGGTTAGTTGCGAGTTTCGGAGGTATCCCGTGTCCAAGAAGCGCCTCGATTTCAAGCGCATGCTTGACGATACTGATTTTTCTGACCCTTCAAGCATTGAGCGCTACGCTGCCAATCTCGACGGCATGACGTTCCGCGATATTCTCGAGCTCGGTATTGCCCCGGAAGGGGAGAGTGCGCCCAAGGACTTTGGCTCCAAAAAGTACAAAGGCGGTATGGGTACTCTTATCGAGGAGCGCTACTTTGGCTACAAGGCCAATAGCGACGACCGTCCCGATTTTCCCGAGGCGGGCGTTGAGCTCAAGGCAACGTGTTTCGATGTGCTCAAGAATGGCCGTAAGTCTGCGGGTGAGCGTCTTGTCCTGACCATGATCCCTTACGACCGTCCTGTTTCGCTCGACTATGACAATTCTCACCTCAAGACTAAGCTCAGCAATATTCTGTTGATTTATTACGGCCGAGATCGTTCTATCGACAAATATGACCAGCGTATCGAGCGCGCTGTCATGGTGCGTCTTCCCGAAAAAGACATGAAAATCATTCGCGCCGACTACGAGAAGATTATTTCCTATATTCAGGATGGCCGTGCGGACGAGCTTTCAGAAGGCATGACGACTTATCTGGGTGCTTGCACGAAGGGCGCAACTGAGGCCACGATGTGGGCGGACCAGTATTATGAATACTTCAATACCGATACGGGTGAGATTGAGCGTCATCGCGCAAAGCGTCGCGCCTTTTCCCTCAAGCGCTCGTATATGGACTATGTGCTCCATACTTATGTCCTCGGTGCTCCGCGAGTCGGGGAGAGCATTGTTCAGGACGATGGCAAGTCTATCGATTTCGAAAGTTACGTAACTGGACTTATCGAGCAACACTATGGCGAAACTGATCGTCAGATTGCGGAGCAATACGGGTTGGAGTACACGGGCAATAAGGCGCAATGGACAACGCTCGTCTATCGTATGCTCGGAATCAAAAACAATGCTGCCGAGGAATTCGTCAAGGCAGGCATTTCCGTCCGAACCGTTCGAGTTAACAACAGGGGGCACATCGAACAAGCTATGTCGTTCCCACCGTTTGAGTTCAAGCGTTTAATTGAGGAAGACTGGGAAACGTCGCCTTTTCATGCATGCCTTGAGACTAATCGCTTCTTCTTCGTTGTGTTTCGCGAGGACCACGATGGCGTGCTGCGTCTCGACCGTTGTTTGTTCTGGGCGATGGGAGAAAACGAAATCGAAGGCCCTGCGAAAGCTTGTTGGGATGAGACGCGAAAGGTAATACGTGAGGGCGTTGAGCTCAATCCGTATCGGGATGCGAGCGGAAAGCTCAAAGTGACTAACAATCTGCCCGGTATGGCGGACAACCCAATTGTTCACGTTCGTCCGCATACGTCAAAAGCGGCTTACAAGTTTGCCGATGGAACAGAGATCGGTGACATCGCAAGGAATGCTTACGAACTGCCCGACGGGCGTTGGATGACGAAGCAATCGTTCTGGTTCAACAAGGGCTACCTGGAGCATATTCTGGGGCTGTAGCGTTTTCGCATGGGATTCTCAACGGCGTTCTGTTCGTAACGTCGCTATTTCTGATCGCGGCTCCGCCTCGCCATTACCTATGACGAGGCGGAGCCGTAGCTTTGATGACTAAATTGCCAGTCAAGATAATCAAATGAGCTGAGATGCACCGCCCTACGCCCGCAGCGCTCCAATGGGGAACGCGTAGACATCGTGCTCGGCGCGTTATGCTTCGCACTTCCTCATTTCTATAAAGGGTTTTCTCCAACTAATTTGAAAATGGTGACGCATATGCAGCTGACGGAAAGTCAATACATGTAATATTACAAGTATCAGACTGTCAGGAGGTAATGATGGATGAAAAGCCGCTATATCTTCAGGTTGAAGACCGTTTAAAGGCGAATATTGAATCGGGTGCCTGGGGGCCTGGTGAGCAAGTCCCGGGAGAACAGATTTTGTGCAAGCAGTTTGGCGTCAGCCGCGTGACGCTGCGACACGCATTGGCGAATCTTGTAAATGAAGGCCTGATGGTAAAAGAGCATGGGCGAGGCACATTCGTTGCAGATAACGAGAGTACGTCTGCTGCTTCTGACGGACATGCACGTTCTTCTGTCAGCTTTTCCGATCTTTGCCGATTGCAGGGAAAGGAGCCGTCTGCACGGATTGTGTCCGCCTCTCTCGAAGCGGATTGTCCAAAGGAAGTGGTTTCATTTCTGGGCCTAGACAATTCGCCTGCTTTTAAGCTCTGTCGCGTTAGGTTTTCTGATGGTAGGCCGGTACTGTCCGAAACCAATTACTTTCGAGCTTCCTTCGCGTTCTTGGCCGAACACGATCTCGAAGGGTCTTTATACGAACTTTTGCAGCGCCATGGCGTGATGCCGGGGGAACTTACTCGTCGTATAGGAATTGTCTATGCGGACGATCGAGACGCTGAGCTCCTCAAGGTCGACCTTGGTTCGGCTCTGCTATTCAATAGGTCCTTCGTTAAAGATTCGGAAGGGCATCCGCTGCATGTTGCCGATCAGCATGCCATTGCCGACGATCCGGGTCTTTATCAGTTTTACGCATAGAAGCGCTTGCCGCTTACGACTCTAAACTGCCGTTCGCGGGAAAACGACAGTTTTTTCTTGACTACGCTGCAGCGTGGATTATTCTCTAATTAATACATGTAGTAGGACATGTATTAATACAAAGGAGTAGCGATGAAAGAAGAGAAAATCGTCCAGGACCTGCTCGCCAAGGATTTCCATCCCAAGAACGTTTACTTCGTGGCTTGCGGAGGGTCTCTCCTTGCTCAGTATCCGGCCTTCTACTTGATTCAGCGCGAGGGCAAGGGTATCGACGCACAGATGATTACGAGTAACGAATTCGTGCACGCCACCCCGAAGGCCCTGGATGAGAACTCCATTGCCGTATTCTGCTCGCTCTCGGGAACCCCCGAGACCATGGTGGCGACCGAGGTCGCGAAGAATGCCGGGGCGATTACGATTGCCTATTGCCATGATCCCAATGCCAATATGAGCAAGATTGCTGATTACCACGTCCCCTTTAACACAATCTTTAATCCCGAGACTAAATATATGGAGAGCAACGCCGCTCCTATTCTCAAGCTCGCCTTTGAGATCCTCTCTGCTTTCGATGGCTATGAGTATCTGAATGACGCTAACGCGGCGTTTGATATGCTGCAGGACGTTGTGAATGAGGTCGTTCGTTATATCGAGCCCCGCGCGCAAGAGTTTGCCCGTTCGCACAAGGACGATAAGATTATCGTACCGCTTGCTGGCGGCCCTGCCCTGGGTGTCGGCTATGGTTTCTCCATTTGCAGCTTGATGGAGATGCAATGGGTCCATGCGCCCCTCATCAATACCGGCGAGTTCTTCCATGGGCCGTTTGAGATTGTGGACCGAACTACTCCCTTCGTTCTGTTTATGAGTGATGGCCGAAATCGTTCCAACGATGAGCGTGCAAAGAAGTTCCTTGATGAATATGCCGACCGCGTCACGGTGCTGGATGCGAAGGAGCTCTATATCAATCAATTCCCGGCAAGCGTCTGCGAGTTCTTCAATCACTTTGTGTTTGATGCGGCACAGCGTAGGCTCCTGTCTGCACTCGGGGATATCAGGAAACACGATCTGATGACGCGCCGTTATATGTGGCATGTCGAGTATTAAACGCCTGGTTTTATCGACTCGCTTTTAGGAATGGGTGACAATTATGATCGTCGCAACGAGGGTGGATGAGAGACTTATCCATGGACAGGTTGCCGTATCTTGGCTGTCTGCATTAGGGGCTGATTGCATTCTTGTTGCAAATGACGAGGTTGCTGCAGATGATGCCCAACGCGCAATACTGAAAATGGCAAAGCCTTCTGGATGCAAGCTTGTAATAAAAGGACTTGATGATTCGATTGCGGCGATCAGAAGTGGCATAACGGACAAATACCGTCTGTTTATAGTCGTCAAAACCGTAAAAGATGCTTGCCTTCTCGCTCAAGGGTGCCCAGATATTAAGGCAATTAATCTGGGAAACGTCATACCGAGAGAGGGAACCCGACAAATTAGTCGGTGCGTTTACGTTTCTCCGGACGAAGAGAAGAGCCTTGTTGCGCTTGTTGAGGCGGGAGTCGATATCGTAATTCGGAGTTTGCCAGGAGATAAGGCATTGCGACTGGCGGAGGCTCTGTAGGCCTTTAGCGCAGACAGATATTTGTGCTAAGGAAAGGAGATGCAATGGACATTCTGTTGATCTTTCTTATTTCATGCTTTAGCTACTCGAATTGGTTTCTTGGTAAATCAATGCTTGATAGACCCCTGATAACGGGAACAATTGTGGGTCTCGCATTCGGTGATTTGGCAAGTGGCTGTATTATCGGCGCCACGATTGAGCTGGCCCTTATGGGCGCTCAGGGAATCGGAGCGGCTGCGCCTCCTGACGTGATTTCCGGTGGCATTTTGGGCACTGCGTTTGCGATCATTTCCCATTCAGATGCTGGCGCCGGCGTTGCTTTGGCAATCCCAATTTCAATGCTCGGAATGGTAATCAGGATTTTTTGCTACATCGTTCTGATTCCTCTTATTAATCGCGCC
The DNA here is from genome assembly GCF_028209885.1 of Collinsella aerofaciens. GTDB lineage: Bacteria > Actinomycetota > Coriobacteriia > Coriobacteriales > Coriobacteriaceae > Collinsella > Collinsella aerofaciens_BA. The sequence continues at coordinate 19,079 of NZ_JAQLEM010000015.1, read as the reverse complement.
GCCGATGGATATGCCGAACGAGGAGACGTTGACGGGGTGTGCAGGACCCATCTTATCTCTAGCTTCTTCGGGTTCATTATTCCCCAGGCGCTGTATGTGACCGCAGCTTATGCGCTGGGTGCTCCGGTTATGGAAGGCGTACTTGCGGCTATTCCCGAATTTGTCCAGCATGGCTTGACGGTTGCCGCAGGCATTTTGCCCGCCCTCGGCTTTGTCATTCTGCTTAGGACCATCATGGACCGGAAATTGTTGCCTTATTTGATCTTTGGATTCGTTCTCAGTGCGTATCTGGGCTTGCCAATCTTGGGTGTTTCGCTCATCGCCGCCGGAATTGTGCTGTTGATGGTATTTAAAGATCGCGAATCCGCTGTCGCTGTTACGGCTTCTGTGGAAGGAGACGACGATGAGTTCTAAAGAAGGTGGATCGAAAATCACCAAGTCCGATCTCAATAAAAATTTCCTACGCTCAATGACATTCGAGGGGTCCTGGGATTACGAGCGGCAAATGTACCTTGCGAATGCATTTACGCTTGGCCCAATTATCAAGAAGCTGTATCCGTCGAAAGAAGATCGCGCAGACGCATTGAAGCGCCATCTTGAGTTCTTTAACATCACTCCCTATCTCGCGACACTGGTTTGTGGAATTGTGACAGCAATGGAGGAGGTGAAGGCGAACGGCGGAGAAATTGGTGGAGAAGCTATCAGCAATGTGAAGACTTCGCTTATGGGCCCGTTGTCCGGCATTGGCGATTCGTTGTTTCTAACAACTTGGCGTACGGTTACTGCCGGAATTGGCTGCTCCATCGCAATGCAGGGGAACCCGCTCGGCGCTGTCCTATTTTTCTTACTGTTTAACATACCTGCACAAGCCGTGCGCTACATTTGCGCCATTAAAGGTTACGAGATGGGCAGCAAGCTACTCGTTAAGCTGTCCGAGACAAATATCATGAAACGTCTGACGAGACTGACTGGCGTCGTCGGCATGATGGCGGTGGGAGCAATGATTGCCTCAATGGTGAGCGTTACAACTCCGCTGGCTTTCGGTTCGGGCGATGAGGCCCTTGCCATTCAAGGCGTGCTGGATCAGATTATGCCATGCCTGCTTTCGGTAATCGCAACAGCTGTGATTTATTGGGTTATGGGAAAGAAGCCAAATACTGCGGTCGTTCTTGTCTCGATAGTCGTCTTTTCGATTGCATGCTCTGCGGTTGGAATTCTCTAGAGTTGATATCCTTGCTTAGCGTGAGCTGATTGCCATCCGGCTGAGTTTTGGTTCAGGCACTGCCCCCCCCTGCACTGACTCCGATGCGGGGGGGGGTTGTTTCTGTATTTATTCAGTCGGAGTATCGATTATCGATTGTTGGTCAGCTAAGTGTCGGCCTCTCGGTTTCCCGTTAGATATACCTTGCTACCTGGGTATACTCGATTTTCGAGCTTTGCCCTACAGGTAAATTCCCTCGAACAGGCTCTTGTGGAACTCGGCGTGATGGTCGCGTGCCCAGGTAAAGAGCGCCTGGTCAAAGTCGGTGCGCGTGGCCGGGACGCCAAAGACGCCGGCAACTTCGACGCGCACAAACTCCAGTGCCGGCAGCTTGTTGATGGCAGTGAGGGCAAACGGGGACGAGGGCTCTTCGAACAGATAGCGGCTGCCTTGCAACGCGTCACAACTGGTGCACGTGTTGCCGAGCGACGGGGCTTTGGAGGCTCGCGCGCCTACGGGCTTGTAGCCGCAGCGCTTATGAAGGTAGTCGCGGATCTCGCCCGGCACGCAGCCAAGAGCGGGCACGATGGCGAGTGCGTTGGCGTTGGCCGTGTCGATGGCAATGTGCCCGGCTTCGTTGGGCGCGTGCGCGATGGCGATGCTCTCGTCGTTATCGGCTCGATAGGGAATGCCGAAGGCCGCGACCGAGGTCTCTTTGTGACACTTCCAGCACTCGCGCTTGCCCAGTACAAGATATATATACGGCGCTGAGGGGTCGGATCGGTCAACACCGGGCAGCCACTCGGCAAAGGGCTCGGGGTTGACGCCGCTGGGTACATACCAGATCTTCTTGGTCCGGTCCCATTTGGCGCCCAACGCCTTGGCTTCTTCTTTGTGCGAAAAGGGAACATCGAGCTCGGTGCGCATGGTGGCTCCTTGGTGCTGCAGGTGTAAGTGGCTCAAGGATACCGCAGGGTGTGGACGTTGTGGCGTTTTGCCGAGAAGCTGCGGCTCGGATGGGTTCGAGACGCGTTGGTCTCGGCCTCGGTGGCTATTGAGCGGTTGGAGCAGCTTGCGGCGCAGTTTTCTGCCTGGCTATTGTTGCTGTTGGGGTATTGAATTTGTTTGGCAGCCATTCGTCAGGTGAATTGATGTTACGTTGCGATGACGGTTGGAGCTGCCAGCGGATTTGGCGACATAAAACAAAACAGCCCAGAGGACATAGCCTCTGAGCTGCGAACATTTGGTGGGCGTTAGAAGATTTGAACTTCTGACCTCTTCCGTGTCAGGGAAGCGCTCTCCCCCTGAGCTAAACGCCCGATCAAGGGTGCGCAAGTGCGCAAGGGATAATATAACGGAGCCTGAACTCGGTGGCAAGAACATTTTTAAAAATCGCTTACATTGTGGAATTCGGGGGCTTTGTCATATCCATTTCAAAAGAGCCTGCTGCCGCGATTTGGCTGTCGCATAATGCAAGGCCATTGCGGTATCGAGCTATGGAAAGACGCCTGCGGAATTGTCCTACCGATAAGCGGACAAGCCTCCAGCTGGTGACTTCGCCGTGGTAAGGTAAGCCGAATTGTTTCTAGGCTGTTTCGGGGGAGTGGAATGAGCAAAGAGTGTGTCGAGCAGGTCGAAGGCACAGGGGCTTCGGTGCCGATGACCGATATATCGAACATTGATGTGCCCGAGGGCACCGACGAGCTCAGCCGCAACACCCGTCGCGCCTGGCGCGAGCGCCTTAACGATGCGTCGTCGCGCAAGATGATCACGGGCGTCTTGGCTACGCTGGTGGGCGGTTCGTTTTGGGGCTTCTCGGGCACCAGCGCGAGCTTTCTGTTCGATATCTACCACGTCGACACCTTGTGGCTTATGAGCGTGCGTCAGATTCTCGCCGGTCTACTCTTTATGGCCGTGGTTGTTACGCGCGACCGCGAGCGCCTGATTAAGCTCTGGACCACACCCGCCGATCGCAAGCAGCTGCTGCTCTTTACCGCCTTTGGCCTGCTGTTCAACCAGTTTTGCTATCTTTCGGCCGTGCGCCTGACGAACGCCGGAACCGCGACGGTGCTCCAGTGCCTGCAGCTCGTTATCATCATGGGCTACGCCTGCGTGACCGATCGCCGCATGCCGCGTACTCGCGAAGTCGTCGGCATTGGCCTGGCTCTGGGTGGAACCTTTTTAATCGCCACCGGCGGCGACCCCACCAGCCTGAATATCTCGACGCTTGGCCTGGCAGCAGGTCTTATGTGTGCGGTCAGCGCCGCGTGTATGGCGGTGATTCCCGCCAAGATCCTGCCCGAATACGGTAGCCCCATCGTCACGGGCTCGGCAATGCTCACGGCGGGCGTGGTCTCATGTGTCTTCGTGCAGCCCTGGGCGCATATGCCGGCGCTCGATGCCGCCGGTATCGAGGCGCTCGCGGTGTTCGTGGTTATCGGCTCGTTTTTTGCTTACATGCTCTATATGCAGGGCGTTAAGGACATCGGCTCGGTGCGTGCGAGCCTCATCGGAACTGTGGAGCCGGTTTCGGCGACCATCACCAGCGCCGTTATGCTGGGCACGGTGTTTTTGCCGACCGACCTTATCGGCTTTGCCATGATCATCGTGATGATGTTCCTCACGGTGTAGTTGACGCCGCCGCCAAGACAGAAAAGGTGTTGTGCCGCATTTTCGCCAATTGATGTCCGTGTCTGGAGTTTAGCTGTCGATGCTCAAAATGCCATAAACTAGTAACGTTATGGACTTTTTCATTGCGACTCAATTGCGAGGATTTCTTTATGGCTGGTAATCACTTTAAGGGCAGCGATAGCGGCCGTCCTGCAGTTCCGCCGCGTCCGAACGGGGCTGGTAAGGCCGGCACGCCGGGCGACGCTGGACAGGGCGGCTCCGGTAAGCGCGTGTCCCCGGGCGAGACGGCGATGTTTACCGCTCTGTACGAGCAGTCTCAAAAGGCAAAAAAGACCGGCCGTGCAAGAGGGAATGTCTTTGCGGGCGGTGCAACCTCCGCGTCGCAGCCGAGCGGGGCTCCTTCGGTACCTGCGAACAACGCAGGTGCTGCCAACGCCGCGAATGCCGCCGGCAACGTTAATGCCGGCAAGGCCGACAACAATACTCCCTCTGCCGGTGGCGCGGGGCTTACGGGTAACCTTGGCACGATCTACACCGGCGCCTCCGAGACTGGCACGTTCGCCCGCCTGGATGATAGCGGTGCCGAGTTTGCGGGCTCGGGTTCCAAGGAAGATTATTACGATTTTGGCTTGAACTACGGTAGCGACGCTTCGTCGAGTTCGACCTCTGACGGTCTGGTCCGTCATCGCCATCGCAAGGGCGAGCACAAAAAGCGTCACACCGGCGCCATTATTGCCGCTGTAGTCGCGGTGCTTCTCGTTGCGCTTGGCGCAAGCGGCTTTATGCTGCTTAACTCGGCAAAGACCGTAAAGAGCGAAGCGAAGGAGGCTGTCGAGATCGTCGGTGGCCTTAAGGACAAGGTCACGTCGGGCGATTTTTCGACGCTGCCTGACGACGCGAAGAAGATCGATGAGCTCTGTAACAGCATGAAGGCGAAGACCTCGAGCCCGCTGTGGGCGGCGGCTTCGTTTATCCCGGTGTATGGCAGCGATATCAATGCGGCCCGCACCATGATTGACGCCCTGTCCGATGTCTCGAGCAATGCGCTGGTTCCCATGGCCGACAACCTCTCGCAGGCTACGCCCGGCAAGCTGTTCCAGGACGGCATGATTAACGTGTCCGCGCTACAGGCGGTCGCCGATTCGCTTTCCAATAGCTCGAAGGTGTTCAAGAGCGCCAACGAGAAGGTCCAGGGCATTGGCGATACTCATATTTCCCAGGTGACCGAGCTGGTCGATAAGGCCAAGGACGGCTTTGCCACCCTCAACGGCGCGGTTGACGCGGCGGAGAAGGTCGCCCCCGTCCTTCCCCAGATGCTCGGCGCCAACGGCCAGACGCGCAACTACCTTATGTACGCCATGAACAACGTCGAGATTCGTGCCTGCGGCGGCTTTGGCGGTTCGCAGGGCCTGATTTCGGTCACCGACGGTCAGATGTCGATTGGCGAGTTTGTTCCCTGCATTGGACTCAGCGAGGATGAGGCGGTCGAGAGCGTCGACGAAGAGGATGAGGCGCTGTTCGGCAACCACAGCAACCTGTACAACTCGGGCAATACCTATTCGCCTGATTGGCCCCGCAACTCGCAGCGTGTCGCCGCGCTGTGGAAGTCCCAGTATGGACAGGACGTTGATGGCGTCATCGGTATCGACCCGGTGTTCCTGCAGTATCTGCTGGGCCTGGTCGGTAACGTGTCACTGCCCGACGGAACGGTTGTCGACGGCACCAACGCCGCAAAGGTCCTCATGCACGATGTGTACTGGAACTATCCGGTCGAGGAGTCGGACGGCATCTTTGCATCCGTCGCCAGCGCTGCCTTCGACAAGATCCTTGGCGGTATCGGCGATGTCGATGTTACGAAGCTTGTCAGCGCCGTTGAGCGCGGTGCCGAAGAGGGCCGCCTGATCGCGTGGATGAGAAACGATGATGAGCAGAATGCCATCAAAGAGACGGGCATTGACGCTTCGCTGCCCGATCCGGATGATCCGAGTGCCGATCCCGTTGCCGGCGTTTACTTTAACAACCTGAGCTTCTCCAAGCTCGACTGGTATCTGAACGCCGACACTCAGATTGGTCAGGGCGTGAAGAACGGCGACGGCACGTGCTCCTATCGCATCACCGTTACCCTGACGAACATCATGACGCAGGAGGAGGCTGGCAAGCTGCCCGACTACGTTGCGGCGAGCGCACCCGATGCCGCGCGTGACGACGAGCGTCTGAATGTCTCGTTGTTTGCCCCGACGGGCGGCAACATTACTGATCTGACCGTCGAGGGCACCCAGTTTGGTCTTGGCGCCGCTATGTGGCATGGAATCCCCTTCTATTCGGGCACCGTTGACCTGCATGCTGGCGAGACGACGACGATCACGTATACGCTGACCACGTCGGCCGAGGCGGGGGACAAGCCGCTTACGCTGCGTCAGACTCCTACATGCCAGGCGGCTCGCGACAGCGCGTCGGCGTAGGGTTTTTCTGGTAGCGCAGATAATCGAGTACCATTTTGGGGCGGACAGGCAATCTGTTCGCCCCTATTTTGTAAGGAGAGCGCATGAAGTACTTTGGCACCGACGGCTTTCGCGGCGAGGCCAACGTTGGGCTGACGGTAGAGCACGCTTATAAGATTGGCCGTTTTGTGGGCTGGTATTACGGCGCCAACCGCAGTGCTAAGGCGCGCGTCATCGTGGGCAAGGACACACGTCGCTCGAGTTATATGTTCGAGGCAGCGCTGGTGAGCGGCCTGGTCGCGAGCGGTGCGGACGCCTATATGCTGCACGTGATCCCCACGCCAGGCGTAGCGCATCAGACTGTGGAAGGCTGCTTCGATTGCGGCATCATGATCAGCGCGAGCCACAACCCGTTTTGCGATAACGGCATTAAGCTCGTCAACAGCGACGGCTTTAAGATGGACGAGGACGTGCTGGAGCTCATCGAGGACTACATCGATGGCAAGAGCGAGGTGCCGCTGGCCACGGGCAACCACATCGGCGCCACGGTGGACTACATGCAGGGTCGCAACCGCTACATTGCTTCGCTCATTGCAAGTGCGAACTTTTCGCTGCAGGGCGTCAAGATCGGTATCGACAGCGCCAACGGCTCGGCTTCCTCGGTGGCCAAGCCGGTGTTTGACGCGCTCGGTGCCGACGTGCGCGTGATCAATGCCGCGCCCGATGGCTTTAACATCAACGTCGACTGCGGCTCCACGCATATGGAGCGCCTGCAGCGTCACGTGGTGGAGCAGGGCCTGGACGTGGGTTTTGCCTATGACGGCGATGCCGACCGCTGCCTGGCCGTGGATGAACGCGGCCGCGTGGTAGACGGCGACCAGATCCTGTACGTGTGCGGCGTGTATCTGAACAAGCACGGGCGTCTCTCGGGCGGTACCGTGGTACCGACGATCGCCAGCAACTTTGGTCTGGTCAAGTCGCTGGAGCTTGCCGGACTGAGCGCCGTGACCAGCGGCGTGGGCGACCGTCACGTGTATGCCAAGATGCGCGAGGGCGGCTACAGCCTGGGCGGCGAGCAGACGGGCCATACGATCTTTGGCGATATCGAGTGCACGGGCGACGGCATTATGACCTCGCTGCGCGTGATGGAAGTGATTCGTGCCGAGCGCGAGACGCTCTCGCAGCTCACGGCTCCGTGCAAGCTGCTGCCGCAGGCGCAGGTGGCCGTGCACGTGGCGGACAAGGACGCCGCGCTCGAGAGCATGGGCGTGCAGAACGCCATCGCTGAGGCCGAGGCTGCGCTGGCAGGCGAGGGCCGCGTGCTCGTGCGCAAGAGCGGAACCGAGTCGGTTATCCGCGTGCTGGCCGAGGCGCCCGACCAAGCATCCGCCGATGCCGCCATGAAGCGCATCGCCAACGCGCTCGAGGCTTTATAGCTACGCGGTTTTACCAAACCGCGTAGCTGCTCGACGCTGCAAACGGCCCCAAGCGGCAATCTGACGTTCAATTTCAAGGGCGCGACCAGAAGGTCAGCGCCCTTTCATTTCACGTCACCTTGCTCGCTTGGGGCCGTTTTCGCTGACGTTGCCAAGACATTAGCGTCAACGAACTAGTCATTGGGTACCTAGTTATTGGGTGAAAAAAGGGGACGCTGCGGATTGGTTCCGCGGCGTCCCCTTTGCGTTGGCGTGTCGCCTAAGCTTTACAGCTCGTAGAGCGTGGTGAACTTGTCCTGCAGGTAGCTGCAGTAGTAGCGGGCATCGAACGCTATGCCGCACGCGCCCTTGATGAGCTCCGGCGCGTCCTTGGCGCGGCCCCACTGCCAAATGTGCTCGCCCAGCCAGGCCCGGACGGGCGCCAGATCGCCGCTCGCGCAGGCACCGGTAAGGTCGATGCCGTCGCGGCACATGGCCGGCACGAACATGGCGTCGTAGGCGCTGCCCAGCGCATAGGTGGGGAAGTAACCAAACGAGCCACCGCTCCAGTGTGTATCCTGCAGGCACCCGTGCGTGTCGTCAGGAACGGGAATGCCCAGGTACTCGTTCATAAAGCGATTCCAAAGTGCGGGGATGTCCTTGGCCGTGGCCTCGCCGGCAAACAGCATGCGCTCGATCTCGTAGCGCACCATAACGTGCAGCGGATAGGTGAGCTCGTCGGCCTCGGTGCGGATCAGCGAAGGCTGCGCGATGTTCACGGCGTGGTAGAGCGTGTCCTCGTCGACGTCGCCGTAGACCTCGGGTGCGTGGCGGCGCAGCACCTCGAGCAGCGGTCCCATAAAGGCGCGGCTGCGACCCACGGTGTTCTCGAAAAAGCGGCTCTGGCTCTCGTGGATGCCCATGGAGGTGCCGCCCTCAAGACAGGTGCGCGCATAGGCGGGATTGACGCCCAGCTCGTACATGGCGTGTCCCGCCTCGTGGATGATGCTGTAGACGTTGGAGATGCAATCGTCCTCGTAGATGTGTGTCGCGATGCGCGCGTCACCCACGGCAAAGCCCTCGCTAAACGGGTGCTCGGTAAAGGCAAGCGTGGTGTCGTTCAGGTTCAGGCCGACGAGCTTCATAAGGTCGAAGCTCATGGCGCGCTGGGCGGCCTCGGGCACGCGGGCGTGCAAAAAGTCGGCAGCGGGCTGCTGGCCGCGCTCGCCGATGGCGTGCACGAGCGGCACGACCGTCGCCTTGACCTCATCGCAAAACGCATCGAAGCTCTCGGCAGAAAGGCCGCGCTCGTACTGGTCGAGCCAAACGTCGTATGGGTCGCGCTTGGGGTCCATGAGTTCGGCCTGATGCTTAAGTTGGGCGATGATTCTATCTACATAGGGCTCAAAACTCGCCCAGTCGTTGGCCGTCTTGGCCTTGTGCCACACGGCGTCGGCCTCGCAGGTGAGCCTGGTCCAGGCCTCGGCCTCCTCGGTAGGAATAACGCTTGCCTCGCGCTGGTCGCGGCCGAGCACGCGGATCTCGTCGAGCAGCTGCGGGTCGTCTACGTGTCCGCCTGCAACCGTCTCGCGTGCTAACGAGCGTACGAGCTCAACGGACTTCTCGCTGGTCAGCAGCTTGTGATGCTCGCCGGCAAGCGTGCCCATGGCGTCGGCACGGGCGGCAGCACCGTTGGCAGGAGCAATCGTCGCTCCATCGAACTCGGCAATCTTGAGCAGGTACTCGCGAGTCCACAGCTTGCCCTCGAGTTTGCGGAACTTTTTGACGGCCTTATCGACTTTAGCAGCCTTGACGCCCTTGGCAGCCTTTGCCACGGCGGCCTGGGCCTTCTTATCGAGTTTCTTTCCCATACCGTATCCTTAATCTCGCAGGCCGAGCGCCGCAGGCGGGTGCGCGGCCAATTTGCACAGCTACCTGCCTTGTACCCAGCGCGAACAAAACGGAACGCGGCGATGCGCTCGCGAAATGTGTTATCCTATAGCCCAATGCGTTGACGGAGAGGGTTTTGCCCGCCGCGTCGCCGGCAAGAGAGGGAAGGTCATGGGCTGCAAGCCTTCCTGCGGTGGCAAGGGCCAAGCGTTCACTCCCGAGCAGCGACCTCAACGGGCACGCGGCCAGTGGCAGCAAAGTCCCAGTAGGGAAGCCGTGAGCCTCGCGACAAGAGGCACAGAGTGGGCGCGGCGGGCCAGACATCCGCCGGGTCAAACAAGGTGGTACCGCGGAATTCAACCGTCCTTGGGCAATGTACATGCCCGAGGGCGGTTTTTTTTGTTACCGAACCGGGCCGCGCATCCGCAACATCGGGCGGCGTTAGCCGTCCCGGAGCGCGGATGTGCGAGAGACGAAAGGGAAGACATGAGTCTGATTGATGATCTGGTCAAACTCGAGGAAGAGGCCAAGGAGCTCGTCACTAGCGCCGACGACGCCGCCAAGCTCGAGGCCGCGCGCGTTGAGCTGCTCGGCCGCAAGGGCCGTATCACCGGCCTGATGCGCATGATGGGCAAGCTCGCTCCCGAGGATCGTCCCATGATGGGCAAACGCGCCAACGAGATGCGCCAGCTGATCGAGGGCATGCTCGACGAGCGCACCACCGAGATGAAGGCCGCCGCCCTCAAGCACGCACTCGAGCACGAGGCCGTCGACATCACGCTGCCGGGCATCCGTCCGCAGATCGGTCACCAGCACCTGATCAAGCAGATCATCGAGGAAGCCGAGGACATCTTCTGCGGCATCGGCTACACCGTCGAGTCCGGCCCCATGGTCGATACCTCCTACTACAACTTCACCGCGCTCAACGCGCCCATGGATCACCCGAGCCGCTCGGCTCGCGACACGTTCTATGTGGTCGACAACAACCCCGGCAGCGTCGCGCATCCCGAGGCTCACGCTCACGGCGAGTCCGACGTGCTGCTGCGCACCCAGACCTCGGGCGTGCAGATCCACACCATGGAGTCGCAGAAGCCGCCCATCTACATGATCTGCCCGGGCACTGTCTACCGTCCCGACACGGCCGACGCCTGTCACCTGCCGCAGTTCAACCAGATTGAGGGCCTGGTCGTCGACGAGGGTATCACCTTTGGCGATCTTAAGGGCACGCTTGACTACTTTGTTAAGTGCATGTTTGGCGAGGACCGCAAGACGCGCTACCGCCCGCACTTCTTCCCCTTCACCGAGCCCAGCTGCGAGGTGGACGTGAGCTGCCACGTCTGCGGCGGCAAGGGCTGCAACTTCTGCAAGCACAGCGGCTGGATTGAGATCCTGGGCTGCGGCATGGTCGACCCCAACGTTCTGATCAACTGCGGCATCGACCCCGAGAAGTACACCGGCTTCGCCTTTGGTATTGGCGCCGAGCGCGTCGCGGCACTGCGCTACGACTTGCCTGACCTTAGAACTCTCATGACTGGCGATATGCGCTTCTTGAATCAGTTCTAGGCTGCGGCTTGCCCAAGCACGACACCTCGGCGCTCATTCGTCGCTTGCGTACCAAAGTACGCGGCGCTCCTCTTTCGGGCCGATCTGCCGCACTTGGACAACCCTCGCTTTGTAAGGAATGTTCACAAAGTTGAAGTTTCCACCTGCATCTCTTCGCAGGCTTTCAGTATGAAAGGAGAGCTAGATGCGTGTTTCTTACGACTGGCTCAAGACCATGATCGATATTCCGGAGGATCCCAAGACCCTTTCGGACGAATATATCCGTACCGGCACCGAGGTCGAGGCGATCGACACCGTGGGCGAGTCCTTCGACCACGTGGTGACCGCCAAGGTGCTCACCAAGATCCCGCACCCCGATAGCGACCACATGTATGTGTGCTCGGTCGACGTGGGCGACAAGAATCTCGACGCCGACGGCAATCCCGCTCCGCTGCAGATCGTCTGCGGCGCGCAGAACTTCGAGGCCGGCGACCACATCGTCACGGCCATGATTGGCGCCGTGCTTCCCGGCGACGTCAAGATCAAGAAGAGCAAGCTTCGCGGCGTCGTGTCCATGGGCATGAACTGCTCCGCGCGCGAGCTCGGCCTGGGTGGCGACCACTCCGGCATTATGATCCTGCCCGAGGATACGCCCTGCGGCATGCCGTTTGCCGAGTACGTGGGCTCGAGCGACACCGTGCTCGACTGTGAGATCACGCCCAACCGTCCCGACTGCCTGTCCATGATCGGCATGGCCCGCGAGACCGGCGCCATCTTCGACCGCGATTTCCACGTTGAGCTGCCCGCCATCAAGGTCGAGACCGGCCGCGCGACCGACGACGAGCTTTCCGTCGAGATCGCCGACGAGGGCCTGTGCGACCGCTACGTTGCCCGCATCGTGCGCAACGTCAAGGTCGGCCCGTCGCCAGACTGGATGGTCAAGCGCCTCAACGCCCTAGGCGTGCGCCCGCACAACAACATCGTCGACATCACCAACTACGTGATGATGCTCACCGGTCAGCCGCTGCACGCCTTTGACCTGGACACCTTTGCCGAGCGCGATGGCCACCGTCGTGTGGTGGTTCGTGCCGCCCAGCAGGACGAGAAGTTCACGACGCTCGACGGCGAGGAGCGCGTGCTCGACGCCGGCATGGGCCTCATCACCGACGGCGAGCGCCCCGTGGCGTTGGCCGGCGTTATGGGTGGCATGGATTCCGAGATCGAGGACGATACCGTTGACGTGATGGTCGAGAGCGCCTGCTTCAACGCCGGCCGCACCTCGCACACCAGCCGCGACCTTTCGCTGATCTCCGACGCCTCCATTCGCTTTGAGCGCCAGGTTGACGAGACCGGCTGCGTGGATGTTGCCAACGTTACCTGCGCGCTGATTGAGGAGATCGCCGGCGGCGAGGTCGCTCCCGGCTATGTGGACGTGTTCCCCGCGCCCAAGACCATCGACAGCATCAAGCTGCGCCTGGCCCGCGTGCACGCCATCTGCGGTGCCGACATCGAGTCCGACTTTATCGAGCGCTCGCTCACCCGCCTGGGCTGCACCGTCGAGCGCGACGGCGAGGACTTTATGGTCACGCCGCCGAGCTTCCGTCCCGACCTGCCGCGTGAGATCGACCTGATCGAGGAGGTCTTGCGCTTATGGGGCATGGGCCGCGTGACGGCGACCATTCCGGCTGCCAAGAACCACATCGGCGGTCTGACCCGCGAGCAGAAGCTCACTCGTAAGGTCGGCGAGATCCTGCGCGCCTGCGGCCTCAACGAGACCACGACTTTTGGCTTTGCCGCCCCGGGCGACCTGGAGAAGATCGGTATGTCCACCGAGGGTCGCGGTTGCCCCGTGGTGCTCATGAACCCGCTGGTAGCCGAGCAGACCGAGATGCGCCGCTCGCTGTTGCCAGGCCTGTTGCAGTCTGTGGCCTACAACGAGGCCCACGGCACGCCCAACGTGCATCTGTACGAGGTCGGCAGCTTGTTCCACGGTCGCGAGAACGCCAGCCTGCCCAAGGAGACCAAGTCCGTGGCGGGCGTGCTCTCGGGCCAGTGGAGCGAGCGGTCCTGGAACATGAAGTACCGTAAGCTGCGTTTCTTCTTTGGCAAGGGCATTGTCGAGGAGCTGCTTGCTCAGCTGCGCATCGAGAAGGTTCGCTTCCGTCCCGTCGAGGGCGAGGGCTATGCCTTCCTGCAGCCGGGTCGTGCGGCTGAGGTTCTGTCCGGCGGCACCGTGCTGGGCTGGGTTGGCGAGATCCACCCCAAGGCGCGCGAGGCCATGGGCATCGACGAGGTCGTCGTTGCCTTTGAGCTCGACTTGGACAAGCTGATCAAGGGCGCCCGCAACCAGGAGAACTACCGCGAGTTCTCGCAGTACCCGGCCGTTGAGCACGACCTTGCTATCGTGGTCGACAACACTGTGACCTGCGAGGATCTTGAGCGCCGTATTACCAGCGCCGGAGGCAAGCTGCTCGAGGGCGTGCGCCTGTTCGACGTCTACCGCGATCCCGTCCGTATCGGTGCGGGCAAGAAGTCCATGGCCTTTGCGCTTACGTATCGCTCCGACGACCACACGCTCACCAGCGAAGAGGTCGAAAAAGCGCACCAGAAGATCGTCACCAAGGTGTGCAAGGGCGTAAACGGCGAGGTCCGCGGCTAGGTCCTGCGCCGGATATAGGCCAGCGTCGGCTGCCGCCGAGTCTTACGTGACTGCTGTTTTCGGTATAAGGCACCGTTGAGCCTGCATATATGACACGCGCATTACATAACGGCGTGCTGCTTTGTCGGCAGTGCGCCGTTTTGCTATGATAGCCCGCGGCGTGTTACGAATCTGACATTACGTAACACTGGAAAGGTGATTCAAGCGGCGTTGCAATTCCGTGCGCCGATAACCGGGAGGCGTACATGCACATTCCAGATAATTATCTGTCCCCGCAGACCGATGCCGTTATGGCGGTGGCGATGGTGCCCGTTTGGATCCACTGCATCAAAAAGGTGCGCGCCACGCTCGATCGCGAGCACATGGCGTTCCTGGGCATCTGCGCCGCGTTCTCCTTCCTGCTCATGATGTTCAACGTGCCGCTGCCTGGCGGCACCACAGGCCACGCCGTCGGCGGCGCGCTCATCGCGCTGCTGCTGGGTCCCGAGGCCGCTGCCATCGCGGTTTCGGTCGCGCTGGCGCTGCAGGCGCTGCTGTTTGGCGACGGCGGCGTCCTGTCCTTTGGCGCCAACTGCTTTAACATGGCCTTCGTGCTGCCGTTTGCCGCTGCTGTCGTGTTCCGTGCGCTCAACAGCCGTTTGCACGACAAGAGCTGGGGCACCTCGATTTCTGCCATCGTGAGCGGTTGGGTCGGCCTGTGCCTGGCGGCCCTGTGCGCGGCAATCGAGTTTGGTATTCAGCCGATGCTCTTTACCAACGCTTCGGGCGCGCCGCTGTACTGCCCCTTCCCGCTGTCCGTGGCTATTCCGGCCATGTTGATCCCGCATATGTTGGTTGCCGGCGTGATCGAGGGCGTGGCGACGGCCGCCATCTACGGTTTCATTAAGAAGACGGCGCCGAGCATTATCGTCGGGCCCGAGGCCGTCGATGGCCAGCTTGCTGCCGAGGGCGCTGCTGCCAAGAAGACCTCGCTGGTCCCCACGCTCATCTTGGTTGCCGTGCTTGTCGTGGCCACGCCGCTGGGCCTGCTGGCCACGGGTGACGCTTGGGGTGAGTGGGACGCCGAGGGCGCCGCGACCGCCGTTCAGGAGGCTGGTGACGACAGCCTGCAGGCTTCGGTCGGTCTCGATACTCCGACCTTTGCCGATGCGCTGCCCACGGGCGATTACCTACAGGCCTATTCCGAGGAGCAAGGCCTTGGCTTTGCCGGCCAGGCTGCCATGTATATCCTGTCCGGCGTGATTGGCGTGGCGGTGCTCACCATCGCATTCCGCCTGATCTCGCTTACGGTCAAGGAAAGCGGTGCTCATGGCAATAGCCGAGCTGCCTAGCTGGCTTGCGACCGAGGAGCGATACGAGCCTGCGGGGGCTCGGCATCGTGTGATGCAAAAGAACGTCCTGCACCTGGCGAGCCTGCTTGAGCGGGTTCGCCTGGGTGGAGGCGCGCACGAGGGCGGGTCGCTGGTCGACCGCGCCCTTTCTTGCGTTTCGGCTCCGGTGCGCCTGGTGGGGATGTTCGTCTGCGTCCTGTGCGTGTGTCTGACACAGAGCCCGCTGTACCTCATGTTGATGGCGGCCATTGCGCTGGTGCTCGTTGCCGTGCGCCCCGTACGCGGGCTGCGTGCGACCATTGTACCGGCGCTCGGCGCCACGGGGCTTGCGGTGGTTCTGGCATTGCCTGCCCTGCTGCTGGGCGCGTCTGCCACGGGCGCCATGCTCAAGATCGCGCTCAAGACCTTCATTAATGTGTCGCTGGTGCTGGGCGTTTCGTGGACGCTTACCTGGAGCCGCATGTCGGCGGCGCTCAAAATGCTGCACCTGCCCGACGAGGTCATCTTTACCTTTGATATGGCACTCAAGCATATCGAGGTGCTGGGACGCACGGCGCACGATCTGTGCGAATCGGTCATGCTGCGCAGCGTTGGCCGTGCGCCTGAGGGATTTTCGCGTACCGATTCGATCGCGGGTATCATGGGCATGACCTTTATCAAGGCGATGGAATGCAGCCGCGCGATGGATGAGGCCATGCTCTGCCGCGGCTTTGCCGGCGCGTATCCGGCTCCCGCGCGGAGCGGCTTTGGCTGGCGCGATGCGGTCTATGCGGTCGGCGTGGCGTTGCTCGCCGTGTTGTGTGCGGTACTGTAGCGCGGGCGGTCTAGCCGTCGATGTGAGTAGGGAAGGGCGACGTTTTGACGATCGATATGAATAGTGCGGCGGGCACGAACGGTGCGGGCGGCGCCGAGGGCGCGCCGCTTATTGAGTTGCGCGACGTGGTGTTCTCCTATGCGGGGCATACGGTTGTCGATGGCGTGTCGCTGCAGGTCGATCGTGGTGAACTCGTTGCCCTGCTCGGTCCCAACGGCTGCGGTAAGACGACGATTATGCGTCTTATTAACGGCCTTGAACTCGCGGACGCAGGGGCATACCTGTTTGACGGGTGTATGGTCGATGCGGCATATCTCAAGGATTCCGCGACGGCCCAGCGGTTCCATCAGCGCGTGGGCTTTGTGTTCCAGAATGCCGACGCCCAGTTGTTCTGCGCTACGGTGGGTGAGGAAGTTGCTTTTGGTCCCGCGCAGATGGGGCTGCCGGCAGACGAGCTCGACCGTCGCGTGCACGATGCCATAGAACTGTTTCAAGTTGCCGACCTGGTCGATGCCTCGCCCTATCAGCTTTCGGGTGGGCAAAAGAAGCGTGTGGCGCTGGCGGCAGTCGTATCGATGAACCCCGATATCTTGGTTCTCGACGAACCTACTAATGGGCTCGACGAGGATTCATGCGACATCGTGGTCAACTTCTTGCTGGCCTACGTCGCGGCGGGTAAGACGGTCTTGATGAGCACACATCACCAGGATTTGGTGCGACGCCTGGGTGCCCGTGCAATCTATATCGATCGATATCACCATGTGGTCGAGGCGCCTTCGCCGTCGTATGGAACCGAAAGCGGTGCTACGGACTAGTTGCTGCGTAGAGCGTGCGTAGCCGCCCGCGCGGCTTTGCCGTGATGGTATAGTTATCCAGGTTTTTTATGGGGGTGGCTATGCCAAGCTGGAACATTCATATCGCTCAGACGGAGCGTTTGCTGGAGCGCACCGGTGCGCTTGCCAAGAGCGTGCGCGACCGCAATGCCTTTTTGTTTGGCTGCGTGGTTCCGGATATTTTCGTGGGCTATATGGTCCCTGGCATCGCCGATCCCATCCCGTACCGCATTACGCACTTTGCCAAGCCCGAGCCTATCCCTAAGCCGCGTGAGCACGAGTTCTGGGATACCTATGTGGCACCGTTGCTTAAAAGTTCGCCCACCGGTGCGCCAGCCGCGGCGACCTCGATTATCGAGGAGCGCGAGCGACTGAATCGCGTGCACTATCCCCAGCGCTACAGGGATGCTGAGCCGGTTGTCGGTCCCGGCGCTCGTGAGTTCTCGCTTGCGTCCGAAGATGTGGCGCAGTCGTTGCTCGATTTGACACTGGGTGTCTGGTCGCATCTGGTGGCCGATACCGTATGGAATACGCGCGTGAATCAGTACCTGGAGGCGCACGGCGGCAAGCCGTGCGAGGAGTTCCGCATTAAAAAGCAAGGCGACTTTGACTGGTTCGGCAAGACGCTCGGCATTGTTTCGATTCCGCGCGCGACCGATCGCCTGTATACTGCGGCGACGCGTTTTGGGCAGTATCCCATCCATAAGGAGTATGTGCTCAAGACCATCGGCGTCATGCACGAGATTGTACGCGAAAACCCCGGCGATCCCGACCATCCGCCATACCGCCTGCTAACCGAGGAATTCTTCGACGCAACGTTTACCGAGGTCATCGAGCTGACCGAGGCGGGTTTTGCCGCCCGTGTCGAATCGCCCGATGTGCCTGCGCTGCCCCTGATTGCTAGCTGCTAGCTGGCCGGCCCGGCAGTGAATAGCTCAACCCAATCGACAAGTAGCTCTTGCCGTAAGGTATCTTCGGCAATGCGCTCCTGTTTGGTCTTTGGGATGTGGGGAAGCCCGGCCTTTTTATGGATGAGCTCGGCTATGTGGTCGAAGCTCTTCTTCTCCTTGATCTGGTCATAGGTAATTTGGATGACGTCGTAGCCCATGCTTGTGAGTGCGGTGGCGCGCTCGGCATCGGAGAGGCTCGCGGCATCGCTGTCGTGGGCAGAGCGGCCTTGGCATTCCAGAATGACGCCCATGCTGTCGGTGGCGCTTTCGATGAGGATATCGGCGTAGCAGCAGGTTTTGTCATACAGCGAACGTGCGGCTTCACTGAGCGGGACGCGCGCGTTGTTGGCGATCTCGATGCCCTGGCCGCCCTCGTCGCGGGGGAGCGAGATAAGCATGGAGGTCTGTACTTCGAAGGGTGAGGCGGCCTGCCCCGTCATGTGCTCGGCCGCCCAGCGCAGTTGTTTGACGCCGCGCAGGCCTGCGGCTTGCTTGGCGAACGCGGCGATATCCGTTGCGGTAAGAAGCGGCGTGCGCTTCCACAAGTTGGTGTCATTGCCCTTGGTGTCGTTAACTCGCTCCCAGCCGCAGTTGGGTGGAATGAACTTAAGCGAAATAGCTTCATCGAGTTGTTGTTGCGTTCGCTCGCAGGGCTTAAACACTGCAAAGGAGCCGCACATCTCGTAGCACGCCATGAGTAACTGGTTGCGTGAGACCTGCGTGGCAAGGCTGAGCAGCGTGAACTCCGGTGAAGTGACATCAAATCCATGTTCAGTCTGCCTAAACGACCCCGGAGGTGGTTCTTGGGTTAGTAGACGGCTATGAAATAGCTTTCCGTTCGCGCGTTGTTTCCTTTCGCTCACGAATCTCCAAACTGGTGTGCCGAGCAAGTCTTTAAATACCGGTTGTTTTGAGTAATGCACCAAGCGATGGTCATGGTCGGGCGGCAGGATTGCCGGATAGAGTCCCAGTATTTGGGGCGGGATGCGATAGTACTGAAAAGCCGTGGGTCCGCAGGCAAGAAATGACATAGCGATCCGATCGTTTGAGCGTTGTTTGGGCTAGAAAAGCTATCCGTTTCGGAAGTGCGGTGAAAAAGACAAATAGGTCAGGCACAAGCGGTATTTAAGCCAACTTTATCAGGGGTTTTGTTGAAATAAAAGGACTTGTGCTCGGGGATAAGCAATTTTTCCCCGCACTTCCGAAAACGCGGTTGATCTTGCTCTTGCTAAAACGATTTAGCAGCGTCGGTTAAGGTGTGGGTTTGCCACCGGGCGAACACTTTTAGCGCTTGGGGCTTTATTTTTTGGGCCTCGAAGGGTGGATTTCGCGCTTTTGGTAAAGAAATGAGTGCGTGTTTTGCCGTGCGGCG
>NZ_JAQLEM010000014.1 GCF_028209885.1 Collinsella aerofaciens | reverse complement strand
GCCTGGGGTCCCTCATATACGGCCCTCCCGTCTCTCGCGCCCCTCCCGGAACTGTCCACATCAGTGTAGCCAATCC
Source organism: Collinsella aerofaciens (assembly GCF_028209885.1). Classification (GTDB taxonomy): domain Bacteria; phylum Actinomycetota; class Coriobacteriia; order Coriobacteriales; family Coriobacteriaceae; genus Collinsella; species Collinsella aerofaciens_BA. Next base: position 62,880 of record NZ_JAQLEM010000014.1, on the reverse strand, counting down.
AGTCCTGGCGGCGCTCTCCTCCCTGCGCGGGGTCCTCGGCGAGGACGGCGCGAGGCGCGCCTTCGGCGCCGTGCTCACCGACAACGGGAGCGAGTTCGCCGACGAGGGCGCCATCGCGGCGCTGCTCGGCGAGCGGGACGGCGAGACCAGGCTCTTCTACTGCGACCCCCGGCAGAGCCAGCAGAAGGGCGCGTGCGAGAAGAACCATGTGGAGATCAGGAAGCTGCTGCCCAAGGGCGCCGGGGCCAGGTTCGACCGGCTGACGGCGGCGGACTGCGCGCTGCTCATGTCGCAGGTGAACTCCGAGCCGAGGGGGGCGCTCGGGTTCCTGACGCCGGCGCGCGTGCTGCGGATGGCCCTAGGGGAGGACGCCTCCGCCCTCATGGACGCGTTCGGGATAGAGGAGCTGGCGCCCAGCGAGCTCGACCTCACGCCCGGCTGCATCGAAAGGGCCAGGGCCGCGAGGGGCGAGGAGCCGCTGGCAGGATAGGCGGCGGGCCGGGACATGGGCCGGAGGGCCCGTTGCGCTGAGTCCGGAACGGCTGCGCGGCGGGCTGGCGGAGCATGCGGCGGCGGCATGGGGGCACCGGACTCCACAGCCCCTCCACCTGCGGAAACGAAGTGATGGCCAGGTGCCGGGAGCTATTTCCGCGTTGCGCTAGCTGCAGAAACGCGGGGTCCGTTCAGGCTGTTGCGTTGAGATTGAAAATCAACCTGTGTTTGGCGGTCGGCCTGACCCAATCGATGATTTCTCTGCCTCCCCGGCGCCTCATCTATAGCTGCCGTTTCCCCATATAAAACCTGCCAAAATGAACCTGTCCCTTTTTGGTCGGTGCGAAATGGGTAATACTAAAGAGTTATCCGACCAGATGGGAACCGATCGATGGCTTATATCGAATTCAAAGACGTCATCAAGGCATACGGCGAGGGCGACGCCCGCATTCACGCACTCGACGGCGCGAGCTTTACGGTCGAGCGTGGCGAGCTCGCCATCATTTTGGGTGCTTCGGGTGCCGGCAAGACCACGGCGCTCAACATTCTGGGCGGTATGGACACGGTAACCTCCGGCACCGTGACGGTGGACGGGCGCGATGTGAGCTCCGCTAACGAGGCGCAGCTCGTGGAATACCGCCGCGCCGACGTCGGCTTTGTCTTCCAGTTCTACAATCTGGTCCCCAACCTGACGGCGCTCGAAAACGTCGAGCTTGCGGCGCAAATCTGCCCCGATTCGCTCGATGCCGAGCAAACGCTTTGCCAGGTTGGCCTGGGTGAGCGCCTCGCCAACTTCCCCGCGCAGCTTTCGGGCGGCGAGCAGCAGCGCGTGTCCATCGCCCGTGCACTGGCAAAGAACCCCAAGCTGCTCCTGTGCGACGAGCCCACGGGTGCACTCGACTACAAAACCGGCAAGCAGATCTTGCAGCTGCTGCAGGACACTTGCCGCAAGCAGGGCATTACGGTCATCATCATCACCCACAACTCCGCGCTGGCGCCCATGGCCGATCGCCTGATCCGCTTTAAGAACGGTCGCGTGGAGAGCGAGACGGTCCAGCAAAATCCCGTGCCTATCGAGACGATCGAGTGGTAGCGCCCATGGACCAAGACCGCCAAAACAGCCTACGCCGCGACGCGCAGAACACGGAGCGCGAGCAGGATTTTACGACCTACCGCACTGCCCAAAGCTCAAACGATATGGTGCCGACGGTTTTTCGCCGTGGCATCTACCGCACAATCCGAGGCAGTCTTAAGCGCTTCTTGTCAATCGTGGTCATCACCGCGCTTGGCGTGAGCGTGATGTGCGGCCTTAAGGCGGGTTGCGAGGACCTGTGTGATTCGGTTGACGCCTACTTCGATCAGCAAAATGTCTATGATATTAACGTGCAGTCGACCTATGGCCTGACCGACGATGATCTCGACGCCATCCAAGAGGTCGATGGTGTCGAAACGGCCGAGGGCATCTACACCGAGACCGCCTATACCGCCGTGGGTACAACGCGCGAGCGCGTGGTCGTGCAGAGTCTCTCCAAGGAGAACATCGATCAACCGGTGCTGGTGAGCGGCGATTTGCCCGAGAGCGCCGGCGAGGTCGCGGTGACTTCGAAGTTCCTGAAGGCATCGGGCAAGAAAATCGGCGATACGGTGAGTTTTGCCGCCAATGACGCGAGCTCGTCGAACCAAAGCGCCAAGGATCAGTTTGCCGCGGGCGATTACACCATTACGGCCGAGGTCCTCGACCCCACTGATGTAAGTTCTGACTCGACAGTCAACGCCTTTCGCGCTGCTTCGGCGGCGGACTATAAGTTCTATGTGAGCGAGGACGCCGCGACATCTTCTTCCTACTCCGCGGTCCACGTGATCGTCGAGGGGGCCAAGAGCCTCAACTCCTATTCGGATGCCTACGCGGCAAAGATCAACAAGGTCAAGGGCAATATAGAGAAGATTCGCGAGGAGCGTGAGAAGGCGCGCGCTCAGGAACTGACGGTCGACACGCCGGCAAGCTTGGATGCGGCCGAGCGCCAGGCGAATATGCTCTTTGGGATTGAGCAGGACAACATCAATCGCATGGCAGAGGGCAGCGAGGAGCGCGTGCAAGCGCAGACCGACCTGGATCAGCGCCGCGCCGCCGCCGACCAGCAGTTTGCCGATGCCCGCGCCGAGCTTTCCGATCTGGGCGAATGCACCTGGTACATCCAGGACCGCGGCAATATCGCAAGCTACTCGAGCGTGGAGAGCGATAGCTCGTCAATTGAAGCCATCGCCACGGTGTTCCCGTTCATCTTCTTTATCGTCGCCGTGCTCATCAGCCTCACCACCGCCACGCGTATGGTCGAGGAGGAGCGCACGCTCATTGGCCTGTACAAGGCGCTCGGCTACTCGCGCGGACGCATCCTGTCCAAATACGTGGACTATGCGCTGTGGGCTTGTCTGATCGGCGGCGTGCTCGGCAACATCATCGGATTTGTGGGCCTGCCGCTGTTCCTGTTTACGGTGTTCGACGACATGTACTCACTGCCCCAGATGCTGCTTTCGTACGACATCGTGTCCTCGATCGTTTCGGTGGCGCTGTTTGCCGTGGGCGTGGTGGGCGCCACGATTATCGCCTGCCGCCACGAGATGGCCGAGACCCCGGCCTCGCTTATGCGTCCCAAGGCCCCGCGCGCTGGCTCGCGCATCTTGCTCGAGCGCATCGGCTTTATCTGGCGCCGCATGGGCTTTTTGAACAAGGTCGCTGCACGCAACCTATTCCGCTATAAAAAGCGCGCCTTTATGACCATCTTCGGCATCGCGGGTTGCACCGCGCTTGTGATCTGCGGTATGGGTATTCGCGACACGTCGGTCGCGCTTTCGCCCAAGCAGTACGGCCACATCACACGCTACGATCTGCTGGCGGTCGCCAATCCCGACGATTTTTCGCAGACGTGCGCGGCATTGGATGAGCGCAGCGCGGCCAATGATTCCAACGTGACCGTGACTTCGACGCTGCCGATTATGACCGACAACGTCACCTTTACATTTGGCGGCAAGAGCGAGACCGTGCAGCTCATCGTGATTCCCGACGACCGCACGGGTGACTTGGGCGATTACGTGCGCCTGGAGGATGAGTCCAAAGAACCGCTGTCATTGCGTGACGGAGACGTGTATCTGAGTAAGAGTTCACAGCTGGTGCTGGGGATTCAGCCGGGCGATACGGCACACGTCCAGGATTCGTCGCTCAATGTCGCCAAGGTCAAAGTCAGCGACATTTCGCTTAACTATCTGGGCAACACGCTTTACATGACGCAGGGCACCTATGAGCGCGCGTTCGGTCGAAGCGCACGCCTCAACGGCGTCTTTGTGCTGCTTAAGGGCTCGTCGGCCGACCAGATTGCGTTTAGCAAGAATCTTAAGAGCGACGGTTGGCTTACGATTTCGAGTACGGCCGAGCATTGGGAGAACTACGAGGCGAACTTTACGATTATCAATTCGGTCGTGGTGCTCGTGACCTTTATGGCGGCGTGCCTATCGTTTGTGGTGGTGTTTACGCTGTCCAACACGAATATCTCCGAGCGCGAGCGCGAGCTGGCGACCATTAAGGTGCTGGGCTTCCGCCGTGGCGAGGTGCACCATTACGTCAACAAGGAGACGTTGATCCTCACGGCAATTGGCGCCGCGCTGGGCGTGCCACTGGGCGGCTTGCTGGCCGAGAGTTTTACGTACATTTTGCAGATGCCGTCGCTGTACTTTGATGTTGAGGTCGAGCCGCTAAGCTACGTGCTCGCCGTGGTGCTTTCCTTTGGCTTTACGTTTATCGTCAACCTCGCCACCAATCGTACCCTCAACAAGATCGACATGGTCGGCGCCCTCAAAAGCGCCGAGTAACCTGTCCTGGGATTCAAGCTGTAGCGAGCTACCGACGCACCCACATCCGCATTATTGCATAAACCGCCCCGTTGAATGCATATTTTGGCGGGGCGGTTGCTACTTGTCCACGGGTACCCCAGGGGGCGGCGTGCAAATTCCGGAGTATTCAGCATCCCGGGGTCCGCGGGCGCGGGGGCGGGAGTGCAAAACTGCGCTGAAAGCCCCGATTCTGAGCCCCAACGCGGTAGCGCACAGAGATGTGGTGTAAGAGGCGGGGCATGCCCCGCCTCCGCCCTTTCTTGAAAGGGAGGGGACACCGCCTAGAATTCGTCGTTGGAGTAATGAAGGTGACGAATGGAAGGAAAGGCGATGCCCCAAGAAGAGAGTGTACTGCGCCTCGGTCGCGACGAGGCCCTCGAGGCGGCGAGGCTTTGGCAGGAGTGCGGCGACGCGCGCGAGTTCGCGTGCAGGGTGCTGGGCGGCGTGATGAACGCACTGATGGACTCCGAGGCCCAGCAGATGTGCGGCGCGAGCCGCAACGAGCGCAGCGACGGCAGGGAGAACAGCCGCAACGGCTACCGCCCCAGGTCGCTCAAGACCGCCGTGGGCGACGTGGAGCTCGAGATACCCAAGCTCAGACACGGCACCTACTACCCCGAGGGCATGCTCGCGCGATGGTCGCGCGTCGACACCTCGGTGGCCGCCATCGTGCAGGAGATGTACGTGTGCGGCGTGTCCACCCGCAAGGTCGAGCGCGTGGCGTCCAAGCTGGGCATATCCTCGCTGTCGAGCTCGGAGGTCTCGAGCCTCTGCTCCGACCTCGACGCCGAGGTGGCGGAGTTCCGCCGCCGCGACCTTTCGGGCACGCCGTGCTGCTACCTGTGGCTCGACGCCACCTACATGAGCTGCAGGGTCGGCTCGTCGGTCGTCTCGCAGGGCGTCGTGACCGCGATCGGGCTGGGCGCCGACGGGCGCAAGCACTTCCTGGGCTGCGACGTGGTCGACACCGAGAGCGAGGACTCCTGGGCGGCATTCCTCGGCGGGCTGCGCGAGCGCGGGCTGGCCGGCGTTCGCCTCGTGGTCTCCGACAGCCACGCCGGGCTCGTGGCCGCCGTCTCGCGCCTGTTCCAGGGCTGCGCCTGGCAGCGCTGCGTGACGCACCTGCAGCGCAACCTCCAGAGCGCCTGCTCGGGCAGGCCCGAGGACTCCAAGGCGGCCGTCAGGGACCTCGTGCACGCCGCGGTCTACCAGGACGACCCAGGGAGATAGTGGACGAGATAGTCGAGAAGCGCGGCCTCAAGAAGGAGTAACATCGGAGCTTGCAGCGACGGACCTCAGGACACTCTTACACCACGTCTGCGCGCGCCACCCCCAACGCCTCTAGAGCCGCTCGTTTTTTACAGGATGCGGCCCATGGTGCCTGCCTTTCGCCCAAAATCCAGTATGCAGGCACCCTCGGTTGCTGAAAACTCCCAAAAATGCACGCCGCATCCTACCCCAGGCACCCGCAGCAAGAAGACGAATAGTCTCGGCCTCCCCAGTCACCGTAGGAGGCCCCAGGGCTTACCTCCCAAATCTTTCCGCAGGACGGAAGGATCCCGCCGCGCGAAGCGCACGGCGGGATCCTGACATGTCCGAGGACGATTTGGGAGGTAAGCCCTGGGGTCTCCGATGAGAGCAGTTTCGGCCGAGGCTATTCGTCGCCGAAGCTGATGCCCAGCGCCTTGGCCTCGCGCACCAGATCACTCTGGGGGTCGACATACTTGAGCTTGCCGGCGACTTCCTCGAGCGGCATGTGGCACATCTTGCCGTCACGCAGGGCAATCATGTAGCCAAACTCGCCGCGCAGGCAGCCAAGCGCGGCCTCGACGCCGCACTGGGTCGCAAAGATGCGGTCCTGGGCGTCGGGCTGGCCGCCGCGCTGCGTGTGGCCGGGGATGGCGACGCGGGTCTCGCGACCGGTCTTGGCCTCGATCTCCTTGGCGATGTCGTAGACGATCGACGGGCTCGTGCGCTCGGCGAGTTTCTTCTTGTACTCCTTCTTGGACAGCGCCGCGTCCTCCTTGGAGATAGCGCCCTCGGCGACGGCCACGATGGTAAAGCGGCTGCCGGTCTCCATGCGATGCTCGATGGTCTTGATGACGTTATCCATGTCGTAGGGGATCTCGGGAATCAAGATGACATCCGCGCCGCCCGCGACGCCGGCGTATAGCGGGATCCAGCCAACCTTGTGGCCCATGATCTCGATAACGAACACGCGGCCGTGGCTCGAAGCGGTGGTGTGAATGTCGTCGATGCACTTGGTGGCGACGTCGATGGCGCTCGTAAAGCCAAACGTCAGCTCGGTGCCCCAGGTGTCGTTATCGATGGTCTTAGGCAGGGCGATAACGTTGAGGCCCTCTTCGCGCAGACGGTTGGCGGTCTTGGTGGAGCCGTTGCCGCCCAGCATAAACAGGCAGTCGAGCTGCAGCTTATGATAGGTGTGGACCATTGCCGGCACCTTCTCGACGCCGTCGGCCTCGGGAATATCCAGGCGCTTGAACGGCGTACGGCTCGTGCCCAGGATGGTGCCGCCACGGGTAAGGATGCCGCTAAAATCGGCGGGCGTCATGACGCGGAACCGGCTGTAGATAAGGCCCTGGTAGCCGTCCTCAAAACCATAGATCTCAATAGGCTCTTCGCTATTGGTCATAAGCGTTTTGACAATGCCGCGCATGGTGGCGTTGAGCGCCTGGCAGTCGCCGCCACTGGTAAGAAGACCGATCCTAAGCATGATGAATCCTTCCGGGCAAGTTATAACATGCGCATAAGTTTACCCCCGCACACTGTTGATACGGGGGTAAAACGTGTTAGCTCAAGCGTATAGAAATGTAAACAACGTCAGGCGAGCGTAAGGTCGACGAGCCTGGGTCCTTACAGTGCGAAGGCGTCGACGTCGCCCCAGTGGCGGCGCAGCGTAATGGCGGCGGCGGGTTCGGTATTGTCAAAGACGACCGACCATTGCGTATTGCTGGTGATGTCTTTCGGATTGGGTTCTTGCGCTGCAGCGCGTAGGGCCTTCCAAGCGACTGCCTCGTCCTGGGCACCGACATGGGCGTCAAGGACATCGGCGATTGCGATGGCGCGCTCTTTACCATGGCCCAGCTCGCCATTCTTTTGGTTGGGCAGCACTTCGTCGCCATAGCAGGCGTAGAAGTTCGTAACCTGGCGTACGGGAGTCGCTTTGAAAGCACGGTCCGGATCGCGCGGATCCCACTCTACTACGCGCGCGTCACCGGCGGCGTCGTTGATAAAGAAGTGGTAATCGCGTCCTGCCATGGCGTGCATGTCGTAGGCGGAAAGCAGGTCGACAGCTTCTTGCGTGGTGGCGGCACGGTCGAGCACCAGACGGATGGCGAGCGAGGTATTGATGACGGGGCGTTGCGCGTCCTGGTCACAGGGCTTGGAATCCAGAGTGAGTACGGCAATGGACACGCCGCATTCGTTAACACCGTCGAGCTGGGCAAACGGGCCCATGAGTGCGGCGGCACGTCCGGCGACGGAGTCAAGCGGAGTGTTATCGCCCAGGTTGTTAAGGGCGGCAAACCCGATGGAGGCATAGCCGCCACGTGGGTGATTGCGCACCAGCAGTGCCGAGGTGTCGTCCTTAAAGTCGTAATTGCGACCGGTGCGCACGCGGCCTTCGGCATCTACGGCGACAAAAGCGCTGCAGGCAAACTGGGGCGCCTGGACATGTACCGGCACACCGGGCAGCACCTGCGCCACCACGGCATCGATGTAGGCCTGGTCGTCGCGCACGCCAGCGGCGATGATGCGATCAAGATCGTAGTCGTAGGCGATGTCGATTGCGTACAGGTCATAGCTATCCGCGTAGCCGGTCAAGCGTTTGAGCGACGCGGCGGACTTGATTTGCTTGTGATAAACGATACCGGTGGCAGCGGCAAGGCCGACGGCGACTCCCGCGACACCGCAGGCGATGGCAATGTTACGTGGCTTCATGACGACTCCTCTCGTCCTGTTAGCGTAATTGTCGCAAAAGGTGCACGGGCATGATGGCTCAACTTGGTGAGTGGCGCGGAATTAAGCACGGAATGAAGAGTGCGGCACTGGCGTGGCGGGGTATGCTGGAGGGGACCATCAACCCAGCGAAAGGGGAGAGCATGACGGATCAGGAAACGCTCGAGCGCGCACATGTGACGGCCGACGATATCGAGGCCGCCAACGACCTTATCGACTTTATCGAGGCATGCCCCAGCATGTTCCATACGGCGGCGACCATTATGGCCGAGCTCGACGAGGCGGGCTTTACCTACCTGCCCGAGAACGCGGCGTGGGACATCGAGCCGGGCGGGCGTTATTACACGCAGCGCAACACCTCGAGCGTTGTTGCCTTTAAGGTGGGCGAGGACCTGGCCGCGACGTGGGGCGAGGACGGCGTTGCCGGCGACTATCATTTTCAGCTCGCGGCGTCGCACAGCGATTCGCCGACGTTTAAGGTCAAGGCCGTGCCCGAGCTCGACGGCGCGGGCGAGACGCTGCGCCTGAACATCGAGGCCTACGGCGGCATGATCGACTACACCTGGTTCGACCGCCCGCTGGCGCTCGCGGGCCGCGTGCTGGTGCGTGAGGGCGACCGCATCGAGAGTCGCTTGCTCGCCACCGAGCGCGAAGTCGCCATCATCCCGAGCCTTGCCATCCATATGAACCGTGGCGTTAACGAGAGCTTTGCTCCCAACCGAGCCGTTGACCTGTGCCCGCTCATCAGCGCCGGTGAACTCAAGCAGGGAGATTTTGACGCTCTGATTGCCGATGAGCTGGACGTTGAGCCCGAGCAAATTTTGGGCCGCGATCTGTTCCTGGTCAATCGTCAGGATGCGCGCATTTGGGGCTGGGCCGACGAGTTTATCTCGACGCCCAAGCTCGACGACCTGGCCTGCGCCTATACCTCGCTGCAGGCATTTTTGGGTGCTGAGAACGCGCGCGATATCTCGGTCTTCTGCTGCTTTGATAACGAGGAGGTTGGCTCCGAGACCAAGCAGGGAGCCATGTCGACGTTCTTGGCCGATGCGCTGCGCCGCATTAACGGATCGCTGGGCTTCGATGACGAGTCGTACCATCGCGCACTTGCCGCCTCGATGCTCGTGAGCTGCGATAATGCGCATGCCGTGCATCCCAACCACGCCGAGAAGTGCGATGCCCGCAACCAGGTCGTGCTCAACGGCGGCATCGTTATCAAGGAAGCCGCCAACCAGCACTACTGCACCGATGCCTTTAGCCGCGCGGTGTTCCAGGCTATTTGCGATGACGCCGACGTGCCCACGCAGGCCTTCGCCAACAAGAGTGATATGGCCGGCGGCTCCACCCTGGGCAACCTGTCGAACATGCAGGCGAGCATGCACGCCGTAGACGTGGGCCTGCCGCAGCTGGCCATGCACTCGAGCTACGAGACCGGCGGCGTGCGCGACGTGATGTGTGCCATCCGCGCCCTCACGGCCTTCTACGAGCGCAACCTCAACATCAACGGCGCCGAAAGCGTGGAGCTCTAAAACCTACCAAAAAGGGATGTTATTTTTGGCAGGTTTTATCTGGGCGAATGTCGCAATGCTAACAGCTTGACAGAATTGTTAAGACACCGCAGGTTGAGCAAGCGTTAGCGAGCGATGTCCAGAGCGAACAAGTTGGCATGAAAAAGGCAAGGCATAGACCTTCTGGTCATGCCTTGCCTTTTGAATGACAAATTGTCGCTCTGGGCGGCGCGCAGCGTCGACCGGTCCGCCGTTCGTTAGAACGGCGGAACCCTAATGTTCGATCCAGCAGCGCAGGGTCTCGCCGGCTTGCAGGTGACGCAGATTCTCTGCGGCAATGTCGACCACATTATTGAGCGTGGCTGCCAGGTGGAACCAGCCGGAGACGTGCGGCGTGATGAGCATGTTGGGCGCATCCCACAGCGGGCTTGTCTCAGGCAGCGGCTCGGGGTCGGTGACGTCGACCGCGGCGCCGGCGAGATGTCCCGACTCCAAGGCGGCAACCAAGTCGTCGGCGACCACAAGATCGCCGCGGCCGCCGTTGGCAAAGAAGGCGCCCGGTTTCATCGCGGCGAAGAACTCGGCGTTCGCCAGGCCGCGGGTCTCGGGTGTGCTGGGCATAAAGGATGCGACGATGTCAGCCTCGGCCAGGCGCTCGGATAGGGCGTCCATGCCGTCCATGTCCTCAAACACAATGGGGTAGACGAGCGGATGGCGCTTGATGCCGCGGACGTGCGCGCCCATGCCGCGGCAGAGCGTGGCGAAGTGGCCGCCGATATCGCCCGCGCCCAGCACCAGCACATTGGCGCTTTTGAGCGAGGTGACCGGCCCCAAATCCTCCCAGCGATGCTCGCGCTGCAAGTCGTGATAGCCGGGCAGGCGCTTCATCATGGAAAGGACCATGGCAAACATGTACTCGCTCACGGCCTGGCCGTAGGCGCCCACCGAGCAAGACAGTTTGGCGTCGACCGGCACAGTGCCGGCGGCAAGGTAGTCGTCATAGCCGGCGGTTTGCAATTGCAACAGCTGGAGACGCTCGCATGCCGTGAGCATGTCAGGGTCGATGTTGCCCAGGATCACGTCGGCATCGGCGACCTGCTCGTGCGTGGCGGCGTCGGCGCTCGTGTAGATAAAGTCCTCGCCCGGAGCGCTCGACTCAAGAATTGCGCGATGACGGTCGTTGACGGGCAACAAAACCAGAATGTTCACAAGCAGTCCTCTCCGCTCGACCTGCCAAAAAGGGACAGGTTTATTTTGGCAGGTTTTATCAGGCAAAACGTTCAAATAAAACGCCGGGCTTCGCGATGGTTAACATATCCATCGCGAAGCCCGGCGCATCCACGGCTACCAGCTCAGCAGTTCGTAACCATCCTCGGTCACCACGAGCTGTACCTCGCACTGGGCCGAATCGCTGCCGTCCTTGGTGCGCACGCACCAGCCGTCACCCTTGCTGATCTTGATGTCGGGCGCTCCGGCGTTGACCATGGGCTCGATGGTAAAGACCATGCCCGGAGCCATGATGGTGTCCACATCGGGTGCCTCGGTGGTAAAGCCCACAAACGGGTCCTCGTGGAACTCCTTACCGATGCCGTGTCCGCCGTACTCGCGTACCACGCTAAAGCCGGCGTCCTCGACCGTCTTTTGCACGGCCTCGGCCATAACGGACAGCGGCAGCCATGGCTTGACGGCTACCAAGCCCGCCTCCACGCTGGCGCGGGTGACGTCGACCAGGCGCTGGCGCTCGGCAGAGACCTCGCCGATGCAGAACATGCGGCTCGAATCACTAAAGTAGCCGTCAAGAATCGTGGAGCAGTCGACGTTGATGATGTCGCCCTCGTGCAGCACGTCTGTATCACAGGGGATGCCGTGACAGACCACGTCATTGATCGAGGTGCAAACGCTCTTGGGGTAGCCCTCATAGTTGAGGTCGGCCGGCGTGCCACCGTGCTCGACGGTGTAGTCGTAGATCATCTGGTCGATCTGGTTGGTGGTCATGCCCGCGGCGATGTGTTCGCCTACGTAATCGAGCACACCCACGTTGATGGCGGCCGAGCGCTTGATGCCCTCGATATCGGCGGGCGTCTTGTAGAGCGTGCGGGGCAGAACCTCCCAGCCCTCTTCCCACAAGCGCTCGAGGCGCTCATCAAAGGCGCTATGGCATTTCTTATATTTTTTGCCGCTGCCGCACCAGCAAGCGTCGTTGCGGCCGGGTACGGGTCCTTTGTCATACATGGCTAACTTCCTTTCATCCGCAGCTAGTATAGCCCACTCACGCGTCCATAAAAGTTGCGGTGATATAGTTCCTATTTAAGCGTTTTAACAGCACAAATAGGAACTATATCACCGCAACTGATGGGGCGGGATGGCGGGCACTAGCTGCTGCGTGGTTTTGCTAGTAGCTCACCTGGCAGGGGATGCCGAGGGCGCGCACGCGCGCGGCAATGGCGTCGAGCACCTCGGGCGCTGCTTTGGCAAGGCCGGCGACTGGTGTCTCGCGCGCCACCGTGTAGATGGTCGCCTCCTGCGGGCGAATGCGCTCGAGCGCCGCGAGCCAAGGACCAACGTGCTCCTCGCCGGTGTTATCGAGAGACTTGCCCCGGTACTCACCGCTCAAAAACATCGTCTGGATAATGACATGACCGTTAAAGCTCGCGAACGTTTCGATCTGGTGCTCTACATCGTAGGGGCCAACGGGTTGATCGAGCAGCTGGATAAATGCCGGGTCGACCGTATCGAGCTTAAGAATGTTGTCATCGACCATCATGAGCGCGTCGTGCACCTCGGGGCGGTCGGCGCGCGTGCCGTTGGAGAGCACGGCGATCTTGGAGTTTGGGGCAAGCTCGTCGCGCAGCGCGACGGCGCCGGCGATGGCCTGCGGAAACTCCGGTGCGGCGGTGGGCTCGCCGTTGCCTGCGAAGGTGATCACATCGGGGAGCTCGCCCTCGGCTGCCATCTCGCGCAGCTTTGCCTCGAGCGCGTCGAGTACCGCGGCGGCTGTGTTGTACGGCTCATGACAGGGGCGCTCGGCGTTGAGACCGTTTTCGCAGTAAATGCAGTCGAACGTGCAGATTTTGCCGCTGGCCGGCATCATGTTGACGCCGAGCGAGAGGCCAAGGCGACGGCTGCGAACGGGCCCAAAGATGGGGCTGGCATTCAAAAACGTAGACATAGGCATATGCTCCTCAAGACAATTGTGCCTAAGCATAACATCGGCTCCAAAGCAGGGTGCGGGCTCTTGCTTTACAAGTTTCGTTTTTTCACGTCGCTCATTATGCCGTGTCATGAAAAGCCTCGGGTCGGGTAAAGTTAATCTGTTAACAAGGCGTAAAGCAATGCAGGTCTATCCAGCCGTACTGACGCGCAACTGGATGGGCGTTGATGATGGGGGCACAACATGGATTTTACGGTCGAGAATGCGGGCACCACGATTGCCTGTCGCGAATATGCCGGCCCGGATGTGTCGCCTGATACTCCTGCCTTGGTGTGCGTGCACGGCGCTTGTGTCGACGGCACATTTTTTGACGGTATCGCTTGTGAGCTCAGTCGCAACTACCGCGTAATTGCCTACGACCGCCGCGGCTGTGGCGGCAGCAGCGAAGCGGCAGACGGCAGCTATGATCTTGCCGCTCAGGCCGCCGACCTGCAAGCCGTGATCGAACACGTTGGCGCTCCGGCAAATGTGCTTGCGCATAGCGCCGGTACGTTGGTGGCGCTGGAGCTTCTTCGCACCGAACCCCATCTCGTCGCCCGTGCGATTCTGCATGAGCCGGCTGTGTCGGCCGAAGGCGTCGGCATGGGCGCAGCTCCGATTTTGCTCGATATGATTGCGGCTGGAAAGATTTCAAGGGCGCTTCGGCTTTTCTTGGGAGCTCTCGGCGACTTGGACCCCGAGGCTCCTGGGACGACCGAAGCGGAAGCCAAGCATGCCCTGCGCAATGGTCGTTGCTTTATGGCCAATGAATACGGAACAAATATGACATATGCTCCCGACTGGGAGCGCGCCCGCGAATCAAAGGCGGTGTCGGCTGTGTTTTTGGGCGAGCTTTCGGTCGGTACACCCCGCGAGGCTGGTACGCGAGCGGCTGCCGAATATCTCGATTGCCCCCTTGTGACGATCCCGGGCGCGCATAACGGTTTGCGCGATCGCCCCGTTACGGCGGCAAACGCCGTTCGCGATGTCTTGGAGCGTTAGCACGCTCGATGACCTGCGGGGAGGGGGACTGTTAGCGTTTCGTCATTGTTAACGAATGCGCCAATAACCACGCGCCCGCGGCTCCATTACCACCGTTTGCCAGGTCATAAAAATGCAGCAGCATTCACGTGCTTACCTGCATCGGCAAGGTGTTACCCTTGTAACATTTGGAACCCACCGCTACTATGCGAAGCTATCGAAAGGGCCCCATATGCTCAATAATCACGAGGCCAATCTAACCGACGAGGAGGCTGCCGCTGAGGTCGCCCGCGTCGCGAAGACCTACCCCGTGGTACGTTTGCTGTCGGCCGATCAGATTAAGAGCGAGCCTAACTGCTTGCTCGCCGGCGATCGCTGCCCTTGTCTGCGTCAGTCGAGTCTTGAGGCCTTGGCAGATTCGGGTGAGGTGTCGGAGCAACTGCTCAACGATGGTGTTGAGTACCGCGCCCGTCTGCGCCCTCTAAAGGTCGAGGGCGAGCCTCACGTCCTGCTGATGGTGCGTCCGATCGATGAGCAAGAGGCCACAGAAGAGGACCTTGTCTACACCGACGTGCTGACGGGCGTGCGCAATCGCCGATATTACGAGGAAAAGCTCCGTAGCGCCCGCATGAAGGCCGGCGTGGCGGTGATCGACCTTGATGATTTTAGGGTCTTCAACGATATGTGTGGCCATCATGCCGGCGACCTTGCGCTCGGTGCTGTGGCGACGGCCATGCGCAGCGGAATTCGTTCGACTGACGAGCTCGTACGCTATGGCTGCGACAAGTTTGTGGCCGTCATGCCCGATATTCCCTCCGATGACTTCGCCCGTCGCCTGCGTCAGGTATCCGATGCCGTTCGTTCCGCGATTATTCCGGGCCATGAGCACGTGAGTTTGACGGCATGTGTTGGTGGCGTTCGCATTCATGGCGAGACGGTTGATGAGGGCGTTGGCCGCGCTGTCCAGTTGCTGAGCCGTGCCAAGGCAAAAGCCGGTACGGTCGTGACCGATGGCGATTTCATCGAGGCCTTCCAAAGCGAAAAACCTTTGGTGCTTATCGTCGATGACTCCGAGATGAACCGAGCCATTCTCAACGAGATGCTCAAGGACGAGTATTGCATCCTCGAGGCTGATAACGGTCGTACGGCGCTCGATATGGTCGACCGCTATGGCGATGAGTTGTCGCTCGTGCTGCTGGACATTGTCATGCCGGGCGTGAGCGGCTTTGAGGTACTGGCCGATCTGTCGCGCCGATCGGTTGTTGACAATCTGCCTGTCATCATGATTTCGAGCGAAGAATCCGACGATGTGGTTCTGCGTGCGTACGAGCTGGGCGCCTCGGACTATATCAGCCGCCCGTTTGACGCCCGTGTCGTGCGCCGTCGTGTAAGCAACACTATCCGTCTGTACGCCAAGCAGCGCCGCCTGACGAGCCTGCTGTCCCAGCAGTACAACGAGCGCGTCAAGAACAGTCGCATGCTCATCGACATCATGGCCGGTGTCATGGAACTTCGCAATGGCGAGAGCGGCAGGCACGTTACGAATATCGAAAAGCTGACCGAGCTGCTGCTTGGCTGTCTAGTCCAGCGTAGCGACACCATTTCCCTCGACAACGAGGAACGCTCCACGATTGCCTTGGCTTCGGCGCTGCACGATATCGGCAAGATGGCGATTGACGATGCAATTCTCAACAAACCCGGACGCCTTACGTCCGAGGAGTTCGAGATTATGAAGACGCATACCACGATCGGCGCCAACATGCTGTTTGAGCTGGGTCGCCATCACGTCGGCAATGCGCTTATGGAATATGCGTACCAGATTGCGCGTTGGCACCACGAGCGTTGGGACGGCAAGGGCTATCCCGATGGCCTTAAGGGCGACGATATTCCCATTGCCGCGCAGGTGGTCTCGGTGGCCGACGTGTACGATGCTCTGACGAGCGTGCGTGTGTACAAGGACGCTATTCCGCACAAGGAGGCTATCCAGATGATCTTGGACGGTAAGTGCGGTGAGTTTAACCCGCTGTTGCTCGACTGTCTGCTCGAGGTGCAAGACCGTATTGCCGAGACGTTGGCACGCCCCGCCGACGTTGTCGCGTTTCCCACGATTTAGTTTGACCTAAGGAGTTTTAATCCATGATTTCCATGCGTGAGGCGTATGAGAAGATCGGCGCTAATTATGATGACGCGTGCGCTCGGCTGATGGGCGAGGAAATGCTTGCCCGCTTTGCCCTCAAGTTTTTGGATGACGAGAGCATGGACAAGCTGGAGGCCGCCATGGCGGCAGGCGACGCCGAAGGTGCCTTTATGGCAGCGCACACGCTCAAGGGCGTGAGCCAGAACCTGGGATTCGATAATCTGTACGAGCCGGCGGTTGCGGTGACCGAGGCGCTGCGCGGCGCCGATGCTGTTGACGGCGCTCGCGAGGGAATGCATGCGCTGCAGCAGCAATATGCGGCAACGATGTCAGCCCTGCGCGAGGCGGCCGAATAAGAGCTTGCGGGCCTTGATGACTATGAGAGTGGATAATCTCCCGTTTTAGGCCCGGTGGCGGCCTCAAAGTGGGAGATTATCCACTCTCGTTCGATATGTGTCCAAAAATCCACGCTCACCCCTCCGGGTTAGTAAATGGCCTATGCGCACTGGCGGGGCTTTCCGCATGCAATCAATATCGTTGTTCGATAAACTGTTCGAATAACGATAGAGTCGATGAGGGTGAGTGTATGTCTAACAGCGTTCAGCGTATGGCCAAAGCGGGCGAAAATATCAGGAAGCTTGGCTTTTGCATGGCAGCCGTTTTTGCAGGGATGCTCGTCGCTTTTGCCGCGTTGGTTGTTTACGTGATCTGGTATGCGGTTGCAAACGTTGCCTCTGTCGATTCTTTCGGCGTCGTGACGCTTCTCGATGGCGGGTGCATCGTTATCCCAAGCGGACTGTGCCTGGCACTCGTCGTGGGTATTTCGCTTGTCGTTCTGTGTGGAATCAGCCGTAACATCTCGCGAGGCGTCTCGCCCTTTACCAAGACGCATGTGCGGCTTATCCGTGTTCTTGCGCTTGCCTTTGCTGTTAACGCCGCGGTTTCGCTTATTGGTGCCTACGGATCGGTCAATCTTACCATTGGTGGGCTGGAGCTTTACGTCGTGCCTCATTCCTTCGTTATTGAGATTTGCCAAGGCGTTGCCTTTGATGCGGGGTCGCTTATCGGCGCGGCTGTCTGTCTGTGTATCTCGGTGATCTGGAGTTATGCCTCGCTGCTCCAAGAGCAGTCTGACGAGCTTGTGTAGGAGGAAGCATGAGCTATCTCATCATCGAGCTTGAGACGCAGCTACTTAAGACCGGAAAGACCAGTGCTGATCTGATTCGTGCCACGGGGCATACTCCGGCTAATATTTCTAAGCTAAGAAACGGAAAAATTAAAGCTATTCGCCTTAAGACGCTTCTCGATATTTGCGATGAACTTGACTGTCAACCGGGAGATATTATTCGGCGGGTGAGTGAGAAAGAGCTTGAGGAGCTTATTGTTGAGCGTGCAAAAAATGTCGTGAGGCAGATGCGGAATGGTGGAGGCAATGAGGCGTCGCTTCCGACATCAGTCTTCGCTGTCGATTTGAGTGACGAGTAGCTTAAGGCGAACAACTAAAACGAAATTTAAGCGTGAAAGGACCCGTGTCTAATACGGGTTCTTTCTTTTAGATTATCTTGACAAATTTGAGTTATCGAAAAACAATAACGACTATGGAAAACAATAAAGAAAAGAAGAAACGATATGAGCAGTTTTGCTATCAAACAGAACGGGAGGCCAATGAACGGATCAGCGATAAAGTTATCAAAGGTGTCAAAGCGCTACGGGAAACGGCGTGTGTTGCATGATGTTTCCTTCGAGGCGCATCAGTCTGAGCTCCTTGCCCTTGTTGGTGCAAACGGGGCGGGTAAAAGCACGCTTATTAAAATAGTGCTGGGCCTCTGCGAGCCATCGTCGGGGAGCGTGGAGCTCTTTGGAGGCAAATCAAAAAAAGAGCTTGGTCTGATGCGGACGCGTGTCGGCTATGTGCCAGATTCCAGCGGAACATACCAATCTCTCAACGCGGTTGAGAATCTTCAAATCCGATGTGCGGAATGGGGGCTTGATGAGAATCGTGAGATTCCTCGCGTTTTGAGCCTAGTCGGGCTGGACGTTGATGAAAAAAAGAGCGTAAGCAGTTTTTCTCTGGGAATGAAACGGCGGCTGGATATAGCTACGGCTTTGTTGGGTGACACTGACTTGCTAGTTTTCGATGAGCCAGCAAATGGATTGGACCCGCTGGGCATCGAGAGTATATGGACTCTTATCGGCCGATTGAATCGAGAGCAGGGTAAGACCATGCTCGTCTCTAGTCATGATTTGGATGAGCTGGCATCGGTTGCAACAAGTTGCCTGTTTATTCATGACGGTAAACTGCTGAAAAAGGAATCGATGGATGTCATAAGGGACGAGGCGCCGTCCCTAAAAGAATATTACAGGCGCTTGATGAAGGCGGTCTCGCTATGAAGCTGGCGATTCATCCCATAAAGGCGGACATGATGCGTTTGCACAGGATGTTTCCGGCGAAGTTTGGTCTTGCGCTTATGCTGGCGTTCGGCCTTCTCTTCGGCATCTTTCTAAAAAACGGAACAACGTTGCTCGCCTTTGGCAATAGCGTTTTTGGGGAGGATATTGGCTTCTGCTGGAATGTAATCGATCCTTCTGCACCCGATGAGTCCCTTGTGCGTAGCGCCTTTGCCGGCACATCTCTGCTTGTGCCGCTCATCGTTTGCCTGGTAATTCTACAGGAGCGTGGCTATGAAGAGGGCTGCCGAATTTCTTTGGCAAGAGGTCTCAACCGCTTTTATGGGGCTCTAGCCCATGCATTTTCGTCTGCTTTAATAATTGGCGCAGCATATAGTGCGCTTTGCCTTCTTCTTTTTGCAATAGCCATAATACGTGGAGGGCATAACTGCTCGCACGACATGCTAACTGTATTTTTGCCTGCAATGATGGTCAACGCCGTATTGGTGATATCGGTTGCGTTGGAGACGACGACCATCTATCGGATTACAGGCAGCGCCGTATTTAGCGGGGCTGTGGTAATAATCGGATTTGTCATGAGCTTGACGCTCTACGGAACTTACCTTCAGACGCCCATACCGTCCTTGCGATGGATCTTCTTTCTTCCGGGGCCGTACCTTGGAGTCGGATGTGCCCTTGGGTATAGCGATATGGGGCAGCTGACGCTTCTGGGATATGGCGCGGCAGCCAGCTGTCTATCGGTATTGATTTACGCTCTCGTGAGCTTTCGTGCTGGGGGTGTGCTCAATGGCTCGTCAGACTAGAAGATTCCTTCATTCAGAATTGAAGCATGTGAGCAAATGGACGTACGCCTTAATCCTGGTAATTTATGCGTGCATGGTGGTATTGCAGCTTTATTCTTTCCCGATGTGGTTCTGTAGCCTCCGTGAGAACAGTTTCTTGGGCTTTTTCCCAGACCCGACGCTTCGGCTATCGGCAGAGGATGTCCTTCTATTTGGTAATGCAGAGGTTTTTCGCGGTCTGCTGTTCAACGTAGCCCCGTTGGCGCATGCATTGTTCTTTCCGTTCATCGCGGCTTGCATTGTGCCGCGCTTTGTCAGTTCGGGCTTTATTGAGGAACCGTGGGGGTTGTCGGAGGCTCGGGGAGGGAAGCGTGTGTGCGCTATCGTTGCTCGAGTGGTGCTGTCTTCTTTTGCCCTTTTGGACGCGTTTATCCTGTCGAGTGTCGTTTTGTACTGTCTTAACTGCGTAATCGTTCTGGATGCTCAGCAGTATTTCAACCTGCATGTATTTTGCTATCGACTTGTTCTTGCTGCCGCTGCCTGCCTTGCATACGTGGTCTCTTGCGTGATCGCTGTTTCCTATTTTGGGTCCGGCTTCGGTCCGATTGGCATGCTGTTGCTTGTCAACGTTGTAGCGATCTACATACAGCTCGGGGCCAATTCCATGCTTCCGCTTCCAGCCTCGATGCTCATGTGGATTTGTGGCGTGACCCCGTTGGGGAATAGTCAATGCCTTTCGATTCTAATTGACTGCCTAATAAACGTAGCAAGCGTTTTTGCCATTTGCTTTACCGTCGACCGATTACGGTCGAGATTTTTTTGATTGTTTGTGAGGGATAATCATACCGAGCATACCAAATACAAGGGTGGGCGGGCACCGTGGCTGGTGTCCGCCCACCTGGTATAGGAGACTTTAAACTGAGTGGTTTGCGAGCTAACGGGCCTGTTTAACCTTGGCCGCCGCCTCGACAAACGACTTCCACAGGTTAAAGTCGGTCTCGAGCGTCTTCCACGTGTACTCAGGGTGCCATTGCACGCCCAGGCAGAAGGGTTGGCCTTCGACTTCGATGCACTCGGGCACGCCATCGGTTGCCTTGGCGACCAAGCGCGTGCTTTTACCCAGACGATCGACGCAGCAGTGGTGTGCGGAGTTGGTCTGGATAAGCCTGTGCCCGCCAAGCGCGCGCTCCAGCAACGAGCCCGGCACGACCTCGACGGGATGCACGGGGTCGTTGAGCACGTGGGTGTGGCGCCACTGCGTGCGGCCCTCGCGCGCACCCAGGCTTGGCACGTCCATGCACAGGGTGCCGCCGGTGGCGACATTGAGCAACTGCGTGCCGCGGCAGGTGGTAAAGAGCGGCTTTTTGGCGCGGAGCACCTCGCCGACCAGCTTAAACTCAAAGCTATCACGGATCTCGCAGCAGAGGGTGGGGTCGCAGGGTCGATCATCGCCCCAACGTTTGGGATTGACATCGGGGCCGCCGGGAATGGCGATGCCGTCGGCGATATCGACGTAATGACGGATGACCTCAATGTCCTCGGTGATGGACATCTGCAGCGGCAGGCCGCCGGCGGCAAGGATGGCATCGACAAAGACACTTGCGATTTCCTCGTTGGGGGAGAGCATCTCGGTTAAAAATGGCTCTGCCTCTTCCCAGCGCGGTGCGACGAGGATGAGTGGGCGGTCGGCGGGGGCGACGTCGACGTGCGGGGTGTAGGACGATGAAGTGCGAGTTCCGATCATAGGTGTAACTTTCGAGTTTGGATGGGCATGGCGGGCGGGTGGGCGGTCTGGTTAGTGGCCCTTGATGGAGTTGAGGAAGTCCTGGGCGCGCTTGGTCTGGGGGTGGTCGAAGAACTCGTCGGGCGTGCCGGTTTCTACGATCTGGCCGTCGGCCATAAACACGACGCGGTCGGCCACGCGGCGGGCAAAGTTCATCTCGTGCGTGATGACGATCATCGTCATGCCCTGCTGTGCCAGACGGACCATGACCTCGAGCACCTCGTTGATCATCTCGGGATCGAGGGCGCTCGTGGGCTCGTCAAAAAGCATGGCCTTAGGCTGCATGGCAAGCGAGCGGGCGATGGCTACGCGCTGTTGCTGGCCGCCCGAGAGCTGTGCGGGCACCTTGTCGGCCTGCTCGGCAACGCCCACGCGGCTCAGCAGGTCCATGGCGCGCTCGCGGGCCTCGTCCTTGGAGACGCCCAGCACATCGACCGGCCCCAGCATGACGTTCTGCAGTACGGTCATATGTGCGAACAGGTTGAACTGCTGAAACACCATGCCCAGTTCGGCGCGCATGCGGGCAAGATCCTTGCCTTCCTGCGGCAGGGGCTCACCCTCGATGAGGATCTCGCCCGAGTCGATGGTTTCCAGGCGGTTGATGGTGCGGCACATGGTCGACTTGCCCGAGCCCGAGGGACCGATCACAACGACGACCTCGCCGCGGTCGACCGAGAGATTGATGTCGTTGAGGACGTGTAGATCGCCATAGTGCTTATCGACGTGCCTGAGCTCGATCAGCGGCTGATTGCCGGTGGAAGAGGTGCTCTGTGCCATGGTGCTCGGCTCCTTATGACTAGAAATGGTAAAGCGTTAGCGGATGATGGTCGCACCGGTCTTGTGCGAAACGTAGACAGCGGCCTTGTTAATCGCGACGTTGATGAGGATGTAGATGACCGCGATAACCAGGTAGACCGACACGAGGGCGTCGTAGTTGGTAATGAGCACACGGGCATTTTGCATGAGGTCGGGGTAGCTCACCACGTAGGCGACGGTGGTGTCTTTGACTACGACCACGAGCTGCGAAATCAACGACGGAATGATAAATCGAATAGCCTGCGGCAATACGATTTTAAAGGTGATTTTAGCTTTGGAGAGACCGAGTGCCTGGGCGGCCTCGACCTGGCCGCGCGGCACGGCGTTGACGCCGGCGCGGAAGATCTCGGCGAGTACGCCGGCTGCGGCGAGCGCGACGGGAAGCGTGAGCATCCAAAACGACGGCAGCGCGATCTTGTACTGGGGTAGCACCAAAAAGAAGAAATAGATGAACAGAAGGCTCGGCACGCCGCGGAAGAAATCGGTGAGCACACGGCAGAGCAACTGCAGCGGCTTAATGTCGCTCGTGCGGCCGAGCATAAGGGCTAAGCCCAGCACCAGCGCGATGGCGCCAGCGGTGAGTGCGACTTTAACGGTGCCCTCAAAGCCGGCAAGCAGGAACTTCCAAGTGGTGAGGTGCGTAAAGAAATACCAATAGTGGACCGAAAGCTGGCCGGTCACATAAAAGCGCTGCAGTACCAGGGCGACGAGCACGGCGACGGCAACAAGCGAGATGGCGGTGCCGATGCGAATCTTGGCACGCATCTTGGGGCCGGGAGCCTCGTAGAGCGCATCGCGCATGGTAAGCGCAGGGGAGGAATGCTTGCTCATCGGAGGATCCTCACCTTCTTATCGATATAGTTGCCAATGTGGCTCACCACGAAGGCTGTGCCCAGGTAGCCGAGCGCCGAGATAAAGAACGCGGCGACGCCGCCGAGCGAGCGCGTGTTGATATAGCTCACCACGCCGGTGAGCTCTTGCGGCTTAAGCGGCACCTGGCTGCCCAAGGCGGTAGTGAGCATGACGGCGATAAAGAGGTTAGTCATGGGCAGCACACTCGAGCGCAGTGCCTGCGGAATCACGATCTTGGCGAGGATGCGGCTGAAGCTCATGCCGAGCGAACGTGCGGCTTCCACCTGACCGACGCCGACGGTATTGATGCCGCTCATAAAGTTCTCGGAGCCAAAGGCCGAGCCCAAAAGGACTGTGGCGACGATAACGCAGGTGCGGTAGGGCAGGACGACCTTGAGCGGCGGCAGCGCATAGACGACGATGATGAGCAGCGCAATGCCGGGGATGTTACGGAAGACCTGGACATACAGGTCGCCAAAGACGCGCAGCGGCTTGAGCGGCGACACGCGCATCACGGTGACGGCAACGGCCAGCACCATGGCGATGGCAAACGACTCAAGTGTCATGCCCCAGGTTGCTAGCAGGGCGTCGATATAGTTCTGGCCATAGAGCGACCAGAGCTCGGAGAGACTCATGCGGACCTCCTGCCGGTAAGGAAAGGGGCTCCCGTGTGTACGGAAGCCCCGACAACTCAGTGAGGAAACAGTTTATCGCAATAAAGCGCATCATGCGTTTCCGTATGGTTTCGTTGCGGCTGTTACCAGGCTCGCTGCCTAGGCGCCGATCTCGGGCAGCTCGGGAACATTGGTGTCGCCCGTACGGTCGCCGATGCAGATCTGCCACAGCTCAGTCCAGGTGCCGTCGTCCTCGATCTTCTTAAGGAAGTCGTTGACAAAGGCGACGCCGTCGGAATCGAGCGGTAGACCGATGCCATAGGGCTCCTTGCTGCCGAAGGGCTTGCCGGCGATCTTGTATTTACCGGGCTCGCGGACCAGGGCGCTCTGCTGCATGTTGTTATCGATGACGTAGGCGTCAACGCGGCCCTGCTGGAGTGCCTGGCGGGCTTCCTCGTCGGTCTTGAACTCCTGCTGGCTGGCCTTGGGGGCGAACTCCTCCAGGATGGCGGGACCGTTGGAGCCGGACTGGACGGCGACGTTCTTGTCGGCAAGGTCGTCGACGCTCTTGATGTCGTCGTTATCGGCGAGCACCAGGATGGCCTGCTGGGTGTAGTAGTAGGGACCGGCAAAGGAGACGAGCTTCTTGCGCTCGTCAGTGATGGTGTAGGTGGCAAAGACGGCGTCGACCTGGCCGTTCTGCAGGACGGACTCGCGCGTGTCCGAGGTCACCTGGGTGATCTCGACCTTGTTCTCGCCCAGAATGTAGTTGGACAGGAGCTGTGCGATACCGGCGTCGAAGCCGCGGGTCTGAC
Organism: Collinsella aerofaciens; assembly: GCF_028209885.1. Taxonomy (GTDB): domain Bacteria; phylum Actinomycetota; class Coriobacteriia; order Coriobacteriales; family Coriobacteriaceae; genus Collinsella; species Collinsella aerofaciens_BA. The sequence continues at coordinate 38,638 of NZ_JAQLEM010000014.1, read as the reverse complement.
CGTCTTTCTCGTTGAGGAGGGAGAAGAGCGTAGAGGTCTGAACGCCACCGATCTTAAAGACGCCGGCGTTCTTAACGGCCGTCGCCCAGGTGCTGGCGGCGATGGCGTCGTTATCGGCTTTGGGACCGTTGCCGACGAGCTTGTCGAATGCCTTGGCATCGAGCGTGGCGGAAACCTCGGTATCCTCGGAGCCCTTGGAGGAGCCGGCGGCGGAACCCTTGTCGGCCTCGGCGCTGGTGTCGGAGCAGCCGGCAAGACCAAGGCCGGCGACGGTTGCGAAGGTGGCGGCAACGAAGCCGCGGCGGTCGAGAACGACCTGCTGGGAGAGGTTCTTGCTCATGGTAGAACACCTTTCTCAATAAAATCCCTAGCGGTTGAGTAGAGTTATACCCTATCGCGCTCAAATGGGTCAACACGAAATAACTCAGAAACATACTTACCTTATGGGTAATTCTACCTACCAAAAAGGGACAGGCACCTTTGTGGTGGTTCTTGCAGATGTGGTGGCCTGTCTCGCTGCTTTGTCTCAATCTGTAACAGTTAGACGAGGAAATGGGTTCTACCTGTTACAGATCGAGATTTTCACTTCAGGGGAATTCGAATGTCTCGATCTGTAACATCTGGATGGCTAAAAGGTCTCTATCTGTTACAGATTGAGACAAAGGTCAGGGACTAAGACGTCTTATCTAGATCTGTAACAGTTAGACGGGAATTCGGGCTCTAGATGTTACAGATTGAGATAATTCAGTTGGGGAAATAAAAACCTCCGCAGGGATGCTTCCCTTGCGGAGGTTTTTTCTACTCGTTCAGCAGACGTACGGCTTCGGCGGCCATGTTCTCGACCGTCATGCCGTTCTGTGCGAGCAATTCGTTGGGGTCGTAGCGGTCGGGGAAGCCCTTGGCGATGCCGAAGGTGCGCGTGCGCACAGGCGTGCAGGCCAGATAGCACGCGACGCGCTCGCCCCAGCCACCGTCCAAGATGCCGTCCTCGAGGGTGACGACAACGCGATGCTCGGCGGCAAGACTGTCGAGGAACTCACGGTCAAGCTCGGTTGCAAAGCGCGGGTTGACGAGCGTGGCCTCGATGCCGTACTCGGCAGCCAAGCGGTTTGCCACGCGCTCGCCCAGCTCAAAGAAATCGCCAAGCGCGAGCACTGCTACATCGCGGCCCTGACGCACCACGTTGTAGCGAACGGCGCTGTAGTCGGTGTCTTCGGCAGGCGCAAGGTCGGGGCGGCTAACCAGGCCAATGCCCGGTACGCGGATCGCCACGGGATGCTCGCGGTGGTCGAGCGACCAGCTCAGCATGGACAGATATTCCTCCATGCAGGCCGGCGCCAAGTAGTGCATGTTGGGAAGACCGCCCAGCATGGAAATATCAAAGAACGAGAGGTGCGTCTCGGATGTGGTGCCAAAGATCGACGCTCCAAACACTAGGATGGTTGCGGAGGCGTCGTTGAGGCACAGATCGTGCCACAGCTCGTCGTAGGCGCGCTGCAAAAACGTGCCGTACACACCAAAGACTGGCTTGGCGCCCGAGCGCGCAAGCGCGGTGGCAAAGGTTACGGCGTACTCCTCGGCAATGCCCACATCGACGAACTGTTTGCCGGCGGCAGCGCGAAGCTCGGGTGTAAAGCCCATGATGTAGGGCGTGGCGGCCGTGATGCCCACGACCTGCGAATCGCGCTTGATGGCGGCGCTGAGCGCCTCGCCCGTAATGTCGGCATAGGTGCGCGGCGCAGGCTCGCTCGGATGACCCGGGCAAAGTTTGCGGCCGGTTGCCATATCGAAGGGTCCCACATGATGCCAGTGTTCGGGGTCGCTCTGGGCCGGCTCAAAGCCCTTGCCCTTGGCGGTCGAGACGTGCAGCACGATGGGGTGATCGATATCGCGCAACTCCTGCAGCGTATCGACTAGCGCTTGGACATCGTTACCGGCGTCCAGATAGCGGTAGTCGAGCCCCATCGCGCGGAAAACGTTGCGCTCACAGGTGCCGTTGCTGGCGCGCAGCTCGGCCAGATTGCGATACAGGCCGCCATGGTTCTCGGCAATGGACTGGTCGTTATCGTTGACGATGATGATCAGGTTGCTATCGAGTTCGGCGGCATTGTTAAAGCCCTCAAACGCCAGGCCGCCCGAAAGCGAGCCGTCGCCAATAACGGTAATGACGTTGTACGTATCGCCCGCCAGGTCGCGCGCGTGGGCAAGGCCGCAGCCCAGGCTCACCGACGTGGAGGTATGGCCCATGGCGAACAGGTCGTGCTCGGACTCGTCGGGATTGGCAAAGCCAGAAGCCTCACCATAACGCTCCGGATCGATATAAGTATACGCGCGCCCCGTCAGCGCCTTGTGGGCGTAGGTCTGGTGCGAAACGTCAAAGACAATCTTGTCGATGGGGGAGTTAAACACGCGATGAAGCGCAACCGTAAGCTCAACGACGCCCAGGTTGGGGGCAACGTGCCCGCCGACGGCGGCGGAGCTTTCGAGGATTGCCTGGCGGATCTCGCCGCAGAGCAGCGGAAGCTCGGCGCGGTCGAGAGCCTTGACGTCCTCGGGCGTTGTCGTTTGCGTAAGCAGCATCGTTGTGGGTTACTCCATGCGAATCGAGCACCGGCGCTCCCTCGGCCGGCACAATTGCACAAAACAGTCTCGCACATTTTGGCGTTTGATATGTGACGGCGGCGCGGTAATTCGACAACTGGTGGGGCAAAACGTTTTGTCCGATGCCATACTGATAGGTTCCATGATGATTTTATTCAATGCGTGCAGGCCGTGGCTTGTCGCCGTGAGCCGCTGGAAGGAGGCAGCATGTCCGATACCGTTCGTGCCGAGAAAATCGCGCACGAGGTCGACTATGCCGCCCGCCAGCTGGCCCAGGCGGGCCGCTTGGACCTGACACACGAGTTTATCCAGCATGGCGACGTGACGGTGTATGCGCATGTGACCTCGGTGGCGCGGGCAAGTTTGTCCTTTGCCGAGCACCTGGGCCGCGTCGGTGTCTCGGTCGATCGCGCCTCGTTGCTGCGCGGAGCCCTGCTGCACGATTACTTTCTCTATGACTGGCACGATCCCGACCCAAGCCATCGGCTGCATGGCTTTCGCCACCCGTTTTTTGCCCTGGAACGTGCCGAGGAAGATTTTGAGCTGACGTCGCGCGAACGGAATATCATCGTGCGGCATATGTTTCCGCTGGTGCCAGTGCCGCCGACGTGTCGTGAGGCTTGGATTGTATGCCTGGCGGATAAATGGTGCGCTCTGCGCGAGACAGTCTCCGGTCGTCTGCGGCGCAAAGGCGGCGCGAACGATTCGAACGAGGACTCGAGTGACGGCTCGAGCAAAGATTCGAGCGAAAAGAGGAGAGGGTAGACGGTGGGGACCGCGATTGATATGGCGTTTGGCGGCGCGACGCTTGCCGCCTGCCCACTCTCGGCACTGGTGCTCTCGTTTGCCTTTTACGGGTTTTGCGGTTGGGCATGGGAGTCGACAGTATGTGCCATGCTCAATCACGGACGATTTGCCAACAGTGGCTTTTTGCTGGGGCCGTGCTGCCCCATCTATGGCGCGGGCGGCATTGCCTGCTGGCTGCTGTTGCGCGGGATTCCGGATGCCCCGAGCCAGTTTGTCACCGCGGCGCTTGTGTGCAGCGTAATCGAGTACAGTGTGGGCCTTCTATTGGAAAAAACAACAGGCGCGCGCTTTTGGGATTACTCGCACCTGCCGTTTAATTTGCATGGACGCATCTGTCTGTACTGGGCCTGCGCGTTTGGCCTGGGTGCGCTGTGCATTTGCCGTTTAGTGGAGCCGGCATTGCTGGGGCTGCTTGGCCATCTGCCGGTGCTGATTGTGCGGCTGTCCGCCTTTATCGTCGCGGTCGCGATGATGGTCGACGCGGCGTGCTCGTTGGCGAACTGGCGGCGTCTGTCCGATCAGCTGGAGCGTGTGCGCGCCGACCTTGCCGACCGCATCAACGAGTCGCTTGCCGATGCGTCCGACTCCATGCTCGAACGTATTCCCGATTCGGCAATCGACTCGGTGGCACAGACGCATATCCGCAGCCGTGCCGTTAACGCGTGGCTGGCCGAGCTGGGCGACGCGACGCTCGATGCCCTTCGTGAGAAGGCTTCGATGCCGACATTTATCTCGGATGGTGCTCGCGGTCTGGCACTCGCTGCCCGTCGCGTGGCCGATGCCGCGCCGAGCATGCCGCGTCCGTCGCTCAGCCGTCGCCTTGCCGGTAAGCGCATGAGCCGTCCGGTACCGAGCGTGTCACTCAGTCGTCGCGACCTGCGCTTCTTTAACGCCTTCCCGCGTCTGCGCATCAATCGCTACGAAGGTGTCATTCGAGCAACTAATCTCCGCGACCGAGCCCGCGAGCTGTTCCGCCACTAGCCGGGACGGGCGCGCTCACGGCTTCCTTGCTCGCGTATTTCCCGTCCGTTTCGCGTCCGTTGCCGCGCCGTTTCCAAGATTGCGGCACCGTTTCCATTCGACAACGCAGCGTTTAACAACGCCGTATCTGGTCTACACCAGTTGCCCCTCGGCCGCATTATGGGCGTCGACAACGTTCATGCGACCAAGGGAGAGCGAATGTACGATACGGGATCGACAACGTTTATGCTCGTCTGCACCATGCTCGTGTTTTTAATGACACCGGGTCTGGCGTTTTTCTATGGCGGCCTGTCCAGGCGCAAAAATGTCATCAACACCATGCTTATGTGCTTTGGCACCATTGGCCTGGTCGGCGTGCTGTGGATTGCTGCCGGCTGGTCGCTGGCCTACGGCGGCGACGGTTCCAGCCCGTTTATTGGCGGCCTTGACCAGCTGCTGTGCCTGCCGGTGCTCGGCCAGGTGCTGCAGGCGGCCGAGGGCAATGCTGCGGATGGCGCCGTCTACCCGCAGATCATCAACATCGCCTTCCAGATGGCGTTTGCCATGATCACTGCCGCTATCGTCACGGGCAGCCTGGCCGGCCGCGTTAAGTTTGGTGCCATGGCGGCCTTCCTGGGCATTTGGCTGCTCGTGGTCTATGCGCCGCTTGCCCACATGGTGTGGGGCGGCGAGGGCTCCTTTATCGGCGATATCATCGGAGCGCTCGACTTTGCCGGCGGCGACGTGGTACACATTTCGTCCGGTCTCACGGGTCTGATTCTCTGTTTAATGCTCGGCCGTCGTCGCGGCTTTGGCATGGTGAGCTACCGTCCGCATAACGTGCCGTTTGTGGCGCTGGGCGCCGGTCTGCTTTGGTTTGGCTGGTTTGGCTTTAACGGCGGCAGCGAGTTTAAGGCCGACGCCGTGGCGGCACTTGCCATCCTCAACACCGTGACGGCCAGCGCGGCGGGCATGGTCTCGTGGCTTGCCGTCGAGCGCGTGCATACCGGCCGCCCCACGCTGGTGGGTGCCAGCACCGGTCTGGTTGCGGGTCTTGTGGTGGTCACGCCCGGGGCAGGCTTTGTCGAGTCGTGGGCGGCGCTGGTCATGGGCCTGATCGTCTCACCTGTCTGCTACCTGGCCATCAGCCATCTCAAGACCAAGTTTGGCTACGACGATGCGCTCGACGCGTTCGGTTGCCACGGCGTCGGCGGCATCCTGGGCGGCGTGCTCACGGGCCTGTTCTGCGTGCCGGAGCTCTCGTGGACCGGTAAGGGTGGTCTGTTCTACACGGGCGACGTTTCGCTGCTCGTCTCGCAGATTTTGGGCATTGTGGTGACGGTTGCTATTGTGCTGGTGCTCGATTTGGTGATCGCCGCAGTGGTCAAGGCGCTGCTCCACGGCAGCCTGCGCGTGGACGAGGCCGACGAGGCGCTGGGCTTGGACGCGAGTCAACACGGCGAGAGCGCGTATCCCTCGTTCTCCGGACTCGATTAGCAGCTTCCCCAGGCTCCGCACCTTGCCGTTCAATCGTCGCGCGGCTTTCCCAGGCACCCGAGATTGCCCCTCAAACCGTCGCTTGCGTACCGAAGTACGCGGCGCTCCTCTTTCGGGGCAATCTCGGGCACCTCGAAAACCCGCGTCATTGAATGGCAATTCATTTCTTTATTAAAGAGAGGAATTCATTATGAAAAAGATCACGGCTATCGTGCGTCAGGAGAAGCTTGAGGTTCTCAAAGACGCGCTGTTTGCTGCTGATGTTCGTGGTATGACCATCAACCAGGTGCAGGGCTGCGGCGCGCAGCATGGCTGGAAGGAATACGTGCGCGGCAACGAGTTGCTTGTCAACACGATCCCTAAGGTACAGTTCACCCTTATTTGCGCCGACGAGCATGTCGACGGCATTGTCGAGATTATCTGCAACGCTGCTCGCACCGGAGCCGTCGGCGACGGCAAGATCTGGGTCGAGCCGGTCGAGGAGGTTATCCGCATCCGTACCGGCGAACACGGCCCCGCCGCGGTGTAGAATCGACCGCCTGCCATCCGCAACGTTAAAATACTGCAATGAGGCACAAGACTTGCGTTGCGGATGGACAGATTATGGGGCGTAATAAATATCCCGAGGAGACAGTCGCGAAGATTCTCGACGCGGCGCTGGAGCTATTCTGCGCACAGGGTTATGAGGGGACGAGCATTCAAGATATCGTCGACCGCCTCGATGGCATGACCAAGGGTGCTGTCTATCATCACTTTAAGAGCAAAGAAGAGATTTTCAACGCCGCATTTGATCGGGCAATGGCTCCGATTGTTGAGCGCCGCCGCGCGACACTCGGTGCTGGCAATATGACGGGAGCCCAAAAGCTCAAGCGACTGTACGCGCCCGAGTCTGTCGTTCCGCAAATTGAGCTATGGGCACGCATGCATCCTGCGGCAGATCCGGTAAAAAGCTCGCGGCTGCTGGCGATGCAGTACCAGGGCTCGTTCGACGAGTCGGCCGATGGCTGTCTTTTGCCAGTGATCGAGGAGGGCATCGCCGACGGCTCCATTGCGTGCAAATGCCCGCGCGAAGCGGCTGAGGCCGTATCGTTGTTGGCGAATCTTTGGCTGCTGCCGCTGTTCCGTCCGCTCGAGACCAAGGATCGAATGCTCGCTCGCGCGCAATGTTTGGCGCAGATGGCGGCCGCGGTGGGGCTCGATTTGGGTAATGAAGTGCTCCAGACAACGGCTCAGATTTGGGACGTATGGAACCGTGCTGGGTGGTAATATAGATACCAACGGTATGTAATTGATTTGTAAGGGTAGCCACGGCTGCCCTTTTCAAGTCATTAAATACATACTAATGGTATGTATAGGGGGCAGGCTTATGGCTGGAATGCGGAGGAGCAATGTCTCGTTGGCGCAAAAAACAGTGCGATCTATCAGGCTTTTCGGTCTTCTTGTTGCACAGCTGTGCGCGTATTCGATGTTGTCGGCACTGTGCTTTGCGTGCCCGCTTTACTTGTTCGATTGCAGCGGCTCGTCAACGTTATATGGTGCTGTCGCGGCGATAGCGTTCGTGCCGGGCGTGCTTGCGACTCCGGCTGGCGGAATCTTGGCGGATCACGGGAGACATCGCGGGGTTCTTGTGGTGCTCGGCATTGTTCTGATGGCTGCATCACTGCTGTTTATCCCCATGAAGTGTTCGCTGCCTCTTGCGGTTGTCGTGGCAGCAATGCTTTGCGTCCAATATGGCATCCAATCGCTGCTGAAACCGATGCTTCAAATTGAGACGGTGCACATGATGGGCCAAGAAAAGGTTGAGCGTGCCACAGCGTTGGTCTCGCAGGTAACCATGGCGAGCAATATCTTGGGGCCTGTAGTCGGGACGGCAGTCTATGGGTGCTTTGGTATCGATGCTCTATGCGAAACCGCGGCGTTGACGTTTGCGATGTCAGCCCTGCTGTTCGGGGGCGCACTCAAGCAAAATGCCTCATCTGGAATGACAGGGGACAGTACGACTTGCTCGACATGCCGAAGCGATTTTCGGGAGTCGATTCGGTACCTGTTTCAAAACGCATCATTGCTCGTTGTGTTTTTGCTTGCGGCAATTTTGAACCTTGCGTTAGTTGGGTTAACGATTGGTGCTCCCGTTATTGTTGCAAAGCATCTCGGAATGCAGTCATCCTTTGTTGGGATTATTGAGGTGGCTATGGGCTTAGGTGGTCTTGTCGGCAGTGGTTTGGTCGGTATTTGGCCACATCGTTTTTCCTTCAAGGGCATATGTCGATATGTTGCGATGATTAGTTTTGGAGTCGTACCGATTATTGTCGCACTACTGAGCGGTCCTGATGAATTAGCGTTTGCCGCGCTTGCGGCCGGCTCGGCATGGGTTATGGCGTGGGCAAGCATTACATCGGTCGAAATCGTTTCATTCGTTCAGCGGTCAGTGCCAAAGGAACTCTGCGGAAAAGTGCTGGCACTCGTTTATATGACGCTTTCCTGTGCAACGCCTATTGGCCAATTGGTTTACGGGCTCGCATATGATCGATGGACACCGGCGATTGTATTCGCAGGCATGTTGGCGGTGCTGACGTTGACGACGGCGCTGTTTAATCGGCTGATAAGTCGCTTATGGCGAATGTCTTAAGGCGCTGGGGGACCGTGAATTTGCGGAAGCATTGTCTCGCCGCGCCGGAACGCCATTGTTTGGGCATGCCTCTCCTTCGTCTACAATATCGTGCAGACGAAGGAGAGGCATGCCCATGATCAAGATGTTTGCGAGTGACTTAGACGGAACGCTACTGAACGCCCTGCACGAGGCGGACGGAACCATTCGCCGCGCCATTCGCGAGCTGACCGAGGCTGGCCTGCATGTGGTTCCCGCGACTGGACGCTCGACGCTGCCGATTGGCGAGCATGGCTTTACGGGCCTGGCGCTTGACGCCTGCTGCTCCAACGGATCCATCGTGCGCGACAGCCATGGCGAGGTGCTCAAGACCTGGACCATCGACCCACAGATCACCGAGGAGCTGCTCAAGGAGTTTCCGGATATCTGTTTTGACTGCTCCACGCCCGACGGCATGTTTTCGAGCGGATCGTTCGAGATGCACCAGGCGGGCTTTAAAAAGGACAGCCCTATCAAGCGCATCGTGATGCGCGGCATGCGTGCGCGTGGCGGGTACCACGAGGAACAGTACTTCGACCAGTCGATCGGCGACATCCTGCGTCATGACGTGTGCAAGATCAACTGTCGCGTGACCTCGCCCGAGCTGGAGCGCGACCTTAAGGCGTATTTGGCCGAGCGCTCCGACCGCGTGGTCAACGCACCGTTCGATCCGGTGATGTTCGAGATTACGGACGTGGCATGCAACAAGGGTGAGAGCGTGGCCTGGCTGGCGGGCTACTACGGCATTGCCGAGGATGAGGTCGCGGTCTATGGCGACGGCGGCAACGACATTGCCATGCTCAAGCGTTTCCGCCACAGCTACGCGACCAAAAACGCTAGCGATGCAGCTAAGGCCGCCGCGAGCGCGACCATCGGCAGTTGCATGGTCCACGCCGTCCCCAAACACATGCTTGCCACCATGCACAAGCAGAACTCCCGCACCGTCATCTAATAATGCGACAAAGGAGCTGTCCCTTCGTCACATCCCAAATATTGCCTTTACGTGTTGATGCACACGGTGTGCAATAATACTCGCACTGTGCAATAGCGCACAGGCTGAGTAACAAGGAGGACGCTTGTCCCAGCTCGAGAAATGCGATCGCCGGTCCCTTCGCTCGCAGCGTGCCCTTCGCCAGGCGCTTGCCAGCGAGCTTGCCGAAAGCGGCGACCTTTCGCGCATTAACGTCGCGTCGCTCACCGAGCGCGCCGGTCTTACACGCCGCACGTTCTATTCGCACTACCGCGATATCCCCGACTTTATCAGCCAGATCGAGGACGGCCTGCTTGCCGAGATTCGCGAGCGGGTGGAGCTTATCACCGCAGCTCAATTACCCGATCTTTACCGCAATATCGACGAGCTCGAGCCGGCACCCGGTTCGGTTGAGCTGCTTCGCTATCTTGCGGCTAATCGCGACCTTATCGGGGCCCTGCTGGGCCCGGGCGGCGACCCCGCCTTTATTAAAAAGATCATCGATACCGCACGCGAGGCCGTGGTGCCGCGTGCACAGACGGGCATTTTGGGCTTGGCGCTGGGCACCTTCTTTGACTACTACGTCACCTATGTCGTGAGTGCCGAGGTCGGCATGATCCAACGTTGGTTTGAGCGTGACCTTTCTGAATCGCCCGAGACCATGGCGCGCATTATGACGGTCATCGCCTTTGTGCGCCCCGGCGACCTGTATGGCCAACCCATCGATATCAACGTGCCGGAATACGGCATGAAGCTATTGAACCTGCAGCTCGAGGACGCGGCCGACACCGCCGCAGCCGTCGAGTCCAACAACTAAGAGGAGAGACAATGAGCAAACTCGTCGAGGGCATTAAGGACCGTATGGTCGCTGCCGCGCGTGAGGCTGCACCCGCCGTGGTGGATGCCGCGCAGAAGGCCGCGACCGCAGCTGCCGAGAAAGTTGCCGAGGCAGTTGCCGATGCCAAGAACGCGGCAGGGGAGACGTCCGTCGCTAGCGAGCCCGCCACCGCCGCTGAGCCCGTAGCCGCCGCCCACACCCCCGAAGGCGCGATCTTCAACCCCGAGAACGCTCGTGGCAACCTGCACTTGGGCATCGACGTGGGCTCCACCACCGTTAAGCTCGCTGTGCTCAACGACGACAACCAGATTGTCTACGCCAAGTACCAGCGCCACCACACCGACGTCCGCGCTTGCGCCCGCGACTTGTTCGAGGGTGCCGCGACTGTGCTGCCGACTGCCCAGATGACCTGTGCCATCACCGGCTCGGGCGGCCTGCTGCTGTCCCAGTGGCTCGATTTGGAGTTTGTCCAGGAGGTCATCGCCAGCAAGCGTGCCGTCGAGACCCTCATCCCGGCCACCGATGTCGCCATCGAGCTGGGCGGCGAGGACGCCAAGATCATCTACTTCGATAATGGCATTGAGCAGCGCATGAACGGCACCTGCGCCGGCGGCACGGGCGCGTTCATCGACCAGATGGCCACTCTGCTTCACACTGACGCCAGCGGTCTTAACGAACTCGCGGCCAACGCCACCACCATCTATCCCATTGCCAGCCGCTGCGGCGTTTTTGCCAAGACCGACGTCCAGCCGCTGCTCAACGAGGGCGCCCGCCCCGAGGACGTGGCGGCCTCCATCTTCCAAGCCGTCGTGACCCAGACCATCTCGGGCCTGGCGTGCGGCCGTCCCATTCGCGGCAACGTCGCCTTCCTGGGCGGCCCGCTGCAGTATCTCTCTGAGCTGCGCCACCGCTTCTACCTCACGCTCAACCTGGACGAAGAGCACCGCATTGTGCCCCAAAACGCTCACCTGTTTGTGGCGAGCGGCGCCGCCATGGCGCACGAGTCCAACAAGCTCAGCACGTTCCCGCAGCTCATCGAGGCCATCGACAGCTTGGGTGACACGCAGGGTGCCGAGGTCGAGCGCCTGGATCCGCTCTTTGCCACCGACGAGGATTTTGCCGAGTTCAAGACTCGCCACGACACCGAGGTCGTCCCCAAGGGTAAGCTCGACGGCTACACCGGCCGCGTGTTCATCGGTATCGACGCCGGTTCCACCACCATGAAGGCCGCGCTCGTGGGCGAGGACGGCCAGCTGTTGCACACCTGGTACGGCAACAACAACGGTGACATCCTGGGCACGGCCAAGGTCATCATGGCCGATTTCTACAACCACATCCCCGCCGGTTGCACCATCGGCCACGTGACTACCACGGGCTACGGCGAGGCGCTGCTCATCGAGGCCCTCAAGGCCGACTCCGGCGAGATCGAGACCGTCGCGCACCTGCGCGGCGCCAAGGCATTCCTGCCCGGCGTCGAGTTCATTCTGGACATTGGCGGCCAGGACATGAAGTGCCTGCGCGTGAAGGACGGCGTTATCGAGCACATCATGCTCAACGAGGCCTGCTCGTCGGGCTGCGGCAGCTTTATCGAGAGTTTTGCCGTGTCTATGAACATGGACGTGCGTGCGTTTGCCGATGCCGCCATCCATGCCAAGGCCCCCGTCGACCTGGGCAGCCGCTGCACGGTCTTTATGAACTCACGCGTCAAGCAGGCGCAAAAGGAAGGCGCCACGGTGGGCGACATCGCGGCCGGCCTGTCCTATTCCGTCATCAAGAATGCCCTGTTCAAGGTCATTAAGCTGCGCGACCCCAAGGAGATCGGCAGCCAGGTGATCGTCCAAGGCGGCACCTTTATGTCCGATGCCACGCTGCGCGCGTTTGAGCAGCTCACCGGCGTTCATGCCGTGCGTCCCGACATCGCCGGCTGCATGGGCGCCTACGGCGCGGCCCTGCTCGCCCGCGATCGCGCTGGCGCCGACGGCACCTCGACCATCCTCTCGGCTGAGGACATCGCGCACCTCACCGTGACGCAAAAGCATGTCCGCTGCGGCCGTTGCTCCAACAACTGCCAGCTTACCGTCAACGACTTTGGCGGTGGCAGGCGCTTCATTACCGGCAACCGCTGCGAGAAGGGCGCCGGCCACAAAAAGCAGAAGACCGAGGCCCCCAACCTCTTCAAAAAGAAAAACGAGCTGCTCTTTAACCGCGAGGTCCTGAGCCCCGACGAGGCCCCGCGCGGCACCGTCGGCATCCCGCGCGCGCTCAACATGTACGAGAACTACCCCTTCTGGCACGCGTTCTTTACGCGCCTGGGCTTTAGCGTGCAGCTGTCCGACCAGTCGAGCAAGAAGACCTACCAGGCGGGCATCGAGTCCATGCCGTCCGAGAGCGTGTGCTACCCGGCAAAGATGAGCCACGGCCACGTGATGAACCTTATCGACCGTGACGTCGACTTCATCTGGATGCCGTGCGTGCGTTGGGAGCGCAAGGAGGATCCGACGGCTGGCAACTGCTATAACTGCCCCATCGTCATGAGCTACCCCACGGCGCTGGCGCTCAATATTGACGAGATCCGCGAGCAGAACATCGAGTTCCTGTATCCGTTTGTGCCGTATCACGACAAGACCGAGCTCAAGCGCCGCCTGTACCAGGTGCTCGCCGTCGACCGTGTGGCCGATGCTGAGGCCGGTCGCGGTCGCGTGCGCGGTCCTAAAATCACGCGCTCCGAGGTTGATGCCGCCGTCAACGCTGCTTTTGAGGCCGACGCGCGCTTCCACGAGGATATCCAGACCATGGGCGAGGAGGCTCTCAAGTGGGTCGAGGACCACGGCGGCCACGGCATTGTGCTCGCCGGCCGTCCCTACCATAACGATCCCGAGATCAACCATGCTCTGCCCGAGCTTATCTCGAGCTTTGGCTTTGCGGTCTTTACCGAGGATTCGCTTGCACACCTGGTAAAGCCCGAGCGTCCGATTCGCGTCGTCGACCAGTGGATGTACCACAGCCGCCTGTACGCCGTCGCCCGTTTTGTGACGATGCGCAACGACCTGGACCTGATCCAGCTCAACTCTTTCGGCTGTGGCCTGGACGCTCTGACCACCGACCAGGTGCAGGAGATTCTGGAGGCCAGCGGCAAGATCTACACCGTACTCAAGATCGACGAGGTGTCAAACCTGGGCGCCGCGCGCATCCGCATCCGTTCGCTCATGGCCGCGCTTAAGGACCAGGAGGCCGAGCGCTTGGCCGAGGCCACGACAGCGGGCGAGGCCTACGAGCAGGGTGACGCCGCGCCGGTGGCGCCCTCCACGGATGCCCCCGCGTTCGCGAGCCGCAAGTACACGTTCGAAGCGCAGCGTGAGAGCGCATCGACCGCGTGGCCCAAGGTGCCCTTTACCGAGCAGATGCGCGAGGAGGGCTACACCATCCTGTGCCCGCAGATGGCGCCGATCCACTTTGACCTGGTCAAAGAGGTGTTCCGCGGTGCTGGCTATAACTTGGAGCTGCTGCCCTCGACCGATCACGACGCCGTCGAGGCCGGCCTGCGCTATGTGAACAACGACATCTGCTACCCGTCGATTCTGGTGACGGGCCAGATTATGGAGGCCATCGAGAGCGGTCGATACGACCTGTCCAAGACAGCTGTGGTTATCAGCCAGACCGGCGGCGGCTGCCGTGCCACCAACTACATCGCGCTCATCCGCAAGGCACTGCGCGAGAGCGGCCACCCCGAGATTCCGGTGATCTCGCTTTCGGCCGTGGCGCTCGGCGAGGACAACCCCGGCTTTAAGGTTACGCCGGCGCTGCTTAAGCAGGCCGTGTACGCGGTGCTCTTTGGCGACGTGATGATGCAGATGCTCTACCGCTGCCGCCCGTACGAGGCCACGCCCGGTGCCGCCAACGCGCTCTACGAGGAGTACATGGCGCGCGCCCGCAAGCTAGCGCCTAAGTTCAACCGCCACAACTACACCAAGCTGTGCCGCGAGGCCATCCGCGCGTTCGACACCATGCCGCTCGTGGGCGAGGGTACCAAGCCGCGCGTGGGCGTGGTCGGCGAGATCCTGGTCAAGTTCCATCCCACAGCCAACAACCACGTGGTCGATGTCATCGAGCGCGAGGGCTGCGAGGCCGTGGTGCCGGGTCTGCTCGACTTTTTCCTGTACTCCATGAGCAACGCCGAGCTGCAGAAGGACGAGTTGGGAAGCTCCGCTACCACGCGCGCTGGTATGCAGGCGCTCATCAAGCTCGTGGACTGGATGCGCACGCCGGTGGAGGAGATGCTCGAGAAGTCCCGCCGCTTCGAGGCGCCCGAGCGCATCGGCACCATGGCCGACAAGGCCCGCACGGTGCTTTCGGTGTGCAACAACATGGGCGAGGGCTGGCTGCTCACGGCCGAGATGCTCGACCTGATCGATCATGGCGCACCCAATATCATCTGCACGCAGCCCTTCGCGTGCCTGCCCAATCACGTGGTGGGCAAGGCCGTGATTAAGGAGCTGCGCCGCCAGCATCCCGAGAGCAACATCGTTGCGGTGGACTATGATCCTGGTGCGTCCGAGGTCAACCAGCTCAACCGTATTAAGCTCATGATCAGCGTGGCCAAGGAAAACATGCGCGCCGGTAAGGGCTTTAAGCTCGAGAAGGTGGCGCCGCTCGCGATGGACGAGGTCACCGGCCAGATGCGTGCCCACGACGGCTGCGTGAGCTGCGGTTCGGTCGATGAGAGCGCCGTGGCGTCGGTCGCTGAGCGCCTGGGACGCGGCATTAAGAAGTAGCTGGCCTGCTATGGGCTGGATATGAGACAAACGGGTGGTGGCCGTACCGGCTACCACCCGTTTTTGCTTGGACATATGTTGCGTAAACGCCCCGACTATCACCCTTTGCGAACTCAGATTTCGGAAGTATGCGGCAAAATCTGAATAGACCGAGCACACCGAATATGTCCAAGCCCTGTACCTGCGGTTTTATTGGCGGAAAATCGGGGGGTGCTCAAGGGTTCCGGAATTTGCCGCATACTTCCGCAAACGACGTCTCGGTGGCACAAAAAATCGCCCTCGGAACCCTGAGATAATGAACAGATGTAGCCGTTCGCCGCAAATTACCGTCCGTTTATAGAACCCACCCCCAGTGTGCAGCCCTCTTACAGTTGAATAAATACACATCTATGGAATTACGTAAGAGAGGACTGTTCCTATGAGCTACAAGACCGTTTGCGTTGCCGGCGGCGGCGTGCTGGGAAGCCAGATTGCCTTTCAGGCTGCCTACTGCGGCTTCGATGTAACGATTTGGCTGCGCAGCGAGGGCAGCATCGGTCGCACCCAGCCCAAGATCGATCATGTGCGCGAGGAGTACATCGCGGCAATCGAGGGTATGGCGGACGGCACGGGCGAGTGGTGCTCCGGTATCGCCGATAGCGGCAAGCCCTTCGACAAAGAGGCGGCACTCGCCGCCGTTGAGCGCGCCTACTCCACACTCAAGCTGGAGCTCGATCTTGCCAAGGCAGTGGCCGACGCCGACTTGGTCATCGAGTCTATGGCCGAGGACACCCAGGCAAAAATCGATTTTTACAAGAAGCTCGCCCCGGTCCTTCCGCAAAAGACCGTCGTCGTGACCAACTCCTCCACGTTACTGCCGAGTACCTTTGCCAAGTACACTGGCCGCCCCGAGAAGTACCTGTCGCTGCACTTTGCCAACTCTATCTGGAAGAACAACATGACCGAGGTCATGGCACAGGACCAGACCGACAAGCGCTACTTCGATGAACTCGTCGACTTTGCCAACGACATCCGTATGCTGGCGTTGCCCGTCAACAAGGAAAAGAACGGTTATCTGCTCAACTCCATGTTGGTACCGTGGCTGCTTTCGGGCCTTGATCTGTACGTCTCGGGCGTGAGCGATCCCAAGAGCATCGACCTCGCGTGGACGCGTGGCACCGGCGCTCCCAAGGGCCCGTTCCGCGTATTCGACACGGTGGGTATCCAGACGGCCTACAACATCGTCATGCAGTATCAGAAGGTGCCGGGCCTGGTGAGCCCGCTGCTCAAGAAGATGATGATGCCCTACAACTTTAAGGCCATGGCCTCCGTTCTCAAGAAAATGCTCGACGAAGGCAAGCTGGGCGAAAGCTCGGGCGAGGGCTTCTTCAAGTACTAAGAACGATCCCTCGGGGTCGGAGGAAAACGGATCATTTCCGGCCGCCAACAGTGAGAAGATGGACCCAGAAATAGAAAGGAGTGGCAATGGGCTGGCTCGGGCTTTGAAGACAAGTTATTGCAGGCCCAGGGCGATTTCTCGCTCAATGCAGGCCAGCACAGCGTGACGTATCTGCCGAGTTCTGACACGGCAGCGACTGGTCGCTACCAGGTGCTGCTATACGACAACAACTTTGGTGCGACCGAGCGCTATCCCAAGTTCGACTGGGGCCAGCTGGGCGCCGCGGTGGCGACCGACTACAGCAAGGGAACGCATTCGTTTGGGCGCATCTTTACGGTGGACGAGACCGCGCGTGCCTACGAGCTCGAGGACCAGATCGCCGTGCCGTTCTCGGGCTATGCGAGCAGTGCGCAGCGCGTCGGCGATTCGAATAGCATGCTCGTGGCATCGGGCATGGCCAAGACTTTTGCCGAGTACGATCGCTATGGACTGCCCATCGCCACCTACGAGATGGAAGCCGAGAAGTACATCTACCGCGTGTACAAGTACGAGCTGTAGCGCTGCGCTTGGCTGCGTCTGTGCCCCGTGGCTGCGCGCGCTCGCGCCGGGCCCGCCTCGCGTCCCGCATCACTTCACATCGAACTCCACGCGATCGAGCTCGGGCACGTTAAGGTCGATGAGCTTGCGAGCGACGTGGCGGTCGCGTGCCCCGAGCGCCTCGCTTGTCGTCACATGGGCGACAATCTCGCGCTCGACGATGCCTTCCTCGTCGCCTTCGGTGGCCGAGGTCTCGACGGCGACGGTGTAATCCTTAAAGCCCGGCAGCACCGCGGCAAGCTCGCGCGTGGTTTCGGTGACACCGTAGCCGTCCTGCACGCCGGCCTGCGCCGAGCCAATGGAGCCTGCGGTCATAACGATGCAGGGGATGGCAAAGACTACCGTGCCCACAATAATGCGGCGGCGCACCTTGCGTGACAGCTCGTTGACCTCGGCGTTTTCCTCGGCGGTCACAATACCGTCGCCGTTCAGGTCGCGCTTGAGCGGCACGCGCAAAAGAAGCAATACGGCTTCGGCCGCCAGCGCGATAAAGACCACGTTGATGCCAAACTCGTAAAGCGCTGAGAGAAATAGCGACCCGCTTGCGATGGCGATGCCGTAGCCCGCCGCGCACAGGGGTGGCATGAGCGCGGTCGCCACGGCCACGCCGGCGATGAGCGTGGCGGGTTCCTGATCGCGCGAGTTGCCCAGCCCGCCCGCAAAGCCGCCCGCGAGCGCGACGGCAAGGTCCCATATGGTGGGTGTCGAGTTGTCGATGATGGCGGCCGTGGTGGTGCCAAGGGGCGAGAGCTTAAAATACAGCGTGGACGTGACCAGGCAAAAGACCATCTGCAGTGCGAGGCTGGCGACGGCCTCGACGGTGATCTCGCGGTCGAGCGTGGCAATACCGTATGCCATGGCAAGGACCGAGCCCATGAGCGGGCAGATGAGCATGGCGCCCACGATGGCGATGTCCGAATCGATATCGAGGCCGATGCTCGCGATCAGCATGGCGATGATGAGGATGCATAGGTGGGAGCCAGTCAGACGCGCCCCGTTTACAAAACGCTTGCGGATCACGTGATAGGGCGCGCGTCCCTCGCGAATGTTGAACGCGCGCTTTAAAAAGCGACCAGCCTGCTCGGCAGCCTCACTATGGGCAGGGCGGATGCCGTGGCGCCGGTGATGGCGTTCGCGTAGTCGCTTGATCTGTTGCTTATCGAGTTCCATGTCCACCTCGTTCCAGCGCGGTCCGCGCAACGCGCCCGTTGTCCTAACTCTACACCGTGGCGGGCGGGGTGTCTGTTGGATGCGGAATCCGATAGGGCGGATGACGCGGGAGCAAATGCAAATCATAGGCTCAATTCGATCCCGCGAGAATATGATGCACCAGCTCCTTCAAATGTGACGAAACTGTGAAGCACGAGAGCGTGAATTTCAAAAATACGCTGGTCGCCAATGTTGCGCAACAGAATTCAAAAATCGACAGCTACCGTTTGATACGTATGGATACATCCGTGTCAAAGGGAGAAAGCCATGGCAAACTACAGTCCACAACACTTTGAGCCTCGGGCCAAGGCCGTCAACGTCAAGGGCGTTGCCAACCGCGCCGTCGCAACCGTTTTGACGGCGGGCCTCATCGCTCAGCCGCTCATGTCGCCGCTGGCGGCAATCGCTGTACCGTCAACCGATAACGGCGATTCTGTTCAGGGGGGGTAGTTCTGTAGAGAATACCGTTGCCGCCGGTAACCAAGCGGTCGTAAAGACGGCTGTCCAGCTGGCCGAGGAGTCGGCAAAGCAGCTCAAGGACGCTCAGGCCGCCTACGATGCCGCCCAGAAGAAGGCCGACGCGGCGGGCCAGTCTCAAAAGCAGGCGCAGCAGCAAAAGAATCAGGCCTCGCAGGCTGTGAGCGACAACGAAATCGAGCAGAACGCAGCAGAAGTCGCCGCGCTCCAGGAGAAGATTGACGAGCTCAAAGCCGCCGTCGAAAAGACCGAGCAGCAGCAGAAGAAGCTGGGCGACCTGAACGATCAGCTCGAACAGGCCAACAAGAGTGTCGAGGATAAGACCCAGGCGCTCAAGGACGCCAAGGCAAAGCAGGATGAGGCCAAGAAGGCCCTCGATGATGCCCAGGCCAAGCTCGAGGCCATGGGTATGGACGAGTACGAGGCCGCCAAGAAGGCCGTCGAGGACGCGCGGGCAAAGCTCGATGACGCCAATAAGGCCGTTACTACTGCACAGGACAATCTGGACCAGGCCAAGGCTGCCGAGGCCAGCGCTCAGCAGGAAAAGCAGAATACCGAGGCAGCTTTGACGACTGCCCAGGCCAAGAAGCAGGAGACTGCCGCTGCGCTCGCAGCCGCAACCACCGCGCGCGATAACGCCCAGCAGAAGTTCAACCAGGCGCAGGCCGCGCTCGATGCTGCCGTCTCGGGTACGGGTGTCGACCTGAGTGCGCTTGAGGCCGCCAAGATCGCTGCTGCTGGTGAGCTCAAGACCGCGCAGGCGGAGCTCAATGCCGCGAAGGATGCCGACGCCACCGCACAGACAAATCTGCAGGCCGCCCAGGCTGCCGTCGCTGCCGCGCAGGAGAAGGCCAACGCCGCCAACGCTGCTGTGGCATCTGCCCAGTCTGCATACGATGCGGCAAACAAGGAGTACAAGGACGCGGCCAGTAAGCGTGACGCCGCGAAGACGGCATACGAGCAGGCCCAGCAGACCGAGGCCGACAAGAAGGCTGAGTACGATAAGCTTGTCGAAGTTCGCAAGCAGAAGCGCAGCGAGTGGGAGGCAGCCTGCGCCGCTTCGAACGCCGCGGAAAAGGCTTATGACGCTGCTAATGCCCAGGTTGAGGCTCTTGAGCAGCAGATTGCAGACCTAAAGTCCAACATGACCGTTGACCAGGAAGTCATCAGTCAGGGTATGTTCGGCTTCATGAACTACATCATCGGCGGCGGCCAGTTCACGGCCACGCAGAAAAAGAACGCCCAGGAAGCCGTATCGATGCTGACCGGTGCCGCTGACAAGGCCGAATGGTATGACCAGTACGTCGATCAGGACATGTCTCGCGACACCAACCCGCTCTCCTTGGAGCAGATGCGCAACGCCCTGACATATCTCGACACCCAGAACAATCTCCGCAAGGCGAACGGCCAGTCGGCGCTCAGCGTCAGCCTCCGCATGACTGCGGCAGCCGCCCTTAATGTATCGTATTCATCGAACATCTGGGGACACTCGGGCTGCTACTGGGATAACGGTGAAAACCTTGCCGGCGGTGGCGGTGCGTATACCGGCGGCGAGACCGAGGATACCCTCGGCTGGCCCTATACCGGCCTCTACACCCAGGAGAAAGCGAAATTCGATAAGTACGTCGAACAGTATGGTGACGCACTTGGAAGCCATCGATATGATTCCTACTATATCTACCAGCACTACAACAAGGACGTCAAAATCTACGATGAGTGTGGGCATTATCTCAACATTATCGATGCCGGCGCGAAGGCTATCGGCATCGCAACCGGTAGCGGTAAGAACACCGATTCCGAGGTAACCATCTTCGATTACAGCGATTATGACAGTCAGGCTGATTTTACTGTCTCTGAGTTCAAGAAGCTCCTGAACGACTACATCGATTCCGCCTACAATGCAGGCGGCACGCAGGCGCAGAAGGCGCAGCTCAAGGAGCTTCAGGGCAAGCTCGCCGAGGCGCAGAAGAACTTTGGAACTACTAGGGAAGCTTACTTCGCAGCTGTAAACGGGCAGGATGCCGCCCAGGACGCTTTCACCGCAGCCGATGTGAACATGAACACCGCAAAGGGCGAGTACGAGAAGGCTAAGTCCGGCACCGCCGCCGCGAAGACGGCATACGACGCAGCGAAGGACGCACTCGGCGGAATCGACATCGAGTCCCTCAAGCAGAACCTCGATGCCGCCAAGTCCGAGGCGGCTTCTGCCAAGACAGCTCTTGATAAGGCAAATGCCACGCTCGCCGACAGCCAGACGAAGGCAGCCGAAGCCACCGCTCACAAGGCGAAGGCTCGCAGCGCCCGCGATGCCGCCAAGGCAAAATCCGACCAGGCCAGCGAGGCGTATGACAACGCTACGGCTTCGGTCAAGGACCTTACCGCCAAGTGCGATGCCGCCAAGACGGATCTTGCGAACAAGCAGGGCACGCTTAACGATGCCAAGAAGGCCGACGACACTGCCCAGGCTGGCGTTGACAAGGCTCAGGCCGCAGATGTGCACGCCGCGACCGCTCTTTCGGGCGCCAAGCAGGCAGTTGCCGCCAAGACGCAGACCCTGTCCGACGCACAGGCGAAGGCCAAGGCCGCCGAGGACGAGCTGGCCGGTGCAAACAAGGCCTTCGAGCGCTTCGCCGGTGCCCAGAAGGCGGTCGACGACGCCAAGGCCGCCTATGACGCTGCCGTCGCCGGTGTCGCCGATGCCCAGAAGCAGCTCGAGGCCGCCAACGAGGCCGTCGTCGATGCGAACCTCGATATCTTCAAGGCCAAGGCCGAGCTTGCCAACGACGAGGCACTCAAGGCCGATCTTGAGGCTGTCGACCACAAGGCATCCCTTGCCGCGGGCACGACGGGCAACGAGAAGCTGGTCAAGCTGAATGCTGCCTACGCTCGCTATAAGGCCGCCGTCGATGCCGCCGCTGGTCTCAAGGCTGCCCTGGGCGATGCCGATGCCAAGCTGTCCGATGCCAACGACGCCTATGCCGCCGCGCTTGCCGAGTTTGGCGATGCCAAGGATGCCCTGGCTGCCGCTCAGGCCGAGTACGACAAGTATCATCCCAAGGCCGAGCCGCAGGCCAAGCCTCAGGCCAAGCCCCAGGTTACGCAGGCCGCCGCAAAGGCGTCTGCTGCCAAGAAGCAGACCACGTCGGGAGCACTTGCCCAGACCGGTGATGACTCCGCTCTTGCGGGCGAGGTGTTCGTCATCGGCGGTATTACGCTCGTGGCTGCGGGCGTGACGCTGGGCGATCGTCGTCGCAAGCAGATGTAGCGTTTCGAGCGTAGATTCTGCAACGAACTTCGGTTCAGAGCAGGAACGCTTCGATAGCTTAACCGATAAGGCCGGCGCGCTGTTAAACGCAGCGCGCTGGCCTTTCTTTGTTTCGATATCAAAAAGCCCGGGCGGTAGCCGCGAAAGCTACCGACCGGGCAAATCGTAGGCAATATGGTTGCTGTCGAGCAGCTGCTCAGCTTAGCCCAGCAGGCTTAAGCCCACGGAGACAAACGCCAGGATAACGCCGACGATGGACTCGCCGCCGAGCAGGCCGCTGGCGACAACCAGCCCCTGTTCCTGGAAGGCGGCGTCCTTGGCAGCCCTCTCCTCGTCAGAAAGACCGGCGGTGGCGTCGCGGTGGGCGGACCACTTGTCGTAGGCGAGCTTGACGCAGGAGCCCAGGAATGCCGTGAGTGACATGTAGAACGGCAGGTACACGCCCAGGCCAATCATCATGGCCGGAATGCCGAGCCAGTACATGACGATGCCGGCGATAAAGCCGCCAACGAACCACGGCACGCTCGGGATGCCCGAGACCATGGTGGCGACGACGCTTGCCTGCGCGGCAACAAAGCTCTTGTCGGGGCCAAAGGCGTCCGGGCCATAGGCGGTGACGAGCGCGACCATGACGGCTGCGGCGACCAGGGCGCCCACGATGCCGCCGATGGCTTGGCCGATCCATTGCGCACGCGGGTTGGTGCCCAGCACGGCGCCGGCCTTAAAGTCGTTCATGACGTCGCCCGCAAGGCCGCACGCCACGGCAACGATGCCGGCGATAAAGAACAGCTTGACCTGAGCGATCTGTGCGAAGGCAGCCACGATGAGCATAACGATGAGGCCAAAGATTTCCATGGGGTCGATACCCGTCTGGCCGCAGCTCTGCGCGCTCATGATGGTGGTGACAAAGGTGAACAACGTGACGATGACGGCCGGAACGGGGCCAAGGTCGAGCGCGATGGCAACGATTACGGCGATGGCGGCAGCGCCCAGGCCGATGATGCCGGCGTCGAGCTTAAGAGAGCCCGAGATAAGCGACTGCTCGTCGGTGTCGGTGGAGCTGTCGGCGGCAAGACCGCGGACGATACCGGCGACCTGCGGCAGGATGTCCTTGAGGACGACGGCGACGCCAAAGCCCATCATGAGGCCCATGCCCAGGGACTTGACGATGCCTTGCGCAGTCATAACGTCGAACAGACCGGCAACGGTGCCGCCCACGATGATGCCAAAGTTGCCCAACAGGGCGCCGGCAAACCAGAAAGCGACCGGGGCGAAGCCCACGAGGAAGCCGATGGACAGCAGCATGGGCGAGTTGTAGATGGCAAAGGTCACGCCGGGGATGTTGAGCGTGCACAGCATGCTGGGCACCACGCCCAGAGCGTCGCGAAGCACGCTGTAGATGCCTGCGATGGCCATGGAGCCAAAGAGCTGCTTACCGGTCTTGCCGCCGGCCTCGGTGGCGCGTAGGGTCTGAGCTGCGGCGTTGCCGGTGGGGAACTCCAGCGCGGCGTCCACGATAAAGTGACGGTGGATGAGCGCGGTGGCCAGCAGGCCCAGGATGGTGCCGGCGAGCGCCACGATAAACATGTCGAGCCAGCTGATCTGGTCGGCATAGCCCAGCATCCAGGCGCCCGGGATGGTAAACGCCAGGCCGCCGGCGACCATGGCGCCCGCGGACATGATGGTGTGGGTGACGTTGGCCTCGTTGAGGCTGGCGTTGCCCATGAGCTTCAGGAAGAACAGCGAGATGACGGCAGCGAAAATGATTGGCCAGGGGAGGGCGCCCATCTTGAGGGCCGTGTAGGCCGAGCTTGCCGTGATGATCACGCAGCCAAGGACGCCGATGACGACACCGCGCAGCGTGAGTTGCCCGCGCATCGAGGCGCGGTTCGAGGGATTGCTCATATTGAACTCCTTTGCGTATATCCGCTTCCCCCGGGAGCGCCGCTACGGATGCGGCGCGGGAAGTCGGGTTACCAAAGGCCGTCGCGTGAGCTCGCAAACGACCGCGCATCAGTATAGCCGCAACCTAGTCATTTTGGGATGACTGGTTTAGGTAGGCGATATACTGCTGGGCAGACGAAAGGAGCGTCGACGATGCTTAATGGGTGCACATATATATTGACGGTCGACGTGGGCAACACGTTCATTCGCTTTGGCCTGTTTGCCGAGGATTCGGCCGCGGCACAGGAATGCCCGCTTGCGACGTGCGAGATCACCACGCCGTCGAGCATCACAGCAGACGAGGCACGCATGCGTCTCGTGCAGGTCATGGCCGCACTGGCGGCCGATGCGGGCATGCCGGGTGCGCTTGTGCCCGCGGCTGCTGTGCTGAGCTGCGTGGTCCCGGCGCTCGAGCGCCCGTGGAAGGCGGCACTTTCCCGTACCTGCACGGGGCGCGTGCTCACGGTGGGGCCGGGCCTCAAGACCGGCATACCCGTGCACTACGACGACCCGGCCGAGATCGGCCCTGACCGCATCGCCGATGCCGTGGCTGCCCGCGCCGTCTACGCCTCGCCGTGCATTGTGATTGACCTAGGTACCACGACCAATATCGAGGTCATCGATGCGCACGGTACCTTTGTCGGCGGCGTTATCGCGCCGGGGCTCGCGCTCGGTGCCCGTTCGCTCTCGGTCGCTGCGGCGCGCCTGCCTCAGGTTGAGCCCTCGGCACCGACGCACGTCATCGGCCGCAACACGCGTGAGGCCATGCGCTCGGGCGTGGTTCTGGGCGAGGTGGCCCGCATCGACGGCATGCTCGACATGGTGCTTGCCGAGATGCGCTCGACCAAGGCAGCGGGCGAGGGCAGCGTGCCCATCGTCATTACCGGCGACGATGCCGAGGCGCTCGCGGCGTTGGTCGGCCACAGCCTGACGGTAGACGACGCACTGACGCTGCGGGGTCTCGCCGAGCTGTACCGCATCAACCAAAAGCCTCGCCGCGCATAAAGTCGAGGACGTCGGCGGGAGAGGAAACAGCCCCACCTTTCACCTGCTACAATGGGTCAAACTATTGCGATTTCGGAGGTGTCTGCCATGTCGGACGATCTTCATCAAACCGCGTCGGGCAAGCGTCGCGACGTTATTAGCTGGGACGAGTTCTTTATGAGCGTGGCCATCGCCGCGCAGCGCCGCAGCAAGGATCCCAACACGCAGGTGGGCGCGTGCATCGCCAGCACCAACCACCGCATCCTTTCGGTGGGCTACAACGGTACGCCCTCGGCACTCAACGACGACTTTTTCCCGTGGGGCACGAGCGATGACCCGCTGCAGGACAAGCATAACTACGTAGTCCATGCCGAGGCCAACGCCGTGCTCAACTACCGCGGCTCGCTCAAAGACCTTGAGGGTTCCACGGTCTACGTCACGCTGTTCCCGTGTCATGACTGCGCCAAAATCCTGGCGCAGGTAGGTGTGGGCGAGGTTGTCTACCTGGACAATAAGTACGCCGACACCGACGACGGCCGCATCAGCCGTCGCATTCTCGACTCCTGCGGCATTAGCTACCGCCAGGTTATCGTCGATGTCCACATTGGCACCGGGGAACAAACTCAGCAGTAGCGGCAGCGTGTGCTAGCGCCGGGCGTCGGCAAAAGCAGCTAAAAGCCCCGTCCCAAATTGACTGCTCGTGAAAGTCGTGTCCGCGCGCATGGACGGCTCGTGAGCGGGTACACGGCTGTAGTAACATAGCTCTGTCCGCGGGCGTGCCCGCGTTATTGTGAGAAAGGAGCCCCTGTGGCTGTTAACGAAGAGCTGCTTAAGAAGGTTCTTGAGGAGATCCGCCCCAACCTGCAGGCTGACGGCGGCGATATGGAGTATGTGGGTGTCGACGACGAGGGCGTCGTCAAGCTGGAACTGCAGGGTGCCTGCGCCGGCTGCCCTATGAGCGCACTGACCCTGTCCATGGGTATCGAGCGTATCCTCAAGGAGCACGTGCCCGGCGTTACGCGTGTCGAGCAGGTCAATGCCTCCGGCGAGGCCGAGGACCTGTACGACGAGTATGCGCCGTTCTAAGCTGCGAAAGCTGCGGGCGATGTGCTCCGCATAGACGTTACGCCCAAATATGCGGCTGCGAGCGCAAGGCCCGCGGCCGCATTTGTATGTAGGGAGCAGGGGGACCGATATGCTCAACGACCTCTACCATATGCTTGATCCCGTCGCCATTTCGGCGGGGCCCATCACCATCTACTGGTACGGCTTGGCCTATGTGGTCGGGGCTTTGCTCACGGCGGTCGTCATGTATCGCACACAGCGCCGTTGGGGTTTTGACATTACGGTCGACGACCTGACGAGCGTCGTGGTCGGCGTGGTCTTTGGCCTTATCATTGGCGCCCGCCTGTTCTACGTCATTTTCTACGGCGACGGCTACTACTGGACGCATCCACTCGAGATCTTTGCCACCAACGAGGGCGGCATGAGTTTTCATGGTGGCCTGGTGGGCGGCATCATCGGCGGCGTGCTCGTGTGCCGCATGTACAAGCTCGATGCGTGGACTTTGGCAGACCTCGCGGTCATCGGTGCTCCGCTGGCCCTGTGCCTGGGGCGCTGCGCCAACTTTGTCAACGGCGAGCTGTGGGGCAAGCCGACCGATCTGCCCTGGGGCGTGATCTTTGGCGGCACCGCGGGCGATATGCCGCGCCATCCCTCCCAGCTCTACGAGGCGTTTCTTGAGGGCGTCGTGCTCTTCTGTATTTTGCAGGTACTCAGCCGCAAAAAGCCGCTACTGCCCCAGGGTACGTTTATGGGCGTGTTCGTGATGGGGTACGGCATCGTCCGCTTTCTCGTTGAGTTCGTGCGCGTGCCCGATGCCCAGCTGGGCTATCTGCTGGGCGGCGTCATCACCATGGGTCAGCTGCTGAGCCTGCCGCTCGTAATCGCCGGCCTGGCGCTCATCATCTTCGCCCGACACCGCAATCGCCCCCAGCGCATCTACCTCGACGCCTAACCACCAAGACCACCACAAAGGGGACAGGCACCTTTGTGGTGGTCTTGCCGAGTTTGATAGGTTTCTAGAAAGGCTTTCGGACTGTGAAGGATCCCGACCTCTCCACAACGGCTGCGCGCGACGCTGCCCGCATCGTCTGGTTTAAGCGCTACCCCGCCAAGCAGACGCTCATCGCATTTTTGCTCGCGCTGTTGGCGACCACGGCGTTTTCCATCGATCCCGCCCCGGTGTCGAGCAACGCAGTCTTGGCGATTGACCCCAAAGCCTCGGGCATGCTGTACGTGTGCTACGAGGTGCTCCTCTCGTTTGCCGGCCATACCGACGCGGTCATGCTGCTTGCGCTTGCCTGCCTGCTCACGCTGCCGTTTCGCTACGTGTTCTTTGGCCGCGGCGACGCTTGGCGTCCCTCGGTGATCCTTCCGTCGCTGTTCTTTGCCGTCTGCATGGTGTTTGGCCGCAGTTACGACCTCACCGATTCGGCCGAGATCGTGCTCGGCGACAAGGCCCGCATCATCTGCGCCTGGATAGGCGGTGCGGGCTGGATGCTCTTGGCGGTCGTTGCCTTCTACCTTGCCTTTGAGTGTCTAGATTGGCTGAGCTCTCGGCGCATTCCGTTTTCCGAAGCGCACTTTGGCCGCGTATGGCGTGTGGCTCACGCCGTGCTCTCGGTCCATCCCTTTGCCGGGCCCTTCCTGGTGCTTATGATCGCCTGGGCGCCCACGCTCATCGCTTCGCTGCCTGGCCTTTTTATGGGAGATACGGGTGCGCAGATTCGCCAGTGGTTCAACTACCCCAACGGCACGAGTGACTACCTGCGTCTGCTCAATCCCAATGTGTTGCTCAACGGACATCACCCTGTGGTGCATACGGCTATCATCGGTTCGTGCGTCCAGCTGGGGCTTTCACTGTTCAACAGCGCCAACGCAGGTCTTGCCATCTTCACCTGCGCTCAGTTCGTCATTACGGCCGCCTGCATGGCCTATTCCATCTCGTCGCTGCGCAAGCTGGGCGTGAGCCTGCCGGTCCGCGGCGTAATCCTGCTGTTCTTTGTGTTTATGCCCATGTTCTCCAACTACGCGGCCTTGCTTACCAAAGACGTGCTGTTTGCCGACGCGTTTTTGGTGCTGTTGGTGCAGACCGTGAAGCTCGTGGCCTGCGGCCTGCCCCGTCGCGATGTCAATGTCGAGCGTGCAGGCGAACAGAGGCCTGTGCTCTTTGCGCGCCACGACTGGCTGCTGCTCGCTCTGGGCGCCATGGGTTCCACGTTTCTGCGCAACGGCGGCCTGGTGTTTTCCCTGGCGGCATGCGTGATCGCGGCGGCGTTTTGCGCGTGGGACGCGCATGTGGCTCATCGTGCAGCCAAGCAGGCTGGTGCTGCGACTTCGGGCGCCACGCCGCGTTTCCGCTGGGTGGGAGTTCTTGCGGTGCTTGCGCTCTGCCTTGCCTCTAATATGTACTTCACTAAGGTCTTTATGCCGGTGCACGACATCACGCCTGGTTCCAAGCGCGAAATCCTCTCGATTCCGTTCCAGCAGACGGCTCGTTTCGTCCAAAAGCACGATGGCCTCAACTCGGGCGTCAATCCCACGGTTAAGGAGGACGGCACCGTCGTGGAGGCTCCTTGCGACGGCTTGGTGACCGACGAAGAGCGCGCCGTGATCGACCGTGTGCTCAAGTACGAGAATCTGGGCCGCCGTTACAACCCAGATAAGTCCGATGCCGTCAAGAACTGCTTTAACGAGTACGCCTCGCAGGAGGACATCAAGGCCTATTTTGAGGTGTGGGCCCAGATGTTCAAAAAGGATCCCGAGTGCTATATCTCGGCGCTCATCAATAACTACTACGGCTACTTTTATCCGAGTGCCCGCGATGCGTGGGTCTACAGCACGGCGCGCAGTGCCGAGATCATGGCAAAGCCCGATAACCTCAAGTACTTCGACTTCCATCCGGTCGATAGCAAGGTTGTGCGCTGGTGCGACCACCTGATCAACCTGTACCGCGTGGCGGTGCAGCGCATCCCGTTTATCTCGCTCACCATGAGCTCGGCCACCTATGTGTGGATCATGATCGCCGTGGTGGTCTATCTGCTACGTCGTCATTCGTGGCGCGGGCTGGCCATTTGGGTGCCGCTGCTGGGCGTGCTCGCCGTGTGCCTGATCGGTCCCTGCAACGGCTCGACCTACATGCGCTACCTGTATCCGGTCATCGCCTGCATGCCCTTTGCCATCGGCGCCACCATCACCCGCAGCGACCTCCTCTGGTCCTAATTTGGTGCAAAGGGGACAGGTTACTTTGCACCAAGGGGCTGTATCATCACGACGCCTTCATTTTGGGGTTTATCTCGCAGGCCAGTAGGTATATCATAACGACGTTTGTTTATATTGCCCGAGCATCTGCGCTGGGCTTTAGGTCGAAACCGATAGGAGACACGTATGTCCGGACACTCTAAGTGGGCCACAACCAAGCATCGTAAGGGCGCGCAGGACGCCAAGCGTTCCGCCCTCTTCTCCAAGCTCAGCCGCAACATCACCGTTGCTGCCCGTCTCGGCGGTGACCCGCTGCCCGAGAACAACGCCAGCCTCGCCGCTGCCGTTGCCAAGGCCAAGGCTCAGTCCATGCCTAAGGACAAGATCAAGTCCGCTATCGACAAGGCTTTTGGTTCGGGTGCCGACGCTGCCGTCTACGAGAACATCGTGTACGAGGGCTACGGTCCCGCCGGTGTCGCCGTCTACGTCGACTGCCTGACCGACAACCGCAACCGTACCGCCGCTGATGTCCGTTCCGCCTTCTCCCACGCTGGCGGCAACCTGGGCACCTCCGGCTCCGTCGCCTTCCAGTTTGAGCGTAAGGGCCAGATCGTCGTCGCCAAGGAGATCCTGGACGAGAACGCCAAGAAGGAGACCATGATCGCCAACGGTGCTGCCGGTGACGAGGATGAGTTCATGATGGCCATCGCCGAGGCCGGCGGCGAGGACTACGAGGACGCCGGCGAGGAGTGGATCGTCTGGACTACTGCCAACGAGGTCATGGCTGTCTCCAAGGCGCTCGAGGAGCAGGGCGTCCAGGTCAAGGGCTCCGAGACCACCATGGTCCCGACCACCCCGACCGAGGTTTCCGGCGCCGACGCCAAGAAGGTTCAGCGCCTCATCGACCGTCTTGAGGAGCTCGACGACGTCCAGGATGTTTACAGCACCATGGACATGACCGACGAGGTCATCGCTGCCCTCGAGGAGGAGTAGCGCCCGCACGGGTTAAGCCGTGCATATCTGGGCATAATGAAGCGAGCATGCAAGCCTCGTGGAATAGATGAGCCGGATCCGCGTGCGTAGAGCACCGGACCCGGCTCTTTTATAATGATGCGAACCGTTTTGCATTTCGAGAGCCGAGATTTGAAGGGAGCGCCGCGTGCGCGTACTCAAACGAGCCCTAGCGATCGTGTATCTTGCCGCCACCATCGTGGCGCTGGGTACGCTTGTCTGCCAGTTTTGGGGGCCGTATACGTATCGCTTTATGCTGCTGATGCGCGACCCCATGCCGCGCATTGTCGTGACGGCATGCGGCGGAGTTGTGGCGATTGGCGTGCTGGTAAGCTTCTTCCGCCTGATGTTTGCTCGTCGCGAGCCGTCCTGCGTGCATCCGGCGGGGGAGCGCAATATCGAGGTCACGCTCGCGGCGCTTTCTTCGTGCGCCAGGGCTGCTGCAGAGCGCGACGATCGCGTGATGATCGAGCATGTCGAGGCCCGCGTCCAAGGTTCCGACGATTCGCATGTCCGTTTTAAGGTCGAGGCTATCGCGCTTGACGATAAGGACGTGGCATCTCTGGCTACCGCGATGCAGCAGCGCATCGAGGAAGCTTGCGACACCATGCTCGGCACGCCGGGTACGACCACGCGCGTCCGTTTTTTGCCGTCCAAGACTACCGTCCAGACCGTGGAGGTTTCCGGTGAGTGATACCAATCAAGATAAGACCGCTCGTACGCCGCGCCTGACGATTGACCAGAGCGCCACGCCGGCGAGCGAACCTGTTGATTCCAAAGCAGAGGCAACTGAGTTACAAGACGCGGCAGCCGCGGATTTTAACGAGGCTATGGGTCTCATCAAGGGTACGGGCGCTGCCATCTGGAGCTATGCTGTGCGTCATCCCAACACCACGTTCGGTGCCGTCGCTGGCTTTATCCTCGCCGTGTTGGTGCTCACGCTCGGCCTGTGGGACACGCTCGTCATTGCATTCTTCGTGCTGATCGGCGCCGTGATCGGCCAAATTCGCGACGGCGAGAACGGGATCGTCAACTTCTTCGGCCGTCTGTTTAGCGGCCGCTAATATGTATTCGACTGTCGCATCCGCGGCAGGCATAAGGAGGAACCATGGCTTTTAATACGAAGGTCGATGTAGCCGATACCGAGCTCGAGGAGAACGAAGCGGTCGTCGCCGAAGCCGAGGATGTGACGCTCGAGGACGAGGCTCTCGTCGAGGCCGAGTCCGATGTGGATGAGGATGACGAGGAAGCGGACGAGTCCGAGGACTCGCTGACCTATTCCAACGGTGTGATCGAGAAGATCGTCGCCATGGCCACCCGCGAGGTTCCGCACGTTCTGGGCATGAAGGGTAACCTCATGCACTTTGTGCAGGAGCAGTTTGGTGCCGAGAATCTGACCAAGGGCGTGACGGTCGAGGTCACCGATGACAATCGCGTGGTCGTCAACATCTCCGTCATTATCGAGTACGGCGCCTATGCGCCCGCGATCTTCGACGATGTCAAGGCACGTGTCACCGAGCGCCTTGCCGCGATGACTGGCCTTGAGGTGGCGGGCGTCAACCTGCGCATCGAGGATGTCATCACCCCCGAGGAGTACGAGCATCGCACCAGCCAGCACGAGTAACCTTCCAAAAAGGGACAGGTTTGTTTTGGTAGGTTTTATCTGTGAAAACGTTAAACGGCCGACCGCGCAAGCAAAAGCGTGGCCGGCTGTTTTTTTACGCTCCCGATGTAGTCATACCGCTCGTCTAACTAGGGGTTGCAATCGTCGCGTTCCGCGTTACCCTAATGGGCGCATTGTTTCCAAATTGTTAACGAGGGGTTGCCGTAATGGCTGACGAGCACGAAACAGAAAGCAAGGCATGGGCGATTGAGGCCGCCGCGGCAGAGGCGGCATCTCGTGCTGCCGAGGAGATGCATCGTCCTCCCGTGGTGCCGATGGAGCGCGTGGTTGATCGCACCGATATCGAGCGCGGCGAGCGTGCCGGCCAAAAGCGCAGCCAGGAGCCAGGCTTCCCGCGCTTTTTTGCCGAGCTCAATCTTGGTCTGATTCTTACGGCCTTTGCCATCGTTGCGTTTAAAACCCCTAATCACTTTGCTTTTGGCGGCACCTCGGGCATGTCGGTCATTCTGTCCACGCTGTTCCCGACTCTGCCCGTCGGCGTCTTTATGTGGATTATCAACGCGGTTCTCGTCGTTTTGGGCTTTATCTTTTTGGAGCGCAAGGCAATCCTGTGGAGCGTCTTCGCCTCGTTTGCGCTGTCTGCCTATGTTTCGCTGTTTGAGCTCTTTATCCCGACCGATGTCTCTCTGACGGGTGATATGTGGCTCGACCTGTGCTTTGCCGTTATCTTGCCGGCGCTTGGCAGCGCTATTGTCTTTGACATCGGCGCCTCGACGGGTGGCACGGACATTCTTGCCATGATCCTCAAGCGCCGCACGACGCTCGAGATTGGCCGTGCCCTGCTGCTGGTCGATATCGGCATCGTGACCATCGCGGCCTTTTTGTATGGCCCGCGTGTCGGTCTGTATTGCGTGCTCGGCCTGTTTGCCAAGACGCTTGTGGTCGACAAAGCCATTGAGAGCATTCACCTGCGCAAAGTCTGCACGGTCATTTGCTCCGAGCCGCGCAAAGTCGAGGAGTTTATCGTTAAACATCTCAACCGTACGGCGACTATCAGCCGCGGCTACGGTGCCTTCTCGGGCAAGTGCGTGACGGTGATCATGAGCGTGCTGAGCCGTCGCGAGGCCGTGCAGCTGCGCCGCTATGCGCGCGAAGTCGATCCAGGTGCCTTTATCACGATTGTCGACAGCTCCGAGATCGTCGGCAAGGGCTTCCGCGGAACGAACTAGCACAGACGTATTCAACGAACCGCCTGCTGGCGCCGTGTACCTTGCAAATCGGTCATCTTTGAGTATTTGACCCCACATTGGGCAATAATGATGCTAAAGACATCGTTTGCGATCCAAGTGATTCGTTCAAAATACGAAGGGATGATTCTATGTTCTGCTCGCAGTGTGGCGCCCCCATGGGCGATAACGACAAGTTCTGCGGCGTGTGTGGTGCTCCTAATGCCGGTGCCGCTGGCCCCGCTCCCCAGGGACAGCCTCAGCCCCAGCAGTTTGTTCCGCAACCGCCCGTGGCGAATGCGCCAAAGGGCTGTGTGGCTCAGGCGTTCCAAGATATGACTAAGACTCCGGGCGTGCTTCAGAGTGTATGCCAAATCGCTTTTTTGCCGGCGCTGATTTGCGTTGTGTCGGTGCTCGTGTTGTTTATTCCCGTTATTGGCGGCATTGCAGCTGCCATCGGCTTTTTGGCAGCTTGCATTGCGAGCGTGTGCGGTTCCGGCTTTGGTATCGAGTGGGGCCGTGATCTTTCGCTCAAGGTCGATGACGGCATGGACCGTCCACTCATGCGCTCCACGTCGTTTGGTCTCGGAGTCTTTTCGAGCGTTATTTCGGTCGTGCTCGAGGTTATCGCTGCCATTCCCGTTATCGGTGTAGTGCTTTCGCTGGTGGAGGGCGTGGTAATTGGCACTGCGGGCTCGTATTCTTATTACGGCTCTTATGCGCTCGAGGCTGCGCTGTTCGGTTCGCTCGGCCTGCTTGTCCTGGCGCTAATTGCCTCGGCGATTCTGGGTGTCTTCTTTAAGATGTTCGCCGACATCGCCGTGATGCACTTTGCGGTGACCGGGCGTGTCGAGAGCGCGTTTTCGCTCGATAAGGTCTGGGCGGCGTTTAAGCACAACAAGACCAAGCTGTTTTGTGCTTCGTTCCTTCCCGAGTTTTTGACGGGCCTGGTCGCCAACGTTGTCACATGGATCTTGACGGTCGTCTTTGGCGCCATTGCCTCTGTCGGTATGTATAGCTACTACTATCGTCCTACGGGTATTGAGGCAATTGTTACCGGCGGTGGCGTCACGCTCGCGCTATTCTTGGTGCTGGTCGCTTTCGTCACCGTATTTCTTACGGTCTTTGGCAAGATGCTCAAGCACCGTGCCGTTGGCTATTGGGCCGCACGCTATGCAAGCGAGTGGGCCGATGAGGATAAGGACGACGTCCTGACTTTTGTGTTGCCTTTCGAGAAGAAGTCCGCTGCTTCGGGTTACAGTGCTCCGGATGCTTCGCCGGCACCTGCACCCGCTCCCGCGACCGAGCCTGAGCCGGCGCCCGAGCCTGAACTGGTGCCCGAGTCTGAGACGGCATCTGAGCCCGAGCCTGCGCCTGAGCCTGAGCCGGCACCTGCACCTGAGTCGGCGTCCGAGCCAAGCTCCGACGAGGAACCTCAGGACGAGTAGCCATGCCGTCTGCCATTTGGGGACGGGGTAGAAATAGTAGAAATAGCGCTTGAAGAATGAGCGGGGGCGGACGTGTCGAAACGTCCGCCCCCGCTTTGACATCGCGATGTGGCTATGACTGCGAGATGCCAGCGAATCGATTACTCGTCGTGCTTCTCCTCACGGCGTGCAGCAGCGCGTGCGTCGTGGATGCCCTTGATCGCGGCATGGCGAGCCGTTCGGGCATCATGGATGGCGTCGCGAGCCTCGGCGGTCGTCGCTTTGGCAGAGCGCAACTTGGCGGCCAGATCGGGGTTGATTTCGGCGACCGCGGTAATCGCGGGGCCGTCGAGCTCCTCTTGCGTGGGCTCGGCCAAAAAGTCGATAGCATACTGGGCGGCCACCATGGAGCCCTTTGCCAGCACGGTCTCGTCGATCTTGTAGAAGCAGGAATGTTGGGCGTACGTGGAGCCAATCTTGGGGTTGCGCGTACCTACAAAGGCGAGCACGCCCGGTACGCGACGCAGGTACTCCGAAAAATCCTCGCCCGAAAGCGTGCCGCGATAATGGCCTTGGCCGGTGGGGCCCAGGCACTTGATTACAGCCTGACGGCAGCGCTCGCTCGAGGCGGCGTCGTTTTCGACCTTGTAGTTGGCGATGGTGTAGTCGGTGAGCTCTGCCTCGGCGCCCAGGGCTGCCGCGGTATGCTCCACGATGCGGCGCATGAGCTCCGGCATTTCCTCGTGGGTCGAATCGCCGTAGGTGCGCACTGTGCCGGCGAGGTAGGCCGTGCCGGCGATAACGTTGCGCGCGGTGCCGCCGTGCAGCTCGCCGACGGTGATGACGGCCGGCTCGTAGGGGCTGATTTCGCGCGAAACGATGGTTTGCAGGGCGTTGAGGATCTCGGCGGCAACCATGACGGCGTCGTGACCTCGCTGGGGCATGGCGCCATGGCACGAGGTGCCGCGGACGTCGATGCGGAACCAGTCGGTATTGGCCATGCGCGGACCGGGCTCGCAGCTCACGGTGCCGGCGTCGACCTCACTCCAGATGTGCGCGGCGTAGGCGCCATCGACGCCGTCGAGCACACCCGTGCCGATCATGAGCTTAGCGCCCTGGCCGTTTTCCTCGCTGGGCTGGAATACGATGCGGACTTCGCCGTGGATGTCGTCGGTCATATGGCGCAGGATTTGCAGCGTGCCGAGCATCATGGCGATGTGGCAGTCGTGGCCGCAGGCGTGCATGCAACCCTCGTTGACGCTGGCGAACTCCTCGCCGGTCTGCTCGGTGACGGGCAGGGCGTCGATATCGGCGCGCAGCAGGATACGGCGGCGCGGCGTGCCGTCCTCGCGGTAGGCATCCGGCGCGGTACCGCGAAGCGTTGCCACCAAGCCGGTCTTGAGCGGACGCTCGTAGGGGATATTCATGGCGTCGAGCTGGTTGGCGATGTCAGAGGTTGTGCGCTCCTCGGCAAGGCTCAGCTCCGGGTGCTTATGGAAGTGCCGGCGCTGCTTGATGATATAGGGCTCAAACTCGGCGGCGATATCTCGGATGGCCGCGGTGACGTCGTCTGCCGCGCGAACCTCGGTTGCCGCCATAATCTGCTGTGCCTTGGTCTTCGTCATGGTCGATTTGCTCCTT
This sequence comes from Collinsella aerofaciens, assembly GCF_028209885.1. Taxonomy (GTDB): domain Bacteria; phylum Actinomycetota; class Coriobacteriia; order Coriobacteriales; family Coriobacteriaceae; genus Collinsella; species Collinsella aerofaciens_BA. The sequence goes on along the minus strand of NZ_JAQLEM010000014.1, from coordinate 2,500 downwards.
GCTGGGTTGATCGCAAAATCGTACAGGCTCTCTCCAGTATGCCACCTGCCGCTAGGGCTGGTAAAGTTGCCGTTTGCCGCTTGGGGTTTTGTTACAAGGGCGGGGGAGTACACTCGGGGGTGTTGAATTTCCTGCCAGAGATGGGGATGCCCATGCAACATATCGATCGGATTATCCGTTCCAAGAACGTCTTTACCGCGCAAGACGGCATCGATACCGCCCGCGAGCTGGCGATTGCCATCGCAGGCGACCGTATCGTCGCAGTCGGTGCGCCCGATGACGTGATCGCCGCCGCTCCTGCTGCTACGTCGGTTATCGACTACGGCGAGCAGTTTGTCTGCCCCGGTTTCCATGACGCTCATCTGCACTTCTTCCATACCTCGGTCGGTTCCTCGCCGTACATGCTCATGGATATGGGCACGTCCGAGGCGGCGCTGGTGCAACATGCGCTCGAGTTTTCCCAGGACCTGCCCGACGACGCTTGGGTTGTGACGCAGGGCTGGCGCGACTACCGTTGGGACCCGCCCGAGCATCCTACCAAGGCGTCGCTCGATGTGGCATTCCCCGATCGTCCCTGTGTTATGTATTCGGGCGACGGGCACACGCTGTGGCTCAACAGCCGCGCACTCGATGCACTCGGCGTCACGCGCGACAGCGAGCCACCAGCGGGCGGTAGCTACGACAAGGACGCAAACGGCGAGCTCACGGGTATTGCTCACGAGGCGGCTGCCATGCAGCTGCTACCGCGCTGCCTTGAGTGGCTGGGCGAGGATCGCATCGCAAGCGCTTACGCCGATCAAATGAGGCGTATGGCCGAGCAGGGCATCACCTCGATATGCGATATGTCGCTCATGCCCATGCCGGGCTGCGATTTTATCCGCGACGACGTCTACGACAAACTGCAGGCAGCCGGCAAGTTGGGCATCCGAGCCCATTTGTTTCCCACGCTGCTGGATGACCAATCGCGCTTGGAAGAGCTGCAGACCCGCTACGCGAACAACGCGCTGCTCTCGGCGCCTGGTTTTAAGCAGTTCTTCGACGGCGTGTCGAGCGAACACACGGCGTATCTCACCGAGCCTTATACCAATCCGCGCTTCCCGGGCGACCAGGGCCGTCTGACAGTTCCTGCCGATCGCATGCGTAAGCTGGTTCTGGCGGCCGCGGAGCGCGGTCACACCGTGCGCATCCACGTCATCGGCGACGGTGCCATCCATGCCGCGCTCGAAATCTTTGAGGAGGCCGCCGAACTGTACGGCCTGCCCCAGCACGGTCATAACACGCTCGAGCATCTGGAGAACCTTCTGCCTGAGGACATCGACCGCCTGCGCAAGCTCGACGTGGTTGCCTCGAGCCAGCCCTGCCATATCACGCTCGACCCGGGTGGTCCGGAGCGCGACCTGGGCTTGGAGCGTAGCCGCATCATGTGGCCGTTTGCGACCTATAAACAGCGTGGCATTCGCCAAGCTTTCGGTACCGACAGCCCTATTACGCCCGTTACCAGCATGAATGTGCTCTACACGGCTATCACGCGCCAGGACCCCCGCAGCCACTGGCCCGAGGGCGGCTGGTTGCCGAGCGAGCGTATCGACGCGGCAACGGCCCTGCGCAACTACGCGCTTGGCAGCGCGTACGCAGCGGGCGACGAGCAAAACCTCGGCAGCCTGGAGCCCGGCAAATACGCCGATCTGGTAGTCCTGGACCAAAACCCGCTCACCGTTGACCCCCAAGACCTCCAGGCTACCAAGGTTCAAGCAACCTACCTGGCAGGTAACTTGATTTACGAGCGCTAAGTATTCATGCCGTACCGTTAAGCGCGGCTCGGGCAGCCAATTTTGGGATAACGCTCGAGCCGCGTTTGTTTGCCGGTGAGGATTTGTTAGGAGCGTCCCCGCTCTGCTGGATTTGGGCGCAGGGCGGACGCGCCGCTGCCCTGCGCGCTCAATTTGGACATCAGCAATGCTGCCTCTTGGTGTTTTGCATACTTCCCATTACAGATTGCATAAAAAGGCTGGAATGTCCTTCCTGATCCTGATGTACCCCCGCCCGTGCCGTGCAAAAAACGGAGTATTCAGCACCGCGAGCTCTGCCGGTGCCGCTGCAGTCGGGTAGCATTGCGGAGATCGACGTCATTTTGGGGTCCGACGTGGCGCGAGGCATGCTTGTTTGTCTCGACGAGGCCTGTCTGCCGACCCAAATCGCCGGTCGAAGGCTACCGTGGGACTAATTAGATGCGCCCGGTGCGTATGCATTTGTCCCGGCCTGCTGAAAACTCCCAAAAATGCACGGTGCTCCCCAGGGGACCCGTGCTCGCAACGAAAACCATGCCCATGTCGCTATCCGCATCGCCTTTTTGCTGCACTGACTTTTCTGAATGCCGGGCTCGAATTAGTTAACCTGCCTCCCGTGTGGCTCCGGAGGGGCGGGGCATAAGGTTTATCGCGAGTTCCGCACGAGCCGAAGGCCACTTAATGTGGCCTTCGTGCGAGCAGGACTGCCCGAG
>NZ_JAQLEM010000013.1 GCF_028209885.1 Collinsella aerofaciens | reverse complement strand
GCCTCTCGGCGGCCTTGCGAAAAACAAATCCAAGTTAGACCATTTCAAATGGTTCGATGTCTGCCCGGATGCGACACTTGAAGTGTCCATCCTCGCAGTATCCGGTTCTCAAGGTGCACGCCTGCGCTGGTTCCCGGTTGCACCGGGCCGCGCGGCAAGGAGATATATTGCCAGACCGGAGGGCCCCCGCGGGCGGGAATCTGGCACTCCATATTTTGTTCACAAATGAATATGTCCCTCAGTCGCGTCCCTGAGGTTATAACTGAAGCATTGGCTTCTGATATTGGCGATGACCAGCTGGTTTATAGGTGTTAAGGCATCGGTCATCTCTGGAGCGCCACTTTACTCCAAAAGCATCAGCTATTTGTTTCCCGTCGGTAAAAGGCAGGTTTTGTTCGCCAAGCGTTCTTATATATAGAGAAGTTCGGGTTCGAACCCATGCACCGGCAACAAAAAAGCGATCAACCGGAGTCGATCGCTTTCTGTTCTATGGTGGAGCATCCAAGGGATGTTTCCGAACTCACTTTCTCGCTGCCATTCATGCTGTCGAAGCATCGTTCGACCTCCGCAGCCCCATGTTTTGAGGATCTGCCGTGTTTATCACTGCTATTAATGAGTGTGCGGAAGTGATCCTCATACAGATACGTGCGATCCGCCAGAGAACTGAGAAGCATCTTTCTGCAGCCCTCGTTGTCTATCCTCGCATCTCTCAGGTCTTCCGGAAATTCACAAGCAGTCTTAGGGTCAGTTTGTTTCTACTTTCAGAGACTTGTTTGAGAGTTATTAAAGACAGTTCAAAACAATAAGTGAGACACCATAAAGCAGAGCAAGATGTGCCGGATAGAAAATGTAGAAGAAGTATTTCAGCTTAAGCCCTCGCTTGCCATTATAAAGATTGATAAGCAGCAACGAAACGACCGCGGCAGCAACATCAGGATTAAATACATTAGCTGTAGCAAACTCAAATCCGCCGCCAACTATATGGCATGACGAAAGGAGCACTGCGCATACTGCAGCAAAGAGCATCTTGGCCTTGCTGTCGTGGAATAAATAGAATGCAGCCACAAGCAGAATGCCATACACGCCGCCATCTAGTTTAGTGTATTCAGCTGCCAGTGCTATCAAAACAATCAGAGCAAATTCTGCGATGTGCCTCTTCCATTTTGAAAGACTTTGTATCTTTTCCAGAATAATCAAAAAGACCAAGGAAAGCAGGAGCTCACACATAACATTTTGTTGCCGAAGGTCGAATAGTTGCCCGGTTTGAACGAAATCGTATATGGGCTCCGCAATGATTGCGAAGACAAGCATATTTCGCAGGTACTTCTTTATGTCATGAGTATGCAAAAATCCCTCAACTATCAAAAAGCAAAATAAGGGAAATGCAATTCTGCCAAGAACATGAAGCACATCCGAAGCCTCGCTTAGAATCGCCCACTGCTCGTCTGATATCTGATTGTACGATGCGTGAGTCATGATTCCATTGGTCAGGACGATCCTGCTTACATGATCGAGAACCATCGAAATGGCCGCTATTATCTTTAATGTGCTGCCGCTAATTCCGTATCTGTCTGTTTTCATTTCGTTTTCCTTTCTTTGGGTGGGCCGTCGGGGGTTCAGCCTGCTCCGCAGGCGGCCGCTGCGGCGCTCCGCGCCCCGACGGGTTCGAACCCGTGCACCGGCAACAAAAAAAGCGACCAACCGGAGTCGATCGCTTTCTATTCTATGGTGGGCCGTCAGGGGTTCGAACCCTGGACCTTGGGATTAAAAGTCCCCTGCTCTGCCAGCTGAGCTAACGGCCCGCGGGTGGCATTGTACCACGGTCTGGGACTATTCCCAACTCCATTGGCCGTTCTGGAAAATCACAACTTCACGTCCATCAGGCGTAATGCCCGTAATATCGATGTCGTCCGTGCCGATCATAAAATCGACGTGCGTGCTCGAGACGTTAACACCATGCTCCAGGAGCTCCTCCTTGGACATGTCATACCCACCCTCGATGCATTCGGGGAAACCGACACCTAGCGCGAGATGGCAGCTAGCGTTCTCGTCATAGAGCGTATCGTAGAACAGAACACCACTTTCGCGGATCGGCGTGTTCTTGGAAATGAGCGCGACCTCTCCCAGGTGAGCAGCGCCCTCGTCAGTATCGATGATACTTGCGAGCGTTGCCTTGCCCACGCGGGCGTCGTAGTCCACCACGCGGCCGCCCTCGAACTTAATCCAAAAATCTTCGACCTTATTGCCGTGATGGATGAGCGGCATGGCCGAGTACACGATACCGTCGGCGCGCATGCGATCGGGCGAAGTGAAGACTTCCTCGGTGGGAATGTTGGGGAAGAAGGGGTGCCCATCGGGCGTCTTGCCCTTGCCGCCGGCCCACTCGTGACCTTTCGTCATGCCAATCGTCAGATCGGTTCCATTTGCCGCGTTGTAATGCAGGTAGTCGAAACGATTGTCGTTCAGGAAACGCAGGTTCTTTTCGAATGCGGCGTCATGGAGTTCCCAGTCGCTCTCTGGGTCCTGGCCATCGGCGCGCGCGGTGTGCAGAATCGCATTCCACAGCTTATAGATTGCAACCTCATCGGCGTCTCCCGGGAACACCTCGTGCGCCCAAGCCACGACCGGAGCGCCGGCGATGCACCACGGATTGATGTTGTAATCCAGTCCACGGCGGAAAACTTTGCACTGCGTATTCCTCGCCTTTGATGCCGCGGCCGGCTTGGCTGGATCGATGCCCTTGAGGGCCGCAGGATCCGCACCCTCGATAAAGACAAAGCAGGCACCATCCTGGGCCAAGGAATCCAGCTGCATGCGCTTCCACTCGGGCGTCTGCTCAAAATAGCTTTTCTCGACATGCTCGTACGTGAGCCTCGTCACGGCATCATCGGCCCAAATGACCGTCACGTGGCCGGCGCCGGCAGCATAGGCCTCCGCGACCACCACGCGCGCAAACGGCGCGCACTCGACCGGAGACTGAACGACGACCTCCTGGCCGGGCTTGACGTTTACGCCCTTGCGGACGACCAGGCGCGCGTAGTTTTTAATCTTGGGCTCCAGGGACTTCATACCCTCCAGGGCCTCTTCGACCGTCAGGGCAGCTCGAATCATGTGCCACTCCATCTATCTATAGAACAGTAAAAAGGCGCGCCGCAAAAACGACGCGCCTTATATCTTAGCGATAAGTATGTATGCAAACGCTACTTCTTCTTGGAGTCCTTCTTGTCCTCCTCGGCAGCTGCGCGCTCGATAAGAGCGTTGAGCTTGTTCTCGGACATGCCCTCGGCCTGCGCGCGGTACATGTTGCGCAAGGGACGAATACGAGCGAAGTCGTAGATAAAGTCACCTAGGATGATGACATAGGACAAAACGATGCCGACCATCTGGACAGGGCTGGACACCATGCCAGCGGGAGCGAAGTACAGCGAGGCCCAAATTGCCACGACGAGCACCATGCCAATGGCGAGCACAATCCACCAGATGCGACGGCGCTTGGTGTAGTCCTCGTCCTGCTTGAGGAGGATATTCGACACCGTATAGATGCGGTCCTCCTTGGCGCGCTGCTTAGCCTTGCGGGCGCGCTTCTCCTCTTTAGAGAGGCCCTCGAGGTTCTCGCCCTTCTCGAGCTCTTTGCGGCGTGCCTTAGACGAAGCCGGCACGACGCGAACGGAGCTCGCTGCTTGACGAGCGGGCTTAGCAGATGCGGCAGACTTGCGCGCAACCCCGGTAACTTCGTGGGATTGCGTGCGCTTGTTCGTGGCGCTACGGGTACTCACTTATGCGTTCTCCTTCATGCTTGTGAACTGGGAGCCCGTGATGATCTGGAAGGCCTCGCGATAGCGCTCGGACGTGCCATCGATGACCTCGGCGGGCAGGTGCGGGGTCTCCCCCGTCATATCCCAGTTGGCCTTGAGCCAATTGCGGACGAATTGCTTGTCGTAGCTAGGCTGGATCTTGCCCTCCTCGTAGCTGGCAGCAGGCCAGAAACGGCTGGAGTCGGGCGTGAGACACTCGTCGATCAGCGTGACCTTGCCATCAATAACACCAAACTCGAACTTGGTGTCGGCAATGATGATGCCACGGGTCGCGGCGTACTCGGCAGCGGCCTTGTAGATCTTGAGGGAAAGGTCACGAATCTGCGCGGCGATGTCCTCGCCCACGATCTCGCAGCAACGCTCGAACGAGATGTTCTCGTCGTGGTCACCGATCTCGGCCTTCGTGGACGGCGTGAACAGCGGCTCAGGAAGCTTGGAAGCCTCGGTCAGGCCCTCAGGCAGCTGGATGCCGCAGACGGTGCCGTTCTCGTCGTAGGTCTTCTTGCCCGAACCGGTCAGATAGCCGCGGACGATGCACTCGATAGGAATCGTCTGGGCCTTCTTAACCAGCATGGCGCGGCCAGCGAGGTAGTCACGATACTCAGCAAACTCCTCGGGGAAATCCGCCGGGTCGATGGAAACGAGATGGTTGGGGACGATGTCGGCAAACTTATCGAACCAGAATGCCGAGATGCGATTGAGCACCTCTCCCTTAAACGGAATCTCGTCGGGAAGAATAAAGTCGAACGCAGAAATGCGGTCGGTGGCGACCATCAGCAGGTTTTCACCGGCATCGTAAATATCACGAACCTTGCCACGGGAATCCGGACGACGCTCCATCGTTGTCACGTGAGTCACTCCTTACCTAAATACGACAGAAATGCGGGTTCTTTCCCGCATGTTTTCGCAAACTCGGAGCGGCAGGGACGCGGCCCCTCCTTCACCGAATAGCGAAAAGCTAGTGCTCCATTGTAGTAGATGCCGCGTCCGCCGTGTGCTCGCGGGGCAGATGAATTGTAAAAGTCGTACCCTTTCCAAGCTCCGACTCCACGGATATGTAGCCATGGTGACGCTCGACGATCTGCTTGGTCACGGCGAGGCCGACGCCCAGGCCGCCAGCTTCGCGGGCGCGGCTGGCATCGGCGCGCCAAAACCGCCCGAAAATGCGCGACAGATCGTCCTTGGCAATACCGATGCCGGTATCAGAAACGGCAATGCTGACGTGCCTGCGGTCACTGAGCACCGACACCACGACCCAACCGCCCTCGGGGGTGTAGCGCATGGCGTTGCTCATGAGGTTGATAACACATTGCGTGATCATGTCGGGATCGGCCTCGACGACATCGTCGTGCCCTTGGGTTTCATCTGCAAAGCGAAGACGAAGGTCACGGTCGGCAAACAGACGCTCCTGGCCGTTCACAATCGATCGCACGAACGGAACCATGTCCACCGGTTCTAGATTGAGCGGAGCCGTGCTGTTTTCCATACGCGATAGGTCGAGCATCTGCTGCACCAGACGAGCCAGGCGACGCGTCTCGGAAGCAACGGTCTCCAAATGCTCATCGTCGGTGGGATACACGCCATCCTGCATGGCCTCGACCGTTGCGAGCATGGCCATAAGCGGCGTGCGAAGCTCGTGTGCAACGTCTGAGGTCAGGCGCTTCTCGTGTTTCATATCCTTCTCGAGCGAAGTGGCCATCTCATCGAAGGTCTCACCCAGCTGATCGATCTCGTCATCACCGCGCAGCCCCGTGCGAGCCGACAGGTCGCCGTCACGGATTTGCTTTGCGGTACTGGTGATGCGATGAATCGGTTTGGTGAGCATGCGCGACACGAGCGATCCGATAACGACCGAAATGCAGATTGCAACAACCGCGGCGAGGGCCATGGCGTTAAAGGTCTTCTCCCTAAACGCAGAGTCCGCCTTGGTGAGCAGAGCGTCGGAGCCGATGGCCCACAGCTTTACCTGTCCGACATGCTCGCCGGAAGACGTTACAATCTCGACGTTAGCAACGCTATCGGAGTCGGTTGGAGCAGACGAGACCGGGCTATGCGATGCCCTCTTGCCGCTCGTGTCGTCGGTCGTAGCCTGGTTTTCGCGTACATCGGCGGTGGCGCTTGCCGAGGGCCAGGAATCGTCATAAACGATCACACCCTTTTTATTGACGACCTGCATGCCCAGATCGTCGGAAACCAAACTCGACGTTGCGACCGTGCGCAGTTCTCCCGCGGTCCAAGAGCCGTTTTCCTCATATGAGGTCGCCAACTTCTCGGCAGCGGAATTTGCGATTTCGACGATATTGGAGCGTGTGTAATCCGAAAAGACCGTGCCCCACACAACAGAGACAACGCCCACCAGCACCAATACCGTCATGAGCGATGTCAGAGCAAAAGCAAGTGCCATGCGCGAGGGATAGCTCATCGTTGGCCGTGAATCGGAACGAGGCGTGTTCCAACTAGCCTTGGAACCCGCCTCGCTCTCCTGCTTGTGCTTTTGTCCGATTTCAAAGCGCGCAGGTGTCATATGTGATTTCCCTATTTCTCGTCCGACTTATCGGTCTTGGCCGGAGCCTCGAAGCGATAGCCGACACCATGGACGGTGTAGAGCCACTTGGGCTTCTTGGGATCATCGCCCAGCTTGGCGCGAAGATTCTTCACGTGGCTATCGATGGTGCGCTCATAGCCCTCAAAGTCATACCCGAGCACTTTCTCGACCAGCTCCATGCGGTTATACACACGGCCGGGATGGCGGGCAAGCGTGGTGAGCAGCTTGAACTCGGAAGCCGTCAAATCGACTTCCTTGCCCTCGACCAAGATCTTGTGGCCCGAAATATCGATGACCAGATCGCCGAAGTCGAGCACCTCGACGGCGGGCTCGTCGGCCTGGTGGGCACGGCGGAACAGAGCGCGAACGCGGGCGACGAGCTCGCGCGGCGAGAACGGCTTAATCAGATAGTCGTCGGCGCCGAGCTCAAGACCGATAATACGGTCCTCGATCTCGCCCTTAGCCGTCAGCATGATGATGGGGACATCCGAGGTATCGCGAATGGTGCGGCAAACGCGCTCGCCGGGAATCTTGGGGAGCATAAGGTCGAGCACGACCAGGTCGAACTGATGCTTCTCGAACTCCTCGATCGCGGACTGGCCGTCGCCGACGCCCACAACCCAGTAGCCTTCGCGCTCGAGATAGGCAGCGACGGCGTCACGGATTGCCTTCTCATCCTCGACCAGCAGAATCTTTTTTGCATCTGAAGCCATAACACGGCCCCCCTGTCTCAATTAGCTAAGAACAAGCCCATTTTAACGCACCTGAGCCCGCCGGATGCCGCTATGACGCGGCAGCGCGGCGGGCGGTACTCACAATTACAACGCGTTTATTCCCCTGTTGGCGCCTTTTTAACCCCTCTAAGCTTAAAGAGAGAATAGGCGTGCAGTGACCGCCTCTGGTATACCCTGGCTGTTGCGCACCGTGGCGTACGTAAGGAATGAGTCCGATTTTCCCGCCGTAGCTGGATAATCGCCATACTCCAAAGCGCGGTCGGGCGACAGCAGTGAGCCATAGGTCTTGGCAGAGGTGTCGATCAGGAAATGCGACGCCTGTACCTTAACAAGGTATTTATTCTTCTTGCCAGCCGCACATGCGAGCGGCTCGCGTGACAGGAAGAGGTACGGCCCTCCCTCATTACCGATATACGTGCCCATATTGCCCAGGCTGCCCACGCCACTATAGGCCGCCTCGATAGAAAACACGAAGGTATCGCCCATATATACGGCCTCGAAAGGCAAAACTGACGAAGGGAGGACCAGCTGGGCACGCTTGGTGTTGTTGCCGTCGGTCAGATCGATTGCCGTTATGCCGTAGTAGACGCCCTCGTCGTTGCGGACACGCGGCGAGATGGTCAAAATGCCGTCGCTCGCGCGCGGGGCCGATGCAAAGCGGCCCGTCGATTTGCAAATTGCCTCGGCCTTGGATTCATCAAGCGAGCGACGATAGCAAAACGAATCACTACTCGTTTTATTGCCGCCTGCCGAAGGCATTTTATACCAGATGACTGATGACCCGAACGCCGTGAACAGGGGCGGATCATAGTCCTTGCCACCTCGATCGAGCTCAACCACATCGCCAGAGAGCGAAGCGCCCGACAGATTTTGAGCGTAGAGCTTCCATGATGAATTGGCAAAGTTCATCTCAACCCACGCGAATACGCCGTCGCCGGCACGGACATCGTAGAATGCATATCCCGTGCCCTCGATAGGATCCTCGATTAATGTGGTAAGCGAGCCATCGCCCAGGTTGAGCACACCGAGTGTGTTGGCGTGCAGTGCCGATGCGGGCGCCATCATCGCCGCGGCGTAATCGCCGTCGCAGTAGTACAGCAGCGTACCCAGAGGCAGCGTCCACGACGCCGCCGGCTCAAGATCGATGTCGACTGCCTCGTACTCATCCGTAATCGAGATGATTTTGGAATCGTCCTTGATAACCTGCGGCTCGCCGGCGGCATCATCGCTGGTACCCGTTTTTTTCGAGCATCCGGCAAGCACCGTGGCAGCGCCCGCGGCAGCCCCACCGAGTACAAAGCCGCGACGCGATATTCCGTTCTTGATGTGATCGGCGATACCCATTAGGCGATCTCGGCGCGAGCGGCCTCGATAGCGCGCGTAAGCTGGTCGGCGCAGGAGGTCTTTTTCATACCGCAGGTATTACCGGCGAGAACCTCGATTACGCGATCGGCAGGAGCGCCCTCGACCAGCTTGGAGATTGCCTTGAGATTGCCGTCGCAGCCACCGGTAAACTCAACGCCCATCACCTTGTTGCCGTCATCGGAAAGGTCAAGGTGAATATTGCGAGCACACACGCCCTGAGGCTTGTAATCAAACGAAATCATGCGATCCCCTCTCAGAATGTTATTCGAGACGACTATTATCCCCGTCTTTCCCTAAATGCAACGAGGCGCTTTGCCGGCAACACACATTACCAGCAAAGCGCCCTAAAAAGCTAACGTTATGCCCGAACCTACTCGAAGCTCAGCTGCTCCAGACGATCAAAGACTGTGTCGATACGAGTGAGGAAGTCCCACGGATCAAAGATCTCGTCGAGCTTCTCCTGGCTGACGGTGCAGCGCGGGTCGGCCTCGAGACGCTCCTTAAAGGTGGGGCCGGAGACACAATCCTGTACCTCGTGCCAGGTTGCCATGGCGTTCTCCTGCACAATGGCGTATGCGTCCTCGCGGGTGATACCCGTGTCGACGAGGGCCAGCAGCACCTTGGAGGAGAAGATGAGGCCGCGGGTCTTATTGAGGTTGGCCATCATGCGGGCAGGGTACAGCTGCAGGCCGTCGATAACGCGAATGAGGCACTGGAACATGTGGTCGAGGGCGATGAAGCTGTCGGCCTGGGCGACGCGCTCGGCAGAGGAGTGCGAAATGTCACGCTCGTGCCACAGGGCGACGTTATCGAAGGCGACCTGGGCGTTGGACTTCACGACGCGCGACAGACCGCAGACCTTCTCCATGGTGATGGGGTTGCGCTTGTGCGGCATGGCGGAGCTGCCCTTTTGGCCCTTACGGAACGGTTCCTCGGCCTCGAGCGTATCGGTCTTCTGCAGGTTGCGGACCTCGGTAGCGATGCGCTCGCAGGTGGCCGCGGTGGTGGCGAGAACGCCGGCGAGATAGGCATGGTGATCGCGGCTGATGACCTGCGTGGACAGAGGATCGTGGACCAGGCCCAGGTGCTCGCAGACGTACTCCTCGACGAATGGCTCAATGGAGCTGTAGGTGCCGACGGCACCGGAGATGGCACCGAAGGCAACATTCTTGCGGGCGTCCTCAAGACGATCCAGATCGCGCTTGAGCTCCCAGGCCCAAGAGCCAAACTTCATGCCAAAGGTCATCGGCTCGGCATGGATGCCATGAGTACGGCCGGCGCAGAGCGTGTTGCGCTCCTCGAAGGCACGACGCTTGCAGATCTCGCCGAGTTTCTTGACGTCCTCGATGATCAGGTCGCAGGCCTGGGTGAGCTGGTAGCACAGGGCCGTGTCGCCCAGATCGGAGCTGGTCATGCCATAGTGAACCCAGCGGCTGGGCTTGGGGTCGCCCTCGGGAACATCGGCATCGATGTACTCCTTCATGTTGGTCAGGAAGGCAATGACGTCGTGGCGCGTGACTTCCTCGATCTCATCGACCTTCGCCTTCTCAAAGTTGGCATGGTCGCGGATCCACTGGGCCTCGTCTTTGGAAATACCGATCTTGCCGAGCTCCGCCTGGGCCTCGCAGGCCAGAACCTCGATTTCCTGCCAAATGGCGTACTTGTTCTCGAGGGAGAAAATGTGTCCCATCTCCGGGCGGGTATAGCGATCGATCATAGCGGCTCCTTTTTGGTTATTGGCACGTTGGTCGTAACCCAACCATTGTACCGTGCGCAGGTGCAAGTATGGGCAGCAGGCATTAACCTAACATTTTGCCGCAAGAGCGGCCATGGGGACATCCGCGTATTTGCTTCGCAAATACGCACCGGCTTCAGCGGCATACCGAGACCCGGGGAAGTGCGGGGGCAAAGCAGGCTGAATCTACCATTCCCGAAATCTTCCTTGCTCCATGGAGCGGGCAACGGGACGTCCGCGCGCCCGCGTCGCGGACGCGCACCGGCTGCGGCGATCTCCTCGGATTCACGGAGACGATGGGGGAGACTTTGTTGAATTGGCCGTCCCGAGGTCTTCCGCGCTCGGTGGAGCGGGCAACGGGACGTCCGCGTATTTGCTTCGCAAATCCGCACCGGCTTCAGGCGCCTGTCGGCGCCTTCGCCTGCTCGCTACAAACGCTTCGCGTTTGCTTAACGCTCGCACCCTGTCGGGTTCGAGTCCCGGCACTTTATTGAAAAAAGCACGGCACCGTGATGGTGCCGTGCTTGTGCTCTTAACTGGAGCGGGCAACGGGACTCGAACCCGCGAGTGTCAGCTTGGGAAGCTGATGCCTTACCACTTGGCGATGCCCGCATATGTGGAGGATAGTATAACGCGGTTGTCTTGTTCGATACAAGGGTGGCGATGCTTGTTTTAGCTGTGGAGATTCGTTTGAAAATCGCGTCAATTGTGGAGACGAGGACCTTTAACCTCCTATTCTCCCTATCTTCTACCTGCACTTTTGCTTGATTGTTGTATTTGAGCTCAATTTGTCAGGAATTGGGCAAGCTTTTGGTCAGGCTCCGGTACTTACCCGCATGAACCTCGGGGGTAGCCTCATCCTACGCGTCGCAGCCTCCCCGTGCGGCGCACGAGGGATAAGGAGCAGCCATGTCCAACGCACCCACGCACTCTGTCCACAGCGCAATCGCAACAGGTCCGCTGCTCCTGCTCCTCTTCCTGCTTTTCGGCTGCCTGGCACCGGGAGCCGCATTTGCCGTCGATGGCTACGACCAGCTCGGCTTCCGCACTATTAGCGATGATTGTGGGCCCTTCTTCATCGGCAAGTATGAAGCTCAAGACGCCTCAATTGCCTACTGCATGAACCAGGAGCGCCCCGGCCCCACCAAACCGGGCGGCCCATGGCTCAACTTTGATCAAGGCTGGGTGTGGCTCGACGACGAGTTCGCGGCAATCGTTTGTCACGGATATCCCACCACCACGTCGTTTGGCGGTTACCATCTTTCACCCGATCGCGCCCGCGCCGCCACCCAGCTTGCCGTATGGATGCTCAACGGCACTACCCATGTCGACGGCACCTACTCCTACACGACCGCTCAGGGTAAAACCAAGAGCGGACACTTTACCGCCGACAATGAAGTCGTGGCGGCTGCGCGGTGGCTCCACGACAGCGCAAAATCAGGAGGCATCAAAGCCGCTCCGCACCGCGCGCGACGCTATCTAGGGGCCGTATCGGGCGGCAGCAAACGTCAAGACATGCTCTATGTACTGCCGGCGGTCTCTGTTTCCTTCCAAAAGCAGTCTGCTAACACCGTTATTACCAGCGGAAACAATACCTATCAGTTTACCGGGGCAACATTCGATATTTTTGAGAGCGCCAGCGGCGCGCGTGTCGGCACCATCAAGATGGACAGCAGCGGTCGAGCGCAAGCAACACTTCTGCCCAACACGGCATACTACCTAGTTGAAACGAAGGCGCCGGCCGGCTATGTCCCCCGCCACGATCGTATTGCCTTTACCACGGGGAATGACGGCGGGCGGGTCGCCATTGATGAACAGCCCGGCACCATCAACCTGCGTATCGTAAAACTCGATGCCGCGACGAATGCCGGCCCCCAGGTGGGATCTTCACTCGCAGGAGCAGAGTTCACGTGTGTGTCGCAATCAACCCCTGGATGGGCACAAATCCTCACGACCGACGAAAGCGGTCGGGCCGCCCTCGCCAATGTCCCCTTAGGAACCTTTACCATCTACGAATCAAAAGCCCCCGAGGGCTACCTGCCATCCAACGACAGCTGGACCTATACCGTTGGAGCCGACCAGCTCGGCGATTCAGGCGTGGTCGAGATCGAATCTCGCGTTTCCGATATCCCCATTGCGTTTAACCTTGAGATTTCCAAATTCAAGGATTACGGCAATAGCGACCAATCCGGCCTGGAGCAGCCGGCGGGTGGTGTTGTCTTTGAGGTTGTCAGCAACAGCTCTCAGCAGGTTGTTGGCACACTGACCACAAACATCTATGGCTTTACCTCCACCAAAGATCAGCCCGAAGCATGGTTCGGCACAGGTAAGCGACCCGCCGGTGTCCACGGAGCCGTCCCATACGATCGTGCCGGCTACACGGTTCGCGAGGTTCCGGAAACCGTCCCCGAGGGTTTTAAACGTGCAGAGGAATGGACCGTCGGGGCCAATCAGATTTCCAACGGCGCCGAGCTTCAATATATCGTGGACAACCACGCTCTGTCGACGCATCTCCAGATTGTAAAACGCGATGCCCAAACAGGCGCTTCTGTTCCACTAGCCGGATTCACCTTCCAACTCCTCGACAGCAATCACGAACCTGTCTCACAAACTTGCTGGTATCCAGCACATAACGTAATGGACACCTTTACGACTGACGCGACCGGGACCGTCACACTGCCCGAATCGCTCGTGCCGGGCACCTATTATGTACGCGAAACCTCGGCCAAAGAGCCCTATCTTGTCGGCGAAGAGATCGAGGTAAACATACCCGCCGACATGAACCTAACTCCCGTTGCAATCGCCTCGTATTATGACCACGCCGCGACCGGAAACATCAGGATCGTTAAAACCGATGCCATAGACGGCAGCAGCCTCGCGGGCGCCGTCTTTGAGATCCGTGCCTCGGGTGATATCGTGCGCCCCGACGGTAGCATTGCCGCGCTCGACGGTGAGACTGTCGCTACCGTCACGACGGATGAAACTGGAGAAGCACGCGCGGACAACCTCCCGCTGGGACCTGGCGCCGCACGCTACGAGGTTGTCGAGACTCAAGCGCCGGCAGGCTTCTTGCCCGATCGGACAACCCATATTGTCGACCTTACTTATGCCGACCAGAAAACACCCGTTGTAGAAGCACGGCTTAACGTATCCGACGATTACACCAAGGTAGATATCTCCAAGGTCGATGCAAGCGGCGAGCAGGAAGTGGAAGGCGCACAGCTCACCTTATATGGTCCCGATAAAACCGAAATAGACTCCTGGACCTCATCCGACAAGCCACACCGCGTCGAACATCTTGCACCCGGCACCTACTCGTTGCGCGAAATGATGTCTCCGCGGACCTATGACCTTGCCGAGGAGATAACGTTTGAAATAAAAGATACGGGAGAAGTCCAATCCGTCGCGATGAAGGATGCGCCCATCGAGATCAAGGGGCAGGTCGACAAGCGTCAGGAACTTGTCCAACCTATCGAAAAGGGCCTGTTGGCTAACGGCGATGGTAAAAACCGCGCCACGACGCAAACCAATAGTGATGGGCTTTTCTCCTATACCATCGATGCTCGAAACGATTCCGCTACTTGGGTTGATGAGTTTACGATTACCGATGATCTTGAGTGCGCCAAAGACGGCACGGCGAGATTCATCTCAATCGAAACCCCCGTCGCCATCGGCGACCTCAACGGTCTGTGCAACGTGTGGTATCGCACGACGCCGTTGGACTCGACAGACGTCGATGAACCGGCGAACGCGACACTTGACGATGGACACGAAAATCCTTGGCTTGAGTCCGACGAAGTAAAAGAGAGCCTTGGTGAGGACTGTCGCCTCGTCGATTACGACGGCTGGCGCCTCTGGAAGGCGGATGTCTCGACCACGGAATCCACCACACTCGAGGCGGAAGAGCTCGACCTTACACCCAATACCGTCGTAACGGGCATTCGAATTGAATACGGTGCGGTAGCCGCCGACTTTACGACTCGAAGCGATGCGGATTCTTGGACCCGCGATGATCTCAAAGATGAGCACGACGACCTTGACGATGCCAAAGCAATCCTTGGCACAGACGCTCGGGGCGCAATCGTG
This sequence comes from Collinsella aerofaciens, assembly GCF_028209885.1. GTDB lineage: Bacteria > Actinomycetota > Coriobacteriia > Coriobacteriales > Coriobacteriaceae > Collinsella > Collinsella aerofaciens_BA. Next base: position 50,712 of record NZ_JAQLEM010000013.1, on the reverse strand, counting down.
CACATGCAGGCGACGTCGGCTTATACGCCCCAAACCGCACTCACCAACAGCGCACGCGTCGATCTTTGCCGCAACGGCGGCTGCGATAAACTTGAGTCACATGACGAGGACCGTGTCATTCAACGCTGTACCCTACTGCAGGACCTACCGGCAACAGGATCAGTTCCCATCGCCGCTTGCATCACCGCGCTCCTGACCTCGGGTGCCGCAGCCCTATGGTTCGCTCGCCTTAGGTCGACCCCAAAGAAGCGCTAGCGCGATGAAAAAGCGGGCGAGCCAGTCCCCTGGCTCGCCCGCTTTCAATCATGTAAATCGCCGTATCTACTCTGCAGACGAAGATCCACCATCAACGATTGCCTGCTCGGACTCAGGAATCCCATCGGCACCCGTACTCTGTTCTTGCTCCACCTCTTCGCTGATTGCGGAGGCGGGGGTCGAGCCCTTTGCACCCACGATGTAGGCAGCCCCAAATCCTAACGCAATGGCAATCAAGGTCAAAATCACGTAGACAGGCCAATGGCGCTTAATATACGAAAACACGTTGACTCCTTAGAGCTCCGTCTACGAACGGCGGATAACCTCGGTCACGACCTCGGATACCGTGGCAATGTTCGTCGGGTTGACATTGTGGGGCAGGTCGTCCTCGGTACGAGCGCAAGCCAGACGCGTGCCGTCCACGCCGGCGATGGTGAGGGCTCGGCGGCTCGCCTCGAGCGCGGCATAGGCATCGGTCTTGGCATAGGGCATCTCGAGCGCGCCACAATCGACATGGAACGACTTGCACACCTTGCTGACCAGGTTCATGATGCGGCGATCGCCCTTGAGCAGCTGCTGTTCGCCCTCGACCGTCACCACCGAAAGCCTACCGGCGCCGACGGATTCAAGATTGATGAAGAATACGCCGCGGAGCTTATCGCGATGCGAAGCCAAGAAGGCCTTCATGCCGGCGCCATCACAATCCGAGGCGCCCGTTGCCACAAACCAGATATCGTGACCGAGCAGCTCATCATCGCCCATAGAGGCGACAGCCGAGAGCATATCTTCGGAAGAAGCGCCATCGGAAGACGTAGCGCCGCCCTTCCAGCCATCGTTATCGTCCTCGAAGTTATCCCACGAACCGATACCGCGACCGGACTTCTTGGCATCGTAATCGTCTTCGACGCCCAGCCAATCACTCATGCTGTCCTGCTCGTTTTTCCTTTTACGACCGAACAGGCCACCCAGGCCGCGTTTGCGAGACTTGGGTGCCGCCGGGGCGGGAGCCGAAATGGTCTCGATCGGCTGCGCGCCCGACGCAACGGGCATAGAAGGCGCAACGGGTGCCGATGTGGGTTCGGGACCCTGGGCAGTAGCAAAGGGGTCGTTGACCTGGGCAGAGGGATCGGGAAGGTCGAACAGCGACGTGCGAGACGCAACGTTTGCCTGCTTCATAGACGGCAGCGACGGATCGGGGACCGAAGCCAGCGGAGACGAGGAAGGTGCAGGCGACGGTGCCGACGCCGGATCGGGAACATTCATCTGCGGACGCGGCGATGCCTGGGAGGAAATCTGGGCCATAAGGGAATCGACCGTTTCGTCCTGGGTGGGAGCGACATTGGCAACCGTGGCACCGGAACCACTCGGGGTCGGCATGGTGAAAATCTGCGTGGAGTAAGGCCTCGACTCATCCGTCTCGGGAGTCTCGGAAACCGCAGGCACTTCCTCCTGCTCGACCTCGGTCGAATCACCTTGATCGGCTGCCGTGTATTGCTCTTCGTCAGAGTTGGCCTCGACGGACTCGTCCTCGGCGGCATCTTGGATTTCGGCAGCATCAATGGGCTCGTCATCGTCTGCCGCGTCGCCCTGCCCATCGGAAACAGGAAGGGGCTCGGCGATTGCGGTGCCTTGCTTTTCAAACGTTATCGTGGAATCGAACTGCGCGGCATCAAACGACATGGTGCTATCGACGTGCTGCTGAGCCTCGAAAGACGTTGTTGCCTCAACAACGTCCGCTGACGTCGGTTGCTGGGACTCAAAGGACGTCGTAGCTTCGGCAGCGTCGACGGGCCCGGACTGCATAGCCTCGTTTTGCTCGAACTCTTGCGCCGCGCGCTCACGTGCCGCCTCGGCTGCCTGCTGCTGAGCGATAGCCTCCTGCTCGGCAGCCTCGCGTGCGGCAGCGCGCTTCTCCTCAAAATCGTCGACAAATTTCCTGCCCTTTGCAAGCGCACCCTTAAAGAAGCTGGAAGCGCTGGCGCCAATCGAAGAGAACGCGGATGCAATATCGGCATGGGGCGTTGCCGCGGGAATCTCGGCAGAGAAATCAGTATCGCTCTCGTAAGACACGCGCCTCGGCTGTTCAACGTAATCGTCGTCAGACTCGTCCGCAACGTCTTGCGCCGGCGCGGCGGGAGCCAAAATGTCCAGTCCTGCCGCGGGATCGATCGCGGACACCGCCTCGGGCTCGGCAACGGCAGCGGTAACCGCGGCAGACTCATCATCCGCAGTGACAACGGGCGCAGGCTCGGGCTCAAACGTCGGCTCCTCGCCCTCCTCGTAATCGAGAGTGCAGGACTCGGGAAGCATTCCGAGTGCACGGATGGCATCCGAACCAAAGCGAATGTTGCCGGCGGCGTTGCGATAGAGCTTGGGCTCGGGCTCGGCCGCGGCAGGCTCCTCCACCGGCTCGGCAGCGGGAACCTCGTCATTGAACTCTTCGGCCTGGACAGCCTGATTCTGATCCTCGGGCACGATGGCGCCAATCAGCGTCTCGTCGGCAGACGCACCCTCAAAGCCCTCAATCTGCTCGTCAAAAGCCTCGCCCTGTTCGGGCTCGGTTTGAGCGTCGGGAGCAATCGGCTGACCGAACTCGTCCTCGGCGTAGGTAGGCTCTTCGTACTCGATGGTGTTGCCGTAGTCGTTTTGCTGCTGGGCCGCGGCATACTCCGCCGCCGCGCGCGCCATTTCCTCGGCACGACGTTTCTGCTCCCCAAAATAGGTATCGAACGGAACATCGTCGGGAAACTCGTTCTCGCCCTGGAAGGGAGCAACGTTGTCCATAACGCCGAGCATAGCGGCGACAGAAGACTTGTTGCACACCGCGCCGGACGTATAGGGAAGAACGTGGCGGTTAGAGATGATGTTTGCCGCGTTGGCAAGTGCAACGAGGGAAGCGAGGATCGCGACAATCCACAGCAGAACCTTGAGCGCGCCGGGGAGCGGCAGGATACGCAGGATGGCAACGGCAGCAGGGGCAATCGTGGCAACGGGCAACAGCTTGGCGATGAGCGCACGATACGAAGCATAGGGCTCGCGGGCGAGCAGCTCAGCACGGGGAGAGTCGTAGTGTGCGACAACGACCACCGGGCGGTTGCGCGGAGACGCGAGCGGGCCCGAGGCCTTGTGGTAGGCGATGACATTTTGGCTCACGCCCGTCTTGCCCAGGCGCGAAACCACGGGGTGGCCCGTGCGCTCGAGCACGTAAAGAACGGCGCCGACAATGGCCAGCAAGGTGCCGACCAAGCCGATACCGCCGCCGATGCCCATCAGCAGGGCGCCGGCAAACGCAAGAATACCGGTAACGGCAAATGCCAATCTACTGGGCGCCGGGGCATTGAACTCCTGAACCTCGGGGTCAAAGCCGTGGTTGCGGAAGATCTGAGCGATATCCTCGGCAGCCAAGCGCTCTTCTTCGCTGCATGCCGGCGTAATGCCGGTGTTCTGCAGCAGGTGGTTAATATAGTTCTGGGTGTTCGCCATGTGCGCTCCACATCCATAATCCGACAAATAGGCCCAATGCATGCACATTAGAACCGTATATAGTCGAAAGTATACCCCGAGCGAGCGCAAACGACCGAATTCGGGCCATCTTAACGCCTCGAGCGGACAAGGATATAGCCTAATCTCCATATCGGACTAAACTCATGGCAGCAAACCACCTTCTCATGCGAGGACTCTATGACGGCAAGCGACGCGACCGCGACAATTAAAAAGGGGAATTCGGAGCCCGGTTTCGATAAAACGGCTCAGCGCATCCTCAATCTTTTCTTTGTGCTCAACAGCTCCCCCGAACCGCTGACGACCGAGCAGATCGTCTTGGATTCCGACCTGGGATATGGCTCGGGCAATATCGACTCGGATAAGCGCAAGTTTCGGCGCGATCGTGACAAACTGCTCGAGCGTGGCATCTTAATCAAGGAGGTTCGCCCCGCCGGTGCGCAGGAGACCGAGGAAAGCTCGTGGACAATCGACCGCGAGCACACGTTTGCTGCAGGCGGCCTCATCACCGCAGACGACGCCGATATCCTACTCAACGCCATCGACCAGACGCTAGCGGCCGGCTCTTCCACCTTTGCCGCGCCGCTTGCCGATATTCGCTCCAAAATTGCCTACCTCACCGGCAGGACGACGGTGGACGAAGTACCGATCCGCCGCTCTCCCACCGTCGATGCGGTATGGAGCGCCTTTGCCGAGCGATGCGCGCTGCGATTTTTATATCAGAACGGACGCGGCGAGCAGAAAGAACGTACCGTCTGTGTCTACGGCATGTTCGAACGCGAGGGCGTGGCGTACTTCTGCGGCCTCGACAATGTCACCGACGACATCAGGACATTCCGCTGCGACCGTATCGTTCGCGCATGGCGTCCTTCGAAGGCCTACGCCATCCCTGCGGACTTCAATCTCAACGACTATCTGTTCTTTGAATTCGATTTCGCCGACCGACCGCCCGTTGCAGCCACGTTCTCGTTCGCCCCTCAGACGCAGATCGATATGATCAACGGCCTCACGCGCGGGCGAGGTGAGCTCACACACACCGATGCGGGATGGATCTGGACCGTTGACGTGCGCGACCTTGAAGCCGCCGCCTCATTTTGCATGGCCCACGCCATGGACGGCATGAGGCCCATGGCCCCCAAATCGCTCAAGCAGGCGTGGAACCACCTCATTGAAAGGACGGTGCACGAGTATGCCCGTGCGTAAACTCACCAGCGAGCAGAGACTCTCGCGCGCCATCGACATCATGGAGGCCCTCTACGCCGCCGGCGAGAGCGGCATGACACGAACCGAGATTTGCAGTCGCTTTGACATCACGGGGGTGTCGCTCGACGAGATTCTTGAGATCGTCTCGACGCTCGCGGACCGAGAATCGGGCGCGCGCATCATCTGCGAATGCCGCGGCGAGCGTGTGGTACTCACCGGTGACGCCGGGCGCGTGCTACCGCTGCGTCTGAGTGCCGCCGAGGGCGCCGTGCTCAACCATGAACTTGAATCGTTGGGGATCGAGCCGCAGACGGCAGCTCGGATTCGACATGCCCTTCTGCCCGAAGAGCTCGGCTATAACCAGCGCGTCTTTGACACCGTCAACCACGGGTCGCACTGGCAGCAGTTGAGCTGTGCCATTCAGGACGGCGTTCGCTGCCGCATCTCCTATCGCTCGATGGACGATGCACGGCCACGCGAGCGCCTGGTCGACCCCTTGCGCATTACGGCAAACGGCGACCAAACATACCTGATTGCCTGGGACATCACAGTCGATGAGCAGCGCACCTATCGCATGGATAAAATCGAGGAACTCGCCTTGACGGAAGACTCCGTCGTGCCTCACGCACCGGACGTTGCATCCCTCCGCGATTCCCTTGCCCGGACACAGCGTAGCGCAAAGCTTTTGATGCCATTCGATATGGCGGAGCATCTGGACTGGGCCGGCATCACCCTAATCGAGCGCAGCGAGGCAGACACGGCAACGGTAACCGTGCATTACGGCTCCGAGCGTTGGCTACTGAGCCAGATAATCGCAGCGGGCGGAGCCATCCGCATCCTGGATGACCCCACCCTGTCAAAGCGTCTGTGCGATATGGCAAAATCCCTCGTCTGTCCGCTTTAGCGTCGCCGTTCGTGGCGTGCGCGCCACAGTTGCAGATAGTGCCCGATCTGCGCCGATTCGATGCGCTGGTAGGAGCTCGTGGGCAGCGACGTTAAGAACTTCTTTCCGTAGCCCTTCGTCACCAGGCGCGGGTCGGCCAGAATCAGCACGCCGCAATCGGTCGACGAGCGGATAAGACGGCCGGCCGCCTGCTTGACCTCGAGCACCGCCTCGGGCAGCGAATAGCGCGCCCAAGCGCGGTCTTCGCGTAGGTTACGCTCGCACGAGAGCGGGTCCGTGGGGCTCGAGAACGGCAGCTTGGGAATGATGACGCAGCGCAACGTCTCGCCGCTGGCGTCGAATCCCTCCCAAAAGGCCTTAAGAGCAAAAAGCGACGAAGTCGGCTCGTTGATAAACCGGTCGCGCAGGCGACGAGGAGATGAGTTGCGCTGCTGGCAGTTGAGCTCCAGACCCGCACGGGCCATCTTGGGCTCAACGCGGGCGTACAGGTCTTCCATGTCGCGCCGATTGGTAAACAGTGTGAGCACCGATCCGCCCATAGCAAGATGGGCGTCGACCAGCACGCGCTCGAGCGCCGTAAGATAGCTCTCGCGATCGCGCGGATCGGGGATATCGCCCGCAACGACTACAGCCATGTTCGAATCGAAGTCGTAGCTCGAGTCCAAGTGCAGCGATGAGGATGTTGAAGCACCGATGCGATCGAGGCCGACCGCGTGGTTAAAGTGTTCAAAGCTTTTGGACACCGTCATGGTCGCCGAGGCAAAGATAGCCGTGTGAACCTCGGGCAGCCACTCGGTTGCCAAGGCCTCGCCAATGTCGATGCGCTCTGCGGTCATTGACTCTCCGCCGGCACGCAACCTGCGATTGACCTGCAGCGAATACACGTAGTGTTCATCGGTGCCGTCGATGATGAGTTTGAGGTTCTCGGCCAACTCGTGCAGGCGGCGCGAGATATCGCCCAAGTCGACAACAACCTCGGGCTTGTCGGCGGCGACGGCTTGCACCAGCGCGTCGACGCACTTGTCAGCTTGTTCCAATGCATCGATGGCAGCGTAGGCCGACTGTAAGAAATCATGCCAGTCGTCAGATTCGCGCAGCTCGGGGCCAATCCATAGATTGGCATTGTCATAACCCCCACGGGCACGGCGGCCGAGCTCGCGAACGCCATCGAACACGTCGGCGATTGCCATGCTCGCGCGCGCAACCGTCGACGTCGCCTTGGCAGTAAGGCCCAGATAGAGCGTAGGGCCCTCAGAGGTTGCCAAATCACGGGAGACCTGGCTTAGCGCACCGGTGCTCGAGCCACCCAGGCGCTCAAACAGAACGCGTGATTCGTCCGCCGACACCACGCGCGCCCACTGACGGCGCGCCTCGCGCTCGATAGAATGAGCCTCGTCGATTACCCAATGACGAATCGGAGGCAAAATCCTGCCCTCGGCCGCAACATTGCGGAACAGCAGGGAATGGTTGGTGACCACCACGTCGGCATGCGCCGCACGATGGCGAGCGCCGTGGACCAAGCATTTTTCAGGGAAAAACGGGCAGAGGCGACGAGCACACTCGCGCGAGGCCGTCGTAAAGTCGGGGCGGTTGACGCTGCGCCACCGAATGCCAAGCGAGTCGAGGTCGCCATCGGCTGATTGGCAGACGTACGCCATAATGACCGCGACCGCCGTGAGCGTGTCCGCCGGATCGCGCTTGGTGGTAATCTCGACCTGGCCGCGGCTCATGCGCTCAAGCTTGCGCAGACACGGATAGTGGTCATACCCCTTGAGAGCACAAAATGACAGACCACCGTCCAGTTGCTCGGCAAGTTTTGGCAGCTCATGGTACATGAGCTGGTCGGCAAGATTGTTCGATTTGGTCGCAATACCAACCGTGATGTTGTTACGGCGTGCTGCCTCGGCAAAAGGCACCAGATAGGCCATCGATTTGCCGACGCCCGTGCCCGCCTCAATTACACGATGAGTGCCCGTGACCAGCGCATCGCGGACCTCGAGCGCCATCGCGATCTGCTCATCACGCGGCTCGTAGGTGGGATACATGCGATTGACCAGGCCACCTGGCGCATAGTCTGCCTCAATCTCCTCACGACTCGGCATCTTGAGGACCGGCAGTTCGTCGGCGTCCACCCGATCGTCGGCGCGATCGGCCTTGAGAACGTCAGCACGAGCGGCGCTGAGAGAGAAGATAGAACCAGGGTTCTGCCCTGCCAAGAATGAGAAGATAGGACGATAGGACCAAGGCACATCCGGATGCATGTCGGCTAGGCGCGCCATGAGGCCCTGAGGCAAGTCGGTGAGCGCCACGAGCAACACGCGCCATACGCCACACAGGGCGTCGACGTCGGCATTGGCACGGTGTGATACCGAGTCACAGCCAAACAGATCGGCCATAAAAGACAGCTTGTGCGATGCCAGGCGCGGAAGCGCGATGCGCGACAGCGCCAGCGAATCGATCCAGATATCGCTCACGTTGACGCCGCCTTTGACCGACTCGATAAACGAGCGGTCGAACGTGGCGTTATGTGCGATTACCGGGCAACCACCGACAAAATCGGCGAGAGCGGCTACGGCCTCAACGGCCGACGGGGCATCTGCCACATCGGCATTTGTAATGCTCGTGAGCTCGGTGATCTCGGCGGGAATCAGCTGCTTGGGATGCACGAAGGTATCGAAGCGGTCGACGACCTCGCGGCCCGAAAGACGGGCCGCCGAGATCTCGATCAGCTCATTGTCCTGCACCGAAAGACCTGTGGTCTCGGTATCGAGGACAATCACATCTTCCTCGATAAGGCCGAAGGACTGCGTTTTGGCGCGTTCGGCAAGCGTGGCATAGGAGTCGATGACAAACTGCGGCGTTCCTGACGAAACCGCGTCCTCGATTAGCATGCAATGCCCGCTCGACGAAGGCCCATACGAATCAGGCTGTCACAGACCTGCGGGAACGTCATGTCGTCGGTGTGGCGAATCTCATCCGGATACAGCGACGTATCGGTCATGCCGGGAATGGTATTGGTCTCGAGGATGACGGGGCCGTCCTCGCTCACGATAAAATCGCTGCGCGAGATGCCCAGGCAACCGAGGGCCTTGTGAGCAGCACAGGCAAGCTCCTGAGCGCGAGCGTAATTCTCGGGTGAAATCTGCGCCGGAATACGATGGATGTCCGTAGGGTCGACATACTTCACGTCCAAATCGTAGAACTCGCAGTCCTCAGGCTTGCGAATCTCGACAATCGGCAGGGCGCGCACGTCGTCCTCGCCGTACACGCCGACGGTGATCTCGGTACCCTCGATGCACTTCTCGACCAGCACTTTGTCGCCGTACTCAAACGCCTTGGCAATTGCCGCGGGCAGCTCGGAGGGCTCATGGACCAGGGAAATGCCATAGCTGGAACCGTTGACGGCCGGCTTCACAAAGCTGCGCTCGCCACAAACTTCGACGATATGATCGATATCGACTTCATCGCCCACCTCGAGCGCAAGGCCGGGGGCAATGGGAATGCCCGCCTTGGCGTACAGGAGCTTAGAGACCTCTTTGTCGGCACCGCAGGCGCTAGCAAGCACGCCCGAGGCCGTGTAGGGGATACCCAGGGTCTCCATGGCGCCCTGCATGGCACCATCCTCGCCGCCGGCACCGTGCATGGCGATAAACGCCACGTCAAAGCCGCCGGTCGCCATGGTTACCATAAAGTCATCAGCGGCCGTATCAAGCAGCTCCACCGAGGCGTAGCCGGCTTCCTTCAGTGCCACTACAACGTTCTTTCCCGAATTGAGCGAGATCTCGCGCTCAGCGGAATGACCGCCCGCCAAGACCGCTACGTGCATGTTCTCTAGGCTTTTACCCGGCATGGGCAGACTCCTCCTCTATAATTTCTGCAGCTGATACCATATTGTAGCGATACCCTCTACGTTTCCCCAAAATCGAAAGGCTTCCATGAATCCCAGGACTAAATCTCAGGACATTCGCGACTTGAGCCAAAACGATATTCGCGAGCTTGTGGCCGAACTTGGCCAGCCCGCCTTCCGCGCGAAGCAGCTCATCGAATGGGTCTTTGAGAAGAACGTTTGTTCGTTTGACGATATGACCAACCTTCCCAAGGCTTTCCGCGAGCAGCTTAAAGAGGCTTTTGCCTTTGACACGCCGACTGAACTCACCAAGCAGGTTTCCAAAGATGGCTCTCGCAAGTATCTGCTCGAGTACCACGACGGCGTTTCCGTCGAGACCGTCGGCATGCCCCGTCGTAACAAGCTTTCCGTCTGCGTTTCCACCCAGGCAGGCTGTGGCATGGGCTGTGCCTTTTGCGCTACCGGTCTCAACGGCCTCAAGCGCTCTCTGACCGCTCAAGAGATCGTCGACCAGGTACTTCATGTATCCAACGACTTTGGCGAGCGCGCCACGAGCGTTGTCTTCATGGGCCAGGGCGAGCCGTTTGCCAACTACGACGAGGTTCTCAAGGCGCTGCGAATCCTCAACGACCCCGATGGCATCGGTATCGGCGCTCGTCACCTCACTGTCTCTACCAGTGGCGTTATTCCCGGTATTCGCAAATTTGCCGACATCCCCGAGCAGTTCACGCTTGCCGTTTCTCTGCATTCCGCCATCCAGTCGACGCGAAATAAGCTCATGCCCGGTGTTAAGAAGTACACGCTGCTTCGCCTTCACGAAGCGCTTCAGCTCTACACCGAGAAGACCGGCCGCCGCCCGACCTATGAGTATGCCATGATCGAAGGCGTCAACGATACGAATCCCGAGATGCAGGCGCTCTGCGACTTCTGCGAGGGAACGCTGTGCCACGTTAACCTGATTCAGCTTAACGACATCGAGGGCAGCCCGCTCAAGCCGTCGCCGATTCATAAGGTTGAGGATCTTCAGCGTCGTCTTGAGTCCCGTGGCATCGAGACCACGATTCGTAACTCCCGTGGTAACGATATTGACGCCGCTTGCGGACAGCTGAAGCAGCGCTTCAAAGTTCAGAAGAACGCATAGGGGAGTCGCACCCCAAAACGTTTCATGTGAAACATCGAACGGCCCCGGTTACAGGAGATGCAACCGGGGCCGTTTTATTTATTGACCTTAATTTTGAATCAGCTGCTACCTGTCCCATTTTTTACGGCCAAAATAAGGGGTCCTTGCCTCGTGAATCAGACAAGGACCCCTCAAAATATGCTAAGTAATTGTTAGGTACCTAATAGCCTACATTTTCCCATTGGTTACTAACCCAACCTTGATTAATCTTGGGATTCTTCGTTACCTGAGCCGTACGCATGGCAACATCTTCTGTCATAACATCCATTTTCTTCTTGGATGTATCGACAATATCTTGCGCACTACGAAGCAAACGACCTCGAAGTTCATCGTCTGTCGCGATCTTATAGCCAGCAAAGGCACCAGCCGCGACAGTCGTCGCCAATGCAATCGCAGTTATAATCCTATTCCTCATCTTGGCCTCCTTGATCAAACTGAATCATTTCGCCAAGAATACGAGAGAGCTCTTCCTCGTCTTTAAACTCAATCTCAATCTTATTCTTTCCACGCGAGCTCTTAACACGCACGTTGGTATTAAAAACCTGACGAAGCACGCGGGCAGCCTTTTTAAAAGACTGAGGCGTTGCAGGCCTCGGCGTCTTAGGTGTCTCTCCGGCAGAAAACAACGGAGCAAGATTTTCTGTCGCTCTTACGGAAAGGCCCTCTGCAACAACCTTCTCTGCAAGTCGAATTCGAGCGTCCTCATAGGGAACTGCAAGAATCGCACGTGCATGACCAGCAGTAAGTTTGCCCTCAAAAATCATCTGCTGAACAACTTCAGGGAGATCGAGAAGGCGCAGCGAGTTTGTAATTGCAGAGCGTGACTTGCTGACTGCCTTCGACAATGCCTCCTGGGTCATACCGCTGGCATCGATAAGCTGGCGATAGCCCTTAGCCTCTTCGACGGGATTCAGATCAGAACGCTGAAGGTTTTCGATCAGAGCAAGAGCCAGCATCTCTTCATCATTAACATCTTTAATGATGACAGGCAGCTCCTCAAGACCAGCAAGCTTTGACGCTTGGTAACGACGCTCACCAGCGATGATCTCATAGCCGTTTCCATGCTTGCGAACCAAAAGCGGCTGCAAGACGCCATGTTCTTGGATTGATTCGCTCAACTCACGAAGTTCAGTTTCGTTAAAGTGAATTCGCGGCTGATTAGGGTTGGGAACGATATCCTCAATAGGTAGTTTTGTTTCAGATGCGGCATTCGAAGCCGATGCAGCCGAACCACCGGTCTCATACTCGGCCTCTGAGACCAAAGCATTGAGTCCACGTCCCAATCCGCCACGTTTCTTTACACTAGGCACGCTTGATCACCTCTTTTGCAAGGTTCATATATGCTTTTGCACCCTTATTTTGAGGTGCATAGGTAATTACCGGTTCCCCAAAAGACGGAGCTTCGGAGATTTTAACCGTACGGGGGATCAACGTCTTAAATGCCTTATCACCAAAGTACGATTGAACCTCCTCAACAACCTGATTCGATAGAGAAGTACGCGAGTCATACATGGTCATAAGCACACCGTAGGTGTCTAAGCCCTTGTTCAGACGAGATTTGACCATCTTCATTGACTCAAGCAGCTTCGTAACGCCCTCGAGTGCGTAATACTCGCACTGGATCGGAATCAAAACGCTGTCTGCTGCGGTCAAAGCGTTGATAGTAAGCAGGCCGAGCGAAGGAGGGCAGTCAATGAAAATAAAATCGAACTCGTCCTGAATCGGCTCAAGCAAATCTTTGAGGCGGGTTTCACGAGCAATTGCGCTTACGAGTTCAATTTCCGCGCCTGCAAGCTGAATTGTAGCCGGAATTACGAATACCTTTTTGCAATTTGTATCAAGAACAAGCGATTCTGCCGGCACATCATTCAACAATGCATCATAGATGCAGTGATCAAGGTCTTCTTTTTCAATTCCGAATCCACTGGTGCTGTTTCCCTGCGGATCAAAATCGACAATCAGTGTCTTACGACCCTGCTCACCCAGTGCTGCTGCAAGGTTTACAGCCGTCGTTGACTTACCGACGCCGCCTTTTTGATTGATGATTGCAATGATACGCGTGTCTTTTGCGCTCTTAGAACGCTTAACGTCGCGAAATCCCACGGTCCCTCCTGGTGTGTATTAAAGCTGTCAAACGGAGGATGTTTCACGTGAAACATTCCGAATCGATAGCAACTGCTATGTTTCACGTGAAACACTGCAAGCTGTTAGTATCCATTATGTTTCACGTGAAACATCTAGGCAAGCGGATTCTTCTTTGCCATGCCATTTGCACGAGGCAATGAAACGGATGCTGAATGACTCTTCTTAAGAACAATGAACTCCCTGTGACCCAAGCCTTCAGGCAAATCAATTGCGTCATTCAGAAGCAAAGTGAAGCCGCAAATCTTAGCTGCTGACATGCCGGAAGCAAGCTCCTCATCCGAAGGATTGCCCTTGGTGATAACAAATAGCCCTCCATCCTTCAGGTACGGAGCCGCATACTCAACAAGAATCGGTAGAGGGGCCAGTGCGCGGGCGGTTACAACGGAGAACTGCTTCTTATGGCTTCGAGCATATTCTTCAAGACGATCATGAACCGCATGGGCATGTTTCAATCCAAGAGCATGGACAAAGGAATTTACCGCATCAACCTTCTTGCCAACAGAGTCAATATAAGTAGCTTTACGATGCGTGGTTATGGTTAATGGAATACCAGGGAAGCCCGCACCTGTTCCCATATCGAGCAAAGCTCCCTCAGGAGCCTTGTTGATATAGGGGAGCAAAACAAGTGAGTCAAGGATATGAAGTACTGCAGCATCTTCTACGTTAAGAATACGGGTGAGATTGGTTGTCTTATTTGTTTCTAGAACCAAATCCAAATGCTGAATACATTTCCTCAGCTCAACATCAGTTACGCTCAAGGAATACTCTTTGCAATAGAAAGCTAGACGACTCAACATCTCGTCAGCTTGCTGATCAGTAAGTACTAACAACGAAAGCTCCTTTCTGACAAAAATCAGCGTATCGAGAACTTTTGACAAAAAAAGGGGACGTGGAAACCACGTCCCCTTAGCATAAACTCGAGTAGATTATCGAGCAACAATCACCACATGGCGATCAGGGTCAGAACCCTCAGAATGAGTATCGACGGCATCATTGCCACGAAGTGCAATGTGAACCAGTCGACGCTCGTAGGCATTCATGGGCGGAAGCGAAACACTCTTATGAGTGCGAATGGCACGCTCGGCAGCAGACTGAGCCATGGAGGCAACCTTGTCCTGACGGCGGCTCTTGTATCCCTCGACGTCCACTACAACCGGATACCTAAAGCCAAGTTTGCGGCTCACCAGCAAAGAGAACATAACCTGAAGGGCATCAAGGGTGCGACCATGACGGCCAATGAGAACAGCAAGGTCGGGAGCCGTTACATCCAAAATCAGCTCACCCTCGTCGCCCTCATACTCATCGATAGGAGAGTTGGCGGCATCGAAGTGCGAAAGGATGGAACGCAGGATGGAAATAGCAACATCGGCAATGGTGTCGAGCTCCTCATCGGTCAGCTCTTCACCAGCCTTGTAGCGCTGTGCAATCTCGGGATAATCGCCCGCGACCTGCGGGGCAACCTCCTCAAGCATATCCTCGATGATCTCTTCAGACATAACGTACTCCAAAAGTTAGGTACCTAAATAAGATTGATATCCCACTACTTCTTCTTGTGCGGGCGCGGCTTCTTCTCTCGACGAGTGACCTCAACCTGCAGCGGAGCGTTCTTAAGACGCTCCTCCTCATCGGCCTTCGCCTTGTCGATGACCTTCTGCGTCACAAAAATCTGCTGGATAACCTGCCAAGCAGACGAGACGTCGTAGTACAGCAGAACACCAACGGGAAGGCTCCAGCCCATCCAAAGCATCATGACCGTCATGACAACGGCCATCATACGCATGCTCTGAGCCTGCTGGCCGGTCTGGTTGCGCGACATATAGAGCTGCGGAATCAGGGTCAGGACGGCGAACAGGATAAGGCAAACCAGCGCAGGCAGTGCAACCATAAAGCCATCGGCAAAGGAAGCACTCGGCGTGGTGGTCAGGTCGGGCAGGATGTTGAAGAACGAGAACGTGCCGTCGTTAAAGTACTGCGGCAGGTTGCGCAGCAATGTAAACAGGGCGAACAGGATAGGCATCTGAATCAGCAGCGGCAGACAGCCAGCCATGGGGTTGAACTTGTTCTCGCTGTAGAACTTCTGCATCTCCTCGGCCTGACGCTGGGGATCGTCGGCATAGCGCTCCTGGATCTCGAGCATCTTGGGCTGCAGCACCTGCATGCGAGCCGTCGACTTGGTCGACTTGAGCATGAGCGGCGTCAGCAGCAGACGGATGATGACCACCAGGATGATGATGGACAGGCCCCAGTCGACCGCAAAGGTCTGGATGAGCTTGAGCAGCTCGAAAAGGATGTTAACGATCCAATCCCACATGTAAGTTTTCCTCCGATAGCGAGTGCCCGCTAGGGCACAGGGTCATAACCGCCGACGTGCAGGGGATTGCAACGAGCGATGCGCCTCACGGCAAGCCAGCAGCCTCTCAAAACACCGTGCTTCTCAATCGCCTGGATGGCGTATTGCGAGCACGTTGGGTAATAAATGCAGGCGTCAGGCAATAAGGGCGAAATAACCTGTTGATATATGCGAATAGGAGCGATGGCAACACGTCGCAAAACGTGATTGCTCATCGCTCCTCCCCGGCAACGCCGGCGCGCTTCATAAGCGAACGCAACGCCTTGTCCATCTCCTGCGGCGAGGAAACCCTCGTCTTGGGAGTTGCAAACAAGATGATGTCATAACCCGCAACGGGAAATCCGCAGCTGCGGGCGGCCTCGCGCATCACACGCTTAGATCGGTTACGCACGACGGCACAACCGAGTCGCTTAGCACCAACGAAGGCGACCCTTCCGGAGTCGCCTTCGCCAACCGATTCACATATGGTCATTCGAATCAGAGGGTGATTGAAACGACGCCCCTGACTGAACACATGCTCGAAATCTTGCCGAGACTTAATAGTCTTCATGCGAGATGTGTGTATCGCTGCTAGACAGTGAGACGCTTGCGGCCCTTGGCGCGACGACGGGCGAGCACGGCACGACCACCCTTAGTGGCCATACGGGCACGGAAGCCATGGGTCTTGGCACGCTTACGCTTATTAGGCTGATACGTACGCTTCATCTTAAGTTCCTCCTGCTGCATTTCGAGTGTCCGCGGGGACGCGGACGCAGATATAGACACGTGAGCTTGAAGATTGTAGGGAAATCAATGTTCAAATGTCAAGAAATCAAAGGTAAAAGGTTGCGCAGTTCACACGGTTCCCCCATAAGCACAACCGAAATTTGCGCCTCATGGCAACCTTTCACGATATTTCATCGAGTTTTCAACAGGTCATGTTGGCAATGTTGAGAACTTTTCGCCCGTTTTCCAAAGTTTTCAACAAGTTTTGAAAAGTTGTCGAAAGATGAGAAACGTTGCACGGTGAGCTACTATTTGTCCGAAACCTTTTGAAAGATTGTGAGCGGCATGTCTGACGACTTTTACACCATGGTCGATTCCGGAGACCCGGCACCCGACAACGAGCACATCACCGGCGTGCGCGAAGAGCGTGCGGAAGGCGAGCAGACGACCACGCAGGCGCCAAAAGCCATGTACGCCGCGCGTATCGCCGTCTATGACGACATGCTGTCGACACCGCGTGTGATCGTCATTGATCCGCAAGATGTCCGCACGTATTTGGAAGAGACTACCAACACCGTCTACCAGTGCATGAAAGAACAAGGTGGCCATATCTCGCTCATGGTCATCCGCGAGATTGTCGAAAACTTTATCCACGCACACTTTGCCGAGCCCATCATCTCGATTCTGGACGGCGGAGACACCATCCGCTTTGCTGACCAAGGACCCGGCATCGACGACAAGGAACGTGCTTTCGACTTTGGCGTTACCAGCGCAAACAGCAAGATGAAGCGCTATATCCGTGGAACCGGAGCAGGGTTTCCCATGGTGCAGGAGTATTTGGAAAACGCCGGCGGTGCCGTATCCATCGAGGACAACATGGGCAACGGCACCGTGGTTACGGTAAGCCTGAACCCTAAACGCGTGCAGGAAATCGAGCGTGCCGGCGGACGCGGCGCTGCCGTGCGGCCCGAGACGGAGCAGCCCACATATCCCCTGCCGGGAGCTTTTGCGCAGCAGCCCATGGCAACGCAGCAGATGCAGCCCACCGTGGGACAGATGCAGCAGCCCGGAATGCCTCCTACACAAGAACCCCAAGCGGCATCGATGTCGATGCCGCCAAGCATGCCAGAGGCCGTGCCGCTGGCGGATCAGGATGCAGCAGCAATGCAGCAGGCGACGGGCGCACCGGGTGGCCAGCAAATGGGCTATCAGCCGTACCAACAAGGATATCCATATCAGCAGATGCCGCCACTGGGGTACGGCCAGCAGTTCCCGCAGCAGTACCAGCAAGGATATCAGCAGCCGTACCAGCAGATGCCGCAGCAGCAGTACAACCCCTGGGCCCAGCAGATGCCTCCGCAGCCTTACCAACAGTGGCCTCAAAGTTTTCAACAGCAAATGCCACCGATGCAGAGTTCTCAACAACCAGCAGCTCAAATGATGTATCCTAATGCAGCAAATCAGCATGCGCAGCCACAACCGGACGTGTTCGTAAGCGATCGCGGCAACGCCGCGCTGGGCTATCTGGCGCAAAATCAAGCGTGCGGTGCAACCGATCTGGCGAGGGCGTTTGGAAACTCGGCCCCCACTTGGTCACGCACGCTCAATGACTTG
Source organism: Collinsella aerofaciens (assembly GCF_028209885.1). Classification (GTDB taxonomy): domain Bacteria; phylum Actinomycetota; class Coriobacteriia; order Coriobacteriales; family Coriobacteriaceae; genus Collinsella; species Collinsella aerofaciens_BA. The sequence continues at coordinate 33,008 of NZ_JAQLEM010000013.1, read as the reverse complement.
GCGCAGGCCGGCTTGGTCATCAAGCATGGCCAGAAATACCATCTGACCGAACTCGGCGCCGCTCGCGTGCGAGCTCAGAGCTAAAGAACGGGGGAGACAGTGGACGAGGAAGCAAGCATCATCCTGGGGGATGCCATCGCCTTTTGCCAGCGCGACGGCCAAGATGCACGCCTCATCAACATGCTGGGGCAATCGCGCGCCATAAGCCTGACCGAAGATACGCTCACGATCGAGGCCCCCTCGCGCTTTGCCATCGCGCAGCTCAAAAAGCATCAGCCGACTATTGAGGCCTATCTGGAAGAAATCGCCTTTGCACCGATCGCGCTCGACATCGTGGCACCGCAAGGCGCCGCGACGGAATCCGCTGCCGCCACGGCGCCCGCCACGGCGCCCGCCACGGCTCCCGCTGCTTCCCCGGCGGTGCCGGCCTCCGCAGGCGACGCGTCGACGGTCGAGCACCAGCACAGCGATGTTTCCCGTGAAACCATGGCACCGTTGCCGACCGCGGCGGCGACGCCAACGAACGCGCCCGTCGCGCACATGCCCATCGCTCACGACGCAGCGGCGGGCGCGGATTCGGGCATTGCAATCAAGAACACGCTCTCGGCCGACGATTTTCGTCGCATGATGAACCAGATGAAGGGCGGAGCGCCGACTAAATCCACGCAAGCTGCGGCCCCCGCTTCACCCATGCCAGCACCGACCGTGCCGGCCGAGCAGAATACGGATGGAGCCCCGCTCGCCGCGAACTCAAAATTTACCTTTGAGAACTTTGTCTACGGCCCCGAGAACAGCCATGCCTATCGCTCGGCACTCAAGTTTGCCGCCCTCGCGGACGAGCGCGGCACATGCACATCCCTGTTCATCTATGGCAAATCGGGGCTGGGCAAGACCCATCTGCTGCTCGCCATCAAAAACGAGCTCGCCGAGAAGTCGCCCGAGATCAAGGTCAAGTATGCCAACTCCCAGGCATATCTGGACGACCTGATGACCGAGTTCGACCGTCAAAAGAAGAGCAACGCCCCCATCATGCAGGCGTACCACGGCGTGGACGTGCTCATCATCGATGACATCCAAAACATCATCGGCAAGCGCGCGAGTGTGGACTACTTTTTCCAGCTCATGGACGAGTTCATCCGCAACAACAAGAAGGTCGTCATCGCGGCAGACCGCGCCCCCAAGGACCTGAGCATGGACGAGCGTCTGACCAGCCGCTTCAACGCCGGAATGCTCTGCCTGGTCGCAGAGCCCAGCTACGAGATGAAATACAAGATCTTGCAGCGCTATTACGAGAACACCATCGTCGCCGCTCCCGAGGCGGGCGACGACTCGCTGCTGGCGGCCTATGGGGGCGACGGCGGGCATCTGACCGACGAGCACTTTAAACACATGGCCGAGGTCTCGGGCACCAACATCCGCGAACTCGAGAGCTTTTGCGAGCGCTGCGCCGGCGAGGCGGGCGACCGCGAGCGCGAGGGCGGAGAGCTCACCTTTGACGATATCGATGCCATCGCCAGCCAGTACTTCGACACATCGGCCAAAAAGATCAACGTCCAGACGGTTCAGTCCGTCATCGAAGAGCAGTACGGCGTGACACACGAGGAGCTCATCGGCCCGCGTCGCAACGCCAATATCGCCAAAGCACGCCATATCGCTATCTACCTGGCCATCGAGATGTGCGAAATGACGACCACGGCGGTGGGCGCCGAATTTGGCAACCGCAACCACTCGACCGTCAGCACGAGCTACAAAAAGGTCCAGAAGATGATCCAGGAAGACCGCACCGTCACCGAAGACCTCAAGTCGCTGCGCGATAAAATTACACTGCGCTCGTAGGGAAATAGAGACACCTGTTGAAAACTTGTCGAAACCACGGGCATAAGGTGTCTAAAACCCAACCCGCGGTGATGAAAAGTTTTGCGCAGGTTTTGAACGTGGAAAACCACCCCTGTTGCACACAGGTTGCTGTCGATTCTCTTTCTGGGTCTGACCTGCGTCTTTGGGAATAATCAACAGTTTCGTCAGTGCTATTACTATTATTAAGATATTTATATCTATAGAAAGGTATTAAAAGATGAAGTTCACCGTCAGCCAGAGCTCGCTCACACAAGCCATCGGCGTCGTTATGAAGGGTGTCGCTTCGGCATCCACCCTTCCCATCCTGTCGGGCGTGCTCGTCAAGGCGCAAGACGGCATCTTGGAATTCCAGACCTCTAACTACACCATCTCGATCCGTCATCGCATCGCGGCGCATGTCGAAGAAGAGGGCGAGATGGTTATCCCCTGTAAGATGCTCTCCAATATCACCAAGACCCTCCCCGATGCCCCGGTCACCTTTGAGCTGTCCGAGCGCCAGGTGCTGATTGGTTGCGAGAAGAGCTCTTTTAGGCTGAACACGCTCGATGCCAATGACTTCCCCGAGTTTCCGGCCTATGCCATCGAGAGTGCCGTGGAGCTGCCGACCGATATCTTGTCCGAGATGGTCGGGCGCGTATGGCGCGTCACCTCGACCGACAAGGCCCGCCCCATCCTGGGCGGCGTGCACATGAAGGTCGAGAACAACACCGTGCGTCTGGTGGCGACCGATTCCTTCCGCTTGGCCGTGTGCGATACGCAGGTTGAGACCTCGACCCTCGAGGGTTCCTTTGAGCTCAACGTTCCGGCTGACGCCTTTAACGACGCGCTGAACATCATGGCCAGCCAGGCGACCATCATGATCGGGGCTACCGACACCCAGGTCGTCTTCGAGGCCGGCAACACCACCTACGTGTCGCGCCGCATCGAGGGCATGTATCCCAACTACAGGCAGCTCATCCCCGATTCGTGCGTGACGAGTGTCAAGATCGATGTGGCCGCCTTCAATGCCGCCCTCAAACGCGTGGCCGTTATCGCGAGCGCCAACCCCGCCGTCAAGTTCGAGATCGACGTCGAGAACGGCCAGATGGGCCTGTCTTCCATCTCCAACGACCAGGATCTGGCGCAGGAGACGATCGATGTCGAGGCCGAGGGCGAGTCGGGTACCATCGCCTTCAACTACCACTACATCTTCGGCTGCCTCAATGCCCTGTCCAAGGAGAAGGAGATCACGCTGGAGCTCAAGAGCTACTCGCAGGCGGGCATCTTCAAGTCCTACGACAAGATCAACTACCTGTACCTGGTCATGCCGGTCCGCATCTAGCGCTGCGCCATGACCATGTTCGCCCGCGATCTTTCCGTCGCGCACTACCGCAGTTTCGAGAGCTATCGCCTTGCCCTGGACGAGGGCGTGACGATACTTGCGGGACCCAACGCGGCGGGAAAGACCAATCTCATAGAGGCACTGCAGCTGCTGACGAGCGGCGCCTCGTTTAGGCATCCGACCGCAGCCGAGCTCGTCCATGACGGCGTGGGCTCGTGCAAGGTCGAGCTGAGGCTCGAGGGCGACGGCCGCGTGCTTGATATGGGATTGAGCGCGGAGGACGGTAAGCGCTCGTTTAGCCGCAACGGCAAGAGGTGCTCTGCCGCCGGTGTGCGCGGGGTTCTGCCGAGCGTGCTGTTTTGCCCCGACCATCTGGACATGGTTAAGCGAGGTGCCAGTGTGCGCCGCGCCGCCCTCGATGACTTTGGCATGCAACTGAGCGCACGCTATGCCGATCTTGCGAGCACCTATGGGCGCTGCGTGACCCAGCGTAATGCCCTGCTTAAGGAGACCTGGTGCTGCCGCGAGATGCTCGGCGCGTGGAATGATTCGATTGCCCGCGCGGGCTCGGCCCTGCTCGTGCACCGGTTGGCCCTGCTCGACCGGCTGGCGGGCCATGTGCACGCTGCCTACGGGCAAGTGGCATCCGGTGAGGCTGCCAACGTGACCTATACGTCCACACTGGGGGATTTGCCCCAGGTCGAGGATCGCGAAGAGCTAAAGGGCTGGGCGTACGAGCGCATGCTGGCTGCCCTTGATGAACACGCCGACGAGGAAATTCGCCGCGGCGTGACGTTGGTGGGACCGCATCGCGATGAGATTGAGTTTACCGTGGCGGGTCGCTCCGCCCGTTCGTTTGCCAGCCAAGGACAGCAGCGAACGTTGGTGCTGGCCTGGAAGGTGGCGGAGGTGGCCGTGGCTCGCGATGTCCTGGGTACCGCCCCGCTGCTGCTTTTGGACGACGTGATGAGCGAGCTCGACGGCGAGCGCCGCGGTGCTTTTCTACGGTTGATCGGCGATGATATCCAGACGGTCATAACCACGACCAACCTGGGGTACTTTACCGATGACCTGCTTGATCGAGCCAAGGTGGTGAGCATGGGTGAGACGTGCTAATTACGAGCGCGAGAGCGAAACGGTTGCCTTCAGTGGATTTTTGAACGCAGAGCGTCAGCGCATCCTGGCGGCCGCGACGCCTGAGCGCCGCGCGCAGATGGAGGCTGCAGAGGAATCTCGCGCGGTCTATCGCGCGTGGAACGCGGTGTGCTCGGGCACGCGCGAGGGGCGGCATGTGACGGGCCTGCGCTACCTGCCCGAGTCCAATGAGCTGCTGGTATATCTCGATTCGCCCTCGTGGACGCAGGAAATGACGCTGTTGCGCGAGATCATCCGCGCGCGCATGGAGCGCGCCGGTGCGCATGTGGATGGCCTGGTGTTCAAAACCACCGCGCCCGGTCACACGCCGCCCGCTGCCAAAGAGCGTCTGCGTCCTGCCGTGGCCGAGCGCCCGCCGGCTCCGCATGCTGACCTAAGTGAGGCCGAGCGCACCGAGATTGAGCGCCAAGTGGCGCCCATCGAAGACCAAAAACTGCGCGAGGCCCTCGAGAACGCCATGAGAGCCAGTGCCGAGTGGGCCAAGGGCGTGCAAAGCAAAAAAGAGCCTTAAATCGCATCTGGTGGCCTTGTAGAGCCAAATACCCTCGTTCCCGAGGGTATTTTTTTACGATAAACTAGTAAGGCTGTACACATTTTCTTGACTGAAGGAGGACGTGTGGCAAACGAAAACGATTACGATGGCGGCGAGATTAAGATTCTCGAAGGTCTCGAGGCCGTTCGTAAGCGCCCGGGCATGTATATCGGCTCGACGAGCGCCAGCGGTCTGCATCACCTGGTGTGGGAGATCGTTGACAACTCCGTCGACGAGGCCATGGCCGGTTTCTGCACCGAGATCCAGGTGACGGTCCACGCCGACAACTCCATCACGGTCGTCGACAACGGGCGCGGCATCCCCGTCGACGAGCACCCTGTTAAAAAGATTCCGACGCTCGAGGTTGTCATGACGATCTTGCACGCCGGCGGTAAGTTCGATAACTCGGCCTATAAGGTCTCGGGCGGCCTGCACGGCGTGGGCATCTCCGTCGTCAACGCACTGTCCAAGCGCGTGGTCGTTCAGGTTCGTCGCGACGGCAACACCTACGAGATGGAGTTCTCGCGCGGCAAGACCGTCAAGAAGATGGAGGTCGTGGGCACCTCGGATTCGACGGGCACCACCGTCACCTTCTGGCCCGACGACGAGATCTTCGAGACCTGCATTTACGATTTCGATACGCTGCACAACCGTCTGCAGGAGACGGCGTTCCTCAATAAGAACCTCAAAATCGTGCTGACCGACGAGCGCGAGGCGACTCCCCACGTGGAGGAGTTTTGCTACGAGGGCGGCATCATCGACTTCGTCAAGTTCCTCAACGAGGGCAAGGACGTCCCCGAGGCCTTTAAGGAGCCCATCTATATCGAGGGTAAATCGGACCCGGACGCACCTGTGGCCAAGATGGGCGAGGTCGAGGTTTCCCTGCAGTGGAATAGCGGCTACGGCGAGAACGTCATGTCGTTTGCCAACGACATCTACACCCCCGAGGGCGGCATGCACCTTGAGGGCTTCCGCACCGCGCTCACCCGCGTGATCAACGACTACGCGCGCAAACAGAACCTGCTCAAGGAAAAAGACGCCAACCTGACCGGCGACGATGTACGCGAGGGCCTTTCGGCCGTTATCTCGGTCAAGCTGCCCGACCCGCAGTTTGAGGGCCAGACCAAGGCCAAGCTCGGCAGCTCCTATATGCGCGCGCTCACGCTCAAGATCGTGACCGACGGCCTCGCCGATTACTTGGAGGAGCATCCCAAGCCCGCCCGCGAGATCGTCAAGAAGGCGCAACAGGCCTGCAAGGCGCGCAACGCCGCCCGCAAGGCGCGCGAGGCGACCCGCCGCAAGAGCCTGCTCGAGACGGCGTCCCTGCCCGGTAAGCTCGCCGACTGCTCGGTGCGCGATGCCGAGCTGACCGAGCTCTTCATTGTAGAGGGCGACTCGGCAGGCGGTTCGGCCAAGGACGGCCGTCGCCGAGACATCCAGGCGATTCTGCCCCTGCGCGGCAAGATTTTGAACGTCGAACGCGTTGGTGACCATCGCGCGTTCTCGAGTGACACCATCCAGTCGCTGATTACCGCGATCGGCTGCGGCGTCACGACGAGTGCCGGCGACGGCGGCGACTTTGATATCACCAAGGCGCGCTACCACAAGATCATCATCATGACCGATGCAGACGTCGACGGTGCGCATATCCGCATCCTGCTGCTGACGTTCTTCTACAAGTACATGCGTCCGCTGATCGATGCCGGCTACGTCTATGTTGCCTGCCCGCCCATCTTTGGCATTAAGGTGCGCAACAAGATCCACTACGTGTATCCCAATGGACGCCAGCCCGAAGACGAGATCCTGCGCGACACCATCCAGAGTCTGGGCCTGAACCCCGACGATAACGACGAGGACGGCAAGGCCAAGGACGGCAAGATCACCAAAAAGCGCAAGGGCTATACCGTCCAGCGCTACAAGGGCCTGGGCGAGATGGACCCCAAGCAGCTTGCCTCGACGACGATGGATCCCAAGACCCGCATCCTGCAGCGTGTGTCGATCGAGGACGCCGTGGTGGCGGACCGAGCCGTGCGCGAGCTGATGGGTTCCGAGGTCGGCTATCGCCGCGAGTACATCGAGAAGCATGCACATGACGCACGATTCTTAGACGCCTAATCCCTGCGGCTTTCCCAGCCACCGCACCTTCGCCCTCAATCGTCGGTCGCGTACCCAAGTACGCTTCCCTCCTCTTTCGGGCGAATCTGTGGCACCTGGAAAAGCCGTCTCCGTGGTTGGGAACTAATGGACCACGCAAACCATGAGGAGGTAACGTGGCAGACGATATCAACAATAACGAGGGTATGGACGAGGCCGGCGATGCCGGTATGCCCGATGATCTGAAGCGCCTGCTTGCCCGTGCTGAGCAGGGCGAGGACGGCGATCCGGACGCCTATAACCCCGATGCCGATGATGATGAGGAAGAAGACGACGCCGAGCTCGAGGAGAGCTTTGGCGAAGTCGATCGCGGCGCCTCGGCCGGCGAGGATATCAACGGCGGCCAGCTCCAGATTTCGGAGTTCGGTCGCGAGATGAAGCAATCGTTCATCGAGTATTCGATGTCGGTTATCACAGCGCGCGCCCTGCCGGACGTGCGCGATGGCTTAAAGCCGGTGCACCGCCGCATTCTGTACGCGATGAACGAGAGCGGCATCTACCCCAACCGCCCGCACAAGAAGTCAGCTTGGACGGTCGGCGAAGTTATCGGTAAGTACCACCCGCATGGTGACTCTGCGGTCTACGAGGCCATGGTCCGCCTGGCACAGTGGTTCTCCATGCGCACGCCGCTCATCGACGGTCACGGCAACTTCGGTAACATCGACGGCGACGGCGCGGCAGCCATGCGTTACACCGAGAGCCGCCTGGCAAAGCCCGCCATGGAACTGCTGCGTGACTTGCAGAAGGATACCGTCGACTGGCAGCCCAACTACGACGAATCGCTCGCCGAGCCCGTGGCGCTGCCTGCGCGCTTCCCCAACCTGCTGGTCAACGGCAGCCAGGGCATCGCCGTCGGCATGGCCACCAACATCGCTCCGCATAACCTCACCGAGGCGATCGAGGCCACCTGCTACCTGATCGACAACCCCGACGCCACCGTCGACGAGCTCATGCAGATCATGCCCGGTCCGGACTTCCCCACCGGCGCCATCATCATGGGCAGCGCCGGCATTAAGCAGAGCTACGAGACCGGCCGCGGCTCCATTACCGTGCGCGCCAAGGCACACGTTGAGTCCACCAAGACCGGTCGCAGCCGCCTGGTCTTCACCGAGATTCCCTACATGGTCAACAAGGGCACCCTGCAGGAGAAGATTGCCCAGCTCGTCAACGACAAGCGCATCGAGGGCATCTCGGATATGCGCGATGAGTCCAACCAGAAGGGCATCCGTCTGGTCATCGAGCTCAAGAAGGGCGTCATTCCGCAGGTCGTGCTCAACAACCTGTATAAGTACACCTCGCTGCAGACGACCTTCGGCGCCAACAACCTGGCGCTCGTCAACGGCGTTCCCAAATGCCTGAGCCTGCGCGAGATGCTGCAGCACTACATTGACCACCAGGTCGACGTCGTTACCCGCCGCACCCGCTTCGACCTTAAGAAGGCCCAGGCGCGTGCCCATATCCTCGAGGGCTACCTGATGGCCCTTGACCATATCGACGAGGTCATTAGCATCATCCGCTCCTCGCAGACCGACTCCGAGGCCAGCAGCCGCCTGATCGAGCGCTTTGGCTTTACGCCCGAGCAGACCACGGCCATCCTCGAGATGAAGCTGCGCCGCCTGACCGGCCTGGAGCGCGACAAGATCCAAGAAGAGTTGGACGGCCTGCGCCGCGCCATCGCCTACTACGAGGACCTGCTGGCGCATGAGGAGAAGATCCTGGGCGTCATCAAGGAAGAGATGCGCGAGATCTCCAAGAAGTTTGGCGACAAGCGCCGCACCGAGATCAGCCAGGTTGAGAAGGACCTGGATGTCGAGGACCTCATCGCCGACGAGGACATGGTCGTGACCATCACCCACACCGGCTACGCTAAGCGTATCCCGGTGGCTGCCTACCGTGCCCAGAAGCGCGGAGGCAAGGGTGTGTCGGGCGTCAACCTCAAAGAGGACGATGTTATCGACGAGATGTTTATCGCGTCCACGCACGAGTACGTGCTGTTCTTCTCGAGCAAGGGCAAGGTCTATCGCCTGAAGGTGCACGAGCTGCCGGTGGGTACGCGCCAGGCGCGCGGTACCGCGATCGTCAACCTGCTGCCCTTTGAGGACGGCGAGAAGATCGCGAGCGTCATCAGCTGCCGCGAGTTCCCGGCCGACGAGTACCTGATGTTTGCCACTAAGAGCGGCATGGTCAAGAAGACCGTGATGAGCGCATATGACCGCAGCCGTCGCGACGGCCTGATCGCTATCAACCTGCGTGACGACGACGCGCTGCTGAACGTGCGCCGCGTGCGCGAGGGCGACAAGATTATCCTGGCCACCACCGCGGGCAAGGCGATCATGTTCTCCGAGGAGCAGGTACGCGCTACCGGTCGCGATACCAGCGGCGTTCGCGGCATTAGCATGAAGGACGGCGTGAGCGTTCTGGGCATGGAAGTCACTAACGGCAACGGCGATCTGTTCGTCATCACCGAGCGCGGCTACGGCAAGCGCACGCCGGTTGCGGACTACCCGGAGCAGAATCGCGGCGGCCAGGGCGTCTACACCATCCAAATGACCGAGCGTAAGGGTAACCTCGCGGCCATGAAGACAGTGGGCCCGCAGCACGAGCTATTCATCGTGACGGAGGGTGCGACGGTCATTCGCGTCAAGACCGACGAGATCAGCCAGACTGGCCGCGCTACCCAGGGCGTCAAGATGATGACCGTCGACGACAACGACCGCATCTGCGCCGTAGCCCGCATGACGGCCGCCAAAGAGAGGCCCGAAGGCGAAGCCACAGAAAACGGCTCTGCTTCCGAAGAAACCCCTGTCGATCTAGGCGACGGCAACGACATGCCAGAAGATCTCCTCGACGAGTAAGAGGCCCTGGCTGGTAGAAAATATCAGACCCCAAATATCGGCGGTCGGCGCACTGCGCGCCGACCGCTTTTTTGAAAACCTTGGGACTCGTGTTCGCCCCGGTCGCACGGCGGCATGTGAAGTCGATCGCGAGTTCCGCACGAGCCAGAGAGCACTTAATGTGCTCTCTGCGCGAGTCAGGACTGTCCGAGCAGGCGACTTCACATGCCGCCGTGCGACCGGGGCGAACACCCTTCAAAGATTTTCAAAAAAGTTGTTGACGCGCGCGTAACGACTCGTCTAATATATCCCTTGCGCGATGGACCTGTAGCTCAGTTGGTTAGAGCGTCCGGCTGATAACCGGGAGGTCACAAGTTCGAATCTTGTCAGGTCCACCATCAAAACTGTGAAGAGCCCTGGGGCGTTGCCTCGGGGCTTTTTTCTTGTCTGCGATAAATCTCATTTTGGTTTTGTGTGCTGTGCGAAAGTTTGGGTAGTATAGCTATTCAATGCGGCGGACTGCCGCGTGTTAACCGCTACGTACCGGAGGTGTTCCATGGTTCGCGTCGACATAGAGACCATCGTCATGGCCGCCGGTCCCGTGCCATCGCTTATCGTGCTTCGCGAGCGCTGCAGCAAATCGGACTCGCCCGCGCCACTGCGTTCCCTTTCCATTCAAACTGGTTCGTTTGAAGCCGCTGCCATCAGCCGCGGCATCGATAGCGGCCGCGCCGAGCGCCCGATTACCCATGACCTGTTGCTCGATACTGTTGGCGCCCTGGGTGCCAAGCTCGAACGCATCGAAATCGTTCGCGCCGAGCCGCCCGTGTTTTACGCGACGGTTGTCGTGTTGGCCGATGGCAACGAGCATAAGATCGATGCGCGTCCCAGTGATGCCATTGCCCTTGCCGTGCGCAGCAATGCCCCTATGTTTGTGGAGGACGACATCATGAATCGCCTGGGTACCGTTTCTGCCCATGCCGAGGAAGTTGACGACGAGCGGGAGTTCGAGAAGTTCGACGAGTTCGTCCATACGCTCTCCCCCGATGACTTCTAAATGTGGGGCGGCCAGGCTGCGGAGCGTTCGCTGATGGCCGGCGGTATGTCGGCTGAGGCGGCGGCCATTGCGCGCGAGGCCCAGATGCGCTCGGAGGCTTCTGAGGCGGCTCGCATTGCCTATGTGACGCAGGCCCGCACGCTTCGCGAGCGCCGCGGCTCGTTTATCAAGATGGTTGTCGTCTCCGCTCTTGTCGCGGCAATCTGCTCGCGCCTTCGTGGTACAGTTGGTGCGCTTGGGTTTTCGATCTCTACGGGCCTCGTGATCTGGGGTGTGGTCGATGCGGTAATGCTGACCAGTCAGATCAAGGTGCTCGACAAGCGCGCGGCGGACATGATGCGCGCCCGCGACGCTGCCGCCAAGATCGCTGCCGAGGCACAAGAACTGTAACGACGCCGGACTCGATGGGAAGGTCTAAAGATGGCACAGGATATGCAGGACGCCGGTAACGTCTCCGCCGAGCTCGACGCCATGGTGTGTGACCTGATTGGTGCGTTCTTGGACGACCTTGCCGCCGGCGAGAATCCGGGCGTAGTTGTGGCGATCGAGGACGCTGCTTCCAACCGATATCTGGCGGCGCTCGATGAGGACGGCGAAGAGGCGTGCCTGGAGGCGGCCACCAACTTTATCTCCGAGCACAAGATGGGCCTTAAGGACGAGGGCCTGGGCCGTATCGCCCGCTATGCCATCGGCTATACCGGCTGCGTCGAGATTGACGGCGGCTACCACGATGCTCTGCTCGTGAGCTTCTTTGAGACTACGCTCGAGAGCGGTTTTTCGGCATATGTGCTGTATGAGGGCATGGGCGCCGGCGATGGTTTTATGTGGAGCGACCCTGAACCTGCAGGTGAGGAAACCCCTCTCATCTAAAATCGCTAAAATAAACGAGTTTTCGGTAAAAGGCTCAATATTCCCGCTGAGCGTTGTATCGCTGGGCGGGCCGCATACGCGTGCCGTTTGTATATGGATAGAAGATAGGGGAACTACATGCGCGTAGACAATCTGAGGAACATCGCCATCATCGCCCACGTCGACCACGGCAAGACGACGATGGTCGACAAGCTCCTGCGTGCCACGGACGCCTTCCGTGCCAACCAGCAGGTCGAGGACCGCGTCCTGGATTCCAACGACCAGGAGCGCGAGCGCGGCATTACGATTCTCGCCAAGAACATCTCTATCGAGTACAAGGACGTCAAGATCAACGTCATCGACACCCCGGGCCACGCCGACTTTGGCGGCGAGGTCGAGCGCGTGCTGCGTATGGCCGACGGCGCCCTGCTGCTGGTCGACGCCTTTGAGGGCCCCATGCCCCAGACCCGCTTCGTGCTGCGTCACGCTATCGACACCGGCCTTAAGATCATGATCGTCATCAACAAGATCGACCGTCCGGGTGCTAACCCCGAGAAGGCCTACAACGACTGCCTGGACCTCATGGCCGACCTGGGCGCCACCGACGACCAGCTTGAGTTCGCCATGGAGCACGTGGTCTACGCCAGCGCCATGAACGGCTTTGCCCGCCTTGATCCCAACGACGGCAACATGGACATGTACCCGCTGCTCGACATGATCATCGACGACATGCCTGCGCCCGAGGTTGACGAGAACGCCCCGCTGGCCATGCAGTGCGTGACTATCGACCACTCTAACTTCGTTGGCCGTATCGGCATCGGTCGCGTGTACTCCGGCACCATCCACCAGGGCGACCAGATCCTGGTTGTCAAGAATGACGGTTCCAGCGCCACCGCTACCGTCAAGCAGCTCTTTACCTTTGACTACCTGGGTCGTACTGAGTGCCAGGAAGTCGGCGCCGGCGACATTGCCGCCGTTGTTGGCATCGACCGCACCGATATCGGCGATGTCTACACCGACCCCGAGAACCCCGTTGAGCTCGAGCCCATCGAGATCGACCCGCCGACCCTGTCCATCGTCTTTGAGGCTTCGACTTCCCCGCTCGTCGGTCGCGACGGCGACATCGTGGGCGCCCGTCAGCTCAAGGAGCGCCTGTTCAACGAGGCCGAGAACAACGTGACCATGAAGATCGAGGAGCTCGAGGACAAGAGCGGCGTCGAGGTCTCTGGCCGCGGCATTCTGCACCTGTCCGTTCTGATGGAGTCTATGCGCCGCGAGGGCTTTGAGTTCCAGGTCGGCCGTCCCCGCGTTCTGTTTAAGAAGGACGAGAACGGCAACAAGATGGAGCCTGTTGAGCAGGCCGTCGTCGAGTGCCCGGACGAGTACTCGGGCAAGGTCGTTGAGGTCTTCGGTACCTCCGGCGGCATCATGACGAGCATGGACACCTCGGGCATCGTGACGCACCTCGAGTTCAAGATCCCGACGCGCGGCATCATGGGTCTTAAGAACCGCATCATGAACGTCACCCACGGCGAGGGCGTGTTCTACCACACCTTCCTGGAGTATGGTCCTTACGCCGGCGAGATCGGTAACCGTCAGAACGGCGCCATGATCTCCATGACCACCGAGAAGGCCGTTGCCTACGCTTTGGGTACGCTGCAGGAGCGCGGTCAGCTGTTTGTTGAGCCGGGCACCGAGTGCTATGAGGGCATGATCGTGGGCGAGCGCAGCAAGGCTGGCGACATGGTCGTCAACATCGCGCGTACCAAGAACCTGGGCAACCAGCGTTCCTCGACCTCCGATATCTCCGTGCAGCTGGTGCCGCCCCGCACCTTCTCGCTGGAGGAGGCGCTGGAGTACATCGCCGACGACGAGCTGGTCGAGATTACTCCCAAGAACATCCGCCTGCGCAAGCGCCTGCTCAACGCCACCGACCGCAAGAAGGCCGCCGTCCGCGCCGGTCAGGTCAACAAATAAGCGCTGGACTTTATAGCGTCTAACAAGAAAGGGCGTCGACCGTAATGGTCGGCGCCCTTTTTGGTGCAGGGGGCAGGTTCGTTTGCGCCGCCACAAAGGTGCTTGGCATCTTTGTGGCGGTTAGCTGCTAAGCGGTGGGGAGTCCCGGCGTGTTAGTCGGCTGCTGCGGCTTGAGGCGGGCGTTGCGCCAGATGATCTGGATGATGTAGCCGAGCATAAAGACAAAGGCCACGCCGCTGATGAAGCCGCCTACGAGGGGAAGCCCTGTGAGGGCGCCTGCGGCGATGCCACCCACGGCTGCCATGGCGTAGCGGTTTTGGCTGTGTCCGACCATGCGGGCGATCGCGCACCCCGCAAAGGCGTTCGACACCAATGCGATGCCGATAACGCCGCACATGAGGGCTCCGGCAAGCGATAGACCAGCGATGGAGATAATCAGCAGTAGGACGGCGGGGACGATAGCAATCGTGCCCAGAAGACCGCTCACCCACAGGGGCGTGGGGCGCTGGTGGAGCATGCCGGCGGCGCTGGCGGTCGCGCGCGGAAAGACGAGCTCGAGTAGCAGGGCGACAAAGCAGGTGGAAAGCGCCGCGGCGACGGTGCCGCCGATGACATCGTTAACGGTGGAAGTATCCTCGTTTTCGGTGCGGTCGATCTTGAGCGCGCCGACCTCGGCTCCCGCGGCGCGCTCGGGGTCCTCGGAGACGTGCGCGTTCACGGTGCCGGTGATGTGGGCGTTCTTGCCCAGGATGAGCTTGTCGGCCCAAACCTCGACATCGCCATCGACGGTGCCATCGATGGTTACCGTGTCGCCCGCAAGCGCTGCCGACCTGGCGGAGCCGCGCAGAGCAACCGTCTCGCCCATCGCATAGAAACAGTTGGCGGTGCTACCGGTGTTGAGCACAACGTGCTGGCCGGCCACCGTGACGCTGCCATCAACCGTGGTCTTGGCGATGTCGATGGTGCGCGCCGCCAGGCGAATGGCGCCGCCTACGGTGCAGTCGCGAATCGATAGGCTCTCGCCCGCCGCGATAATATCGCGGCCGATGGAGGCATCGTCCAAGTTGAGGGCCTGGCCGGCCCAGTACAGGTCACCATCGACGCCGGACGGATTGGCGTCATTGTCGGTCGCAAGTACATTGCCTGCGGTGTCCGTGCCGGCGAACGACGCCGTGGGAAGCACGGTGATCGCCAGCGCGATGAGCGCGAATAGGATGGTGATGCGGCCCCACGCTTTACGGCGCTGGCTCGACGGGAATTGATTGCAGGGCATAGTGAATCCTTTGTTAGATACTCGGCATATACCTAACAGGGTACCCAACGCGTGGGCGCTCTAAAAGAACCTCTCGGTTGCATTTCGAAGGGTCGTGCTGTGCTGTCTACTTTTTACGGTGCAAAAAGCGCGCGATATCTTCTTCGGTGGGGCTTTTGATGTCAAAGCGCAGCGAGAGCCAGCGCAGACCCATGGTCACGACAACGCATACGACCAGCGCGGCGACATTGCTCATGATGCCACTCATAACGAGACACACATAGCTTGTCGATCCGGCGATGGCGGCGATGGCATAAAAATTAGTACGTTGGAAAATGCCCGGAACCACGCCCATAAAGCCGTCGCGCAGCATGCCGCCGCCCACCGCGGTAAAAAAGCCCATCATGATGCACACCGCCGGCGCAAAGCCGTAGACCAGCGCCTTGTCTGCGCCGGTTGCCGCATAGATGCCGACCGAGATGATGTCGAGCAGGGGAATGAGTTTTTCGGGTTTGTCAACGATTGCCGGGAAAATATAGATGATGGCCGCCGTGGCAATGGAAAGCGGGAGTGCCATCGGCTGGTTGAGGATGTAGACGTTGCCCACCTGCAGCGTCATGTCGCGCAAGAGACCGCCGCCCAGACCGCAGACCACCGCGAGCGCGACCGCGCCCACCAGGTCGAGCTTGTGCTCGCGCGCAACCAGTACACCCGAGATCGATGCGGCGACAACGGCGAACATCTCGAGCCAAAACGGAATAGCGACCATGGCATCCGAGGCATGTGAGGTAATGGTTATGGCAGCGACGACGGGCAAGATGGGGTCCTTTGGGTTACGGATTTTGACAATGCCCGTACATAGTACATGTTCGGCGCCGATTGCGATCCTATTGCTCGGTAAACGGTCGGGACTGGATGCGGGCGTGGCGTTGTTGGAATGCCGGGGGTCCAAAACGTGTACGTCAGCCTCCAAAAACGACATTTTTCGACATCTTTGGAGGGTGACGTACGCGTTTGCATATCATGCGCGGCATGCATGAGTCGATTTACTCACATCCAGTATATTTCCCCACTTCAACGGACATAAGAGTTGGGTATCGGCTCAAAGCGAGAGGTCATCAATGGATACCCCTGTTCTCATTTCGCATAAAACCGCACGGCTCGTTCATCATGCACCTCAGAATTTGGTGCAGCCTCTCGCACAACGCGACTACCAGATAGGCGCACGAGGCATCTCCACCCAGCAACGCGTTGCGCGCATACGACAGGCCCTTACCGACTGCGGCATTCCGCCCGATATGCTCAAGACTATCGACATCTCGGTTGTATTCGAATTCGAGCGAATTCGAACCAAAGGCGTCATCTGCCACATTCTTGGACAAAATCTTCCCTACGAGCATATTGACGAGTTGACGCCCGGAATCTTCATCACCGACGAAGCCTTCACCTTCGTGCTCGCTGCCGAGTGGATGGATAGGATCGAATACCTCGAATACGGCTATGAAGTTTGCGGCGATTATCGCATGGGGCTCAATCCCGCCGACCCTTATACCGAGCAACCAGCCACCGCGTCCAAGGAACAAATTACCGAGCTGCTCGATATGCACCCCGGCAAACCCGGTGCCACACGCGCGCGACTCGCACTCAGACATATCTACGACCATTCTGCCTCGCCTATGGAGACCGCTTCGGCAATTGCCCTCTCGCTCCCAACAAGCGAAGGCGGTGTTGGCATTCGAGGCATCGAGCTCAACAAACCGCTTGAAATCCCTCAACGTCTTTGGCACTGCGCCAAAGCTCGAACGCTCAAAATCGACACGCTCGTTACCTATAAGCGCAGGGAGCTCGGTATTGAATATAAGGGCGGCTTTCACGATGAGTTCGAGCGCAAGGGAGCAGATGCGGAACGAGAGGCCGTTCTCGCCCAAATGGGATATCGAATCGTTACGCTCACTTCGGCTCAGTTCGGCAGCCAGCTTGCCTTTCACCGCGCCATGAACAACATTCGCGAAGCACTCGGCATGCCTCGATGCACCGATACCGAGTACCAACGAAAGCAAAATGAACTGCGCAAGGCACTTATCCGCAACTGGAAGAGCGTACAAGGCGAAGAGACGCTTATCGAGTAGCGTCGCTCCCACGAGCCCGATCCAAACGTGTACGTCAGCCTCCAAAGATGTCGAAAATTGTCGGTTTTGGAGGGTGACGTACACGTTTTTGGTGAGGGGCGGGCTCGAATCCCTCCTCCTGCGCGTAATTGAAATGTGCCCAAAAAGAAAAAAGCCCCATTGCTGGGGCTCATACCATCTAATGGCGGAGGAGGAGGGATTCGAACCCTCGTGACCTTATACAGGCCAAACGGTTTTCGAGACCGCCGCATTCAACCACTCTGCCACCCCTCCGCGTGGGGTAAAAACAAAGCAGGCTCGAAGGCCTGCTTTGGAATTAACTGGCGGAGAGTCAGGGATTTGAACCCTGGAGACGCTTTTGACGCCTACACGATTTCCAATCGTGCTCCTTCGGCCACTCGGACAACTCTCCGTTAAATGCGAAAGTCAGTATACACGAGGAATCGCAAAGTGCAAACAGAAAAGTTGGCATTTTTTAAAACGCTTGGCCGCGTTTGGCGTTGCAGCGGGGTTTGAGATGCCAAAAAACGGCTTCCGACCAGCGTAGTTGATCAACTCAATTGTTCAAAAGGGGTATTTATAAGCGATTTGGCAATGAATTTAAAAATCTTTGGGTGGTGCTGTGGGCCACTGGTATGCATTTTGCGACCACAACCATGCGCCCGTTGACCTGCGACTTGGCTCAGCTTGTCCTCACGGCACCGTATCTTGTCCACAGATCCGTCAAGCTTTTGGTCAGCATTTGGTTGGAATGCGCATGAAACGTCGTACGAGTATGGGCATATGTGGAGGTCATGAGGTTGTAGCTGCATATTCTTGCAGCCTAGGAGGTTGAAAGATATTATTACCAAGTCTTTTCCTGCTTCAGGCGCACCTTCACGACCTGAAGCCACATTTGCCCAGAGGAGGTGACAATATGAAGGCTTATGAACTGCTGTTCTTTGTTGACCCGTCGCTCGACCCCGAGACTCGTCTCGCTGTTATGAAGCGTATCGATACCACGATCGCTGAGGGCGCTGGCAAGGTCGACTCCGTTGACGAGTGGGGCAAGCGCAAGCTCGCCTACGAGATCAACGACCTCACCGATGGTGACTACACCCTCATCAACTTCCACGCAGATCCTACCCAGATCGCCGAGCTTGATCGCGTCCTGCGCATCACCGACGCTGTGGTCCGCCACATGATCGTCCGTCGCGACGACCAGGAGTAAGACTGTCGTTTTGGACTGGGCTTGTGCCCCAAGAGGAAGTAGTGAGTTATGAGCATCAATCGAGTGAACATCACCGGTAACCTCACCCGCGATCCCGAGCTGCGCGCCACCGCCGGCGGAACCCAGGTTCTGTCCTTTGGCGTCGCCGTGAACGATCGTCGCCGCAACGCGCAGACTGGCGAGTGGGAGGACTATCCCAACTTTGTCGACTGCACCATGTTCGGCACCCGCGCCGAGGCCGTGAGCCGTTTCCTGGTAAAGGGAAACAAGGTCGCGATCGAGGGCAAGCTGCGCTACAGCTCTTGGGAGCGCGACGGTCAGCGCAGGAGCAAGCTTGAGGTCATCGTCGATGAGATCGAGTTTATGAGCTCCCGTGGTGGCCAGGGTGGCTACGATCAGGGCGGTTACGCCCCCGCAGCTCCCGCGCCCGCAGCACGTCCTGCCGCACCGGTGGCTACGCCGCCCGCGGTCGACGTCTACGATGAGGACATCCCGTTCTAGGGGTTGTTCACCTATTTTTGAGTGAGAGGCGGCTTCGGTTCGCCGAAGTTGCCAAATGAAAGGTATTTTGACATGGCTAATGATTTTTCTGCACGTCAGCCGCGTCGTAAGTACTGCCAGTTCTGCAAGGAGAACACTGAGTTCATTGACTATAAGGACACTCAGCTTCTCCGTAAGTACATGACCGACCGTGGCAAGATCAAGCCCCGTCGCGTCACTGGCGCTTGCACGCAGCATCAGCATGACATCGCCAACGCCATCAAGCGCGCCCGCGAGATGGCTCTCCTGCCGTACACCGTCCCCGTGGTTTCCTCTCGTGGCAACCGCGACCGCGGCTAAGAAGGGAGACGCATCATGAAGGTTATTCTTCTCGATGAGATCAAGGGCAAGGGCGGCGAGGGTGACGTCGTAGAGGTCGCTCAGGGTTACGCTGAGAACTTCCTGTTCCCCAAGAAGCTCGCTGTTGCCGCCACCAAGGGCAACCTCAAGCAGCTTGACGAGCGTCGCAACAACATCGCCAAGCGCGAGGCCGTCCGTCTGGCTACCGCCAACGAGACCAAGGCTGCCTTCGAGGGCAAGACGGTCACCGTTGACGTCAAGGTCGGCGACGAGGGCATCCTCTTTGGCTCCGTTACCGCCGCTATGATCGCTGATGCCATTAAGGCTCAGCTCGGTATGGACATCGACCGCAAGCGCGTCGAGCTCGGTAAGCCCATCAAGGTTGCCGGTGCCCACACCGTTGCCATCTCGCTGTACCGCGAGATCAAGGCCGAGGTTGTCGTTCTCGTCGGCGTTACCGCCGAGGAGCTCGCTGCCGAGGCTGAGGTCGAGGAGGCCGCTGAGGTCGCCGAGGCCGAGACCGCCGAGGTCGAGACTGAGGCTGCTGCCGAGTAGCATTTGCTGCAACGCAACAATCTTGTTCTAAGAAGGGCGCTCTGGGAGACCAGGGCGCCCTTTTGTTTTTTGCGCTGAGTGAGTGTCATGGTGAACGTTGCGTCGAAGTCCTATATACAGGACCGTTTATCCGTTTGGTTCGGTGATGATTGGCGGCGCGCGGCGCGTTTTGGGATCGTGGCTGATACTATGGATGCTCGCAAGCGATATGAATGAGGATGCTCATGGCATATGACGATAGGGAGACCGGGCTGACGGTCGAGGACCGCGGCTCAAAGTTGGGTCTTCCCCAAAACCAAGATGCAGAGGCCAATGTACTGGCCGCTATGCTGCTATCGCCCGAGGTGGTCGAAGAGGCCCAGGTCGAGCTGCAGCCCGATGACTTCTACCGGCCCATTCATAAGACCATCTATACCGCGATGGTCGATATGTACAACAGCCGCATTCCCATCGACTCCATCTCGCTGATCGATTACCTGCGAAGCATCAACAAGCTCGATGCCGTGGGCGGCGAAGCGTACATTTTGGAGTTGATGGGTCAGACCCTGTCGCTCGTCAACTGGCAGCACCATGCCGCCATCGTGCGTCGCGACTCGATGCTGCGTGAGCTGATCGGCGCCACCAACGAGATCAACGCGCTGGCATATAACGCCCCCACCGACACCAAAGAGGTTGTCGAGCTGGCCGAGAGCAAGCTGCTCAAGGTCACGGCACGCGAGGTCAAGTCGAGCTACAAGACGTTGACCGAGTTTATGGTCGAGGCCTATAACGAGGCCGAGGAAGTGTGCCAGGCCGGTGGCCAGGCTGCGGGCGTGCCCACGGGCTTCCCGTCGCTCGACCGCATGCTCATGGGTTTCCGTGAGGGTCAGCTCATCATCATCGGCGCCCGTCCTGCCGTGGGTAAGACGTCGTTCGCTCTGAATCTGGCGCTCAACGCTGCCGCTGCCGGTTATACCGTCGGCTTCTTCTCTCTGGAGATGTCGGGCAAGGAAATTGCCCAGCGTCTGATTTGCGCCTACGCCATGATCTCGATCAGTGACTTCCGCATGGGCCGTATTAGCCCCGAACAGTGGGCCAATATCAACGAGGCCACGCAGACCTTGTCCAAGCTCGATATTCTGATTGACGATACGCCCGGCACCACAGTGACCGAGATTCGCGCCAAGAGCCGCCGTATGCTCCATAACAAGGAGAAGGCAATCATCATCCTGGACTACCTGCAGCTGGTGAGTCCTCCGCCGGGACGCCGCTCCGAGAGCCGTACCGTCGAGGTTTCGGAGATGTCGCGTGGTCTGAAGATCATGGCCAAGGAGCTCAAGATCCCGCTCATCGCGCTGTCGCAGCTCTCGCGTCAGGTCGAATCCCGTACCGGCAAGCGCCCGCAGCTTTCCGACCTTCGTGAATCGGGCTCCATCGAGCAGGACGCCGATATCGTTATGTTCTTGGACCGCTCCGCCGACGAGGCCGAGGCCTCGCGCGACGATCGACCCGACGAGGGCGTTACGCGTATCGTCGTGGCCAAGAACCGTTCGGGCCCGATCGGCGACGTCGACCTGATGTTCCTGCCGGCATCCACCAAGTTCTATGAGCTTGATGGGGCACATGCCGAGGAGTAGGACAGGCGCCCGTTGCACGGGTATACTGGGAATGTTTTGTGCTTCTGCGTGCCGGCGTGGCGCGTAGACAGGCCATGAATGTAAGGAGTAAACATGCCGTCAACCGTTTTGGTCGGTGCCCAGTGGGGCGATGAGGGCAAGGGTAAGATTTGCGACCTGGTCGCCGGCGACTTCGATGCCGTCGTGCGCTACTCGGGCGGCAACAACGCCGGTCACACCATCGTCGTCAACGGCAAGAAGTACGGCCTGCACCAGGTGCCCTCCGGCATCATGTATTCCGACCACGTGTCGGTGATCGGTAACGGCTGCGTCGTCAACCCCAAGGTTGTCCTTGAGGAGATCGACATGTTCGAGGCCGACGGCATCACCACCAAGAACCTCAAGATTAGCGGCAACGCGCATGTCATCATGCCGTACCACATCGATCTGGATGGCGCCTTTGAGCAGAAGCTCGGCAAGAAGAACATCGGTACCACCAAGCGCGGTATCGGTCCGTGCTATCAGGACAAGATGGCCCGCATTGGTCTGCGCATGCAGGACATGCTGGACGAGACGCTGTTCCGCGACAAGCTGGAGACCGCTCTCGCCCGCGTGAACCCCGAGCTCGAGCTCATCTACAACCTGCCCACCTACACCGTGGACCAGATTTGCGACGAGTACCTGCCGATGGCCGAGCGCCTGCGTCCCTACATCACCGAGACGAGCCTGCTGCTCAACAACATGATTGACGAGGGCAAGGACCTGCTGTTTGAGGGCGCCCAGGCGACGCTGCTCGACATCGACCACGGTACCTATCCGTACGTGACGTCTTCCAACTGCACCGCCGGCGGCGCCATCACCGGCTCCGGCGTCGGTATGAAGAACGTCGACCGCGTACTGGGCGTCATGAAGGCCTATATCACCCGCGTCGGTTCGGGCCCCATGCCCACCGAGCTTTCCTATGAGTCCGAGGCCGGCCACACGCTGACCGAGGAGGGCTATGAGTACGGCGTGACCACCGGTCGCCGTCGTCGTTGCGGCTGGTTTGACGGTCCTATCGCCAACTATGCCTCGCGCGTCAACGGCCTCACCGACATCGCCGTGACCAAGCTCGACGTGCTTTCGGCCTTCGACACCATCAAGGTGTGCGTGGCCTACGACGTCGATGGCGAGCGTTACACGAGCGTGCCCGAGCATCAGGTGCGCTTTGAGCATGCCAAGCCCATCTACGAGGAGCTCCCTGGCTGGAAGTGCGACATCACCGGTTGCCGCAGCTTTGACGAGCTGCCGCAGGAGGCTCAGGACTACGTGGCGTTTATCGAGGATCTGGCACACACCCGCGTGACGTTCATTGGCGTTGGCGCTGGTCGCGAGCAGATCATCAACCGATTCTGGAAGTAATCGGGACTATTTGGTTATTGCGATATACCCCTTTGCAGCCCAAGCGGGCGGCCGAGGGGTATATTTGCTTGCAAAGGGCTCGCGCGGAGCGAGCCGTTAATCCATAGAGGAGGCACCCTTGAAGGCGGACACTCAAACCATCGACATCCTGTTGTTGGGCAGCGGCGGCCGTGAGCATGCTTTGGCAGCTAAGCTCGCGGCATCACCGCGCGCCGGCAAGCTCTACATCGCGCCGGGCAACGGCGGCACCGCGAGCTGTGGCGAGAACGTTGTTCTCGACGACTGCGATCCTGCGGCCGTGGCGGCGTTTGCTCAGAGCCACGGATGCGGACTCGTGGTAATTGGCCCCGAGGCTCCGCTCGTGGCGGGCGTGGCCGACGCCGTGCGCGCGGCGGGTATTCCCTGCTTTGGCCCGGGTGCCGAGGGCGCCCAGATGGAGGGCTCTAAGCTGTTCTCCAAGCAGCTCATGGAGCGTGCGGGCATTCCGACGGCAGCCTATGGTTCGTTTACCGACGAGGCTTCGGCTCTCGCCTACGTGCGCGAGCAGGGCGCCCCGCTGGTCGTCAAGGCCGACGGCCTTGCCGCGGGCAAGGGCGTTATCGTGGCGACCGAACTTGAGCAGGCCGAGGAAGCCGTACGCGAGTGCTTTGGCGGCACCTTTGGCGATGCCGGCAACACCGTGGTTATCGAGGAGATGCTGACCGGCCCCGAGTGCTCGCTGCTGGCCTTTACCGACGGCAAGACCGTGCGCCCCATGGCCACCTCGCAGGACCACAAGCGCGCGCTCGAGGGCGACAAGGGCCCCAACACCGGCGGCATGGGTGTCTACAGCCCGGTGCCCATCGTGACTGACGAGGAGCACGCCACCATGGTGAAGGTCATGGAGCAGACCGTGGCCGAGCTCGCTGCCGAGGGTATCGACTACCGCGGCTGCCTGTACGGCGGCTTTATGCTCACGCCTGCCGGCCCCAAGGTGCTGGAGTTCAATGCCCGCTTTGGCGACCCCGAGACGCAGGTCGTGCTGCCGCGCCTTAAGAACGACCTGGTCGAGGTCATGCTGGCTTGTGCCAACTGCGAGCTCGACCAGATTGAGCTCGACTGGCGTGACGAGTGGGCCGTGGCCGTTGTCCTGACGAGCGCGGGCTATCCCGGCAGCTACGAGAAGGGCAAGGTCATCACCGGTATCGCCGATGCCGAGGCCATGGAGAACGTGACCGTGTACCACGCGGGCACTGCCGTGGTGGACGGTCAGCTCGTGACCAATGGTGGTCGCGTGCTTGCCGTGACCGCTCTGGGCGACACGTTCGAGAACGCTCGCAACCTTGCTTACGAGGCCTGCGAGAAGATTGATTTTGAGGGCAAGACCCTGCGTCACGACATCGGCCTGCGCGCGCTGCGCGGCCGCGACGCTTGGGATGCCTAAAATCCGAGAGGAATGAGACGGATGGTCGAGAAGAACGAAGAGCTCGTGGACGCGCAGATTGTCGAAGAGGACAGCCGCATGTATGGGCACGCCGAGGGCGAGCCTGGTGGCGAGGTCGCTGACGAGCCGGCGCTGGTGCTGGGCGATGACGACCCACACGATGCCGAGCTGCACGAGAAGATTCTTTCGGAGGAGTGCGCCTGGAAGGGCAAGATCCTCGACGTCCACCGTCTTGAGGTTGAGCTGCCCAACGGTCACCGCGGCGCCCGCGATATCGTTCGCCATCCGGGTGCGGCGGCCGTTGTGGCACTGACCGAGAGCGGCAAGATCGTACTGGTGCGTCAGTACCGCACCGCCATCGACCGCGTGACGGTCGAGATTCCCGCCGGCAAGCTCGATCCAGGCGAGGACCCGCTCGATTGCGCCAAGCGCGAGCTGCATGAGGAGACGGGCTTTAGGGCTGGTCGCATTCGCTTTTTGACGTCGATTGTCACGTCCTGTGGTTTTTGCGATGAGATTATCCACATCTACTTGGCTACCAAGCTCGAGTTTGATGCGCCCAACCCCGATGATGACGAGTTTGTCAACGTGGACCTGGTGCCGCTGCATGAGCTGATCGACGCCGTACTCGACGGCAAGATCGAAGACGCCAAGACCGTCGTGGGCGCCTTGGCCTGCGACAGCATCGCACACCGCCTTGGGGGCACGGAGCTTTAACGAGTGGGGATAGCCCTGGGACAAGTACTACTGATTGCTTTGTCCCAGGGCCTTACGTTGCTGATATTTCTTTGAGGATCACATGCTGAAGAGGTTTCTTTCGTATTACGAGCCCCAGATGGGGCTTTTTGTTGCTGATACTGTTTGTGCTCTGGTGCTTGCCGCCATTGACCTTGCTTTTCCTATTATTCTGCGTAATTTGACCGGTGGGCTATTTACTCAGGGTCAGGCTGCCATTATGCAGGCGCTCGGCATGATCGCGGTGGGCTTGGTGCTGATGTATGCCGTCCGCTGCGGCTGCCGCTACTTTGTGAGCTATTGGGGCCACGTGATGGGCGCGCGCATGGAGTCCAAAATGCGCGAGGACCTGTTCGACCAGTATGAGCGCTTTAGCTTTGCGTACTTCGACCGCAACAGCTCGGGTGACATGATGAGCCGCGTGGTCAACGACCTGTTCGATATCTGCGAGGCGGCGCATCACGTACCCGAGTGGATCATCATCTGCGGTATCGAGATTATCGGCTCGTTTGTGATCCTCTTTACCATCGCTCCGGTGCTGGCGCTTGCCATGGCCGTGGTGACGGCGGCGTTTGCGGTCGTCATGTTTTGGCAGAACATGCGCATGCGCGAGGTCTTTAGCGACAACCGCAAGAAGATCAGCGGCATTAATGCACAGCTGCAGGATTCTCTGGCGGGCATGCGCGTGGTCAAGAGCTTTGCCAACGAGGAGACCGAGCGTGCCAAGTTCCGTGCCTCTAACGACCGCTACCTTTTGTCCAAGGAGAACATGTATCACGCCATGGGCGTCTATACCGCGACGTATGGCCTGCTCTCGGGTGTGCTCTATGTGATCGTGGTGCTGCTGGGCGGCTGGCTGGTCGCCAAGGGACAGCTGCAGGCGGTCGATATGGCGACCTTTGCACTCTATATTTCGCTGTTCTGCACGCCGCTTGAGACGCTCGTCAATTCGGCCGAAACGTATCAGAAGGCTATCGCCGGCTTTAAACGTATGGACGAGGTGCTCTCGACCGCGCCGGATATCCAGGACAAGCCGGGCGCTACGGATCTGCAGGTGACTGCTGGCGCCGTGGAGTATCACGACGTGTGCTTTAACTACGAGGATGTCGAGCTGGGCGAGGGCTATGCCGACGAGCGTCCCGTTATCGACCATATGGACCTGTCCATCAAGCCCGGGCAGACCATCGCTTTGGTTGGCCCTTCGGGCGGCGGCAAGTCCACGACCTGTTCGCTGCTGCCGCGCTTTTATGACGTGGCTACCGGATCCATTAGCATCGACGGTCGGGACGTGCGCGATGTGACGCAGCAGAGCCTGCGCCGCGCCATCGGCCTGGTGCAGCAGGATGTCTATCTGTTTGACGGCACGATTGGCGAGAACATCGCCTACGGCAAGCCGGGCGCTACGGCAGAAGAGATCGCCGAGGCCGCCCGTCGCGCCAACATCGATGCCTTTATCGAGTCGCTTCCGCAGGGCTACGACACCGTGGTGGGCGAGCGCGGCAGCCGTCTTTCGGGCGGACAGAAGCAGCGCGTTGCCATCGCGCGCGTGTTTCTCAAGAACCCCAAGATCCTGATTTTGGACGAGGCGACGAGTGCTTTGGATAACGAGAGCGAGGAGGCGGTGCAGGAGTCACTCGAAGAGCTGGCACGCGGCCGCACCACGATTATCATCGCCCACCGTCTTTCGACCATTAAGCATGCCGATGAGATTGCGACCGTTGAGCATGGTCGCGTTGTGGAGCGTGGCACGCACGAGGAGCTTCTCGCCCGTGGCGGCACCTATGCCCGTTACTATCGAATGCAGTTCGAAGGTGCGCGTGCGCACGAGCTCGACTGATTGATATGACAGGAAGTTTATGGCTGACAAGAACCCTTTGACTCCGGAAGAAGTGACGGAGTTATTCTCCGAAATCGATGCATCCGGCGTCTTGGATCCCACGCTCGCCAAAAAGCGTACCGAGCGCATGCGTGAGAAGGAGGCTGCGGCCAAGCGCGGTGACAAAGCGGCGCTAGCGCAGCTGCGCAGCGAGGACCGCGCGAGCCAGGCAAAACATATCGACCCGCTGTCCGAGGACGATCCTTCGGGTTCGCAGGTGAGCCATACCATTACGAAGACTGCCATGGCCGTGGTTATCGGCATCTTGGTGCTGATCGTGGGCATGCAGATTGGCTACGGCGTGATGCGTCGCCTGAATACCGCCAACCTGTCCGAGAGCGTTTCGGTCGATACCGTTTCGACGGCGCTGAAGGGCGGCCTTGAGTGGGGCAACGGCTTTACGCAGTTTCCGCTCGACTTTACCGTCGATGAAGCCGATGAACGCACGGGCACGGTCGAGGTGACGGTGTTGGACACATCGTCTGCCAACGAGCTCGAGCTGCTGTCCAACGGGCAGATCCAGGCCGCGGCGCTTGCGACCAACGCGCTGCTCAACGATAAGATCGACCGCGTGGTGTATAACGTTCACGCCTATATCGACGAGGATAGCAACATTCAGCACGATTCCTTCTTTGGCATGTTCCCCGCGCGGGGCCACCAGAGCGCCATTTTGACGTTCGTGTGGACCAAGAGCTCATCCAACGCCACGAGTATCGACTGGAAGATGCGCATCGTGAGTATGGATGACACCATCGCCGAACGCATTCAGAAGCAGGTGAACTCGGTGTCGTCGTTGATTGAGGACCCGGTGGTTAGCCAGACCAAGATTGACGAGGAAAAGGCCGAACGTGACCTGGAGCATCGTCTGCATGGCCGCGAGATTTTCCGCGGTGGCAAGCCCGATCGCACACCGTCCGAACTGCTGGAACAGGACAAGAAAAAGTAAGACGCCATCATCCCGCGTGAGCCACAAGCCCCGCGGGATGATTTTTTAATCCCCGTCCCAGAGAAATCATTATGCATAGAAAGTCATAATTATCATTTCGTAAACATTTCGATGAAATTAACGCCATGAGGCATGCTTGCGGTTACAATACCGCGAGGCCTAACTACACACCTTTAAGCCGGTCCTGTGAGACCGGGAAGGAGAATTATGGCGAACAACCATACCGCGGGCGCTGCCGCCCGCACCTTCGCGCCCAGCGAGCTTTGCCAGCGTATGCTGGCCAAAACCAGCAAGGGCACCTGCGGTCCCTGCATCCTGTATCTTGAGGATGGGACCATTTTTTATGGACGTGCATGCGGCGCCGAGGGCACCGCGACCGGCGAAGTCTGCTTCAACACCTCACTCGAGGGCTACTTTGAGGTCATGACCGACCCGAGTTATGCCGGCCAAATCGTAACCATGACCTATCCGCAGATCGGCAACTACGGTATCGACGAGACCGACGTCCAGTCGGCCTTCCCCGGCGACGCCGTGCGCCCTGCGAGCGCTCCGGCTATGAGCGGCATGATCGTTCGCGACATGTGCACCACGCCTTCTAACTGGCGCTCGGCCGTCAGCGTGCCGGAGTATCTGCGCGCCCACGGCATCGTCGCTATCGAGGGCGTCGACACCCGCGCTCTGGTGCGCCATCTGCGCGACAATGGTTCCAAGATGGGCATTATCTCGACCGAGATCTTCGACGTCGACGAGCTTGCCGAGCGTCTGGCCGCAGCGCCCACGCTGGTAGGCGAGAACCTGGTCAAGACCGTAAGTTGTCCCGCGCCTCATGAGTTTGTGGCTGCCGACCTGCCTGCCACGCATGACTTTGCGCTTTCGGCTGCCGCTCCTGCCCGTCACAAAGTGGTCGCCTACGACTGCGGTGTGAAGCGCGGCATTCTGGAGGGGCTGGTCCGCGCCGGCTGCGACCTTACCGTCGTGCCGTGGGACACGCCCGCGAGTGAGGTGCTCGACATGAATCCCGACGGCGTCTTTTTGTCCAATGGCCCCGGCGACCCCGACGCCGTGGTGGAGACCTACGAGCAGGTGCAGCAGCTGATCGGCAAGGTGCCGGTCTTTGGTATTTGTCTTGGTCACCAGATGATCAGCCTGGCCTGCGGCGCCCAGATGGAAAAGCTTAAGTTCGGTCACCGCGGTGGCAACCAGCCGGTTATGAACCTGGTAAGCCGCCGTGTGGAGATCACCGCGCAAAACCATGGCTTTGGCCTGCTGTTCCCCAGCTTGGGCAAGCTTGTCCCCGAGCTTTCCGGCGGCGAGACCGAGCATGCGGCCGATGGAGATCTGCGCGTCTGGGTGCGCCGCGGAATCGCGCCGGTCGTGATGAACGAGCGCTTTGGCCGCATTCGCCTAACACATGTGAACCTCAACGACGGCACCGCCGAGGGCATCCAGCTGCTCGACGCCCCGTGCTTCTCGGTCCAGTATCACCCCGAGGCCTCGCCTGGCCCCACCGATGCCCACTATCTCTTTACCGCCTTTACGCGACTCATGGACGGCGAGGAGAACTACCTGGACATCGACACCGCGAAGGACCGCCTTGCCGGCTGGAATTTTGCCGACGAGGGTTCCGCCGTTCTACCGAACGGCGGACCGGTCGACGCTGCGGCTGCATCTGGCACATCATCTTGCCGTTCTGCTTCGGACGCGCGGGCATAAGCCCAGCGCGCCCTCGCATCACGGCAACCTGATGCACCAGCTGCACCCTCGCTGACTTTTCCAAAACATTGAGTCAGCCTCTCTAGGAGGTTTTAAACATGCCGAAACGTACTGACATCAAGCGTATCCTCGTTATTGGTTCGGGCCCCATCGTTATTGGCCAGGCCTGCGAGTTCGACTACTCCGGCGCCCAGGCCTGCAAGGTGCTCAAGGAGGATGGCTTTGAGGTCATCCTGGTCAATTCCAACCCGGCGACCATCATGACCGACCCGGGCTTGGCCGACCGCACCTATGTTGAGCCTATCACCGCCGAGTTTATCGAGCGCGTAATCAAGAAAGAGCGCCCGGACGCGCTGCTTCCCACGCTGGGCGGCCAGACCGGTCTGAACGCCGCCGTCGAGCTGGCGAAAGACGGCACGCTCGACAAGTATGGCGTCGAGATGATTGGCTGCGACCTGGCCGCTATCGAGCGCGGCGAGGACCGCAAGCTCTTTAACGAGGCCATGGCCGAGATTGGCCTGGAGGTCGCGCGCTCGGGCTATGCCTACAGCGTGGCCGACGCCGAGGCTATCGCCGAGCGCGTGGGCTATCCCTGCGTACTGCGCCCGAGCTTTACCCTCGGCGGCGCCGGCGGCGGCATCGCTCACACCCACGAGGAGCTCGTCTCCATCGTGAGCCAGGGCCTGGAGCTTTCGCCCGCCCACGAGGTGCTGGTCGAGGAATCCATCGAGGGCTGGAAAGAGTATGAGATGGAGGTCATGCGTGACCACGCCGGCAACGGCATCATCGTGTGCTCCATCGAGAATCTCGACCCCATGGGCGTGCATACCGGCGACTCCATCACCGTGGCGCCGGCGCAGACGCTCTCCGACCTTGAGTATCAGCGCATGCGCGTGGCCTCGCTCGCCATTCTGGAGAAGATCGGCGTCGAGACCGGTGGCTCCAACGTGCAGTTTGCCGTGAACCCCAACACCGGTCGCTTGATCGTCATCGAGATGAACCCGCGCGTGAGCCGTTCGTCCGCGCTAGCCTCCAAGGCCACGGGTTTCCCCATCGCCAAGGCCGCCGCGCGCCTGGCTGTGGGCTATACGCTCGACGAGATCGTCAACGACATCACCAAGGCCACGCCCGCCTGCTTTGAGCCCACGATCGACTACTGCGTGGTCAAGGTGCCGCGCTTTGCCTTCGAGAAGTTCAAGGGTACCGACCCCACGCTTACCACGCGCATGAAGGCCGTGGGCGAGATCATGGCGATCGGCCGCACCTTTGAGGAGGCCTTCGGCAAGGCCATGCGTTCGCTGGAGGACGGGCATCAGGGCATTTGTGCCGGTGGCAAGGAAGGTGCCGACAAGCTGAGCGACGATGATCTCGCTCAGGCCGTGACCACGCCGACCGAGCACCGCATCTTCTTTGTGGTCGAGGCCCTGCGCCGTGGCTGGGACATCGCTCGCATCCATGCCATCTGCGGCATCGATCCGTGGTACCTCAACTGCATCAACGATATGGTGCAGGTTCAGGAGAGCATCCGCGGTCTGCGTGTGGAGGATATTGACGCCGACGCGATGCGCCTACTCAAGCAGTACGGCACGAGCGACGCCGAGATTGCCGCGCTGACCGGCTCGGACGAGCGCTTTGTGCGCGCCTACCGCAAGGGTCTGGGTGTGGTTCCCAGCATGAAGACGGTCGATACCTGCGCTGCGGAGTTCTCGAGCGCCACGGAGTACCACTACAAGACGTACGAGAACATCTACCGCACGAGCCCGGATGCCAAGAAGTGCGTTGCCCCCGACGAGACCACGCCGGCGGACAAGCCCAAGGCGATGATCCTGGGCGCCGGCCCCAACCGCATTGGCCAGGGTATCGAGTTCGATTACTGCTGCGTGCACGCGAGCTACGCGCTGGCGGCCCGCGGCTTCGAGACCATCATGGTCAACTGCAACCCCGAGACCGTCTCGACTGACTACGATACCTCGGACCGCCTGTACTTTGAGCCGCTCACCTACGAGGACGTCATGGATGTCATCGATGTTGAGCGACCCGACGGCGTCGTGGTGACGCTCGGCGGCCAGACTCCGCTTAAGCTGGCGCGCATGCTCGAGGAAAGCGGCGTGAACATCATGGGCACCAAGCCCGATGCCATCGACTTTGCCGAGGACCGCGAGCGCTTTGCCGCCCTGCTCGACAAGCTGGGCATTATGTATCCGCCGGCGGGCCAGGCAACCTCGTTTGAGGAGGCCGAGGCCGTCGCCGCGCATATTGGCTACCCGCTGCTGGTGCGTCCGAGCTACGTGCTGGGCGGCCGCGGCATGATGATCGCCTACGATGCCGAGCATCTGCGCGATTATATGGCCGAGGCTGCACGCATTAGCCCCGACTACCCGGTGTATCTGGATCGCTTCTTGGAGGGTGCGATCGAGTCCGACGTCGACGCCCTGTGCGACGGCGAGGAGGTCTACATCGGCGGTATCCTGGAGCATATCGAGGAGGCCGGTATTCACTCCGGCGACTCTGCGACCTGCATCCCGCCGTTCAGCTTTAGCGAGAGCCTGCAGGCAAAGCTCCGCGAGACCACGCGCCGCATCGCGATGGCGCTGGGCGTGCGCGGCCTGGTCAACGTACAGTACGCCATCAAGGGCGAGACCGTCTACGTGATCGAGGCCAACCCGCGTGCCAGCCGCACTGTGCCGTTTATCTCCAAGGCCACCGGCGTGCCGCTCGCCAAGTGTGCCGCACGTATCATGGCGGGCGATTCCATCTCGAGCTTGGGCCTGCCGAGCGACGAGCGTCAGCTGGACTGGTTCTGCATGAAGGAAGCCGTTATGCCCTGGGGTCGTTTCCCGGGCGCCGACGTTATCCTGGGTCCCGAGATGAAGTCGACGGGCGAGGTTATGGGTATCGCCAAGAGCTATCCCGAGGCATACGCCAAGACGCAGCTGGCGATTGACTACAAGCTGCCCGACCCGAGCGCCGGCAAGGTGTTCATCAGCGTGTGCGACCGCGACAAGCGTCATATCCTTTCGGTCGCGCGTATCCTGCGCTACCTGGGCTTTGATATCTGCTCCACCGAGGGTACGGCGCGCGTGCTGCGCGGCGGCAACGTGACCTGCGAGGTCGTGGAAAAGATTAGCGGCCCGCACGACGGCGAGCGTCCCAACATTGGTGACCTCATCGCCGATGGCAAGATTGCGGTAATCATCAACACGCCGTACGGCCCGGGCTCGCGTGGCGATGGCTACCTGCTACGCACCGAGGCCGTCCGTCGTGGCGTGACCTGCGTGACGGCGATGTCTGCGGCCAACACGTACGTGAGTGCCATCGAGGCCGTGCGCGAGGACGAGCAGGGTCACGGCAGCGCCAACGACATGGGCATGGACGTCATCGCCCTGCAGGACCTGCCGCAGTACACGGTGTAGTTGACCTGGCCGGCCGGGGCGGGAGGGGCCGAGATTTCCCCCTTTCGCTCCGGCTGCAAGCAGAGTCGCTCAGGAGGAAACTCGGCCCCTCCCGCCCCGGCCTGCGGTGACTTGGTTGCACCGTGTGCTGCCGAAGGGGCTTTGCGCGATGACTAGGGCTGAATAAAAAGTGAGTGTGGGATCA
>NZ_JAQLEM010000012.1 GCF_028209885.1 Collinsella aerofaciens | reverse complement strand
GGTGGTTCCCAGGACGAGCTCCGGGATACCCACGGTACCGTCGGCGTTAACGCGCTCCAGCTCGGCGGGGTCGGCGCTCTGCGGCCGCGACGGCGTAGGCGTCCTCCTTCGGTGCGCCCACCAATGGGCATCCCCGATCGAGAGGAAAGCATCAGGAACAGGATGGTTAGCTGAGCGCTAATATTCGCCTGGAAAGCGAGTGATATGATTCGATCTACAAGCTTTCGAATCGAAAAGGCGGAATAAGCATGGGAAATCCCGTGATAACACTCAGGGACTTGATGCCGGTGGTACACCCCGAGAAGACCAAGGTTAAGTTCAACATGAACGCTGGCGACGTGAGCCTACGCGCGTACGACCTGCTGCTAAAAGATACCTCGACCACCGAGAGGACCGATAGCGGCTCGCGATGGTACGAAATGAACGCGTGGAGGAGCGCGACGGGGCAGGCGAACAACAACCTCAACCATGCAGAGTACCTGCTCTCGTTCGCCCAGTACTACACCTACGGGCCAGAGTACTTCATCTTCGGCGGCATGCACAAAGTGGAGAAGGTGGTGCCCGAGGTGCTGGGCGGCGTGGGCTACAAGCTGACGCTTCTTCCTGACTACGAGGCCTACATCAAGCGTCTTATCATTAAGCTGAAGAAGCCGATCGGACGCGATATCTACAACAAGTTCTACGAGAACACGATGCGAGACTTTGAACCCGTTGTATACGAGTACTCGATGAGCCTGGGCAACGTGAGCCCCTTCCCCGGCTACAAGTACGTTCGCATCGACCACAAGACACTGCAGGCCATCATCGCTAGCGTGGGCTCCGACTGGTACTGGGCGTTGGACAACGTGAAGGGCGTCTACTGCATCACCGACACCGCGACGGGAAAGCTCTACGTGGGCTCGGCATCGGGCGACAGCAAGAAGGACGCAGGCGCGGACCTGGGTATCTGGCAGCGTTGGAGCGCCTATGCCAACCCCGAGGACCCTACGGGCGGCAACAAGGCATTCAAGGCCATCATGGCTGAGCACGGGGCTGGGTACATCATCGAGAACTTTACCTACTCCATCCTTGAGGTATGCGACACAAAGATGACCGCTGCCGAAGTGTGCGAGCGCGAGAGCCATTGGAAGGACGTATTGGGATCGCGCAAGTTCGGCATGAACCGGAATTAGGTGTGTGCCATGGGTTTACCGCGGACGGTGAGGGATTGCGTTTACGGCATGGCCGTGGGCGACGCGCTTGGCGTGCCCTACGAGTTTATGCCGCGCGGTAGCTTCACCCGCAATGACATGACGGGCCATTTGCAAAAATGCAGTTCAGGCCACTAAATATCGTATGTAAATAAAAAAGGCCACCCAATAGAGTGACCTTGCATTCACGATGGTGGAGACGAGGGGGATCGAACCCCTGACCTCTTGACTGCCAGTCAAGCGCTCTCCCAGCTGAGCTACGCCCCCGTGACGAGGAGATACTATAGGGGAAGATTCTTAGTTGTGCAAGAAGTTTTTTGCAATTGATCCTCGCACTTACAGGTTTTCCTGGGACGGGGCAAAAAATAATCACTCTACGAGCGGTTATTTTTATCCGCCGTCCCGATAAAACCCTGATGCAGCAAATACGCTATTGCAGTACCGGCGTGGACTTGGATCGTTGCGGTTGACCTGACGACGTTGCTGATGCCCGTGTCGGCCAACAAGCCCAGGGGGCTGTGATTTAGTTCCCACTCCAAGCCATGTTCGCTTGCCACCGTCCCAGGAGCAAGTGCGATGATGGAGAACGTCTTGCCTTCGGCGCCTTCGATGATCCACGATTCGCCTGCGTGCAGGATGCGGGCGACAACCTTATCCTCGGCGATCCAGACGGGGGCATCTTCGTAGCCCGCGAGCAGGCCCAGTACAGACAAGGCCATATCCGGGCGGCCGCCGGTGGCGCAGGTCGTAACTACTTCGGCACCCTGCCAGCGACGGCGGATGGAATCGAGCGCCAGTGCTAAATCGGTGTAGTCCTTGTACGGGTCGTGGCGCTCAACTTCAAAGTCGGTGGCGGCATCGACCAGAGCGCGACCCGCGTCACTCACCGTGTCGGCATCTCCCACATACACGTCGCAGCCCAGTTCCGCGCCCAGCAGTGCATCGAGTCCGCGGTCCACGGCGACAACGTGGTCGCACTCCCCTGCTAGCCTACGCAACAGATCCACGCTCGCCACCACGGGCGAGCCGCAGACAACTAATACCTTGCAAGCCACAGCCCTCGCCTATCCCTCAAACGAAAGAACGCGGGCCAGATCCAGCTCCTCGTAGCTGTCGATAAAGATATCGCAGTTGGCGCGTACGTCATCGCGCCTCATGCGGCCGTGCGAATCATAAATACCCACACGCTTAAAGCCAGCGACACCAGAGCTCTTAAGGCCAAAGACGGCGTCCTCAAACACCCACGCGCGCTCAAGCTTGTGCCCATGGCGCTCTTCCAGGCGTCGCAGCGCCAGCTCGTATACGTCGGGGAACTGCTTGGAGCGTCCTGCCTCGCCCGTCGTGGTAACAAACTCCATGTACACGTCGAGCCCGGCGCCCGCGAGCGCAGACTTAACCAGCTCGGCCGGCGTGGACGTGGCAACGCACATTGCAATGCCTGCCGCCTTAGCCTGCTCCAAAAACGCCAGGAGCCCCTCGCGCGGCGGCACCTTGGAGTAGCCATCGATCAGGATGTCGCTCAGTTCGCGATACAACTCCTCGCCATTCGCGCCAATGCCCCACGTATCGTGGTAGGCCTGGCACTCGTCCTCCAGTGACAGGTGCTCAAATTGGGCAAAGTCATCCACGGTCACGTCAATCCCGTGGCGGTGCAATAGCTCGGGCTGAGCATAAGCCCAAACGGGGGTGCTATTAACCAGCGTGCCGTCGCAATCGAAAATAAAAGCAACCTTGGGAGTGGCGGTATGGGGCATAAACGAACCTTTCGATATCAAATGGTAAACATCCTGCTAAAAACGTTTTACCAAACGTCAGCCAGACAATTTTGAACCCCAAATTGGTAAAACTGTCAAGAGTTTTACCACGGCAATTCTGCCAGTGGTATAAACATGTCGCTTACCGATTAAACGCCCCCGCAAATCCGCTTTCGTCCATAAAACTAACGCACAGGTGTTATCGTTGTTTCTGCCGAAAGTTCCACCGAGCACGCGAGGTGGAACGAATCACAGAAACTTCGCCGTCCCTTCGATTCGTGCAGCCTTGGACCTTTCGCATCTAGTCACCAAGGCAACACGCTGCCGCGTCATGATGGGATCAAACGTGAGCGATACAAAGCTAAAGCCAACGGCTAAAAAGCCCGCAACCCGCAAACCGGCTCCGCACGCACCGGAGCTCTCCAAGGACGATGTCTACCTGTTTGGCATTGGAATGTGGGAGCGCAGCTGGGAAAAGATGGGCGCGCATCCCGACACGCAGCAGCGCACGCGTGGCTGGCGCTTTTGCGTTTGGGCGCCCGACGTTAAGAGTGTCCACGTTATCGGTGAATTCAACAATTGGGATGAGCAAGCCAACCCGCTGGTGCCCGTGCATACGAGCGCTATCTGGGAGGGCTTTATTCCTGGCGCCGAGCAGGGCCAGCTCTATAAATACCTCATCGAGACCAACGAGGGCGAGAAGCTCTACAAGGCCGATCCGTATGCCTTTAAGGCCGAGTGCCCCCCGGGTACCGCGAGCGTGCTGTGGACCCTCGATGGCTACAAGTGGAACGACGCCGCGTGGCTCAAGCGCCGCGCCGACCACAACCACATGTCGCAGCCGCTTAACATCTACGAGGTGCATATTGGCTCGTGGAAGCGCCACGGCGACGCGCCGCAGGGCGAGCCCGATGAGTACGGCAACTACCCCGGCCCCATGGATCCCTTTCCCGCACAGCGCGGCGAGTTCTACACCTACGACGACCTGTCGGTGGAGCTCGTGGACTACGTGCGCGACATGGGCTATACGCATATCGAAGTCATGCCGCTTATGGAGCATCCCTTCGACGGATCCTGGGGCTACCAGACGACCGGCTACTATGCCGCCACGTCGCGCTACGGCAACCCGCAGCAGCTCATGCACTTTATCGATGCGTGCCACGAGGCGGGCATCGGCGTGATCATGGACTGGGTGCCCGGTGGTTTTTGCGCCGACGCCCACGGCCTTGCCACCTTTAACGGCCACATGCTATTTGAGCACGAGATCCACCCCAACTGGGGCACGCACAAGTTCGACTTTGCCCGTGGCGAGGTCAGGTCCTTCCTGGTCTCCAACGTGCTGTACTGGCTCGAGAACTTCCATGTGGACGGCATTCGTATGGACGGAGTGTCCAGCATGCTGTACCTCAACTTTGGCATCGACGATCCGGGGCAAAAGAAGTTCAACAAGTACGGTACCGAGGAGGACCTGGACGCCAGCGCGTTTATCCGTCAGGTCAACTGCGCTGTTGAGGCTCACTACCCCGACGTGATGATGATGGCCGAGGAGTCCACTGCGTGGCCGCTCGTGACCTATCCGCCGCAGGACGGCGGCCTGGGCTTCCACTACAAGTGGGACATGGGCTGGATGAACGACACCCTGCACTACATGCAGACCGATTTTCCGTGGCGCCCTGGCAACCACGGGCTGCTCACGTTCTCCATCATGTATGCCTTTACCGAGAACTTTATTTGCCCGCTGAGCCACGACGAGGTCGTGCACGGCAAGTGCTCGCTGATCGGCCGTATGCCGGGCGACTGGTGGCGCCAGTTTGCCGGCCTGCGCACGCTGGCTTTCTACCAGATGACGCACCCCGGTGCCAAGCTCAACTTTATGGGCAACGAGATCGGCCAGTTTATTGAGTGGCGCTACTACGAGTCCATTCAGTGGTTCCTGACCGAGGAGTACGAGACTCACCGTCATCATCAGGCGTTTATCAAGGCGCTCAACCACCTGTACACCGCCGAGCCCGCCCTGTACGAGCGCGGCTACACTGACGACGGCTTTACCTGGATCGACGCGGACAACTCCAAGCAGTCCATCGTGAGCTTTGTGCGTCAGGGCGAGGACGTCGACGACGATCTGGTGATTCTGATTAACTTTGACCCGGCGAGCTACGAGAGCTTCCGCGTGGGCGTGCCGCGCGAGGGTGACTGGGAGGTCATCTTTGATTCCGACCGTCCCGAGTTTGGCGGCAGCGGCTATGCCGGCGAAGAGCCTTACACCTGCTCGAGCGAGCCCTATCCCTGGAACGGGCAGATGGACTCCATCGAGATCAAGGTTCCCGGCTTGGCAGGCGTGGTGCTTAAGCGCCGCGGTCCCAGTAGCTATAAACCGCCCGTGGTCGAGGCTCCCAAGAAGGCAACGCGCAAGCGTGCGTCCTCGGTGAAGCCCAAGGCCGCGGCTGCCAAGAAGACTCCGGCTAAGGCGAAGGCTGCCAAGCCCGTTTCCAAGGCTTCGGCCAAGTCCACCACGGCCAAGAAGGTAGCCACCAAAAAGGCTGCTCCCAAGGCTAAGTCTGCTTCTGTTAAGTCGTCTGCCAAGGATGCGTAACAAAGGCGTTACTACTTTAATTACCCGCCCCGACGGGGCGTAGGATACATGTCATAACCGTTCCGGGAGAAAAATCCCCGGGGGAAAGGAGCGTATGAATAAGATCTTCGACAACAAGCAGGAGTTTACCGAGCTCTATCGCGATGCCGTCATGAGCATCAGCGGCAAGAGCGTCGAGGCCGCCAGCGACCTCGACCGCTTTAATGCCCTGGCCAAGCTCGTGGCCGAGAAGGCCCGCACCGTTGCCACCAAGAGCGACGCCCGCGCCACCGCCGAGGGCAAAAAACGCGTGTACTACTTCTCGATCGAGTTTTTGATCGGCCGCCTGCTCGACAACTACCTGCTCAACTTTGGCGTGCGCGATATGGTCGCCGAGGCACTCGACGACATGGGCTTTGACCTTTCCGTCATCGAGAACCAGGAGCCCGATCCGGCTCTGGGCAACGGTGGCCTGGGCCGTCTTGCCGCATGCTTCCTGGATTCCATGGCAGCCGAGGGCATCGCCGGCTACGGCAACGGCATGCGCTATCGCTACGGCCTGTTTAAGCAGGAGATCGTCAACGGCAGCCAGGTCGAGGCCACCGACGAGTGGCTCACCCACGGCTATCCCTGGGAGGTCCGCCGTCAGGACAAGGCCGTGACCATTAAGTTTGGTGGCCATGTTGAGGGCTTTGAGGAGAACGGCCGCACGTTCTACCGCACGGTAGACACGCAGGACATCCTGGCTGTCCCCTACGACATCCCCGTCGTGGGCTATGCCGGCGAGACCGTTAACAAGCTGCGCGTCTGGGCAGCCGAGCCGGTCGAGGAGCACTTTGACCTTGAGGCCTTTAACCGCGGCGACTACGCCCTGGCCGACGCCGAGCGCGCCGAGGCCGAGGCCATCAGCGCCATCCTCTACCCCAACGACGCCGGCGAGCACGGCCGTCTGCTGCGCCTGAAGCAGGAGTACCTGTTTGTATCGGCCGGCATCTACAGCCTGCTCGACACCTTTGAGAAGGAGCACGGCGAGAACTGGGAGCTGCTGCCGCAGTTTGTGGCCATCCACACCAACGACACGCACCCCGCTATGTGCGGCCCCGAGCTCATGCGTATCCTCATCGACGAGAAGAAGCTTGAGTGGGACGACGCCTGGAACATCGTGACGCAGGTTGTGAGCTACACCAACCACACCATTCTGCCCGAGGCTCTGGAGAAGTGGCCCATCGGCACGTTCTCCAAGCTCCTCCCCCGCGTGTACCAGATCATCGACGAGATCAGCCGTCGTTGGCACGAGTCGTTCGACACCACGCAGGAGGGCTGGCAGGAGCGTCTGCGCCAGACCGCCATCCTGTGGGACGGCGAGATCCGCATGGCCAACCTGTCCGTGATCTGCAGCCACAGCGTCAACGGCGTGGCCAAGATCCACTCCGACATCATCAAGAACATCGTGCTCAAGGACTTCTATGCCCTTACGCCCGAGAAGTTTAACAACAAGACCAACGGCATCTCGCACCGTCGCTTCTTTGCCGAGGCCAACCCCACCTACGCCAAGCTCGTGACCGAGGCCATTGGCGACGGCTGGCTCAAGGACGCCTTTGAGCTGGAGAAGCTTAAAGGTTTCCAGAACGACACCGAGTTCCTTAAGGCCGTGGGTGCCTCCAAGCGCGCCAACAAGGAGCGCCTGGCCGCCTACGTCAAGGCCGAGACCGGTCTGGTCATTGACCCCAATACCGTCTTCGATGTCCAGGTAAAGCGCTTCCATGCCTACAAGCGCCAGCTCATGAACATCATGAAGGTGATGGACATATACAACCGTCGCATCGCCGATCCCAACTTCCACGTGACGCCGACGACCTTTATCTTTAGCGGCAAGGCCGCCTCGAGCTACACCTTTGCCAAGGAGACCATCCGCCTCATTAACTCAGTGGCCGACGTCATCAATAACGACGCCCGCGTCAACGAGGTCATGAAGGTCTGCTTTATCCCCAACTTCCGTGTGAGCAACGCCCAGCTCATCTACCCCGCCGCCGAGATCTCGGAGCAGATCTCCACGGCCGGCAAGGAGGCCTCGGGCACGTCCAACATGAAGCTCATGATGAACGGCGCCATTACGCTGGGCACCCTCGACGGCGCCAACATCGAGATCGCCGACCTGGCCGGTCGCGAGAACGAGGCCATCTTTGGCCTGACCGCCCCCGAGGTCGAGCAGCTCTGGGCATCCAACAGCTACTTTGCGTGGGATACCCTCAACAACGATCGGGACCGTCTGGGCCGCGTGATGGACGAGCTCAAGGACAACACCTTTGCCGGTCTTTCGGGCAACTTCGAGAGCATCTACAACGAGCTCATGAACAACAACGACCCCGACCTGGTCATGGCCGATTTCCGGTGCTACGTTGATGCATGGGAAAAGCTCACCGGCAGCTACGGCGACCAGGAGACCTGGAACCGCAAGGCCCTGCTCAACACCGCCTCGAGCGGCTGGTTCTCGAGCGACCGCACCATTCGCGAGTACCGCGACGAGATCTGGCACGCTTAAAGCGCGCGAGCTCCCTTTGCCAGCACGGCATTATTCGACGGGCGCAACGTTGCGCTGCGCCCGTCGCTAATGGGTTTAAGAACATCGATGACAGAAGGAGAAATCGATGAGTAAGAAAGAATGCATCGCGATGCTCCTCGCAGGAGGACAGGGCAGCCGATTGGGGGCACTCACCCAAAAGATCGCTAAGCCGGCGGTTAGCTTTGGTGGCAAGTTCCGCATTATCGACTTTTCGCTCTCCAACTGCTCCAACTCGGGCATCGACACGGTGGGCGTTCTGACGCAGTATCGTCCCTACCTGCTGCATGCCTATGTGGGCTCCGGCGAGGCATGGGATCTGGACAGCCGCGACGGCGGCGTGTCGATCCTGCCGCCGTACGAGACGCAGACCGGCGGTGCCTGGTATGCAGGCACGGCCGACGCCATTACGCAGAACCTCGACTACATCAAGGCCAACGACCCCAAGTACGTCCTGATTCTTTCGGGCGATCACCTGTATCGCATGGACTACCGCAAGATGCTCAAGACGCACATTGAGAACAACGCCGACCTCACGGTGAGCGTTATGCCCGTGCCGTGGGAGGAAGCCAGCCGCTTTGGTATCTTGACCACCGACCCCGAGGACGGCCGCATCACCAAGTTCACCGAGAAGCCCGATAAGCCCGATTCGAATCTCGCGTCCATGGGCATCTACATCTTCTCGGCCGACGTGCTGATCGAGGCGCTCGAGGAGGACGCTCTGGACCAGCGCTCGAGCCACGACTTTGGCAAGGACATCATCCCCAAACTGCTCGGCGAGGGCAAGCGCCTGTACAGCTACGAGTTCCACGGCTTTTGGAAGGACGTCGGCACCATCGCCAGCTTCCACGAGACCTCGATGGACCTGCTGGGCAACAACCCCGAGTTTGATCTGTTCGATAAGCACTTCCCCATCATGTCCAACATCACCACGCGTCCGCCGCACTACATTGGCCCGGACGGCCGTCTGGACGACTGCCTGGTCTCCAACGGCTGCAAGATCTACGGCACCGCTCGCCACTCGATCCTTTCGACCGATGTCATCATCGAGGAGCGCGCCGTGGTCGAGGACTCCGTGCTGCTGCCGGGTGCGCACGTTAAGAGCGGCGCACACATCTGCCGCGCTATTTTGGGCGAGAACTCCACGGTCGAAGAGGGCGTGAAGCTCGGCTCTGTCGATACCACCAAGGATACGGCCGTCGTTGGAAATGACGTCGTTATCGGGAAGGGGGAATGATCCGATGATCAATCGCAAGGCCATCGGTTATATCACCGCTAACTATTCTTCGACCTACGGCAGCGTGCTGCTCAAGGACCGCCCCATCGCGTCCGTTCCGTTTTTGGGCCGCTACCGCCTGATCGACTTCCCGCTGTCCAACATGATGAATGCCGGCATTAAGACCGTCGGCGTCGTCATGCCGGGCAACTATCGCTCGCTGATCGACCACGTGGGCTCGGGCAAGGACTGGGGCCTGGACCGCAAAAAGGGCGGCCTGTTCATGGTGCCCGGCAACGCGTATGGCACCACCAAGGGCGGCATGCGTTTCTTGCTGCGCGACATCATCTCCAACAAGACGCTGTTCCAGCGCTCGGACAAGCCCTATGTCGTGATGATGGGCACCAACATCATCTTTAACATGGACCTCAACACCATCATCGAGGCGCACGAGAACTCCGGTGCCCAGATGACCGTGGTGTACTGCAAGGCCACGCACAACGTCGATGACGAGACCAAACTCGAAATTAACGAGAACGGCCGTCTGACGGGCGTGAGCGCCGGCGTCGTGTACGGCGACAACGCCTCTATGGACTGCTGCATCGTCAACCGCGAGACGCTACTCGAGATTATCGACCACTACCAGGCCGCCGACTATCTGGACCTGCTCGAGGCACTCCAGGGCGACTTTGGCAACATCGACGTGTGCAGCTACGAGTACAAGGGCGAAGTCGTGGGCGTGTTTAGCGAGAAGTCGCTGTATCGCCGCAGCATGGACCTACTCGACCAGACCGTGGCCGACCAGCTCTTCGATCCCGAGCGTCCGATCCTGACCAAGGCTCACGACGTGCCGCCTTCGCGCTATGCGACCGGCAGCCACGCATGCAACTCGATCATCTCGGCCGGCTGCATCATCAAGGGCACCGTGCGCAACTCGATCCTGTCGCGCGGCGTTGTGGTCGAGGAAGGCGCCTCGGTGACCAACTCGATCATCAACCAGAGCTGCATCATCAAGAGCGGCGCACGCGTCGAGAATGCCATCCTGGATAAGAACAACGTGGTTCCCACCAACACCGAGCTTCGCGGCACGCCCGAGAACATCCTGGTGCTGGGCAAGGCTCCGTTAACTTCCGACACCACCATCGTACGTTAACGTTGGCACCGCAACATCGCTCGTAACATGTAGAATAGCCGCCCGGTTAGCGCCAGGCGGCTATTCTCGAATTGCAACA
The DNA here is from genome assembly GCF_028209885.1 of Collinsella aerofaciens. Lineage (GTDB taxonomy): Bacteria > Actinomycetota > Coriobacteriia > Coriobacteriales > Coriobacteriaceae > Collinsella > Collinsella aerofaciens_BA. The sequence continues at coordinate 54,709 of NZ_JAQLEM010000012.1, read as the reverse complement.
TGGGAGACAATATGGCAGAAACCAGCAAAAAGATGCAGATCGTGTTTGCCTCGGCCGAGTGCGCACCGTTTGTTAAGACCGGTGGCCTGGGTGACGTGGCGGGCTCGCTGCCTGCGGCGCTCGTGCGCGCCGGCGCCGAAGTCATCGTGATGGTGCCCAAGTACGCCACCATCAAGGACGAGTACAAGGCGCAGATGGAGCACTTCTCCGATTTTTATGTGAGCCTGGGCTGGCGCAACGAGTACTGCGGTCTCGAGAAGCTCGAGCACGACGGCGTCACCTATATGTTCATCGACAACGAGCGCTACTTTGCGCGCGACTATCCGTACGGCTTCTTTGACGACGGCGAGCGCTTTGCGTTCTTCTCCAAGGCCATTACCGAGAGCCTGCAGCACCTGCCGGCCGGCTTTGAGTGCGACATCCTGCACTGCAACGACTGGCAGACGGCGCTGGCGCCCGTGTTTTTGCGCGAGTTCTACCAGGGCCTGCCGCTGTACGACCGCGTCAAGACCGTGTTCTCAATCCACAACGTGGCGTTCCAGGGCCAGTTTAGCGACACCGTGATGGAGGACATCCTGGGTGTGGCGCATATTCCCGCGGCCGCCTCGCAGCTGCGTTGCGACGCCTGCAGCGTCAACTACATGCTGGGCGCGCTGCGCTATGCCGACGCCATCACCACGGTAAGTCCCACCTATGCCAACGAGATCCAGACGCCAGAATTTGGCGAGGGCCTGGACGGCGTGCTGCGCGAGCGCTCCTATGCACTACAGGGCATTTTGAATGGCATCGACGTCGCGGGCTTTGACCCTGCGACCGACAAGCGCATTGCCGCCAACTACACCGTCGAGGACCGTTCCGGCAAGGCCGTGTGCAAGGCCAAGCTGCAGGAAGAGCTAGGGCTCGAGGTTCGCGACGACCGTCCGCTTATGGTGATGGTCACGCGTCTGACGCGCCAGAAGGGCATGGATCTTGTCATGTACGCGCTCGACCGCATCCTGGGCGGCGGCGTGCAGGTGGCGGTGCTGGGCACCGGCGACCGCGACTACGAGGACGGCCTGCGCTACTTCCAGGACAAGTACCCCGGCACCATGGCCGCGCGCATCGAGTTTGACCCGGCGCTGTCGCAGCGCATGTATGCTGCCGCCGACATGTTCCTGATGCCTTCGAAGTTTGAGCCCTGCGGCCTGTCGCAGATCATCGCCATGCGCTACGGCACGCTGCCCATCGTGCGCGAGACCGGTGGCCTGAAGGACACCGTGCAGCCGTACAACGAGTTTACCGGCGAGGGCACAGGCTTCTCGTTTAGCAACTTTAACGGCGACGAGATGGGCGATGCCGTATTCCGTGCGGCGCGCCTGTTCTGGGACAACCGCGATGCCTGGAACCAGCTGGTCACGCAGGCCATGAGCCAGGACTTTAGCTGGACGCGCTCGGCCGATAAGTATCTGGACCTGTACTTCTTTATGCATCCGGAGATTGAGAGGCCGGCGTCGGTTGTCGACGAGCCTGAGGCTGTTGCTGAGCCGGTGGCCGCAGAGGAGCCCAAGGTTGAGAAGAAGCCGGTTGAGGCTGAGCCCGCAAAGGTCGAGCCTGAGGTGAAGGCTGAGGTTGTTCCTAAGGCAGAGGCCGAGGTCAAGCCCGCTGCAAAGCCCGCAGCTAAGAAGACTACGACTCGTAAGACGACGGCCAAGAAGGTCACAGCGACCAAGGCGGCGGCAACAAAGACCACCGCAGCAAAGACGACTGCTGCCAAGGCAACGACCACGCGCAAGCGCACGACCGCCGCCGCTAAGAAGGCCGCCGAAGCCGAGGCTGCTCCCGAGGTAAAGGACGAGGCCGCCGCCGAGACTAAGCCCGCGGCAAAGGTTCCGGCCAAGACCGCTGCCAAGAAGACGGCTGCGTCCAAGACCACGACCGCCAAGAAGGCCATGGCTACGAAGTCGACGACGACCAAGGCTGCTACGAAGAAGACCACTGCGAAGACGACCCCGAAGGCAGCCGCGAAGCCGGCCGGCAAAGTCGAGGAGACGCACGTCGAGCCCAAGGCCGAGACAGCTGCCGAGGCAAAGCCGGCCGCCAAGACCACCACACGCAAGCGCGCCACAACGACAGCCAAAAAGGCCACGACCAAGGCTGCTGCTCCCAAGGCAGAGGCTAAGGCCGAGCCCACCAAGGAGGCCCCGGTCTCCCCCGCCACTCCGGCCGAGGAAAAGGCTCCGACCAAGAAGACGTCCGTCCGCAAGGCAACGGCCACCCGCAAGCGCCGCTAGCCCATAGACGATCCAAAACCTCATCAAACCCTATGCAAGGGGCGCTCCAACTGGGTGCCCCTTCTCTGTAGGTAGTTGGTAAAACGATTTTCTAGGACAACCGTTCGCCGATGGTAAACGGATGTTGTTTATACAGCCTGTGTACAACAGATATACTTACATCCTGTGCGTAAAGCCCATGGCCCGCAGGCCATGATTCAATTGAACTGGACCGTACTATGAGATTGATACACAACAGCCGTCTGCCGCAGTTTCGCACTCCGTTTGGCGCTGTGACCACAGGAACAACCCTTTCGCTCTCCGTGATTCTGGAGGACGCCGATCCCGCGCAGGCAACGCTTACGCTGCGCACCTGGGTCGATGAGATCGGTGAATCTCGATATCCCATGACGCACGAGGGCGACGGCATATTTACCGCAGAGCTTGAGTGCACCGAGCCCTGTCTTATTTGGTACAGCTTTATCTGCAATATTGCGGGCCAGCCCGAGGTTCGTCTGGGCGCACCACAGGGCCGCACCGGCGGCGAAGGCGTAACCTACGACTACGCTGAGGTGCCGTCATTCCAGGTCACCGTCTACAAACACCGTGAGAACCGTCCCACCTGGTACGAGCGCGGTATGGTCTACCAGATCTTCCCCGATCGCTATGCCCGCGACGAGCACTGGCGCGAGCGCACGCTGGCCGAGGTCGAAAAACCGCGTAAGGGCATTCAGCGCCGCATGGTCGAGGACTGGAACGAGCCGCCTGTGTACGAGCGCGCCGAAGACGGATCCATCAAGACCTGGGACTTTTACGGCGGCTCGCTCAAGGGCATCCAGAATGACCTGCCCCGCATCGCCGAGCTGGGCTTTACGGCCATCTACCTCAACCCCATTTTTGAAGCCGCGAGTAACCACCGCTACGACACCGCCGATTACACCAAGATCGATCCGATTCTGGGCACCGAGCAGGACTTTACTGAGCTGTGCAAGGCGGCCGAGAAGCTGGGCATTTCCATCATTCTGGACGGCGTCTTCAACCACACGGGCGACGATTCGATCTACTTCAACCGCTACGGCAACTACCCCGGCGTGGGCGCGTGGCAGAGCGAGGATTCGCCGTGGCGCGATGCGTTTTATTTCCACGAGGACGGCTCGTACGACTGCTGGTGGGGCGTGGGCAATATGCCCGCCATTAATGAGAGCTCCGAACTGGTACGCGAGCGGCTCCTGGGCAAGGACGGCGTGATCCGTAAATGGCTACGTGCCGGCGCTCATGGCTGGCGCCTAGACGTGGCCGACGAGCTTTCCGACGATTTCCTAGCCGAGATCAAAAAGGCCGTGCTCGCCGAAAAGCCTGACGCGCTATTACTCGGCGAAGTCTGGGAAGACGCCTCCAACAAGATAAGCTATGGCCATCTGCGTCGCTATCTGCAGGGATCCGAGCTCGACTCGGCCATGGATTACCCCTTCCGCGACATGGTCATCGGCTTTTTGATGGGCTACAAAAACGCCTACCAAGCTGCCGAGGATATCGAGACCCTGCGCGAGAACTATCCGCGTGAGGCCCTGTCATGCGCACTCAATCTGCTTTCGAGTCACGACCGTCCGCGCATTATCCCGGTGCTCGGCGGATGCCCCGACGAGTCGCAGCTGCCCGAGTGCGAGCGCAGCAAATGGCGTCTGGACGAGAACGCGATGGGCCTGGCCAAGAGCCGTTTTTGGCTCGCCACGCTCATGCAGATGACCTTCCCCGGCGTACCTTCGATCTACTACGGCGACGAATACGGCCTGGAGGGCCTGACCGATCCGGGCAACCGCCGCACCCTGCCGACCAAGGACCAGCTGCACGACTTCGACACGCTGGCTATTGTCAAGAACGCCTCCGCCGTACGCCGCGCACTGCCATTTATGATCGACGGCGAGATCAAGGCCTTCGCGCTCAACGACGAGGTGCTGGCCTACAACCGCATGGGCAAGAATGGCGAGTCCGCGACGGTTATCATCAACCGCAGTCTGCGCAATTCGCACCGCGTGACGATTCCGGCGCTCGGCGAATGTGCAAGTGACGTGATTAGCGGTCACGAGTGCGAGATCCACAACGGTACGGTCACGCTCGATCTGTATCCGCTGGGCTCGTCGATCATCTATCACCACGCCGAGCAGCGCCTGCAGGAGCCGCTCGATCACGGCGCGGGCGTCGTGTGCCATATCACCTCAGTGCCCACCGACGACGGCAAGCCCGGCACGATCGGAGCACCCACGCGTCGCTTTATCGACCATTTGGCCGCTATGGGCATGCGCTACTGGCAGGTTCTGCCTGTCAACCCGACGGACTTCTTCCGCTCCCCTTACGCTGGGCCTTCGGCCTTTGCGGGCAATATTGACCTGCTGCCCGAGAGCCAAGAGGATCTGGCAGCCGACTTTGAGGCTTGGAAGGCCCGTGGCGGTGAGGATGCCGATCCGCTGTACACCGCGTTTAAACATCGCAATGCCGATTGGCTCGAGAAATACTGCGTCTACATGGCCGTTAAGAAGTACTTTGAGGGCGAGTCGCGCCATGATTGGCCGGCCGATGTCGCGCGCTACAACGAGCATCTGATCGACGACAAGCGCTTCCACAACGAGGCCGAGCTTCAGGCGTACATGCAGTACCGCTTTGACTTGGCTTGGTGCGAGCTCATGAACTATGCGCACAAGAAGGGCATCGAGGTCATCGGCGATATCCCCATGTATGTCTCGGACGATTCGGCAGATGCGTGGAGCGAACCCGAGAACTTCTGGCTGTCCGATACCGGCAAGGCGATTGAGATTTCTGGCGCGCCGCCCGACAATTTTGCTCCCGAGGGCCAGGTGTGGGGCAACCCCACCTTCCGTTGGGATCACATGAAGGAGAACGGCTACCGCTGGTGGATGGATCGCCTGCGTCGCGCGTTCTCGCTCTACGACCGCGTGCGCCTGGACCACTTCCTGGGATTCCACAGCTACTTTAGCATTCCCGCAGGCAAGGCCTGTGCCGACGGGCGCTGGCTGGCAGGTCCGGGCAAGGATCTGTTCCAGACTGCCTATGACGAGCTGGGGCCGCTCAACTTTATCGCCGAGGACCTGGGCTACCTGACGCCCGGCGTTCGCGCCATGGCTTCGACCTGCGGCTTCCCCGGTATGGACGTGCTGGAGTTTAGCGACTACGACGTCCGCTGCGGCGTGCATCCCACGCCGGGCAAGATTCTGTACACCTCGACACACGACACGTCGACGCTCACCGGTTGGTCTACGCGCTCCTTCGCGGGCGGCGACGAGCCGAGCGGTGTTGAGGTGGCGGCAAAGTTGATGAGCGACGCGCTGGCAAGCGACGCTCCCCTGGTGATGATGCCGCTGCAGGATGTCCTGGGGCTTGGCGACGACGCGCGCATGAACGTTCCGGGCGTGGCCACGGGCAACTGGACCTGGCAGGCTGACGAGGCGGACATTGCGGCCGCCGAGAACAAAACCGCACAGCTCCTGCGCAACAACCATAGATTCTGGGGCGAAGCGTGATAAAACCCCCGATATAGGGTACAGTTACAGACGTTTGAATTTTTGCGGGCAGAGTAATCTGCCCGCTTTGTGCTGAAAAGGAAGTATTATGGCGCGCTACGATTACAAGTGCTCGAGCTGCGGCAACGTGTTTGAGGTTGAGCATCCCATGTCCGAGACTCCCGAGGTCGTGTGCCCCAGCTGCGGTGCCCCGGCGGCCAAGACGTTCTCGGCCAGCGGCATTAAATTTGAGGGCAGCGGTTTCTACAACACCGACCAGCGAAGCGGCGGCTCCAGCACCAACGCCACGAGCGGCTGCTGCGCCAACTGCCCGCATAGCCACTAGAAACCAAGCAGCCCCGCGACCGGCACCGATCGTAGGGCTGACTCTTTAGCTACCCAGGTTTCCTTTTGAGTTGCGGTGAAATAAGGACTGTTTGGCGGGTAGAAGAGGTTTTTCAATCCCTATTTCACCGCAACTTAGTAGTTACTTGTGGACCAGTCTGGCGCAGAAGTGACCGTCGTAGGAATCGGCGTTTACCGGCACGCTTTGGAAGAAGCCTCGATCGTTTTGGCGTACTGATACGAGCTTCTTGGCCTGATCGAACTCGGGGAGTTGCAGAATCTGTGCTTCGGAAAGCGGCGCCACGCTAAAGCCGGCACCCTCGGGAGAAGCAAGGAACGCGTCCACCACCTGTGTGTTCTCCTCGTCGAAGACCGAGCACGTCGCATAGATAAGCTCACCGCCGGCAGCCACGCGCGCGGCTGCTTCCTTGAGCATCGTCAGCTGCAGCTTGGGCAGCTCAGTCGTAACGTCCTTCTCGGTCAGACGCCACGGAATCTCGGGATGACGGCGCATAGTGCCAGTGCCAGTGCACGGGGCATCGATAAACACCGTGTCGAACAGGGCGGGCTCGCCAAGCATCGCGTCAAAGGACGTGAGCACCTCATTGAGCTCGCAGGCATCGCCCGACACCGTACGAACACCCGTTATACCCGCCTTATGCAGGCGCGCGAGATTCTGATCGCACTTGCGATCGTGCAGATCGAGCGCGGTATGCTGACGCTCATACCCGGCACGCTTGGCCTGGCACATCATCACATAGGTCTTGGTGCCGCGACCGGCTCCAATCTCCAGGCAACGACCGGGACGGGTCGCCGCGGTAGCGATAAGCTGAGCGTTGAGGTCCGAGGCAACCGCGGCAGCGCGCTCAAAAACGCCCGAAGCAACCGTGACCTGTGCATCGACCGGAGCATGGCAGCCCGGGAAGACAGGCGCAACGAGCTGCGAGATATACGGGTCGGCCATGGTCGCAAACGCATTCTCGTGCAGTGCAAGCGGCGCGGGGGCCAGATTGCCGGCAAAGTTGAGCGCGCCCTCGGGCGTATCGAACGAGGCCATAATACGAGCGCACAGCCAACGAGGAAGACCCATCAAACGCGAAAGGCGAACCAAACGGCGCTCGGACTCATCCACGTCGGATGCGGTGGCAAAGTCCTCAACGTTGTCCGCAACCTTGTGCAGCACCGCGTTAGCCAGGCCCGCGGCAGACTTAGCACCGCTGCGCACCAGCTCAACACCCTGGCTCACGGCAACGCGGCCCGGCGTATGCAGGTAGAGCATCTCGAAGGCCGAGATGCGAAGCGCCATGCGAACGCGCGGCGCGACCTTTTTGGGCTTATCCAAAAACTGATCGAGCAACTCATCCAAAATGCCCTGCGTGGCGGCAACACCGAGCGCCAAACGCGCGGCAAAAGCAGAATCGCGCTGGTCAATAGCCTTGGCGGAAGCACGGGAAGATAACACGTCGCGTGCGTACATACCGCGGCGATCGGCCTCCATCAACACATCGAGCGCAAGCTTGCGCGCGGGAGACAACTTGCTCATGACAGTACACCCCACCTAAGTTCGGCACCCTGCAGACCGGCAGCCCAGGCAGAAGCGGCCATGGCACGCTTACCATCGGGCTTAACCTCGAGCAGTTCAACCGCGCCATCGGAAAGGCCCAGGTAAACACGCTTGCTCTTGACGGCAACAGCGCCCTCGCCAAGCGAGACATCAGCCGGCGCGGCATCGAGCACGCGAACCGACTTACCGGCAATCACGCAACGGGCAGGCGCGGTATCGGACGAAGCAAGCACATGACGCACGCAATCGAGCGCCGCCATCTTCGGATCCAGACGCATCTCCTGCTTGGAAATCTTGGCAGCATGCGTGACGAACGACTCATCCTGCTCGGTCCAAACAGCCGAGCCATCGGCAAGCGAAGGAAGCGTATCGGCAAGCAACTTACCGCCAAGCTCACCAAGCTCCATCGTGAGCGCCTCGGCATGTTTACCGGCAACCGACGTAGAGGCCTGGGCACAATAAGCGCCCGTATCCACGCCATGCCCAATGCGCATAATGGAAACGCCAGCAACCTCGTCACCAGCAAGAATGGCACGCTGAATAGGAGCAGCACCACGCCAACGAGGCAGCAGCGAAGCATGAACATTCACAATACCAAGCGACGCCATATGCAGCACCTCATCAGGCAAAATGCAACCATAGGCAGCCACACAGAAAATGTCAGCCTGGGCAGCCTGGAGCGTCTCAACAACCTCAGGCGTCATACGATTTGCTTCAACGACCGGCAACCCCAGCTCAAGCGCCTTAGCCTTAACAGGAGACGGCTCCAACTTTTTACCACGCCCACGAACAGCATCAGGACGAGTAACAACAAGCGCAATCTCGTTACCAGCCTCAACAAGCGAAACCAGCGAAGGCACAGCAAAATCAGGCGTACCCATAAACACAATACGCATAAAGAACGTCTCCCCTCAACCAAAGCCGAGACGGCTACAAATAGCGGCGGAAAGCCAAGTCACCAGCCCATCCGCAATAACATTTCAACAAAAACAAATATACCCAAAACCAAAGAAAGAGCCGCATAAAAGCAGCCCTCCCAACAAAGCACCTATCAGCGAAGACGCCCCTCCCTGGCCCGACGGCACCCGGGCGAAACGAAGAGCGACAACGTAGTCCCTGGGATGGGGCCCACACATATCGTCCCGCGCGCAGTTTCGCAGCGCAGCGAGAATGTTTGAGCACGGGATGATATGTGTGGGCCCCATCCCAGGGACGGACAATTAACCTATTCGGTCTCGCCCGGTCGAGCGCCGCGGGCCAGGGCGTCCTGGTACTCCTTGACGGCCTTGATCCTCTGCATGGGCTTCAGTCGCTCGAACATGGTGTTGCCGTGCAGGTGATCGATCTCGTGCTGTAGGCACACGCAGAAGAGATCGCCCGAGGCCTCGTAGCGAATCAGGTTTGCATCCAGGTCGTACGCCTCGACGACGACATGGTCGGGACGCTCGATCTCGCAGCTAATGCCAGGAATGGAAAGGCAGCCCTCGCTAAAGGGCACCAGATGGTCGCTCTGCTCAACAATGACGGGATTAATGAGCACGTACGGGTCGTAGTCGTTCTTGTCGCTGTAGTCGCAGTCGATGGTGACGAGCTGGATGAGCTCTCCGATCTGCGGGGCAGCCAGGCCGCAACCGCCGTTCTCGAACATCATCTTCTTCATCTTCTCGGCAAGCGCCTCGATCGCCGGGGTGATCTCCTCGATGACGGCGCACTCCTGGCGCAGACGAGGGTCGGGCGACAGTACGATTCCGTTGGCTTCCATGGCCATCCTTTCGGGTTGTTACATCAAATCATAGGCGTCGACGTCAACGCTCACGCTCACGCCGCGCACGGAGCCCACCTCTTTGAGGCAGGCGTCGATATCATCAGAGACATGGTACCCTACCGGCGACTTTACAAGCAGATGGAAGCGGTAACGGTCCTTGGCTCTCTCGATTACACACGAAGCCGGACCAAGCACCTGGGGCACGGCGCTGCCCGCCCGCAAAAAGTCGGGCGCGGCGGCATGCCAGCGACGCTTGAGGAGCTTCGCGATGCGACCGATGTAGTCCCGCACGTCATCCGCATTCGCCGACCATACCAAAATGTTGGCCAGGCGCACGAACGGCGGATACAGGGCGTCGCGACGCTGTTCCAGGTCGTAGTCGGTAAAGATTGAACGGTCGTGCTCGGCGACGGCGCGAATGACCGGGTCCTCGGGCAGATAGGTCTGGATAATGACCTCGCCGGGGCGATCGCCGCGGCCGGCGCGGCCGGCGACCTGCTCCAGCAAATCGTAAGCGCGCTCCCCCGCTCTAAAATCGGGCAGCTTTAATGCAAAGTCGGCATTGACCACGCCCACGAGCGTGACCTCGGGAAAGTCGAGGCCCTTGGCAATCATCTGGGTGCCCAGCAACACGGCGCAATCGGCCGCATCGAACTGCTCGAGCAGCTTTTTGTGCGCGTCCTTGCCACGCGTGGAATCGGCGTCCATGCGAATGATGGCGACGTCGTCGGGCAGCATCTGGTGCAGCGCATCCTCGATCTGCTGCGTGCCCAGACCCATTTTTGCCAGGTAACGGCTGCCGCACTTGGGGCAGCGACTCGTGGGCGCGGGATAGGGCTGCACGCGCCAGGACGATCCGCAGGTGTGGCACTGCAGCGTGTGCGTGCGCTCGTGGTACGTAAGCGCCGTGGAGCAGTGGTTGCAGGTGGGCACACAGCCGCATTCGCGGCACATCAGGAACGGCGCAAAGCCGCGACGGTTGTGCAGCAGCACGGCCTTCTCGCGGCGCTCGACTACGCGCTCCAGGCCTTCCATCAGCGGTTTTGAGAACATGGAGCGACTGCCGTGTGCGAACTCGCGGCGCAGATCGGCAATACGGACCGTGGGCAGCACGGCGTGTCCCGGGCGCTCGGGCATCTCGACGCGCGTCCAGGTGGCGCCGCTGTACGTGCCTCGGCGGCAGCGGTCGAGGGCCTCGGCCGAGGGCGTGGCGGAGCCCAACACGAGCGGGCACCGATAGCGGCGCGCCATCTCGGCCGCCACCTCACGCGCATGATAGCGTGGACTGGAGCCCTGTTTGTAGCTGGTCTCGTGCTCCTCGTCGATGATGATGAGGCCCAAGTCGCTGAGCGGGCAAAAGAGCGCCGAGCGGGCGCCGACAACCACGCGGGCTGCACCGCTGGCGACCATATCCCACTGGTCCAGGCGCTCGCCAGCCGAAAGGCGCGAATGGAACACGGCAACCGTCTCGCCAAAGCGCGAGCGGAAGCGGCCGACGGTCTGGGCCGTCAGCGAGATCTCGGGCACCAGAACGCAGGCTGAACGGCCGGCCGCCAGCACGCGCTCAATCGCCGAAAGGTAAACCTCGGTTTTGCCGGAGCCGGTGACGCCGTCGACCAGCACCACGTCTCCATGACCGTCCAGACGGGCGCGCTCAATCTGCGCGAGTGCCTGCTGCTGGCCGTTGGTAAGTGCGACCGGCGTCTTGCCGCTTGCCGAGGACAGCGTGGTCTGCTCGCTGCAGCCACGCCACGCACGACGCTCCTCCACCACGACGACGCCGCGTTTTTCGAGCGCTTTGATGGTCGCCGACATGCTGTTATAGAGCAGGTTGAGGTCGTGCGTCGTGACCGGGCCGCACTGCAGTGCCTCGATGAGCTGACGCTGGCGAACGGCGGTCTTGGGCGGCGTATAGTCAAAACCTTCGGGCGTAAGCATCACCCAACGGTTTTGAATGGGCTTGACGGCGGGACGCTCAACCGACCATGCGCCGTCGTCGCCCTTGACCACACGCGGGCTGCCGCCCGGGGGCAAAAACAGGCGCAGGCACTCGGAAAGCGTCGCAACATACTCGCGGCTCATCCAGCGCGCGATACGGGCGGCCTCGGCGGTAAAGAGCGGCTTGCTGAGGATTACCTCGATGGGCTTGATGCGCGAGGGGTCGAGGGCGTTGTTTCCTTGCAGCTCGCCAAGCTCAAGCGCAATGTCGACGATATAGCCCGCGGCGGCACGGTTGCCAAAGTGAACCAGGACCGTGGATCCGATCTGCGCCTCGTTGGCAAGAGTTTCCGGGATGCCGTAGGCGAATGGCTCGGACAGCGCACGCGTCGGGATGTCGAGGACCACGCTCGCATAGGCGGTGACGGGTTCGGGTGCAGGCTTAGGCTGAGCCGAGGCAGCGGCAGGCACAGGCTTCACCGGAGCTTCCTCCGGTTCCGGCGAACCAAACAGCGAAAGTTGCTCGGCCATGGCCTCAGCACCTCCTATCCCATACGTCTACAGAAACAAGAGCCCCGCTCTGAGTGAACGGGGCTCGGATACAAACGTTTGCGCAGCGATTACAGCGCCATCGTGCGGGCGCGGTCGATGCGCGCCAGGCAGTCGTCGCGGCCGACGAGCGCCATGGTCTCGCCCAGCGGAGGGCTCACCATGTTGCCGCAGACGGCGACGCGCACGGCCTGGAACACAACACGCTTCTTGAGGTCCATCTGCTCGGGCAGCGGCTCAAGCGCGGCGTCGATGTTGGCAGCCGTCCACTCGGTAACACCCTCGAGCGCGGCCTTGGCGGCATCCAGAATGGCACCCATGCCTACCTTGGCCAGGCCCTTGTTGACGGACTTCTCGTCATATTCGAGCGTCTCGGCCGTAGCGAAGATGGGAGCGGCGACGGTCACGGCGTCGGCCGGCATCTTGGTACGCGGCTTGACGATGGCGGCAAGCGCGTCAATCCAGTCCTCGCCGTACTCGACATTACCCTCGATGAGACCCGCCTCGTGCAGCTCAGGGACCATGATCTCATCGGCAAACTGGGCATCGGTCATGCCGTTGATGTACTCGGCATTGACCCAGTCGAGCTTCTTGGGGTCGAAGGTCGCCGGGTTCTTGGAGATACGGTCGAGCGAAAACTTGCTGGCCAGGACATCACGCGGGATGATCGTAGTCTCGCCGTCGAGCGACCAGCCGAGCAGCGCCAGGTAGTTGACGAAGGCGTCGGACAGGTAGCCGGCGTCGCGGTACTCCTCCACCGAGGTGGCGCCGTGGCGCTTGGAGAGCTTCTTGCCGTCGGCGCCCAAGATCATGGAGATGTGGGCGAACGTGGGCACGGGCGCGCCGAGGGCCTCGTAGACCATGACCTGACGCGGGGTGTTGGACAGGTGGTCGTCGCCGCGGATGACATGGGTGATCTTCATCATGGCGTCGTCGACAACGGTCGCGAAGTTGTACGTGGGCGTGCCGTCGGAGCGGAAGATGACAAAGTCGTCAAGCTCCTTGGCGTCGAAGGTTACCTCGCCGTGGACGGCGTCGTGGATGACGACGTCGCCGCGGTCCTCGGGCACCTTGATGCGCAGGACGTAGGACTCGCCGGCCTCGATGCGACGGCGGGCCTCTTCGGGATCAAGATCGCGGCAACGACGCTGATAGCCCTGGAAGGGGTCCTTGCGCTCCTGCGCGGCCTTGCGGTCGGCGTCGAGCTGCTCCTTGGTGCAGAAGCAGGGATATGCCTTGCCCTCGTCCCAAAGCTTCTGGGCGGCCTGCTTGTACAGGTCCAGGCGCTCGGTCTGGGCGTAGGGGCCAAAGCCGCCGCCCACCTCGGGACCCTCGTCCCAGTCCAGGCCCAGCCAACGCATGGCGCGCAGGATGATCTGCGTGTTCTCGTCTGTGGAGCGGGTGGGGTCGGTGTCGTCGATGCGCAGGATGAACGTGCCGCCGTTTGCGCGGGCGAAAGCCCAGTTATAGATAGCGGTGCGGGCGCCGCCGATGTGCAGCTTGCCCGTCGGTGAGGGTGCAAAGCGGACGCGAACGTCTGATGCCATGGAAATCTCCTCGATTGCAGGATGGATGTCTAACCGCACCAGTATAAAGCATCAAAGCAACCTCCGCACAAAGGGCACCGACCTACTCATTGGGGACAGACTTAAATGACCAGTCGTTGGAGACGTTCTTAGTTTAAGGCTGGTCATTTAAGTCTGTCCCCAATGAGTAGGTGCGGAAAGGGTGTGAATGTTTGAATTACGCGCTATGATGTGCCCTTGCATAGAGAGCCCGGCGGAATGGTAACGGTCGCCGGGACACGTTTTTTGAAAGGACAATCATGTCAGAAGAACTTCGTTCCATCCCGCCCCAACACGGGTCCTTTGTTTTTACGTCGGAGTCGGTAACCGAAGGTCATCCCGATAAGATCGCTGACCAGATCAGCGACGCCGTCCTCGACGCAATTCTCGCCAAAGAAATAGAGCTTCAGGAGCAGGGCTACATCGCCCCCAACGGCGTGCCTGCGAACGTGGAGAACGTCCGCTGCGCCTGCGAGACCCTCGTGACCACCGGCACCGTCATCGTCGCCGGCGAGATACGCACCCAGGCCTACGTCGACGTACAGGAGATTGCCCGCGGCGTTATCCGCCGCATTGGCTACAACCGTGCCAAGTTCGGTTTTGACTGCGACACCTGCGGCGTCATGAGCCTCATCCACGAGCAGTCGCCCGATATCGCCCAGGGCGTTGACGAGTCCTTCGAGACCCAGACCGGCGCTACCACCGACCCGATCGACCTGATCGGTGCCGGCGACCAGGGCATGATGTTCGGTTATGCCTCCAACGAGACCAAGACCCTCATGCCCATGCCACACTACCTGGCAAGCCGCCTGGCCGAGCGCCTGGCCGCCGTGCGTCACGACGGTACCCTCGCCTATCTGCGTCCCGACGGCAAGACCCAGGTCACCGTGCGCTATGAAGACGGCAAGCCCGTCGAGGTCACGACGATCGTCATCTCCACGCAGCACGCCGCCGAAATCGAGGACATGGGCAAGATCAAGGCCGACCTCATCGAGCACGTCATTACCCCGGTCATGGCCGCCGAGAACATGCCGTGGGACAACGCGGACATCTACGTGAACCCCACCGGTCGCTTTGTCGTGGGCGGCCCCATGGGCGACACGGGCCTGACCGGCCGCAAGATCATCGTCGACACCTACGGCGGTTACGGTCGTCACGGCGGCGGTGCCTTTAGCGGCAAGGACTGCACCAAGGTTGACCGCTCCGCCGCGTATGCCGCGCGCTGGGTCGCCAAGAACGTGGTCGCCGCCGGTCTGGCCGACCGCTGCGAAGTCGAACTGGCTTACGCCATCGGCGTGTCCAAGCCCCTCTCAATCATGGTCGACTCATTCGGTACCGCTAAGGTCGCCGAGGACAAGATCGTTGAAGCCGTAGAGAAGACCTTCGACCTGCGCCCGGGCGCAATCATCCGCGACCTAGACCTGCGTCGCCCCATCTACGAAAAGACGGCAGCCTACGGTCACTTCGGCCGCGAAGATGCCGACTTCACCTGGGAGAAAACCGACCGAGTCGAAGAACTCAAAGCAGCCTGCGGCCTGTAATTGGGAACCACCAAGGTCACAACACGCATGCGCTTTCAAAAGAAGTACCGCCCCCAAGCGGTGCTTCTTTTTTATTAATCCGGTGGTGAAGATGCTTCGATATGAGCCTACGCTGCGTCACCAGCTAATGAATTTTGCCATCTAGCAACCCCAACCATGTATCCTTAGTCCCGAGGGGCGGGGCATAAGGTCGATCGCGAGTTCCGCACGAGCCGGAGGCCACTTAATGTGGCCTCCGTGCGAGCAGGACTGTCCGAGCAGGCGACCTTATGCCCCGCCCCTCGGGACGATGGGATAGAAAAGGAGCACCCATGGCAGGTAAGCCGCAAACACTAGCTACGACCTCGGCATTCGAGATCTTGGGCCCCGTCATGGTCGGCCCCAGCTCATCGCACACCGCCGGCGCCCTGCGGTGCGCCCAAGTTGCCGCCAGCCTGCTGGAAGGCCGCATCACCAAGGTCACATTTGGCCTGTGGAACTCCTTCGCCCACACCTACCGCGGCCACGGCACCGACCGTGCGCTCGTCGCGGGCATCCTGGGCCTCGACACCGATGACGAGAACATCAAGCAGGCCTTCGACCTCGCACGCGAGCAGGGCCTCGAATATCACTTTGACATCAAGGGCGACGACGCCTCCATCCATCCCAATACCGTCGACATCGAAATGGTCGACGACACGGGCGCCACGGCACAGGTTCGCGGCGAGAGCCTGGGCGGTGGCAAGATGCGCATCAGCCGCATTAACGGCGTCGGCGTCGACATCTCGGGCATGTATTCCACGCTCTTCGTGGCGCACAAGGACGTCCCCGGTGTACTCGCCGCGCTCACCAACCTGCTCGCCTACGCCCACGTAAACATCGCCTTCTGCCGCACCTACCGCACCGAAGTGGGCGGCCAGGCCTACTCCGTCTTTGAGACCGACGGCGCGCCCGACGACACCGTCGTCCCCATGCTGCGCATGCTCGACAATGTCGATTACGCGACCTTTATCGAGCTCCCCGGTTCTGCCTCGTCGCTCTCCCCCGGCGTCTCGGCAAAGGAGATCTTCGACGACGGCGAGCAGCTGCTCGATGCGTGCGAGGAACTGGGGCTCAGCATCGGCGCCGTCATGGCCGTTCGCGAGGCACGTCTGACCGGCGAGGCCCACGCCGTCGCCGCCATGCGTCGCGTGCTCGACGTCATGCGCGAGGAGACCACGGCCCCCATCGCCAATCCGCAACGCTCGCTCGGCGGGCTTATCGGCGGCGAGGCCAAGCTTGTCGAAGCCACCGGCCGCAACGATTTGAGTGAAAGCCTGATGGGCCCCGTCCAGACCGAAGCCGTGGCCCGCGCGATGGCCGTGCTTGAGCGCTCCGCTACCATGGGCGTGATCGTCGCCGCCCCCACGGCAGGCTCCGCGGGTGTCGTGCCCGGCTGCGTGCTGGCGCTCGCCGATCACCTTCAGCTCGACGACGAGCAGGTCATGGACGCGCTCTACTGCGCAGCCGCCATCGGCCTCAACCTCACCACGAGTGCCTGCGTCGCCGGCGCTGAGGGCGGCTGTCAGGCCGAGGTGGGAAGCGCCGCCGCCATGGCGGCCGCCGCGCTGGTGCAGATGCTCGGCGGCACGCCCGAGCAGGCGCTCGACGCCAGTTCCATCGCGCTGAGTAACCTGCTGGGCCTCGTTTGTGACCCCGTCGGTGGCCTCGTGGAGGTGCCCTGCCAAAACCGCAACGCCATCGGCGTAGCAGCGGCCTTTAGCTCGGCACAACTCGCCCTCGCAGGCATTAAGAGCCTGGTGCCGTTTGACCAGATGGCACATGTCATGCTCTCGGTGGGCCACGCGTTGCCGGCCACGCTGCGCGAGACAGCAAAGGGCGGCATCGCGCAGGCTCCGGCCGCACTTTCGGCCTGTGCAAAATGTGGTGTGTGCGGATAGCGGCAAAGAACGACTCAAAGGTGGGACAAATGTCCCACCTCTTTTGAATGCCACCGTTTCCGTACCACAAACAGCAGGGCAATCGCTATAATGCAAGCCCAGTAAAAACACGATGAACCGCAAGGCGAAAATCGAAGGATATGCATACGATGTCGCAAAACGATCGAACTCAACTGATTCCCGATCCGCAGCAGCCGAGCAGGCACACCGGCGGCGTTCAGTCGCCGCGTCCTATCGCGCCGAGCCACGGTCAGCAGCGTAGTGCAGCAAACGCTTCCCAACGCCCGAACCAGCAGCGTCAGCAACGTCAGCAGCGCCAAGCAAACGGCAATGCGCCCAAGCAGCCCCCCACGCACGCTCGAGGCGATCGTGGCCCCGCACGCAAACCCGCCGAGAACAATAAGTCGGGAAAAAAGACGACGCTCTTTGTCGTCCTGGGTCTAATCGTCATTGTCTATATCGTAGGCGTCGTAGCGTTTTCGCAGGTAGCCTACCCCAACACCACCATCGCCGGCGTCGACGTCTCGTTCTCCAACGCTTCGTCTGCCGCTACCAAGGTCAACTCGGCATGGAAGCACTATAAGCTCACCGTGACAGGCGATGACTTTAGCTGGACCTATCAGCCCGAGTCCGATGAGCCCATTGTCGACGGCGAAGCTGCCGCAAAAGAGTTTATCAGCCACAACGAAGCCTTTGTATGGCCGGTCCGCCTTGCGGAATCCTTAAGCGGTAAGACCAAAACAACCGCTACCTCCAACGAAGCCGATCTTGATCAAGACGTCGACCTGTCCATGCTCTCCGACACCTTTGACCAAAAGAAGTTTGAGAAGGATCTGGGCACCGCCATCGACGAGTTTAACGAGGGGCGTTCGGGCACGTTCGAGGCCAATAGCTCCTATGAAGAACAGGCCGGCAAGTTTACCGTCGAGAAGGCGCGCTCCAACGAAAAACTCAACCGCGAGCATGTCATTAAATATGCCGAGCTCGAGCTTGCCTCGCTGGCCGAAACCGTAGATCTTTCCAAGCTTGGCAACGATGCCTATGAGCCGCTCAATGGAACGCTGACCGATGATCAGATTCAGGCTGCATGTGATGCCGCCAACAACTTCCTGGGCGTCAACGTGACCCTCAAGCTCAACGGCGAGGACGCCGGAAAGGTTGATGGCGCTTCCGTGTTGCAGTGGATCAGCTTTGCCGATCCGGCCAACCCCACGCTCGATACGTCGCAGATCAGCAGCTGGGCAGCCGAGCTCGCCAACGGCTTTAATACCGTGGGCTCCACTCGCTGGTGGACGCGCGCCGATGACAAGCAGTGCGCCGTCGAAGGCGGTGACTTTGGTTGGTCCATCGACAGCAGCTCGCTCGCCAAGCAGGTCGAGGACGCCATTAACAACAAGCAGACCGGCGAAATCGAGATCAAGTACTCCCAGAAGGCCGACACCTTTACCGCAAAGGGAGAGCCCGACTGGAAGGCGTATATCGACGTCGATCTGTCCGAGCAGCACGCGCGCTACTACGACGAGAACGGCAATATCGTGTGGGAGGCCAACTTTATTTCCGGCAAACCGGGCGAAGACGCCACCCCCGAGGGCGTGTGGCAGATCAACAGCAACGACGGCGGCAGCACCCTGATCGGAGCCAAGGATCCCGAGACCGGTAAGCCCAAATATGAGAGCCCGGTGAGCTACTGGATGCCGTTCGAGGGCAATATGATCGGCTTCCACGATGCCACCTGGCAAAACGACAAGAGCTTCGACAACGCCGAGTCGTACAAATGGTGCGGTAGCCACGGATGCATTAACCTGCGCCTGGCCGACGCCAAGGCGCTTCATGACTGCATCAAAGTCGGCCTGTGCGTGGTTGTTCACTCTTAACGCAACGCGCGCCATCATACAACGTGGAACTACCGCTGCCTATCTAACAGTTCCGAAAGAAACCGTCCTATACGCCCGCCCCAACCGGTGGACGTATATACTTATCGAGGTACTTTCTATAAAGGAGACGCCATGTCGAATGTCCCCACGACCACCCCGGGCCCGGATGATACCGAGCACACGCCCGAAGGTGCCACCGAAACGATTCCTCTGATTACAAACGTGCATGCCGATAAGCAGAACGGACGCGCGAACGATGCGGCCGAGATTTCCGATGAAGAGGCATATGCCAAGCTCAAAGCAAAACGTGCCGAGCGTCGACGCAAAAAGCTGATTCGACGCGGCATTGCCGTTGGTGTCGTAGGTGCCATCGCGCTCATTGCCATTGTCGCAACCCTGGTTATCAATGCGCAGCCACAGGGCGCTAGCGAGCCTGTGACCGACATGGTGACCGAGGGCACGTTTACCACAACGGTCGAGGCGAAAGGCCAGCTCAAGCCCATTTCGGCCTCGGTCGTCTCCCCTTTCGTTGACGGTACGGTCGAGCAGATCAACGTGCAGACGGGCCAGTCCGTTAACGAGGGCGACGTGCTTATGACCATCAAAAACGACGAACTCGACCGCAATGTCGCCGAGGCGCAGCGCGCAGTTGCAGCCGCGCAGGAAGACCTCGCCAGCGCGCAGAAGGCTGCGGCCGCCGCACAGGCCGCGCCAACGACGGACACCGATGGCGCTTCTGCTGCCACCGCCGCAGGTGCCGCCTCAAACGCATCCACCGACACGAGCGCCGTATCGGCAGCGCAACGCAGCCTTGCCTCGGCCCAGGCAAACCTCGATCAGGCTAATGCCAAAGCCGCCGGGCGCACCGTTACGGCGCCGAGCTCGGGAAGCATCGTAGAGCTCAACGCCAAGGTAGGCGGCACGGTAACGGGCGGCATGATCATGGGCGAAAGCGACACGAGCGGCGGCAAGCAATGTATGCAGATTGCCGATCTGTCCAAGATGAAGGTGACCGTGCAGGTGGGCGAAAAAGATATCGCCAAGATCGCCATGGGCCAGAGCGCCAACGTGACGTACCCCGCGTTTCCCGACATTGTGAGCCAGGGCACGGTTACGGCCATCGCCTCGGTGGCAAACTCCGATTCCAACTATAGTGGCGGCAGCGTAACGTTCAATGTCGACATTCTCATCGAGGCGCCCGACGCGCGCCTGAAGCCGGGCATGACGGCCGAGGTCTCGGTGGTGACCGAGCAGCTCGACGACGTGGTGATGGTGCCGACGATGGCGCTCATGACCGAAGACGGCGAACACTATTACGTCAACGTGGCAACCGATGACGAGGGCAAGCAAACCCGCCGCGTCAAGGTGACCGTCGTGACGCAAAACGACAACGAAACCGTAGTCGGCAAGACACAGGTCAAGCGCGACGACCAGGGCAACGAGATCAACCCCAACGTGCCGGTTACCAAGCTGCGCGATGGTGACACCCTCGTCATGGACACCGGAGCGGACGCAACGGCTGACGGCGGCTACGGCGCGGATTCGGGCAGTATGTCTGCCGATGAGGACATGTAATGCGTCCCGTTATCGACATCCGCAACGTGCACCGCATCTTTGAGAGCGAGGCAGGTTGCGCCCACATCCTGCACAACGTGAGCCTGGCGGTAAATCCCGGCGAATTCGTCGCTATCACTGGCCCCTCGGGTTCGGGCAAATCAACGCTCATGAACATCCTAGGCTGCCTGGATAAGCCAACGGCAGGCGACTACTACCTGCAAGGGGTCAACGTGGCCGAGCTCGATGATGACGAGCTCACCGAAGTTCGCGCCCTGAGCATTGGCTTTGTCTTTCAGAGCTTCAACCTGCTGCCGCGCCTGTCGGTTATCGAAAACGTCATGCTGCCGCTGGCCTACACCAATGTGCCCCGTAGCCAGCGCGAAATGCGCGCCGTGCACGCGCTGCAGGCCGTCACGCTGCCCGTCGACCACTGGGACCACCGCATATCCGAGCTCTCGGGCGGCCAGATGCAGCGTGTCGCCATCGCACGCGCCCTCGTCAATGACCCGCCCATCATTCTGGCCGACGAGCCGACGGGAAACCTTGACTCCGCCACCGGAGCGCTTGTGATGGAGACCTTCCATAGACTTCAGGAGCGCGGCAAAACCATCGTGCTTATCACACATGACCCCGGCATCGCCGCCGAGGCCGACCGTGCCGCGACCATCCGCGACGGTCGCATTCACGACGGCGCGTATATTCCACATGCACCGCGGACCCTACGCAGCGCTGTAGATAGCCTGCCCATGATTTCCGCCTCCGCCAACCCGCCGAAAGGAGTGGTGGCATGAGCGCCCGCGATCTCATCCAGGAAGCCCTTCACTCGCTCGAAGCCAACAAGGGGCGCAGCCTGCTCACCATCCTGGGCATTGTCATCGGCATCGCCTCGGTTATCGCCATGACTTCGCTCATCGGCGGTATCCAAAACAGCCTGGTCAACAGTCTGGGCCTCAATGCGGCACGCATGGTGCAAATCTATTCGTCGCAAGAACTCACCGAGTCGGACATCGAGAAGCTTCAAAAACTGGTGCCGCAGATAGAGCAGATCGGCATTGTCGACAGCGCGTATACCGAGTATAAGACCGGCGATAAAAGCTATACCGTCATGGCACAAGGTGTCGATAGCGACATGCTCGACGCCGTGGGGGCCAACAAGCTCGTTGCGGGGCGCACCTATTCCCAGGCCGAGTCCCAATCAGGCTCGCGCGTGGCGCTCATCAGCCGCAACGGCGCCGATCAGCTTTACGGCAACGAACAGGACGCGGTGGGCAAGACTATTAAGGTGTCCAACGGCGAGGTGCAGATTGTAGGCGTGATTGATGGCGGCAGCGACTCCATGGGCTCGCTCACGCTGTATATGCCACGCGAAACCATCTCCGGGCTGTTTGGCGACGAGAATCCTTCATTCCCCAGCGTAACGGCACTTGCCGCCGAGGGCACGGACATGGATGAGCTTTGTAAGACCATCGAGTCCAAGGTACGCGCGATGAAGGGCATCGCGGAGGATGATGAGTACGACAGTGTATCGGCGACCTCCATGAAAAGCGCCATCGATGCACTCAACTCCTTTATGGGCGCGTTCTCGCTCATCATGGGTGCTGTCGCCAGCATCTCGCTGCTTGTCGGCGGTATCGGCATTATGAATATGATGCTTACCAACGTAACGGAGCGCATTCGCGAGATCGGCATCCGCCGCGCTCTGGGCGCCAGTCGTCGCGATATCACCGCGCAGTTTTTGGCCGAGTCTTCGGCGCTGTGCGTCACCGGTGGCCTACTGGGTGTCCTGATAGGCTATCTGCTGGCCTGGGGCCTCACGTTCTTTGCCGCAAGCTCGGGCATCATGAGCGAGTTTGGAGCTACCAGGACGATCACGCCAAGCTTCTCCATTACGACAGTGTTGGTCGCGTTTGCCGTATCGGTCGGCATCGGCGTAATCTTTGGCTTCTATCCCGCTCGCCGCGCAGCAAAGCTCGATCCGGTGGAGTGCCTACGCTACCAGTAAGCCACCACCAACAAGTTGCGGTGAATTAGGGACTGAATATGCTATCTAGCAGCAAAAACAGACACTATTTCACCGCAACTTGTTGAAGGGCCGCTTGCGCCAGTTCCGGGCGTCGTCCTCGAG
Organism: Collinsella aerofaciens; assembly: GCF_028209885.1. Taxonomy (GTDB): domain Bacteria; phylum Actinomycetota; class Coriobacteriia; order Coriobacteriales; family Coriobacteriaceae; genus Collinsella; species Collinsella aerofaciens_BA. The sequence continues at coordinate 32,203 of NZ_JAQLEM010000012.1, read as the reverse complement.
CTATTGGCGAATGACGGGCTTGTACGGGTCAAGCTTGCTCGAGGCGATCCTCCTCGCGGGCGGGAGGGCGCGCAGGGGCGGCGAGCGCCTAGCGCGCGAACTCCCGTAAGAGCGCGTCTTCCACTTCCCGAAGCGAAAGGGCCCCGTCTCCCTCGGCGGGACGGGTGACCACGATGCAGCGCGCTCCCACGTCGCGCGCGGCGGCAAGCTTCTCGGCCGTGCCGCCTACGGTTCCCGAGTCCTTGGTCACAAGCCACTGGGCTCCCACCTGCCGAAGCATCGCCTCGTTGAGCTCGCGGGTGAAGGGCCCCTGCATGCCGATGACGTGCGACGGCGAAAACCCCGCGTCGATGCACTTCGTTATAGCACCGGGCAGCGGGAGCACACGCACGAAGAAGCGCTCCGAGAAATCGGCGACGCGCGTATAGGGAGCAAGCTCCTTGCTCCCCGTCGTGAGAAGCGCGCGACCCGGGTTCTCGGAGAGAAAGCGCGCCGCGCAGGCGATCGACGCGACCGACACGACGCCTTTGGGCAGCGCCTCGGCCGCGCGCGCAAGGCGCAGGCATCGTACACCCACGGCGAGCGAAGCGGCTCGGATGTTGCCGCTTGCGAGCGTAGCGAAGGGGTGCGTGGCGTCGACGACGATGCGCGCGCCGGAAAGCTCGCGCTCCATGTCGGCATCGTCGAGCCTGCCCGCATGCACCTCGATGCCCGGAAGCTCGCCCAAAAGCTCTCCTCCGTACTCGGTTGCCGCGTAGGCACGGGCGGGGATGCCCGCCCCGCTCGCCCATTCGCACAGAAGGCGGCCCTCGGTGGTGCCGGCGAAGATGCGCAGCGCCGGCACGGATGCGGGGGCCGTCACTTCGCGCCACCCGTGCGCGTGATCTGGTAGAGCAGCGCGTTCATAATGGCGGCCGCCACGGTCGAGCCGCCCTTGCGACCCCTCGCGACGATGGCCGGCACGCGTCGCGCGAGTAGCTCCTCTTTCGCCTCGACCACGTTCACAAACCCGACCGGCACCCCAACGACGAGCGCGGGCGCGATCTTTCCCGCGTCCATGAGCTCGGCGAGGCGCAGAAGTGCTGTGGGAGCGTTGCCGACGGCCACGATAAGCGGACCCTCGATGCGGCAAGCTTTGTCCATGCTCGCAACGGCGCGAGTCGTGCCCGCGGCGCGCGCCGTTGCGGCGACATTAGGGTCGGCCATGTAGCACACGGCCTTGCAGCCGAGCTTCGCGAGCGCGGGCTTGCTTATGCCTGCGAGCGCCATGTTCGTGTCGGTGAGCACCGTGGCCCCTGCGCGCAGTGCGTCGAGCGCACAGTGCGCGGCATCATGGGTGAACACGAGGGAATCGGCGTACGAGAAGTCGGCAGTGGTGTGGATGACGCGCTTCACGACGGGCTCTTCGAGCGGCGGGAACGTGCGGCCGCCAAGCTCTTCGGTGATGATCTCGAAGCTGCGCCGCTCGATGTCGCCGGGCGCCATCTCCTTGGAATCCATCTAGTACTCCACTCCTTCCCTTGCACATATCCCCTGAGAGTAGGGGTGTTTCTCGCACCGCATCTCGGTTATGTAGTCAGCCTTCTCCACGATCTTGTGGGAAGGCGCGCGCCCGGTGAGCGCTACTTCGACGCCGCGCGCGGACATATCGAGCGCGCGGTCCACGAGTGCCTCGTCGACAAGCCCCTTCGAAAGCGCGTCGAGCGCCTCGTCGAGCACGAGCAGCCCCTCATGCGCGCCCTCGAGCTCGGCGAGCGCGGAAGCGAGGTTCCCATCATGCAGCTCGCACGTCGCGGCAAGTTCTTCCGACGTCATTGACCAGGTAAACTTGTCCGACACCTTCCCCGCGAACACGGGCACGCCGAAATGCTCGGCGAGCAGGCGCGCCTCCCCGCTTTCGCCGTCTTTCAGGAACTGCACGACGACGACGCGGCGGCCTGCGGCGAGCATGCGAAGGGCGAGGCCCATCGTCGCCGTGGTCTTGCCTTTGCCGTCGCCATGATACACGTGGATCATACGCCCTCCTCGATAATGTGGTAGACATACTCCATGTCGAGCGCCCCGCGCACGACATCGGCCAGGCGGTCGAACTCGCGCGCACGGTGATCAGCTGCGGACGCCGCGCCCGCAGCACCCACGACGCTCTCGGGCAGGCCGCGCATGCGCGCGAGCGAACGCGCGAGGGCGAGCGCCACCCCCGGTTCGTCGAACAGGCCGTGGAGATAGGTTCCGAACACGTTTCCGCAGGCCGCACCTTCTGGTTTGCCGCCAATCGTGCCTGCAGGGGCGCAGGAGACGGTCGTTTCGCCGTCGTGAATCTCGTACCCGCGCGCCGTCATGCCGTTCCACACCGAGAACGCGCCTTGGGCGCACGTGATGCGCAGCTCCGACTGGGCGAGGCGCTTTTCCTCCTTGAACACCGTACTTGCAGGGATGAGCCCGAGCCCGCGCGCGGTGCCAGCGCCTTCCCTGCCGTGCGGGTCGGAAAGCTCGTCTCCCAAAAGCTGGTAACCTCCGCATATGCCGAGCACTGGCGTGCCCGCGCCCGAAAGCGCGCGCACACAGGCTCCGATGCCGCTAGCCGCAAGCCAGCGCGCGTCGTCGAGCGTGGTCTTCGAGCCGGGGAGCACCACCAGGTCGGGTCGGCCCAGATCGGTCGTCGAGGAAACGTAGCGCACGCCCATGCCGGGCACGCGCGAAAGCGGGTCGAAGTCGGTGAAGTTCGACAGATGCGGAAGGCGCACGACGGCGACGTCGATGATGCCGCGCGCCTCGCGGGCAGATAGGCGCGGCGCGAGCGAGTCCTCGTCGTCCAGGTCGAGCGTAAGATACGGCACGACCCCCACGACGGGAACCCCGCACATCTTCTCGAGCGGGGCCAAACCCGGGCGCAGGATTTCCACATCGCCGCGGAACTTGTTCACCACAAGCCCCCGCAAAAGAGCGCGATCCTCGGGCGCAAAGAGCGCGACCGTGCCGTAGAGCTGGGCAAACACCCCGCCTGGGTCGATGTCGCCCGCGAGCAGCACGGGGGAGGACACGGCGCGCGCGAGCCCCATGTTGACGATGTCGTTTTCGGCAAGGTTGATTTCGACGGGGCTGCCGGCGCCCTCGATGACGATGACGTCGTTTTCCTCCGCGAGCGAATCGAACGCCTCCAAAATCTGCGGCATGAGCGCCTTCTTTCGTGCGAAGTAGTCCCTCGCAGCGAAGGCTCCCTGCGCCTTGCCGGCCACGATGAGCTGGCTTCGGTGATCGCTTTCGGGCTTGAGCAGGATGGGGTTCATGCGCACGTCGGGCGCGATGCCGCACGCCTCGGCCTGCATGATCTGAGCGCGCCCCATCTCGAGCCCGTCGGCCGTGACACCGCTGTTGAGCGCCATGTTCTGGCTCTTGAAGGGAGCCACGCGCAGGCCGTCCTGCGAAAGCACACGGCACAGCCCCGCCGCAAGCAGGCTCTTCCCCGCGTTCGACATGGTGCCCTGGATCATGATGGGCTTCGCCCTACCCACGGGTATCGACCTCCTTCGCCGAGCCTCGGCCATCCGCGCCCGCCATAGCGCCGCTGCAAGAAGCGCCGCCCCGTTCGTCGGGTTCGCCTTCGCCCGATGCGCCTTCCGCCCGAAGCGCGCGGCTGAACGCCATCGCAAGCCGGGCATTCTCCTTGTGCGTGCGCACGGCGACGCGGCACCAGAAACGGGACAGTATCGAAAACGAGTCGCACGTGCGGACCAAAACCCCCTGTTTATACAGGCGCTCGGGGATGTCTTTCGCCGGCGTGCGGACTAAAAGGAAGTTCGCATCCGACGGCACGACGGAAAGCCCGAGCGAGGAGAGCTCGTGGGAAAGCCACGCTCGCTCGCCCGCCAATACATCGCGCGTGCGCGAGACGTATTCGACGTCTTCCAGGGCGGCGATGCCCGCGGCCTCGGCGACCGAGGAGACGGGCCACGCCTGCCCCGCCCGGCGAATCCCCTCGATGAGTTGGGCGTTTCCGCTGATCAGATACCCCAACCGCAACCCTGCCATTCCGTAGAGCTTGGTGAACGCGGAGAGCACGGCCACATGGTGCGAACACGCGGCGCGTGCGGCCACGCTCCTTTCGCGGGCGTCGGGCGCAAATCCGAGGAAGCACTCGTCCACGACGAGCAGCGCGCCCACCTGCTCGCAGCGGCAAGCCGCGGCATCGATCACGCGGGGGTCGACGAGGCGCCCCGTCGGGTTGTTCGGATTGCAGAGGTACGCCACGTCTCCCGGCCCCTCGATCGCGCGGGCGAAGGAGGCGGGCACGTCGAAGTCATCCGCCTCGGAGAGCGGGAACTCCTGCACGCATGCACCGTAGTACGATGCCGCCTCCGCATATTCAGAGAACGTCGGCGCGCACACGACGATGCGTTTCGGGCGTACCGCCGCGGCGAGCCGCCAGATGATGTCAGACGCGCCCGCGCCGCAGACGATAGTATCTTCGGGAATGCCCTGGGCGCGCCCTAGGGCGCGAACGAGTGCGAGGCTTTCCCTATCGGGGTAGGCGTCGATTCGAGAAAGCGCCTTGCAAGCTGCGGCGACGGCGCGCGGCGAGGGGCCTGCCGGATTCACGTTCACCGAGAAGTCAATGAGGTCGGAGGCGCCCCCTTCGCAAGCGATGCCGAGCGATTGCGAGCTGCCCCCATGCGTACGGGCGCGCAGGATTCCCCCGGCAGCCTGGGGCGCGGCGTGGTCTTCCCTCATGCCATCGCCCCCACGGCGAGCACGACCGCCGCGCGCGCGGCGCCGAAGACGACAAGCGCGCATACGGACGCGGCGAGCATGAGCCTTGTCGCCCGTGCGATGTCGCCCCACTCGATTTCGCGGGACGCGTCGCCTATCGTCGGTTTCTCAACGAGCTTGCCGAAATACACCGCGGGTCCCGCCAGGCGCAGCCCGAGCGCGCCCGCGCACGCTGACTCGGTCTGCGCCGAGTTGGGGCTCGCATGGCGACGCCTGTCGCGGCGCCAGATGCGCGCCGCCCCGCGCGCGTCGAGCCCGACGATCGGGCACACGGCGATCATGAGCAGGGCCGATAAGCGCGAGGGAATCCAGTTCACCGCATCGTCGAGGCGCGCCGAGGAGCAGCCGAAGTCGATGTAGCGCTCATTTTTGTAGCCCACCATGCTGTCGAGCGTGTTCACCGCCTTGTACGCCATGCCCAAGGGCGCACCCCCGATCATAAGGTAGAAAAGCGGCGCGATGACACCGTCGCTCGCGTTCTCCGCCACCGTTTCCACGGCGGCGCGCGCAACGCCCTGCTCGTCGAGAACAGACGTGTCGCGTCCCACGATGAGCCCGACGGCTTCGCGAGCCGCGACAAGGCCGCCCTTCGAGAACGCGCGGTCCACGGCCAGGCTCTGGCGGCGAAGCTCGCATGCCGCGAGAATCTGATAGCTTGCCCATGCCTCGGCCACGAAGCGCAAGCCGGAGTGAACCATGCCGCAAAGATGCAGGATTCCCCAGGTCAAAAGCCCACACGCAAGCGGAAGCGCCACGGCGAGCACAAGCCCTGCGGCGCGCGTGCCCGCGGACGTTTGCGGGAATGCGCCCCGCAGGCGGCCTTCGGCCCACGTGATCGCGCGCCCCATGGCGACGACGGGATGGGGAAGCCAGCGCGGGTCGCCGAAGGCAAGGTCGGCCGCGAACCCGGCGGCGACGGCAAGAATCGTCATCACCGGGCATCGCCCCCCGAAGCGGGGCGAACGTCGCGAAGGCAGCGCCCATCCCAGGTGGCGGCCCATGCGCCGCCCGGCTCGGTATGCACGTCGAAGTATCCCATTTTCGGGACAGCTAGCTCGGAGAGCAGCGCTTTCACGGTACCCGCGTGAACGACGAAGACGGCGCGCCCACTCCCCTGGGCGCGCTCCGATTCGCACGCCTCCCGAAACGCCGCGACGACGCGGCGGGTGAAATCGCTCTTGCCCTCGCCATGCGGGCAGCGCGTCTCACACCAGGAGTCTACCCAGGCGCGGTAACGCGCATCCTCTTTAAGTTCGGCGGCGCTTCGCCCCTCGAAGTCGCCGAAATCTATCTCGCGCAGACCGGGGCACGCCATAAGCTCCGCGTTCGGGAAGAGGATGCGTGCCGTCTGGTCGGTGCGGGCCATGCCGCTCGTGATAACACGGAACACGTCACGATCGCACGCGAGGTCGCGCAAAGCGCGCTCGCCCGCGCTCGACAGGGGCTCGTCGGTGCCCGCCCCGCTGTAGCGATGGTCTTCCGTGCCCGCCGTGGCACCATGGCGCACGAAGATGACTTCCAAAGGCGCGCCCGCGCCCAGCGTCCCTCGAGGCGCATCGGCAAGGTTTCCTTTGATGACCTGGGGAATCCCGCACGTCATGCGCACGACGACGTCGGCGCGCGCAGCGAGCGCGCATCCCAGGCGCCCCGCGCGCTCGCGCCATTGGGCGTCTTCCGCACGCATAGGGACGACCCCCGAGCCGACCAAGGTCAGAATCACTGCGTCGAAGCCAATCAGCCGCTCGAGCGCCCGGTCAGCGTCGAGCGTGCGTACGAGTTCCTCAGCACGGTACGCGACACGGCCGGCAAAAACCGCGGGCACGACGCCCTCCGCAAGCTGCGCCGCGTCGACGAAATCGTCCGCCGTGAACCCGAGCTTTTCGCGCACGAAGGTCCTCTTCCCCGAATGCGCGCCACCTACCACGAGCATCATAGGAGCATGCCCCCCGCCACCAGCATGGCAAGCATCGCGAGCTCGGCCCATTGCAGAAACCATCCGGCCAAATCCCCCGTCACCCCGCCGAAGCGGGACAGGGCAACATGGCGATACCACGCGAGCGCCAAAAGCCCCGCCACCGCCATAAGGGCGCCGACGGCCCGAGCGCACGCGACCATCCCTGCAGCCGAAGCCGCAGCGAAAGCGCAAAGCGGCACGACGATCGCCGCGCGCTTCTTCGAAGGCGAGAGTCCCGCGGCCATGCCGTCCGCCCGCGCGGCAGGCCAACATTCAACGGCGAGCCCCGAAAGCGCGCGGGAGAACACGAGCGAGCACAGAAGCGCGAGGAACGTCCCCGCCGTAAGCGGCAGCGCGGTGAACAGGGAAAACTGCAGAATAAGGTACACGACAACACCGATGACCCCGAAGGCGCCCGCCCGCGGGTCGTGCATGATCTCGAGCTTTCGCTCGCGTGGGGCCCAACTTGCAAGCGCATCGGAGGTGTCGCAGAGCCCGTCTAGGTGGATGCCTCCCGTCACCGCCACAGGCAGCGCCACGAGCACAGCCGCGACGATGGTCGCGGGCACGCCGAACAGGTTCGCCATGTACCCCCACGCCGTCATGAGGAAGCCTTCCGCAACGCCCACCAGGGGAAACGCGGCAAGCGCATGGGTTGATCCGAAATCGGTCCAGGTCGATTTCGGGACGGGGATGCGCGAGAACGTTCCGAACGCCGCGCCGATTGCCTCTGCTATCTTCACCTTGTAGGCCCTTCGCCTTTCATCCACACGGGAATCCCGCACACCACTTCGACTGCGCGGTCGGCCAGCGCCGCCACGCCCGCGTTCACGCGCGCGAGCGCGCGCCTCCATGCCTCGGTCCCCTCATCGTAGCGCATCCCATCGGCGAACACGTCGACGGAGACCACCACCGTATACGCAGCGGCCTGAGCGAGCCGTTCGATGCCTCCGAGCACCTCGCGCGCCGCAGCGTCGGGGTCACGTGGGGACAAGCCGCCTTCCGCGAAGAGCTCGTTCGCAACCAGGTTGCCCACGTCCTCCAAAAGAAGCGTGCAGCCGCGCGGAAGCCCGGACACTGCGGCGCCCACGTCACGCGTGCGCTCGAGGGTGGAAAACCCCTTGCCCTCGCGCAGCGCCCGATGGCGCGCGATGCGGCGGGCGCCCTCTTCCCCGAAGGGCTCCATCGTTGCCAGGTACACGCGGGGTCCGTCGTGCCCGAGGCACAGGGACTCGGCGTAGGCGCTCTTGCCGCTCGCGGCGGCGCCGATGACGAGCGTTACCGTCATTTCCCGGCCTCGAAATGCTCGTAAGCAGCCATGCCAGTCGCCGTGAACGTCTTCCCATCCCGGTACACGCGCAGCGCCGAATCCAGAAGGGGCAGATACGCCATGGCGCCCGCGCCCTCGCCCAAGTGCATGCCTGCGTCGAGGGGTGCCTTTATGCCGAGCTCGCGAAGGAGCTCCTGGCTTGCGGGTTCGCTTGATGTGTGGGTGCCCACGAGGTAACCCAAGGCGTTGGGGCACAGGCGCGCCGCGCACAGGGCCGCCGTGCAGGATATGACCCCGTCGAGGAGCGACGGCGCCTTCGAGGCCGCGGCCCCCAGGTAGAAACCGCACATCGCCGCGATGTCGAAGCCGCCCACCTTCGAGAGCACGTCGATCGGGTCGGCGGGATCGGGCGAGTTCGCGTCGATAGCGCGCTCGACCACGTCGCGCTTGCGCGCGAGCGAGGCGTCCGAGAGGCCCGCGCCGCGCCCGACGAGACTCCGCGCGTCCGTCCGGAGGAGCACTGCGGCCACCGCCGCCGAGGTGGTCGTGTTGCCGATGCCCATCTCGCCCGCGGCGAGAAGGCGCACGCCGGCGCGGGCAAGCCCGCACGCGACGGCGATTCCGACCTCGATCGCGCGCACGGCCCCATCGCGAGACATAGCGGGGCCGTACGCGATGTTGCCGCTCCCCCGCCGCACGTTCGCGCGCACCATGCGCGCGTCTTCTATGCCCCGGGCCATACCCACGTCGACGGGCACGACCTCGGCACCCGCGAACGCCGCCATGCGGCAGGCGCTCGTGGCCCCCTCGCACATGTTGCGCGCGACGACTCGCGTCACGTCTTGCCCGCTTTGCGACACGCCTTCGGCAACGACCCCGTTGTCGGAGAAGAATACCGCGAGCGCACGGGGAAACTCGACCACCTCGGCGCTCCCCTGAGCTGCGGCGATACACGCGACGGCGTCTTCAAAGTCGCCCAATCCCCCCAAGGGGTGCGCGATGGAGTCCCACGCGGCGTACGCGGCGGCGCGGGCGCACTCGTCTGCGGGCGCAATCCGGGAGAGCGCGGCTTCGAGCACGGCGCCCGGCGCCGACGAGAACGCGCGCTCGACTTCCTCGCGGATGCAGGCAAGCGCGGTTTCGGTTGCTTCAGCCATGCCGTCTCCTCTCTGCGAACGACGCTGCGGCAGACGCGAACGCGCGCGCAACGTCGGGGTTCGCAGGATAGTACACATGCGGGAAGCCCGCAACCAGGGACGGGGTGGTCGTCATGCACGGCCAACCCTTGTCGCGCCGGGGCTTCTGCGCCCAGAAGTCGCCGCCCGGGCAGGTGGACTGCCAGTAGTGGAACTCGTGCGCGCGGATGCGTGTGCCGCGCGGCCCGTAGAGCCCGTCGCGTTGGGAAGTGAGCTCCACGTACCCGAAATGGGACAGCCTTCCCCCGTTCTCGCTTACGCCCTCAAGGGCGCCCGCAACAGGCCAGCGCCGCCCCTCGCTATCGGCGATTTCGCGCTGCAGATACAGAAACCCACCGCATTCGGCGACCGTCGGCATGCCGGATTCCACCGCGCGCCGCACCGCCTCGCGCATCGGCGCGTTCTCGGAGAGCTGCCGCGCATGGAGCTCCGGGTAGCCGCCCCCCAGATAGAGGGCGCTTGTCCCCCGGGGCAACTCGCTATCACACAGGGGGCTGAAAAAGGCCAGCTCGCAACCCAGGTCCTCGAGCGCGCGCAGGTTCTCCTCGTAGTAAAACGAGAACGCCTCGTCACGCGCGACGGCGACGATGGGCCGCGCTCCCGCGATCGGCTCCAACCGATAAGGTTCCTCGCAGATATCGGGTGCCGTCGCCGCTATTTCAAGCAAGCGGTCGACGTTGACGCTCTTTTCCACCAGCTCGGCCATCTTGTCGATGCGCGCGGAGAGCTGCTCGACCTCGTCGGCGGTCACAAGCCCCAGATGCCGGCTTTCGAGCGAGAACGCCTCGTCGGCGGGAATATTACCCAAAACCGCGACGCCCGTGTGCTTCTCGATCGCAGGCGCCGCGTAGGCGCAGGCAGCGGCGCTCGTCTTGTTCAGCACGACGCCGCGCACGTTCGCACAAGGCAGGAACTCGGCGATGCCGCGGATTACGGCGGCGAGCGATAAAGACGCCCCGCGCCCGTTCACCACTAAAACGACCGGCGTTTCCGTGTCGCGCGCAACCTGGTAGCTGCTCGCGTCGGCCACGCCGGGCGCCATGCCGTCGTAGAAGCCCATGACCCCCTCGAGCACCGCGACATCCGCGCCCGCGGCGCCGCGTGCGAGCAGGGCGCGCAGCGTCGGGGCGTCGGTGAAGAAGCCGTCTAAGTTGCCCGAGCGCGCACCCACGACGCGGCGATGAAAGAGCGGGTCAATGTAGTCGGGGCCGCATTTGAAGGCCGCGCATGCAAGGCCGCGGCGCGCGAACGCGCGCAGGAGCGCGCACGTTACGACCGTCTTGCCGCTCCCACTCGAGGGCGCAGCGACCATGAAGCGCGGGATGGACGTGCTCACCGGGCGCCGCCTTCCCCACCTGCACCACGCGCGCTGACGAGGAACACGGGGTTTTGCGCCTTCATAAGATGGTGCGAGCCTACAGCCTCGGCGCGGGCGGCCGACACCTGGCACGCCTCGAACCCCTTAAAGCGCGAACCCGAGAGGAGCGCGCACGCCTCGGTGAGCGTCTCAACGGTGACGCATGGCACGCACAGGCGAACCTGCGAGTTCTTCTCGAGCGCCGCCTCCACGATGGAGGGAAGCTCGCCCGCGCTCCCGCCGACGAACACGGCGTCGGGGACGGGCAGTTTCGCGAGCGCTTCGGGGGCGACACCGGGGACCGCATGCACGTTGCCGCACCCGAATGCATCCGCGTTCTCTCGGATGAGCCGCACGCCGGCCGCGTTGCGCTCGACCGCCCATACCGAGCCCGCTCGCGCGACGAGCGCCGCCTCGATCGACACGCTCCCCGTGCCAGCGCCGACGTCCCACACGGTGTCGGTCGCGGTAAGGCGCAGCTTCGCGAGCGCGACGGCGCGTACCTCCTGCTTGGTCATGGGAACGTCGCCGCGGATGAAGAGCTCGTCGGGAATGCCCGAGGAAGCATACGGCCAGCGGGAACTCGCGGCGCGGGATGCGCCCGCAGAGTCCGCCGCGGAAGAAGCCGCCGCGGAAGAAGCCGCCGCGGGCGCAGACGCGCCGGCCGGTGCCTCGGAGGCTGCGCTAGAGCCCGCAGGCGACCCGGCGCCGCCTGCGAAATCGATAAGCATCACGTTCAAGTCGTCGAACGTCTGACCTGTGATTTCACTTGCGGTCGCGCAGGTGATGCGCTCGTCGGGGTACGACAGGCGCTCGGCCACCGTCACGCACGCGTCCCCGAAGCCCGCCTGCACAAGCTCGCCCGAAAGCCGCGAGGGATCTTCCCCGCCCGACGTGACGAGGAAGAGCTCACCTGCGCGCTCGGCCTCGGCCACGATGTCGCACGCCACGCCGTGAGCGCTCGCGAAGCGCCAATCCTGCCATGGACGCGCGAGGCGCGCGGCGAGATACGACGCTGAGCTTATGCCGGGAATGACGCGCACGTCCACCTGCGCGTCGCCGGAGAGCGCCTCCACCAGGCGGCGCGCGCCGCTGAACAGCCCCACATCGCCCGTCATCACGACCACGGCGCGCTGCCACGACGCCGCATCGGTGAGCGCGGCGACGATGTCCGCCGTCTTCACGAGCTCGCATCTCACCACGTCGGGCGGCACGTCGATGCAGGCAAGCGCGCGATGAGCGCCGATGACCACGTCGGCGATGTCGATCGCGTCGAGCGCCGCGCGCGAGAGCAAGTCGGGGTTTCCGGGCCCCGCCCCGATGATCGTTACCTTTCGCATGGAATCTCCCGATACCCGCGCGGCGTGACCATACGTCCGCCTACGAGCTTCGTGTCCGCGTTGCCGACGAACACGGTGGTGAACATGTCGGCGTCGATCTCCCCCAGCTCGGAGAGCCTGCACATGCCCGACTGCTGCCCCTCGCGCCCGATGTTGCGTACCCAGCCGCAGAGCGTGTTGGGGGCCTTCCATTCGAGCATAATCTTCGCCGCGCGTGAGAGCCTGTCGGCGCGCTTTCTGCTGCGCGGGTTGTACAAACAGATGCAGAAGTCGGCGCTCGCCACGGCGGCGAGCCTGCGCTCGATGACCTCCCATGGCGTGAGCAGGTCGGAGAGCGACACGACCGCGAAGTCGTGGGCAAGCGGGGCGCCGAGCACCGCCGACCCGCTCTGAGCCGCGGTGGCCCCGGCGATAACTTCCACGTCTACATCGGGGTAGTCCTCCGCAAGCTCCAGCACGGGGCTCGCCATGCCGTACACGCCCGCGTCGCCGCTGCACACGAGCGCCACGGCTTCTCCACTCTGCGCGCGCGAAAGCGCAAGGCGGCACCGTTCGACCTCGTGCATCATCGGCGTCGCGAGATGCGCCGCGTCGGGCACGGCGGCGAGCGCGAGCTCCACGTATTTCGTGTAACCCACAACGACGTCGGACGCCTCGAGCGCACGCCGAGCCGCAATCGTCATGCCGTCGGGGCCGCCCGGGCCGATTCCCACCACGAAGAGCTTTCCCATCACCGCTCCTTAAACGAAAGTTTAATAGTTACCTTGGAAAACGCGACGGTCACGCCGCCGTGAGCGAGCTTCGGGAAGATAAGTTTGCCCCCCTCCGCGAGCGCCGCGCGCTCGCACACGTTGTCGACCCCCACCGTCGCGCGCACGAAATCAGATGGCGAAACGCTGCCTTCGACCTGCGACAACTCCTCTGCGGAATACGTCGCAAGCGGGATATTGCGCGCGCAGCAGAAGGCGAGCAGACCCTCCTCGTGCGCCTTCACGTCGATCGTCGCCGCCTCGCGCACGGCCGAAGGCGAGATACCCACCTGCCCGCACGCGAGAAGAAACGCCTCCTCGAACGCTTCGGCGCACGCACCGCGACGGCACCCTATGCCCGCAACGATGCAGGGCACGACAAGGCGAAGCGGCTCGGGCGCAGGCGCCTGCGCCCGCACGCACGCTGGCTTCCCAGTTTCACCGGCGGGCACGACCTCGCCCGTTGTCTCCGCCGCGCGAACGAACGCACCTGCATTCGCGCCAGCGAACGGTGACACGACGATATCGGCCCGAGCGCGGTCGGACGCAATGTCAACCCCCTCAGGCGGCTGTCCCGAAATCGGCATGTCGGAATAGAGCGCCACGTGCCCGCCCGAAAGCAGCCTCGCCGACACTCGCTTGATAGCCTCGGGATTCGAAACGGCGAGCCCCTCACAGCGCGCCCACGTATCCACCGCCCACACGCCGCGGACGTCGGTCGCCGTTGTGATGACGGGGATGGCCCCTGCCGCGCGTGCCACAGTTTGCGCAAGCTCGTTCGCACCGCCCAAATGCCCCGACAAAAGCGGGACGGCAAAGCGCCCCGCCTCGTCGATCACCACAACCGCGGGATCTTTTGCCTTCGAGGCGACATGCGGCGCGATCGCCCGCACGGCGATGCCCGCCGCGCCGACGAACAGAAGCGCGTCCGACGCTTCCCACGCGAGCGCCGTCCATGCGCGCAGGTCGGCCTTCCCCTCGCCGAACCCGCGCGAAACGGAAACGTTCCAGCCAGGGTCATCTTCACCTGTCTGCGCGCAATCGGAAAGCGCGCGTGCGGTGCGCTCCGCCAACGCATACCCCCTCTCAGTGAACGCTATGCAGGAAATCCTCATCTAGCGCACTACCATCGTCGAGAAGTAGCTGCCCCGATCGGGCACATCGTCGAGCGAGCGGTACACGCGCTCGCCCGGAAGACCACAGTCCTCTACGAGCTCGGCACCGTCGAAGGCGCCCTCCTCGCGAAGGATGCGCTTCGTGTCCGCAAGCGAGCGGCGCGCCTTCATGACCACCTTCGTCCCCGGCCAGCCGATTGCACGGCGCACCCCGTACAGAACGCCTTTACTCATACGTCGCCCCCAATTCCCCGATAACTGCATCGGCGCCCGACGTGCGGAAAAGCTCGCGGCGCTCGGCGTCGAACACGACCGCGGCGATGTCGCATGCGCCCGCCGCGCGGCGGCGCAACCTGTCCTCGATTGCCGCAGCGAGCGAGGCGCGCGCAGCGTCCCCCACGCCGGCGGCCTCGATTACCTCGAGCGCCGCCGTGGTCGTGACCGACGACAGGATCTCGCGCACGGTCTTCGCGCCCGCGCCGGCCAAGGCCGCGTGGGCGGCCAGAATCTCCGCGCGGCAGTCGGCGGTACGCGAATGGGTGTCCATGATGCCGCCCGCGACCTTCACCAACTTGCCGATGTGTCCCACAAGAAGGACATTGGTAAATCCCTCGCGAACGCAGCAATCAATCGCATCGCCTACAAAGTTGGAGATAAAGACCACCGGCGCACCGTTTAGGTGGAAATGCCCCGAGATGAACTGCGCGCCGTAGTTGCCGGGCGTGAGCACGACTCCGCGCCGCCCCATAGCCGCATGCTGCCGAATCTCGAGCACGATGCTGTCGCGCAAGGCAGCGAGGCTGCGCGGCTCGACGATGCCCGTCGTGCCCAGGATGGAGATGCCGTCCTTTATCCCCAGGTGCGGGTTGAAGGTCTTTTCGGCAAGGGCAACGCCCTCGGGTACAGAAATCGTCACAGCAATATTTCCAGAAAAGCCGTGCGCGGCGCACACCTCGCGAACCGCCGAAGTGATCATCGCGCGCGGCGTCGCGTTGATGGCGGCCGCCCCCACCGGCTGCTCGAGCCCGGGCAACGTCACGCGCCCCACGCCCACGCCGCCATCGACGGAAACTTCCGATTCGCGCGCGGGCATGCCCTTGCTGCCCGCAGCACCCGTGCCCGACCCCGCATGTTCCACGCGCGCGTACACGAGCACGCCGTCGGTCACATCGGCATCGTCGCCTGCGTCCTTTCGCACGGCGCACTGGGCGCACCCCTCGCCGATGCATGCGTCGACCACGTTCGCTTCGACGGGCAGCCCGCCGGGGGTGACGATCGACACGAGGCCGACGGGCTTTCGTGACAAGAGCATCTCGCAGGCCGCCTTCGCCGCGAGCGCGGCGCAGCTCCCCGTGGTGTAGCCGCAGCGCAGGCGGGTCGTCCCGGTATATATGTAGTGCTCGAAGGCCACGCTAGCTGCTCGCCTTCCGATACCCCGTGGCAAACGAAGGGTCGTAAAGCTTGCTGCGCTCGTACGACTCTGCTTGCGCGCCGTTGTGCGAAAACCCGCCGCGAGCTCCGAGCACGCGGCCCACCACCACGAGCGCCGTGCGGTCGATGCCCTCTCGCGCGCCCGCATCGGCGAGCGTGCCAACTGTGCATCGCACCACGCGCTCCTCAGGCCAGGTCGCCTTGTACACGAGCGCGGCCGGCTCGTCGGAGCTGCGGCCCGCGGCCAAAAGCTCGGCGGAAAGCTCGGCGAGCATACCCGAGCTCAGGAAGATGACCATAGTCGAGCCACTTTCCGCCATGGTGCGCATGCCCTCGCCCGCGGGCATGGGGGTACGTCCGGAAAGCCGCGTGATCACGACCGACTGGCTGATTCCCGGCAGCGTGTATTCCTGGCGAAGCGCCGCCGCGGCACCGCAAAAGCTCGACACGCCGGGCACCACCTCGTAGTCCACGCCGCGCGCGTCGAGCGCGTCCATCTGCTCCTGGATGGCGCCGTACAGGCACGGGTCGCCCGTGTGCAGGCGCACCACGTCCTCGCCCCGCGCATCTGCCGCGCACATCACGTCGAGCACTTCCTCCAAGGTCATGTGCGCGCTGTCGTAGACGATGCAGGATTCCTTGCACTCAGCGAGCAGCTCGGGGTTCACAAGGCTTCCCGCCCAAACGACCACGTCGGCTGCGCGCAGAAGGCGCGCCCCGCGCAGCGTGATAAGGTCGGCGGCGCCCGAGCCTGCGCCAACGATATGAATCATCCGAGCCTTCCCTTCCCGTTTCTCATCGCAACCGTTTACGCCGCCATTCGCGCAGCGGGCAAAACACGGCGCCTGCGGCGGCAATCGGCGCAAATACGCAGGCAGGAGGCGCAATGCCGCCCGCCCTGGCTTTGACACGTTCACAAGTGCCCACTATCATAGTAAAAGATTCGGCAACGAGCATATGACAATCGGATAAAAGGAAATGACCGGCGCGGCGCCCGCACAGCCCGCGCTGGCTTGCGGAGGGAACCAGGTGGGAATCCTGGGCAAGGGACATTACTGTATAGGACGCGCGGGCGAACCGCCTCGCGCCCCAAGCCAGACTGCTTCGCCTTTTCCTCACGGCATCGCCGTGGCGTTAGCTCCTTGTGAACCCCGAGGGGTGCGCTTTTCTTTCGCTTGTGCCGACAAGCAACTGTCGCCGGGGGACCGGCAAACCGAGGAAAGGAAAAACCATGTCCGACCAGATGTCACGCCGCGGCTTCATGGGCGCCGCAGCAACCGGAGCCGTCGCGCTCGCCGGAGTCGCGCTCGCGGGCTGCTCCAACACCTCCGCGAGTTCCGAGAAATCGAGTGAAAAGGAGAAGGCCGTGAAGCCGGTCATCCTCGTCACGAGCTTCGGCACGAGCTACAACGACTCGCGCCACATCACCATCGGCGCCATCGAAGACGCTATCCGCGAGAAGTACTGGCAGGACTACGACATCCGCCGCGCCTTCACCGCGCAGATCATCATCGACAAGCTGAAGAAGCGCGACGGCATCACGATCGACAACATGACCGAGGCGCTCGACCGCTGCGTGGAAGACGGCGTGAAGGAAATCGTCGTGCAGCCGACGCATCTCATGGGTGGCCTGGAATACACCGACGTGAAAGACGAGCTCGACAAGTACGCCGACAAGTTCGACAAAATCTCGCTCGGCGACCCGCTGCTCACCTCCGACGACGACTACAAGAAGGTGGCCGCAGCCATTAAGGAGAACATGGCGTCCTTCGACGACGGCAAGACGGCGCTGTGCCTCATGGGCCACGGCACCGAAGCCGATTCCAACGCCGACTATGCCAAGATGCAGGAAGTGTTTAAGAACGAGGGCTTGACGCAGTTCTTCGTCGGCACCGTCGAGGCTGAACCGACCTGCGAGGATGTTATCGCCGCCGCGAGCGCCGCAGGCTACAAGAAGGCCGTGCTCGCGCCGTTCATGGTGGTCGCGGGCGACCACGCGAACAACGACATGGCAGACGAGACCGACCCCGACAGCTGGGCTGCGAAGTTCGTGGCCGCCGGCTTCGAAGTGACGTGCCTGCTCCAGGGTCTGGGACAGAACGTCGCGGTCGACGACATCTACGTCGCGCACGTGGACGACGCCATCGCCAAGCTGTAAACTCGCCGCGCACGGGGGCGCCGGTCGCGTCCCCGTGCAACGGGCATGCGCCTTCCCCGACTGACGGCGCATGCCCGTTGCATTCGCATCCCGCCCGCCCACCGCACGGCGCGGACGGTCGAAGCGATTGAAAGGAACCCCCTCCATGTTGAAGAAAACCCTCGCCTTCGCCCTGTCAGCGGCGCTTTTCGCGTTCTCGCTCGCCGGCTGCGGCGGAAATTCAATCGACAGCGCAAAAGCAAGCGATGCCGATTCCCAGGAAAAGACCGAACAGGCGGCCGATGCGCCCGAGGGCGCAAGCGCTGACCCCATCACCGCCGACAAGGTGGCCGACGGCACCTATCCGATCACCGTAGATTCCAGCTCGAACATGTTCAGGATTGTGGACGCCCAGCTCATCGTGGAAAACGGCTCCATGCACTGCGTGATGACGCTTTCCGGCACGGGCTACGGCAAGCTCTTCATGGGCACGGGCGACGAGGCTGCCGCCGCGAGCGAGGCCGACTTCATCCCCTATGTGGAAAACGCGGAAGGCAAGTACACCTACGACGTGCCCGTTGAAGCGCTC
This sequence comes from Collinsella aerofaciens, assembly GCF_028209885.1. Lineage (GTDB taxonomy): Bacteria > Actinomycetota > Coriobacteriia > Coriobacteriales > Coriobacteriaceae > Collinsella > Collinsella aerofaciens_BA. The sequence goes on along the minus strand of NZ_JAQLEM010000012.1, from coordinate 14,298 downwards.
GACGAGGACACCGCCTGCGCCGCGTGGAGTATTAGAAAAGAGCAGTGGTACGACCGCACGCTCGTGTTCGAATCCGCCGGCGTCGATCTGCGCGCCGACGCACTGAAGTAACGCCATGCGGTCGATTCTTCCCAAGGGGGAAAGCAGGAAGCGTCTCAGCATCGCGGTGCGCGCGATCGCCTGCGTTCTCGTCGCCCTGTTCGCGCTTCCCTTCGCGGGGTGCAGTGCGAGCCCGAACGCGACCGGTGGCACGGCAGGCTCTCAGGAATACACTGTGAGCGTCTCGCTCTCCGGCGGGTCAGGGCGCGCAAGCATCGCCTCACCCACCACAATTGTGAAGGATGGCGACACCTACACCGCGACCATCACCTGGTCGAGTTCGAACTACGACAAGATGACCGTCGACGGCGTGGACTACGCGCCCGTAAACGACGGCGGCAACTCCACATTCGAGATACCCGTCACGCTCGACGAGGACATCGCCGTGTCGGCCGAGACCGTCGCCATGTCGACGCCGCACACCATCGACTACACGCTCCACTTCGATTCATCCACCATGAAGGAGAAATCGGGCGACGAAGCAAGCGGCGGCTCCCCTGCGGGAACGGCTTCAAACGCCGCGGCTGACTTCCACAACGCCGATTTGGGCTGCGGCTGGAAGCCGACGGGGACGCTTCAGCTTGAATACGCCGAGCACTTCACTGTCGACGAGTACGAAGGCGGCCTGCGGCTTATCTGCATTTCGAACGGGGAGCGCTTCCTCGTGGTGCCGCAAAATGCAAAGGTACCTGATGGGTTGAGCTCCGACATCGCGGTCATAAGGCGCCCCGCCGACAAGGTGTACCTCGTGTCGTCGGCGACGATGTGCCTGGTCGACGCGCTCGATGCGAACGACAATATCCTCATGTCGGGCACGAAGGCTAACGATTGCTCGGTCGCGGGCTTCAAAAGCGCGCTCGAAAGTGGGGCGATCGCCTACGGCGGCAAGTACAGCGCGCCCGACTACGAGAGAATATCGGCCTCGGGCTGCACGCTCGCCATCGAGAACACCATGATCAACCACACGCCCGATGTGAAGGAAAAGCTGCAGAAGCTCGGGCTCGTCGTGCTCACCGAACAGTCATCGAGCGAGCCCGAAGCACTCGGGCGCGTCGAGTGGATTAAACTTTTCGGCGTCCTGTTCGACAAAGAAGACGAGGCCGCGCACCTGTTCAACGAGCAGAAGGCCCGCGTCGAGCAAACGTCGGGGCTCGCGTCGTCAGGTAAAACCGTGGCGTATTTCTACATTAACTCGAACGGGGCCGCCGTCACGCGGCGGGCGGGCGACTACGTGGCGCAGATGATCGAGCTTGCAGGCGGCATCTACGCGCTCGATGACGCGCAGACGGCGTCGACGTCAGGTTCGTCAATAACGCTCGAAATGGAGCGCTTCTACGCGACGGCGAAGGATGCGGACATCATCGTCTACAACGGCACCATCGACGAATCGGTTGCCACCTTGGACGACTTCGTAGGCAAAAATGCGCTATTGTCGCAGTTCAAAGCCGTGAAGAACGGCAACGTCTGGGTCACAAGCGCCGACATGTACCAGCAGATGACTTCTACCGCCGACATTATCGACGAGCTGCACGGGGCGTTTACCGGCGATGACGCGAGCGACTTCCATTATCTGAGGAAGCTCGGCTAGCGCCATGAGAAACCGGCTTTCCATGGCATACGACGAATCGGGGCGCGCTGCGCGGTGTCGCGTCGTGACGGCGCTGCTCGCTGTTGCCCTCATCGTGATCGTCGGGGCCAACCTGTGCATCGGGAGCGTGCTCGTGCCCGCAGACCACATCCCCGGCATCCTTTCGGGTGGCGCGGCCAATTCCATGGAAAGCCAGGTCATCTGGGAGATTCGTCTGCCGCGCGTGCTTTCAGCCGTGCTTCTCGGCGGGGCACTTTCGCTCTCCGGGTTCCTGCTACAGACGTTTTTCAACAACCCCATCGCCGACCCGTTCATCTTGGGCGTCTCCTCGGGCGCAAAGTTCGTCGTCGCGCTTACGATGATCGTACTTCTGGGCGCGAACCAGGCCATGTCCTCGCCGGCCATGGTGGCCGCAGCATTTGTGGGCTCGCTTATCACCATCGGCTTCGTGCTCCTCATCGCACGGCGCATAAGTTCCATGGCCATGCTCATCGTGGCGGGCGTCATGGTGGGATACATCTGCTCGGCGGCGACGAACTTCCTCATCGCCTTCGCCGACGACCAGTCCATCGTAAACCTGCACAACTGGTCTTTGGGTAGCTTCTCGGGTTCGAGCTGGGACGACGTCGCGGTCATCGCGGTCGTGGTGATCGCCGTGAGCGCATGCGTATTCGCGATATCGAAGCCCCTTTCCGCCTTCCAGCTGGGAGAAGCCTACGCGAAAAGCGTCGGCGTGAACGTCGCACGTTTCCGCGTGGTGCTCGTCCTTCTAGCGAGCATGCTCTCCGCCTGCGTGACCGCGTTCGCTGGTCCGGTGTCGTTCGTAGGCATCGCGGTTCCGCATCTCGTGAAGTCGGCGCTGAAGTCGTCGAAGCCCATCCGCGTGATTCCTGCGTGCTTCTTGGGAGGCGCCATCTTCTGCGCGGGCTGTGATTTGATCGCGCGCACGCTGTTCTCCCCCGTCGAGCTTTCCATCAGCGCCGTCACCGCCATCTTCGGCGCGCCGGTGGTTATCGCGCTCATGTTGAAGAAGCGGGTGAGGTAGATGGGGGAATTCGTGCCGCGGCCCAAAACGCTCGGAGGGGACATTCCATGCTTAGACAGTCCTGAGCTCGCACGAAAGTGCCAGAAGGCACTTTCGACTCGTGCGGAACTGCGCGCGGAAAGCCTCCTCCGAGCGGAGTCGAACCTCGAAACCCCGGTCGTAACGCAGGCTGACGGAGCGCCGCTTTTCCGCATAAGCGACCTGTCGGCGGGCTACGACAAGAAGATCGTAGTCGAAGGCGTCGATCTGGAGGTTCGCGCGGGCGACGTCGTGGCGCTCATCGGGCCGAACGGCTCGGGCAAGTCGACCATCTTGAAAACCATCACACGCCATCTGGCACCGCTTGCCGGCGCGATCGAGCTCGACGGGCGGGAGATTTCCCGATGGAAGACTGCGGAGATCGCAAGGAACCTTGCCGTTATGCTGACAGATCGCCCCCGGACCGAGCTCCTCACCTGCCGCGATATCGTAGAGGCGGGAAGGCATCCCTACACCGGGCGAATGGGAACACTCTCGCCTGACGACCATAGTCGGGTCGACGAGGCCATGAAAACCGCACATGTGGAAGAGCTCGCCGAGCGCGACTTCATGCAGATAAGCGACGGGCAACGCCAGCGCGTCATGCTCGCACGCGCCATCGCGCAGGATCCGCGTGTGCTCGTGCTCGACGAGCCCACATCGTATCTCGATATCCGCTACCAGATCGACCTGCTGCGAATACTTCGCCACCTTGCGAAATCGCAGAATGTGGCTGTCATCATGTCCATCCACGAACTCGAGCTCGCGCAGAAAAGCGCCGAAAAGGTGATTTGCGTGAAGGACGGTCGGGTCTTCCGCGCCGGCGCACCCGAGGACATATTCACGCGCGAGACGATTGGCGAGCTCTACGGCCTTCAACATGGCACCTTCAACGAGCGCTTCGGCAGCGTGGAAATTGGGCGCCCGCACGGCGATGCGCACACGTTCGTCATCGCCGGCGCAGGTACGGGGTCAGCTGTGTTTCGCCAGCTCATCCGGCAGGGCAAGGCGTTCTACGCGGGCATTCTGCACGAAGGGGACATCGACTGCGAGCTTGCGCGCGACCTGGCGACGGAATGCGTGGCCGAGCGCGCCTTCGAGCCGATCGGGGATAAAACCATAGCCCGCGCCAAAGAGCTCCTCGTCCACTGCGCACGCCTTATCGTGTGCCCCGCCGCCTTCGGCACCATTAACGCCCGCAACGCAGAGCTCGTCGAGTTCGCACGCTCGCATGGTATCGAGGTCATGCGAGCGTGCGAAGGCGCATCGGAGGATTCCAATGGATACGCCTAGGCGCGGTCCAAGAAATCGTCCGCATCCCCATCTGACACTATTTCACCGCAACTTAGAAGGTGTCGGCGTATAACGCTTCACCCCAAATTAAATTGATTCGTTGAATAGACACATTACAAATCTTTAGACTTCGTTTAATCCACAAGTGGGTATTATCACACATTAAGCACACGTGAAAGGATATACCCATGTCGCTTACACAGTCAGCAGAGCGTGCAGCGCTCAATAAGCTCATCGATTATCTCGACAACAACCCGCAAGAAAACATCGACAAAATCATGGACCTCGTGAACAAGCTGGTCCCCAATCGCGTATTTCCTGTACAGCGAGAGGCATTCACCAATGTCATCAAGAGCCGCGGCAATTGGTATGACCTGATTATGCGTGTGTTCAGCCTTAATCCCCAGATGCGAACCAAACTGCTTAAGACCCTCATTGTCGACGCCAACCTGCTTGCTTGGCCAGAGCAGGAAAAGAACCGCGAAAAGTACCAGTGCAACGTTCCGTGGGCCATCCTGCTCGATCCCACGAGCGCCTGCAACCTGCATTGCACGGGCTGCTGGGCCGCCGAGTACGGCTACAAGCAGAATCTCTCGTTCGAAGACATCGACTCTATCGTTACGCAGGGCAAAGAGCTCGGTACGCATATCTACATCTATACCGGCGGCGAGCCGCTCGTCCGCAAGCACGACCTGATCAGAATTTGCGAAAAACATCAGGACTGCGTGTTTCTCTGCTTTACCAACTCCACGCTGATCGACGAGGCCTTCTGCGACGATATGATTCGCGTAGGTAATTTTGTCCCCGCCATCAGCGCCGAGGGCAATGAGCACACCACCGACGCCCGTCGCGGCGAGGGTACCTACGCAAAGATCGAGCACGCAATGAAACTCCTGCGCGAGCGCGACTTGCCATTTGGTATCTCCACCTGTTGGACCAGCGCCAATGCCGATACGGTTGCTACCGAGGAGAACATGGACTGGATGATCGACGAGGGAGCACTCTTCTGCTGGTACTTCCACTTTATGCCGGTTGGCCGCAATGCAACCTCCGAGCTCATGCCCACGCCCGAGCAGCGCGAGCACATGTATCACTTTATCCGCGAAATGCGTGAGAAGAAGCCGCTGTTTACGCTCGACTTCCAAAACGACGGCGAGTTTGTAGGCGGATGCATCGCCGGCGGCCGCCGCTACCTGCACATCAACGCCGCCGGAGACGTGGAGCCGTGCGTGTTCATCCACTACTCAAACGCCAACATCCACGATGTGAGCTTACTCGACGCGCTGCGCTCTCCCCTCTTTATGAAGTACTACGAAAACATGCCGTTCAACGACAACTACCTCAAACCATGCCCCATGCTCGAGAATCCCGACGTGCTGCCCAAAATGGTTGCCGAGAGTGGCGCAACGAGCACCGATCTTATCGAGAAGGAGTCACCCGAGCAGCTGCGCGAAAAGACCCAGGCTGCCGCCGAGGCATGGTCACCTGTCGCCGACCGCATCTGGAACGACTCCGACGATCCGCTATACGCCAAGCGTCACGAGGATAAGTCACAGGGTATGGCCGATAGCGACATGCACAAGTTCGAAAAGCAGGGCCGCACGCTCAAAAACGGCGATTAATGCTGTTCTACACGGCAAACGCTCAGAAATGAAGCGGAGCAGTCTCGAGGCTCATCTTCGAGGCTGCTCCGCCTTACCATCAAAACAGTTTTACTAAGTTGCGGTGAAATAGGGACTAGATCGGCCTTCCAATAACCAAAACAATCCCTATTCCACCGCAACTTCTTTAAGTTGTTGAATTATCGATGCTATTCGAAGCGAGATTCCAGACTCGACAGACCGTTGAGAGTCAGGTCGTTGGCGACCTCAGAGACGCGCTCGATAGGAACCGAGCCGTCAGACAGCGCCCACGTGCGATAGATACCGATAATACCCGACAGCAAAAACGCCAGATAGTAGTCGAACATCTCGTCCTTGAGACCTTGGGGCAGCAGATCGCGCTCGGCAATCTCGTGCTCGAGCGGTGCACGAAGACGAGCCATAAAATCATCGAGCGGAATGTTCTCGATCAGCTGACGATTGAGCACCAAGTTGTTGCACAGTGCCTCGTTAACGGTTTTAAAGAAGGTCGCCGCCGCGCCCAGGGCGCGCTCGTTAGTGTCGCCGTCCATGGAAGCAAGCGTTTTCTCGACTGAGTCGACAATCATCTCCACCACATCGACGGCAATGGCATCGAGCAGGCCGTCAACCGTACCAAAGTGAACGTAAAAGGTCTTGCGGTCGACATTGGCCTCGCGCGCGATGGCACTCACCGTAATGTCTGCCAGCGGCTTTTCCATGAGCAGGCGCTCGAAAGCCGAAAGGATGGCATTACGGCTGCGAACGATGCGACGATCAAGACGCGGTTTGCTGGTTGCCATGGGCGTGTCCCTTCGATATGCGAGCATTCATCAACAGATGAGAGATAATCTACGTAAGAGGATTATCCCCCATACAGCACAAATATGCCCCGCATCATGAAGAACGCACGACTGCCCTACTGCGACTTAGGGTGCTTCTTCTTATTGAGTGCCGACAGAGATACGCGAATACCGTCGCCTGTCTGGCGCACATAGGCTTTATGAGCCGGCTTAGCGGTCCCAGAAGCCTTCTGAGCCTGCTTCTTGGGATCAACGGTAACAGCATTCGCGGGGTGCGGCTTAGTGGGCGCAGAGGGCGTCTGAGGCGTGCGGCCGAGCTTGCGCATCACGCGATCCCAGCGCGCATGGATGCTCTCGTTGTGGGCGCTCTTAAGGCCCAGCAGGGGCGCAGCCAAAATGGTCGGTGCAATAAACGTAATGAGGCGCCACAGCAGATAGCCGGCGGTCGATGCCGAACCGAAGAAATGACCCAAGAACAATGCAAAGCCGCCCTCAGCGCCACCAGTTCCACCGGGCAAGGGAACCGCAGAGCTCAGCAACTGGACAAAGGCGCTCGCGGCCATGACCGAGAAAAAGTCGACCTCGTGGTGGCCAAAGGCAAGCATCAGGAAATACGGCACCAGATAGAAAAACGCGAGCTGCAGCATGGTGATAAACACGGTGAGCAGCATGGAAGAAAAATGTCCGGCTGAAAGCTTGAACTTCTCGGAGAAGGAGTAGATCTCGCCATCGACAAACGTGCGCCATCCCTCGATCTTAGTGGCCGAGACACCAATGCGCTCAAGCCAATTGATGATGCAATGGGCGACGCGCGTGACGGTCTTAGGCATGAGCGCGACGGCGAAGATGCCCAGCAAGATGCAGCAGTGCCCACCAAAGCTAAAGACACACAGCAGCGTCATGTCGCCATAGCGCTCGGCAAAAAACGGCATGCGAGCAAGCAGTAGGATAGCGCCCCAGGCAACGAGGCCAAACTGATACACGATAAAGCGCGTGAACTGCGTGGCGCCAGCCTCGCCGACATTTTGGCCCGCCTTGGTCAGGCGGTAGATCTGGGCGGGAGTCGAGCCCATCATCATAGGTGTGAGGTTGCCAAAGAAGATGCCGCTCGCCTCGACCGAAATCAGGTCGCGGATGCCGACGGGTGAATATGGGTCGAGCCAGACGGCGATCGCATAGGCCACAATGCCAAAGAACAGATACATGAACATGCAAAGACACGCGACAACGAGCCATGACGCCTGGACGCTCGACATTGCGGCCCAGAACTGCCCCATCTGCCCGGTTACCACCAGATAGACGATATAACCCACCAGCACGACGCCGATAAAGATGGCGCCGCGGCGTGCGCTCTTATTGTCATCTCCGCCCGAGGCCTCAACCTCGACCTGGGGCTTAGACGTATGCTGAGAGGACTCCGTCATGAGACTCCTTCTAACAGTCAAAATATCTTGGATATTGTACCCGTAAGGGCCATAGGCAGAACGCAAAGCTCTGGTTCAAACGGGAATTGCAGACGGTTGTTTGATAACAAAAAACCCGGACTTCCATGGGAAGTCCGGGTATCAGATGCGTGGTAGCCCGTACCAGATTCGAACTGGTGATCTCCGCCTTGAGAGGGCGGCGTCCTAAACCGCTAGACGAACGGGCCACATGACATCTGCACTGCCGTGCTGCGTGGAAATATATTACGGGACAAAAAACGTCAGCGCAAGAAGAAATTCCAAATTGCCGAAAAATTGTCGGCAGGTTATGGAACACGCAGGTAAACTGGGTAGCTAATTCAAGTTGAGATGGACCAAAAGAGCTTCGCGATCGTTGGGAATGTTGTCTTCGATCACGGCGTCGAGGGCGGAGTTGAGAAGCTGACCCAGTTCCGGCCCAGGCTTGACTCCGGCACGGATCAGGTCGCCACCGTTGATGGCGAGCATCTTGAGCGTATAGGGCTCCCCTGCCTTCAGCAGCTCGTGCGCCATCGCGCGCATCTCCTCAATCGTCTCAACGTAATAGAAGCACGACGGGGCCTTGCCGAGGGTGTCAGCACGCTTAAGGTCCATGAGCTCGTCAATCAGACGGGCCGTGTCGACGCCCTCGCCAGAAAGCGCGCACATCATATTGAGCAGGCAGGATCGCTCGGGACGCAGCGGTTTGTCGTGATATTTGATGAGCAGGCACACGTCGCGCACCAGGTCGTGCGAGAGAGCCAGGCGATCCATAATGACGCGCGCCTTCTTGGCGCCGAGCTCGGGATGACCGTAGAAGTGCCCGCTGCCGGCGTGATCGACCGTAAAGCACTCGGGCTTGGAGACATCGTGCAAAAACGCCGCCCACATAAGGCTCGACGATGGCGCGACGCCGTCGCACAGCGCCAGCTCCCCTGCCACTGTCAGCACACGGGCGATATGCTCGTAGACGTTAAACGCATGGTAGACACTTCGCTGATCAAACCCGCGACCCGCTGCCAACTCGGGCACAGCGGCACAGATGAGCTCGGGATAGCGAAGCATCGCGTCTCCCCCATGACCGGTCGAAAGAATGCCCTCGAGCTCAATACCCACACGCTCACGCGCCACGGCATCGAGCAGCGGCGCGCACTCGGCAAGCGCACGCTTGGTCTCGGGCTCAATCATAAAGTCCAGACGGCAGGCAAAGCGCACCGCACGCAGCATGCGCAGGGCGTCCTCGTTAAAGCGACGCTTGGGATCGCCGACAGCGCGAATCAGCTTGCGCTCAAAGTCACCCTGGCCGTCGTAGCGGTCGACAAGCCCGCGCTCGGGATGCCAGGCCATGGCATTGACGGTAAAGTCGCGGCGCGCCAGATCGTCCTCGAGCGAGGCGGCACGCTCCACACTCTGGGGATGACGACCATCGGTGTAAAAGCCATCCAGACGGTACGTGGTGACCTCGATACGCTCGCCATCGGAAATAGCCGTGATTCCGCCAAATTTAATGCCCGACTCCACAACCGCGATGCCGGCGGCCTCGAGCGCCGCCTTGGACTCCTGCCACAGGCCGCTACAGCACATATCAACATCGTGGCTGGGGTACCCCATCAGGGCGTCGCGCACCCAACCGCCCACGTACCAAGCCTCAAGACCAGCCGCCTCAAGCGCGCGCAGGACGCGCAGGGACGCATCGGACGGTTGAGTACCGTTGAGCGAAACATTGCACATGCCTATGGCCTCCTGCACTTGTGAGCGTTAATCGATGGTTCTCAAGAAGTCTAACAAGAAACGAGAAAGCGCGCACACGCAATCGCGTCGTTGATTAGATAAAACGAGACAGCAGACACCACATATGTTCAGCGCGCAAAAAACACCCGCCTTGGTAATCCAAAGCGGGTGTTCGGCAACGATGTATCGATGCGGCTAGCAGACCTGGCGAACCTCGATGTGCTTCTTATATTCGTCCACCTTGGCAAAATCGCCCAAACCGGGGCACTCGACCACGTTGGCGCCGGTGGCCATCGACAGGCGCAGGGCATCCTCGACGCGCTCGGGGGCGTCATGCCACACGGACAGGAAGGCAGCGAGCGAGGAATCGCCGGCACACACCGTCGACAGCAGCTTGACGTCGAAGGTGCGGTTAGCAAACCAGATGTGCTTGCCGTTGGAGAAGTACGCACCGGCGCCGCCGAGGGTCAGCAGCACGTTCTTGGCGCCCTTGGCATGAAGCTCAGCCATAGCGCCCTTGACGGACTCGTCGTCGCCACCGCTCACCTTAATGCCAAAGATATCGAGCAACTCGTCGTCATTGGGCTTGATCAGCAGCGGCTCCATGGCAATGAGATCTGCCAGCTGATGGCTCGAGATGTCGAGAACGAACTCGGCACCCTTGGCCTTGACGCGGCGCAGAACCTCGGCCAGGAAGCCCTCGGAAGTGTTGGGAGGCAGCGAGCCACTGATGACCAGGCAGGTCATGTCATCGAGCGAATCGATGAGCTCAAACATCTCCTGCTCATTGGCCTCGTTGATGGCGGCACCGGCGTTGACCATGTTGTACTCGGTGTCGGGGCCGGCATTGAGGAAGACGTTGACGCGCGTGATGCCGTCGGTCCACACGGGCTTGACGGGCACGCCCAGGGCCTCGGCGCCCTTGACGATGAACTCGCCCGAGAAGCCAGCGAAGAAGCCCAGGATCGTGGTGTCGACACCGTAGTGGTCAAGCGTAAACGAGACGTTGAGGCCCTTGCCGTTGGGCGTATAGACGGCGTTGCGAGTACGCGTGACGGTGTTGGCAGCAAGGCCGTCGCAGGCGATGTTGTAGTCAATGGCGGGATTTGCAGTGAGCGTGTAAATCATGAATGTTCCTTTCACGAAGCAACGTGTTAATGAAAGTATATTCCACGCATCGGTAAAAGGCTAGGACAACTCGGTGAACGGTGTGGAAGCGATGAAGTACGGCGGGACACCTCTCCCCCGTGGCGGAACAAAAAGGCGCCCCAGCCGAAACCGGGGCGCCGCATGCGCACGAATATGTCGCGTTTCGATTACTGACGATCGAGCTTGCGGACAGCAACGCGCTTGCTGTACTCATCGACGTGACCGAAGTCACCAATGCCGACGGACTCGGCAACGTTGGCGCCGGTGGCCATAGCGAGCTTCATGGCCTCCTCGACGTTGTCGCGATCCCTGTACCACTTGTGCAGGAACGCAGCGAGGGTGCAGTCGCCGGCGCAGACGGAAGAGACCAGCTTGATGTTGAACTCACGCTTGGCGTACCAGATGTCCTCGCCGTTGGAGAAGTAAGCGTCGCCGCGGCTACCACGGGTGAGCAGCACGTTCTGAACGCCAGCGTCGTGAGCCATCTTCATGGCGACACGAACCTCGTCGTCGGTGTCGACCGGCACGCCGAAGATGGCCTTCATCTCGTGATGGTTCGGCTTGATGAGCAGCGGCTTCTTGTGAGCGAGCTCCTTGAGCTTGTCGGAGGACAAGTCCAGGACGACGTCAGCGCCACGAGCCTGAGCGTGCTCCATGACCTGAGCCAGGAAGTCGGGCGTAGCTTTGGGAGGCACGGAGCCGGAGACAATCAGGCACTCGAGATCGCCCGCGGTGTCCAGGATGTTGTAGAGCTCCTCCTGGTGCTGCGGCGTGATCGGGGCGCCGGGGTTCAGGATGCCGTACTCGTGCTGGCCATCGTTGACGTAGGTGTTAATGCGCGTGATACCGTCGGTCCAGACCGGGCGGCAGAGGCAACCCAGGTTCATGACCTCCTCGACGATGAACTTGCCCGTGAAGCCAGCGAAGAAGCCGAGCGCGACGGTGTCGACGCCCATCTTCTTAAAGGCGAAGGACACGTCGAGGCCCTTGCCGTTAGCCGTGTAGCTGGCCGAACCGGTGCGGACGTTCTCGTCGGGCTCGAGCGGAGAGCTCGAAACCGTCATGTCGACAGCCGGGTTAGCGGTTAGCGTGTAGAACATTTACAGTACCCCCTGTATATGTGAGGGCCGCGTGGCCGGCCCATTCCAACCACGCGGTTACCTCTGATACCAAATTAGCGAGCTGCGGACTCGAGCAGTGCCTTGACCTCGGCGGCGGTGTTGCAGGCGAGCGCCTTCTCGGCGAGCTCGTCGCACTCGGCCTTGGTCCACTGGCTGATGGTCTTACGGGCGCGCAGGATCGACGGAGCACTCATCGAGAACTCCTCCAGGCCCCAGCTGATCAGCAGCGGCTCGAGCAGCGGATCGGCAGCGGCCTCGCCGCACATACCGACCATGATGCCGGCCTTCACGCCGCTCTCGATGATGTTCTTGAGCGAGCGGAGCACGGCGGGATAGTAAACCTGGTACAGGTTGGAGATGGTGTCGTTGCCACGGTCGGCGCACATGGTGTAGCCGATCAGGTCGTTGGTGCCGATGGAGAAGAAGTCGGCGACCTCGGCAAGACGGTCTGCGAGCAGCGAAGCGGCGGGCGTCTCGACCATGATGCCGACCTCGATGTTCTCGTTGAACTTGCGCCCCTCTTCGGTCAGCTCGGCCTTGCACTGCTCGACGAGCTCCTTGACAGCCAAGACCTCCTCGACGCAGGTGACGAGCGGGATCATGATCTTGACGTCACCGAAGGCGCTAGCGCGCAGCAGAGCGCGGAGCTGGACCTTGTACTGGTCGGGATTGGCCAAGCAGTAACGCACGGCGCGGAAGCCCATGAAGGGGTTGTCTTCCTTGACCATATGCAGATACGGAATCTCCTTGTCGCCACCCACATCGAGCGTGCGGATGATGACCGGAGCACCCTTGAGCGCGCTGGCGACCTTACGGTAGGCGTTGAACTGCTCCTCCTCGGAAGGAAGCTCAGCAGAGTCCATGAACAGGAACTCGGAGCGGAACAGACCGATAGCCTCGGCGTCGTGATCGAGCGCGTTGGGCACGTCATCGGGGTTACCGATGTTGCAGGCGATGATCTTCTTGATGCCATCAGCAGTCACGGACGGCTTGCCACGGAAGGCCTCGAGGGCTGCCTTCTCGGCAGCGAAGGCCTCGGCCTTGGCGGTGTAGGCAGCGAGCGTCTCCTCGTCGGGATCGGCCTCGACGATACCCTTGCCGCCGTCGACGACAACGGTCATGCCGTTGCGCAGTGCGGTGCAGCTGTTGGAGACCGAAAGGACAGCCGGGATCTCGAGGGCGCGCGCAATGATCGCGGAGTGCGACGTGCGGCCACCGGTCTCGGTGACGATACCGGCAACGTGGGCCTTATCGATCGTGGCGGTCATGGACGGCGTGAGGTCGTGCACGACAACGACAGTGTTCTCGGGCAGGACGGAGAGGTCGACGACCTCCTTGCCCAGCAGCTCGGCCAGAATACCGGTGCGGATGTCGGCGATGTCAGCCGCGCGAAGACGGAACATCTCGTCGTCCATGGACAGGAACATGTTCTCGAACATGGTCGAGGTGTCCATGAGCGCCTGCTCGGCGCAGGTACCGCCGTCAATGGCGGCGTTGATGGCGTCGGTCATACCCGGATCCTGAGCCAGAACAATGTGTCCGCTCATGATCTCGGCCTCGGCCTCGCCCACCGTCTCCTTCATGTGGTCGGCCTGAGCCTGGGTCTTCTCGCAGAAGACCGAAAGAGCGGACTGATAGCGCTCCTTCTCTGCTGCCGAATCAGCAACCTCGTGCGGCTCAAACGTCAAGTCGGGATCGACGGCGACCATGACGGTGCCGATACCGATGCCCTCGGAAGCGTTGACTCCCTGATACATTCCCATTCCTCTCTCCGTGTCATGTGATAAAGCGTTTTGCCATATCCATGACAAAAGAGCGCAGCTACCTTACAACAGGTCACTGCGCCCCCAAATATGAACTTAGTTGTTCAACATGCGACCCGTTTGAGTTCTACTCGCCAAGACCGCTCTTGATGAGCTCGATGGCAGCAGCCAGAGCCTCGGTCTCGTCGGCGCCGTCGCACTTGACCTCGACCTCGGTACCGCAGGGGATACCAGCAGCCATGAGGGCCATCGGGGACTTGCCGTTGACCTCCTTCTCGGGGGTGACGACCGTCACGTCACAGGCATACTTGCCCATGGTGGAGGCGAACAGACCAGCCGGACGCATGTGCAGACCCTGAGGATTAACGAGGGTAGCCTTCTCAGAAACCATAGTTGACTCCTTTTTTGTGTTTAACCCCTGTCATGTATGTGGCAGGAGTCAGATTCACGACGTTGTTTATATTAACTCACATCAAACGGTTTTTCATTATGTTTCGGACGAATTGTTGGACAGATGTGTTTGTCGTCCGCTTGCTCGCCGGGCGGGCGCGGGTTAAGTTTGCTGCTCTACAGTCCTGCGCAAGACGGAAAGCACATTAAGTGCTTTCCTTTGCGTGCGGAACTCGC
>NZ_JAQLEM010000011.1 GCF_028209885.1 Collinsella aerofaciens | reverse complement strand
GGTGTCTGCCGTGGCAGACACCCCCTCCGGATGTGGGAAGTTTGCGCTGCAGGTTACTTGTCGGTGCCCAGCTTGTGCGGCTTGAGAGCGAGCGCATTGACGAGTGCGTCGGTGGCAGACTTGACGGCTGCCGGCTGCGGATCGTTGACGTGATCCTCGGGGTGTACGGGCAGGTCCTTCTTGACGGCATCGTGGATCAAGTTGGGGTACTCAGTCACGCCAGTGGTCGATAGGTGCGTGCCATCGCCATCGAACAGGTCGTTGCGGTTGGCACTGTATCCGTACCAGTCGATAACGCGCACGTTCTTGTAGCGCGTAGCGGCGTTGGCGATGGCCTGGTTGGTAGAGCCAACCCACGGCTGCGGGCTGCGCGTGTTCACAAACACCACCATACGCTTATCTCCCGCATCGGCCATGATGGCGTCGATCTGGTCGTCGGTTACCAAGCCGTTGGTGCCCAGGGCAAAGACCACGATCTTGCCGGCAAGGTTCTGCTGGATATAGCCCTCAAATGTCGCGCGGCCCGCATCAAACTGGCGGCCCTTTTCGGCATCGATATGGCCGTGCGGGAACACACCGTCAAAGGTGTCTACGGCACGCAGCGACACGGAGTCGCCGATCATAAGCAGATCGTAGGAGCCATCGGGGAAGCCGTCGTTGTCCTTGTCGGTGTCGTCGGCCGCCTGCTGGTCGGTGGGCGCGGTGTTCTTGGCTTCCTTGTTCAGAACTTCGGCGCCCTCGCCGCTCAGCGCAGACGTCTCGGGCACAAAGATCAGGCCGCCCAGTGCAACGACCAACACGACAGCGCAGGCTGCGCAGACAGGGACGCGCGCGCGTACCCAGTTAGCGGGCGTGGTGGTGCCGTCGCGGAACTCGGACACGGTGCGCTCAAAGGCGCCCTTCCTAAACGGAGTCTCGATAAAGCGATAGCAGCACTCTGCCACGGCGACCACCAACAACACCTGCAAAATGTACTGCCACCACGGCGTATCGTTGATGTTGGCGACCGGGTTCATGAGTAACAGCAGCGGATAGTGCCACAGGTAGATGCTGTACGAGCGCTTGCCAACCCACACGAGCGGATCGGCGGACAGCACGCGGGCAACCATTCCCTGGGGCTGCACGCAGGCCGCGATGACCATGAGCGTGAGGATGGAGCATAACAGCGTGCCGCCGCGATACTGGAACGCGGTGTAGCCGTTGGTGAGCGCGACCATGGCGGCAAGGCCAACCAGACCCACGACGCCCAACACATCGATGGATGCGGGCGAGGACCAAAAGCGCACGAGGGCGCTCGGCTGTGCCGGGGCGGCCTCGGCTGATTCGTCGGCCTTCTCGTCAGGTTTGCCCACGGCGTTCTTGCCGTGCTTGGCGGCGCCAGCCAGGCGATTGAGCCCCAAACGATGAGCGAGACGCACCGGCGCCAGGTCGCGATCGGGGATAAAGGCCATCCAGGCACCCAGTAGCAGCGAGAACACGCGGGTGTCGGTGCCGTAGTACACACGGCTGGGGTCGGCGGCAGGGTTGTAAAGCACCATCATGGCGAGGGCAGATACCGCGGCAAGGCCCAGAACCACGCGGCGCGTGTTGGGCTTGCTCACATGCATGGATACCATGGCAAACAGCAGTGGCGGCCAAATCAGGTAGAACTGTTCCTCGATGGCAAGCGACCAAAAGTGCGTGAGCGGTGAGGGGTCGCCCAGAGCATTGAAGTACGAGACGTTTTGAGCAATCTGCCACCAGTTGTTAAAGAACAGCAGCGACGGCAAGATGTCGGGGCGCATCTTGGTGAGCATCACGTGGTTGAAGACGGTGCACAGCGCGCAGGTCACCACCACGACGGTTACCACGGCGGGGACCAGGCGACGGATGCGGCGAATCCAGAAGCTCTTAAGGTCGATGCGTCCGGTCTTAGCGACTTCGTTGAGCAGCAAGCGCGTGATCAGATAGCCCGAAAGCACAAAGAAGATCGTGACGCCAAGCAGGCCGCCCTGCGCCCACGTGAGGTTAAGGTGATAGAGCACCACCGCGACGACGGCGAGCGTACGCAGGCCGTCAAGGGCAGGGATGTAGCGGGATTTGGGGCGAGCAGGCGTCTGCTCCGCGGCGGGAGTGTTGGCGCGGCCCGCGTTGTTGGCAGAAGCACGATGGGAGCTCACGGTGCGTCGCGGTTCGTTGGCACGGCGTTCGCCCTTCACGCGTTCGTGCGGCGCCGGCTCGTTGCCCGTGCGGCGTCGACCGCGCGAGCCCGATTGCGAGAGTTGTTCCATAAAACATCATCCAATGACGAGAATAATCAGCACGCCTTCATTGTAGCTGCCTGCTCCTGTGAATGCTTGCTGCTGGCGCAAGCTCAAGCGCGCGTCCACATCAAAGTGAACTAAAGTTATAGGGGGTGCGAGAGTGCACGATCGACGGCTGGCGGTGGGCATAAGGCCCGCAGATGAGGAGGTTTCCATGGCAGATCGCGGCATCGTTGCGGTGTTCGGCAGCATGAACATGGACCTTTCGGTGGCGTGCGAGCGCATACCGCGTGCGGGCGAGACCGTCGGCGGCAGCGGGTTTATCACCAACGCCGGCGGCAAGGGCGCCAATCAGGCCGTAGCTGCCGCGCGTATGGGCGCTTGCACGCACATGATCGGCGCGGTCGGTCGCGACGCGTTCGGCGCGTCGCTCGTGGCGGGGCTCCAAGACGCCGGCGTGGACTGTGACTTTGTAGTGCATCGCGATGATGTGGAGACGGGAACGGCGACCATCATTCGCTGCGAGGGAGACAACCGCATCGTGCTGTCGCCGGGCGCCAACCATGCGCTTGCGGGCGAGGACGTTGCCCGCGCGCTGAGGCGTCTGGTGGCCGATGAACTCGATAGTGACGCCAGCAAGATTGCCCCGGCTGCCGGAAGCGTCTTTATCGCCCAGGGTGAATGCGACCTTGTAGCGACGGCCGAGGCGCTTGTTTGCGCTCACGGGCTCGGGTTCTATACAGTCTTTAATCCGGCGCCTGCCTGCGATGTGCCTGCGGAGGCCTGGTCCGCGGTCGACCTGGTCTGCCCCAACGAGACCGAGTGCCAGGTGCTGACGGGAATCTTGCCCGCGGACGATGCAAGCTGCGTCGTGGCGCTCAACGCCCTGCTCGCTAGGGGTGCCGGAGCTGCGGTCATCACGTTGGGCGGTGCCGGCTCGGTTACGCTCGGCGATGACGGTGAGCTGCTGCGCATGCCGGCACTTTCGAGCACGGTAGTCGATACCACGGCCGCCGGCGATACGTTTATCGGCGCGTTGGCGGCGGCTCGCCTAGAGGGCTTGCCGCTCTTTGAGTGCATGGCCGCGGGTGCTCGCGCCTCGGCAGTGACGGTGTCGCGCCTGGGCGCTCAGCAATCGATTCCCACGCGCGCCGAAGTTGAACATTGGTTTGGTTAAACGATAAAGACGGAGAAGCGGAGTAGAACAATGGCAATCAAGAAGCTGATCCTTGATCTGGATATGGGTGTTGACGATGCGATGGCGCTGGCCTATGCCATCGCGAGCCCCGAGGTGGAGCTCGTGGGCATCACCACGTGCTTTGGTAACGTGCGCGTCGAGCAATCGGCGCACAATTGCCTGGCGGTGCTCGATCTGCTGGGTCGCCCCGAGGTTCCGGTGTACCTGGGTGCCGACCGTCCTCTGCAAGCGACTGAGCCCTATACGCCGCCGGCGTCCACCGCGCTCATTCACGGCAAGAACGGCATCGGCGGCGCGAGCGTGCCCGCGTCGCCCTACGAGCCGGTGGGGGCGACCTCGGCCGACGGCAACGCTGCGGTCGATTATCTGATCGATGCCGCGCGCACCTATGGTCCCGATCTGGTCTACGTAGCGACTGGCCCGCTCTCCAACCTGGCGCTCGCCCTGGAGCGCGATGCGGCGGCGATGATGTCCATCGGCCGCGTGGTCGTGATGGGCGGCGCCCTTACCGTGCCCGGCAACGTGAGCGCGGGCGCTGAGGCCAACATGGCGAGCGACCCCGAGGCAGCCGACGCGGTGCTGCGTTCAGGTCGCAAGCTCACCATGGTGGGTCTGGACGTGACGCATCGCGTGGTGCTCACACGCCGCGACGTTGCCGGCTGGACGGGCTCGGGCACTATGGCTGGCTGCGCATTTGCGAGCATGGTCGAGCACTACATTGGTTCGTACGAGATGAACGCGCCCTACCTGGGCGGCTGCGCGCTGCACGATCCGCTGGCGGTTGCCGTGGCGATCGACCCCACGCTCGTAGGTGCGCTCGCCTGCAACTTGCGTGTTGACTTGCTGGGCGAGTATCGCGGCCGCACCATCTGCGATGAGCGCCGCCTGTCCAATCCGGACAAGAGCGCGCTTGTGGCACTGACCGTGGATGCTCCGCGCTTCCTTTCCGAGTTCAAGGCACGCATGGCCCGCGTCTTGGGCTAAGTTGTCTTTTTGGGACGGGGCTTTTTGACTGGTATGATTGGTGCGACCAATCGAACCAGCTAAAAGAGCCCCGTCCCAATTTGACTATCGAGAGGATCTGCCATGGAGCGCATCGCCAGCTTTTCCGTTGACCATCTGTTGCTTGAGCCCGGCGTGTATGTGAGCCGCATCGACCGCGATCCGGCGACCGGGGCCGCCGTCACCACCTTTGACCTGCGCCTGACCACGCCCAACAAGGAGCCGGTCATGAACACGGCCGAGTGCCACACCATCGAGCACCTGGGCGCGACGTTCCTTCGCAATCATGCCGAGTGGTCGGGCCGCATTGTCTACTTTGGCCCCATGGGCTGCCGCACGGGCTTTTACCTGGTTGTGTTTGGCGAGGTGACGAGCGAGGAGATCCTGCCGCTCGTGCGTGAGCTGTTCGAGTTTGTCGCCGGCTTTGAGGGCGATGTCCCCGGTGCCGCTCCCGAGGAGTGCGGTAACTACCTGGACCAGAACCTCCCCATGGCCAACTGGCTTGCGCGCCGCTACCTCGACCGCGACCTGGCCGATATCGACGAGAAGCACCTGCACTATCAGCAGGCGTAAGGGCTTTATCGCCCAAAACGCGCGCATTGGGCGCCTTTTTGCTGAGTGGTCGGGACGAGTGTTTAAAATCGCTTATGTTTGTTCTAGAATGTTCATACTGTCACATAAACGAACAGGAGCGAACATGCATATCTACTCTGTCAACGATCCCGAGTTCAAGTCCTATGGCAACGTTTGGGATAACGTTCCGTCCGAGCTTACGTCGCCCGTGCTCGAGGCGCTTGCCTCCACGCCCATCCCTGAGGGCAGCAAATACGTGGCGAGTGCGCCGGAGCTCGAGGACGTCAAGGATGCCGACAAGCTTGGCTTTCTCATGTTTGGTGGCCGTCCCTTCCAGCTCGGCTGGTGCAACGGCCACAATACACGACTCAACTGCCTGGAGTATCACCGCGCGAGCGAATTCAACTTGGGCGCTCGCGACTTTATCCTGCTCGTGGCGCATCGCTGGGAGATCGAGGACGGCAAGCTCGACACCGCGTGCGTCAAGGCGTTTCGCGTGCCGGCGGGTACGGTCGTCGAAGTCTTCAACACCACGCTCCACTACACGCCGTGCATGGTCGACGACGGTGGCTTCCAGGTGATGGTGGCGCTGCCCGCCGGCACCAACGGCCCGCGCCCCGAGGCTGCGGCCGACATGCCCACGGCCGGCGACAGCTACTGCTACTGGAAGGCCGACAAGTGGGTTCTCTGCCATGCTGACAGCCCCAAGGCTGCCGAGGGCGGCTACGTAGGCCTCATCGGCAAGAACCTCGACATCACCGTGGACTAGAATCTTCCGTCTCGATCTGTAACATCTAGCGGGCTAAATCGTCTCTACCTGTTACAGATTTAGACAAACTGCAGGGGACAGACCGAACAATCTCGATCTGTAACACCAGGCCCGGTTTTGACGGCCTACCTGTTACAGATCGAGACAAACGGGCCCAAACCACCACAAAGGTGCCTGTCCCCATTGCGGTGGCTGCCTAGAGTTGGCTGCGCAGATAGTCAGCCATATATGGAACGGCGAAACGCACGTAACCGCGGCGCGCCTGTTCGATTACGCCGGCGTCGATGAGGCGCCGGCGATACTTTTGCGCATAGTCGGGTGTGACTGACATACGTTTCGCTACATCGGAAATGCGCGAAACGGCGTCTTCGTCATCAGTCATTGCGTCGAGAAACGCGACGTCTTGGTCCGATAGCGCGGCGAGCGTCGTTTCACAAACATCGTTTTCGAAATCGGCTTTTGACGCTTCGATAGCTCCGTCGACTTGCTCTGGCGTTACGTGTTCTCCTGTCTTGCAGCGATTGCCGATGTTATAGCCGATGAGCTGCAGCATATAGGGCGAGCCTTGGGTTGCGCGAGCGGCACGGAGGCGAAGATCGCCTGGAATATCAAGGTCGAGCTCTTCGAAAGCCCGCTGATAATAGGCATCGACATCTCCGACTGAAAGCGGTTCGAGCGTGACCTTGCGAGCGCGGTTGAGAAATGTCAGCACGCGGTCATTGAGCGTTGCACAGACGGCTCCCGGGAGACCTGCCATAACAAGCGCGACGTTGAGTCCCTCACCGACCAGCTCTTGATAGGCGGTGACGAGCTGTCTAATCTCAGGTGAATTAGCTTGGAGCTCATCGATAAGGATGAGGATGCCGTGTCCCTGCTCGGTCAGCTTGCGCGCCAGCTGCGTGAGTTTGAACTGGAAACTCTTGGTCTCCTGCACATCGCGTGTGAACTCGAGACCGGCTGAGAAGCCGAAGACGCTCAAGCTACCGCCAGAAAGTTTGGGGAGATGACGCTTGCTGACATAAGGCTCGCCTGCTTCTTGGATTTTTTCAACAATGCGCTCAAGCATATCTTCGGAGGCTACGGTGGGTGTGGCGACAACAAAACCGAGCTTGCGTGCGCGGTCGGCAAGTTCCCACAGAAGAACCGTCTTGCCGCTGCCTCGCTGGCCGAGCATGAGCATGGCTCGGTCTCGATTGCCCGGCTCCTGCTCAAGACCGGAGATGAATGTCGAAATCACGTTCCCGCGACCCACCAGATAGGACGGGCGATTTCCAAATGAGGGGGAGAAGATGGTTTCAGTCATAAGTCTCCTTTCCTTTTTTTCCTATTTTTTCCTTTCTTTCCTATTCAGTCAAATGAATTGCTGAGCGAAGGCGGTTACGTAGGCCTCGTCGGCAAAACCTCGGCATCACCTGCGACTAGAATCTTCTGTCTCGATCTGTAACATCTAGCGGGCTAAATCGTCTCTACCTGTTACAGATTTAGACAAACTGCAGAAGCTGACCGAACAATCTCGATCTGTAACATCAGGCCCGGTTTTGGCTGCCTACCTGTTACAGATCGAGACAAACCGCCCCCAACCGCCACAAAGGTGCCTGTCCCCTTTGTGGTGATTGGCAGGCGGGTATCAAAAAGTGTCAGACGGGGCGGCTGTCGAGCACCTGCGTGCGAAAAGAAGTATCGACCTGCGTCGTTGCCGTTGAGCGACGCGTTGTTTGTAGGGATACTGAGCCTATGACAACAGCGTGCGAAAGGATTGATGCATGGCTTTCCGTAATGACTTCCTGTGGGGCGGCGCGACGGCTGCCAACCAGTGCGAGGGCGCCTACGACGTGGACGGCCGCGGCCTGGCCAACGTGGACGTGGCTCCGCACGGCCCCGAGCGCTACGCGGTGGTCTCCGGCCAGCGCAAGATGCTCGACTTCGAGGACGGCTATTACTATCCTGCGCAGACCGGCATCGATTTCTATCACCATTACAAGGAGGACATCGCCCTCTTTGCCGAGATGGGCTTTAAGACCTTCCGCATGAGCCTGGCCTGGACCCGCATCTTCCCCAACGGCGACGAGACCGAGCCCAACGAGGCCGGCTTGGCCTTCTACGAGGACGTATTCCGCGAGTGCCGAGCGCACGGTATCGAGCCGCTCGTGACCATCACGCACTTCGACTGCCCGATTCACCTCATCAAGGAGTACGGCGGCTGGCGCAACCGCAAACTCATCGACTTCTACAAGAACCTTGCGACCACGATCTTTACCCGCTACAAGGGCCTGGTGAAGTACTGGCTCACCTTCAACGAAATCAATATGATTCTGCACCTGCCGTTTATGGGTGCCGGTCTGGTCTTTGAGGAGGGCGAGAACAAGGAGGCCGTCGAGTACCTAGCCGCCCACAACGAGCTCGTCGCCAGCGCTTGGGCAACCAAGATCGCTCACGAGATCGACCCTGAGGTCAAAATCGGCTGCATGCTCGCCGCAGGTAGCTATTACCCCTACAGCTGCCGCCCGGGCGATGTGCGCCAGGCGCAGCTCGACAATCAGGACAATTACTTCTTCGTCGACGTTCAGAGCCGTGGCTACTACCCGGCCTATGCCGTCAAGAAGCTCGAGCGTCTGGGCATCGATGTGGGCATGACGGACGAGGACCGCGAGATCCTGGCCGCCAACACCGTCGACTTCATCAGCTTTAGCTACTACAGCACCCGTTGCTCCGCCGGTGCCGATAACCCCGATGTCGAGCGTACCCAGGGCAACGCCTTCGCCGGCGCCAAGAACCCCTACCTGCAGGAGAGCCAGTGGGGCTGGGCCATCGATCCGCTGGGCTTCCGTATTACGCTCAACGACCTGTACGACCGTTATCAGAAGCCGCTGTTTGTGGTCGAGAACGGCCTGGGCGCCAAGGACGTTGTCGAGGAGGACGGCTCCATCAACGACGACTACCGTATCGACTACCTGCGCCAGCACATCGCCGCGATGCGCGACGCGGTGACCGAGGACGGCGTTGACCTGCTGGGTTACACCACCTGGGGTCCGATCGACCTGGTGTCTGCCGGCACGGGCGAGATGTCCAAGCGCTACGGCTTCATCTACGTCGATAGCGACGATGCGGGCAACGGCACCCTCAAGCGTTCCAAGAAGAAGAGCTTCGACTGGTACAAGCATGTCATTGAAACGAATGGTGAGGACCTGTCCTAAGGAAGCTGAGACACTCAACTTCATAGCCTCCTAACCAAGGCGCCCGGCGAGTATGTGCTCGCCGGGCGCCTTGCCGTCTGCGGATTTTGGGACATGCGGCCCGCTTTTTCGACCCATCTGTCGGTACACTAAAAGCACTATGGGTACCCGCGAGCGACATATCGGCCACGCGGCCGCCCGGACCGCGCCGGTTGCGGATCCCAGGGGCGGCAGGCTCTTCGCCATGCCGCGATTCCTTGTTGGCATAACACATCGGGTATACCGTCACCGCGTCTTTGCTGTCGCCGGTGTCACCACCGCGCTGTTCCTTATACTTTTGGCAGTCTTGCCGGCGTTGTTCGCCTCCGATTCCAAGCTTTCCAATGCCGTGCCCGCCTATAGCGAGGTGTCCGAAGAGGTCGTGGATGCGCTCGTCCACTCGAGCTCTCTCCCGCTTCTTGTCGCCGCAATTATATTTTCGATCTGGGGCGTATCGGTCTATCTGCGCTGTTTGGACTATGTGCTGCGCCGCCGCCTTGTTGCCGTCGCCACCATCTGCGCCCTGTGGATGATCGAAGTCATTCTCAAGTACAAGTCGTTCACGCCGTTCTATGCCACCGTGCTGTGGTACCTGTACGACGTGCCCATGACACTCATTCCGCTGCTCTACCAGTTGTGTGGTCTGCGCCTTGCGGGCCTGGAGCAACACCGCCTGGGTCGCCGCTACTGCGCTGCGCTGTGGATTGTGGCTATCCTGCTTATCGGATTTGTGCTCACCAACGATTTTCACCAGCAGGTCTTCCACTTTGACCGTACAAGCGACACCTGGAGCAACGATTACACGTACGGCTGGGGTTATTTCGCCGTCCTCGTGTGGACGGCCTTTAACTTTGTGGCCTTTTTTATCCTGGTGGGCCGGTCCTCGTCCTTTCGCATCCAACGTTTCTCGGGCACGGCGGCGCTCGTGCTGCTGGGCGGCGCGTTCTTTGCCATCTCATATGCGTTGCGCGTGCCCTGGGCATGGAGGCTCAACTTCTCGCTCATCTATTGCGTCTTGTGCGTGGCGGCGATGGAAATCTGTCTCGATTGCGGTGTCATTCCGTCATATCACGACATCGCCGGCATTTTCGACACCTTGCCGCTTGACCTCAAAGTTCTAACGCGCGACCTGCAGGAAGTCTATGCCACGCCAGTGTCAAAGGCAATGCCGGTAGGCGTGCGCGAGGAGTTGCGGACCCAGGCGCACGGCCGCGCCCATGCCTTTGCCGTGGCGTCCGATCCCGATGTGATGTACCGTGCCTTTCCACTGCTGGGCGGATCGGCCCTGCTTGCCCAAGACGTGTCGGATCTCAACGAGCTTAACCGTGAACTGGCACATCGTCGCATGGAGCTGCAGCGTCAAAACGAGCTGCTCGCCGCCGACTACGACCTTAAGACGCACCTGGCAGACCAAGAGGCCGAGACCTTGCTGGTCCAAGACGTGGACCAGGCGCTTGCCCGCGCGCTCGAAGGGATGTACGACCTGCTGAGCTCGCTACCGCCGTTGACCGATGAATCGTCTTCGCACGAGCGTTATCGCATGCTGCAGCGCGCCAAGATGCTCGTCGCCTATTGCAAGCGCAAGGGGTCGCTCACGTTGGCACAGCACGGGGAGAGCGGTTTTGATCGCGACCGCATTCAGCTCATTGCCAACGAGCTCGCAAGCGACCTGCGCACCATCGATATCGATTGCGCCTCGATTATCGCCATACGGCGCCCGATGCACGTCAGTACGGTAAGCGCCCTGTACGACTGCGTGTATGACTTTGCGTTTTTTGCCTACACCACCGACCATCCGGCGCTTATGTATCACTTGGGCGATCATGACCGATGCAGTGTCGAGCTGCGTGCCGCGCTTTTTTCCAACGATGATGCAGATCTTTCGCAGACGCCCGCTGCGCAAGAGCTCGAAAGCGCTCTGCAAGGGCGCAACGTGGCATACCGCCTTGAGGGCGAGCCCGGCCAGCTGCGCATGATCGTCTTGATGCCGAGGGCGGGTGAGTGACGATGCAGATTTCGCTCATTCTTCCCCAAATCGTTGCGCTCGATGTTGTCTTTGCCCTGGCTGCGTGTCTGCAGACGATCCACGTCCCGCTCATCGCATCGCGCCGCTCGTCCTATAACCGTAAGGTGATTTGTGCCTACGAGGCGAGCCTTGTGCTTCACCTAATTATTTCGGCGCTCATCTTGTTCGCGTCGTCTGGCTCATATCTGGTGGCGCCGCTTGACGTTTGCGCCAGGGCAATGGGCGGAGCGTTGTGGCTCAATGCCGTGATCTTTGCCTACGGCATGGTGCTTATGGTGCACTATCGTCGCCCCGTCATGCTGGCCGAACTGTTGCTCGTTGCCGCCGTGACGCCGCCGGTGGTTTTTGCCATGGGCTCGGCGTGGACCACGGTCCTTATCGCAGAGGGAGCGTTTTTCCTGTTCCGCTCCATTGCGGCGCTCTTGATGGATGTCCGCAACCGCCAGGAGGATATCACCGCGTTCTCGACGATCGAAACCATCAACGTGATTCCCGTGGGCATCCTGTATCTGGACCCGAGGGGCCGCCCGCTGCTCATGAACCGCTGCATGCGAAAAAACCTGGTGGAGCTTCATATGCCCACCGACCTAGGCGATATGAGCGGTACATGGAACGACCTGCGCAAACTCAGCATGCAAATGCCCGAAAGCAGCCAGAACCGCGTGCGGATTAATCTGGACCGCTTTGGTGAGGCGCGGGCGGTGGTCGAGGTTTCTCCCGCCGAGATTCGCTTGTTTGTGCACGATGACGTTACGGTCTCGGGCCGTCCGTTCGAGCGCGTCGTCGGCTTGGACGTGACGGAATACGCACACGCCTACGACCGCTTGGCGCAAGCAAACCACCTGCTTGAGCTTGCGGGCCAAGAGCTCCAAGCCCAGATCGAAGAAGTCAAAAAAGTTGCTGACAATGCGGCCTATCTGCGTATGCGCGCTCGCGTGCACGACGTGATCGGGCAGCGCCTGTCCATTCTCCATCGTTATCTGGAGGAAGGGCGCCTGGATGACGAGTCACTCGAGCAGATCGACCCGCTGCTGCGCTCAATCGCTGCCGATCTGCGCAGCGGGGGCGACAGCGAACCGGCAGAGCAACTGGGCGATATCGTCCATGCCTTTGGCCTGGTGAGCGTGCAGATCGATGTGGAGGGCGAGCTGCCAAACGACGCGCGTGTCGCCGCAGCATTTTTGCAGATTATCCGCGAAGCCTCGACCAATGCCACCAAGCATGCACAAGCCCATCAGGTCCATGTGCGCCTGTGGCAGGAGGGGACAGAAGACGGCGCTGTCGCGCGGATGGTCGTTTCTAACGACGGCGCGCCTGCACCCGTATCGTATCGCGAGGGAACGGGTATCCCAGGTATGAGGCATGTCGCACAGAATCTGGGCGGCAGCCTGGAAGTCCACACCGCCCCGCCCTTCACGCTTACGGTGTCCATCCCGCTCGCCTCCAGCGCCACGGCCCAAAGGAGAAGTTCATGATTCGCGTGTTAATCGTCGAAGACCAGGCTATCTTGCGCGAGAGCCTCGCGCGCTCCGTCGGTGACCAGCCCGACATGACGGTTGTTGCCGCGATCGCCGACGCCTCGGATGCCTTGGACGTTGTGCTTAAGGAGCGCCCGGACATGATACTGATGGACGTGTGCACCGAGCACGATTCCAACGGCATCGTGGCGGCGGCGCGCATCAAAGAACAACTGCCCGAGTGCCGCGTCATTATCATGACGGGTATGCCCGAAATCACCTTTGTGGACCAGGCACGCGAGGCGGGCGTCGACAGCTTTGTGTACAAGAACGTCGGTATCGACGAGCTTTTCGCCGTGATGCGCTCCACGCTGGCGGGTTACTGCACGTTTCCCAAGCCGCCCGAGAGCATCTTCTCGGGCACGGCGGCCCTCGACGATGTCGAGCTGTCGATCTTGCGCCTTGCCTGCGAGGGTAAAAGCCGCCGCGAGATCGCGGCCGAGCTGTTTATGAGCGAGGGCACCATCAAACGCCGCATCTCGGAGATTCTCAATAAGACCGGCTACGACAACATCATGCGCTTGGCCGTGCGCGCAGTAACGGAGGGCAGCATCGTTCCCAACATGGAGCGCTAGCGCTCGTTACGCATCGGCATAAAGCGGTGGGGCCGCAGGATCAACTCCTGCGGCCCCGTCTGGCATGTGCGCGGATGTGTCCGCCAATCCGCGGCTGTCGGTGTCTGCCGTTACGCGATGGTTGCGCTGTAGGAGGCGACGTCCTCGTAGGAATCGGTCAGGTAGGCGTCGATGCCGATGGTCGTATTGACGAGGTCGTCAAGGCTATCGAGCGTGCCCTTCGAGAACGTGAATTCCTCGGTGGCGTTGGTGCCGGGCATCAAGTGAGCCGAGAACCAGGGTTCCTTCATGGTGCCGTTGACGTTGGTCTTGCCGGAAGGAGCGTAGAAGGTCAGGTCCTTGTCGCTCTTGTTGGTGATGTTGACGACAAAGCCGATGTCGCCCCAGTCGTCCTTGAACTTCTCGGTGATGGTGATGGTGCACAGGTCGTCATCGGCGACGGTGACGGCGGGGGAGATTTCGATGCTCTGGACGTCGTCGTCTTCGACGGCCTCATCGATCTCTTCTTCCTTCTCGGCGTTCTCGCGATCCTTCTTCACCGTACCGGACAGATCCTTGTCGGACTTCGTAAAGATAAGCTTGTCGCCTTCCACCTCGAGGACGAGCTTGTCGTCCTTGAGTTTCAGGTCGTGCGACTCATCTTCGGCGGTAATCGTTACGGTGGTGGCGTCCTTGGCCTCCCATTTCAGGTCGGCGACCTCAAGGAACATGTCGAGGACGCCCGTGCCGTCTTCGTCGAGGATCAGGATACAGTTGAGGCCCCACTCCTTGAGCATATCCATGTACTCATCGGTGAGCTCTTCGCCGTCCAAGGTTCCACCCGAGAGTTCCCAGCTGCCGACGAAGTTGGCCTTGGGGTCTTTGCCGCCGCCGCTGCAGCCCGTCAGGGCAAAGGCGAGCGCCAGGACGCATGTCAGAAATGCGAGTACGGACTTTTTGAACGTTGTCTTCATGGTGTCCTCCTTTATCGAACGAAACCCATAGAAGCAAATGCGGGGGTGGCGGATCCCCCGCCAATTACCAGATAGAGGGGCTAGGGCCGGGGCGTTCCGCAGTTGCTGCAGAACTTGCCGCCGTTTTCGCTGCCGCAGTTGGGGCAGAACCACTTTGCCGGTGCCGGGGCGGGTGCGGGACTGCCGCACTCGGAGCAGAACTTGCCGGTGTTGGTGGCGCCGCAGCTGCAAGTCCACGTGCCGGCCGCAGGTGCGGCGGCGGGAGCCGGTGCGGGGGCGGGAGCCGGAGCCGGCTGCGGGGCGGCCTGCTGCTGTGCCTGGCCGGCGGCGAACAGCTGGCTGGCGTTCATGCCGCCCATGCCACCTGCCATGCCCATGCCCATAAAGCCTGCCATCGCGCCGTTGGGGTTGGCGGCTGCCGCGCGCATCGCATCGCTCTGGGCGCTGGCGATGTTGGCTGCCGCCATGGTGGGATCGCGCATGACCGCGGCTTTCTGCAGGTCCTTGATCATCTGCTCGTCTTCTTGCGAGGCGGCGATGGAGTTGACGCCAAAGCTTACGATCTCGACGCCGCGCAGGTCACGCCAGTCGGCAGAGAGGACCTCGTTGAGCGCGCGGGCGAGCTCGGTGGTGTGGCCGGGGATGGCGCTGTAGCGGATGCCCATCTCCGAGATCTTGGCAAAGGCGGGCTGCAGGGCGGTGAGCAGCTCGGACTTAAGCTGGCTGTCGATCTTGTCGCGCGTGTAGCTATCGGTCACGTTGCCGCATACGTTGGTGTAGAACAGCAGCGGGTTGGTGATGCGGTACGAATACTCACCGTTGCAGCGCACGGAGATGTCGACGTCCAGGCCAATGTTGTTATCGACCACGCGGAAGGGCACGGGCGAGGCGGTGCCGTACTTGTTGCCGATGATCTCCTTGGTGTTGATGAAGTAGACGCGCTGGTCCTTGCCCGCGTCGCCGCCAAAGGTAAAGCGGCTGCCGATATTGGCGAAGGTCTCCTTGATGGAATCGCCCAGGTTGCCGCTAAAGACGCTCGGCTCGCTGCCGGTATCGAAGACGAACTCACCGGGCTCCAGCGCGACTTCGATGATCTTGCCGTTTTGCACCACGAGCATGCCTTGTCCGTCGTTGACGGCGATGACCGAGCCGTTGGAGATGACGTTGTCCTCGCCGCGCGTGTTGGAACTGCGGCCACCGGTACGTTTGCTGCCCTTGCAGGCCAAGACGTCAGCAGGCATCGATTCGCAGTAGATAAATTCCTTCCACTGGTCGGCCATGACGCCGCCGGCAGCTCCCAATCCAGCTTTCAAGAGTCCCATGGTGATCTTCCTTTCTCGTCAAAGGCCGGGTGGTATTGGTTGGATTGCTTAGTCGTCCTTGTCGTCTTTCATGACAACGGTGGTCTCGGTGTGGCTGAAGGTGTCGTGCTTCTCGGTCAAGTCGAGCTCGCCACAATACTCATCGGCATGGGTTGCTTCGTTGGCCGTCTTGAGCTGGCCTACCAGTAGCACGTCTCCGATAATCACGATGATCAGCGGCGCGATGACGTTGATGAGGATGCCCTCGATATCAAAGGTGAGGTAATCCGGATCGAAGGCGTATTCCCCCATAAAGAGAATCTGGGAGAGGATAAATCCGATCACGAAGAACAGCACCGAGGCGATGGCGAGCTTGGGCTTGGAGCAGGGGAGCTCGCCGACCAAGCGGCCGGTCTGGCCGTTCATGGCAAACAGGTAGCTCTTGCCGTTCCACGAGGTGGAGAGCATCCAGACGGGGAACAGGGCGTAGTCGCTGTCTTCCCAGGTGTAGTCGAGCTGCTTGCTTTCGACCGTGGCATCGTCGTATTCGTCGACGACGGTCTCGCGCAGGGCCGAGATCGTGCTTTCTTCCATACGGCGCTCGGCGCGCGCCTTGCAGGTCTCGCAGTCCTCGTCGTAACGGTTGGCGATGTAGCCGGGCATATAGGCGACCGAGAACGGACGCAGCGCGTCGTAGTCAAACGGCTCGATGGCGTCCATGTGGCCGTCGGGCATCTTGGATGATCCGTCGACGGGCACGCGCTTAAACGAGATGTTGCCCTTGCGATAGGCATCGTAGTGGTCGGTGGTCGTGACGGTGCGGTCGGATTCCTCGGTCACGGTCTCGTTGGTCGCGTCAAAGTGCACTTCGCCGTCAACGCGGGCGCCGTAGAGCCAAAACGGCACGTAGACACCTTGGGCCTCGTCGATGTGGTTGCCGGTGACAAAGCTCTTGGGCAGCAAGATCTTGCCCTTGTAGTGTTCCTTGAGTGCGGCCGTGACGTCATCGCGCCCGAGCTTAAACGGAATCACCAGGTCGGGCGAGAAGTCGCCCGAGAGCTGGCCGGGCGCCACGGCGGAGTTGCCGCAGTACGGGCAGGTGGTGACGGCGACGGTGCCGTCGGACACGAGCTCGGCGCCGCACGATGAGCAGATGTAGCCGGCGTTTTGGGCGAGTTCCTGCACCGCGTCGTCGACAGCAGGCTTGGGGGCCGCGGCTGCGGCATCGGCTTTGGCATCTGCCTTGTCCTGGCGCTCGCGATAGAGGGCCTCGACTTCTTCGACTTCAAAGCGCGAGTCACAGTAGTCGCAGACGAGCTTTTGCTCGGCGCTGGCAAAATGCAAGGGGCCACCGCAGGCAGGGCACTGATAGTTAACGCTCTCGAAGGCCATGATCGGTCCTTTCGCTGCCGGAGGCTATGCGCCGATGGCGCCGCCGCAGTATTCGCAGCGCCCACTGGCATCGGGAATGGTGGTGGCTCCGCAGAAGGGGCAGGTCACCGCGGTCTTGGGGGCCTTGGCGGCCACGACGCTGTCGCGCGTCTCCTGGCGCAGCTGCACCAGCGCGTCGCGGACCTCGGTTGCCTGGCGCTTGGCCTCGCGGTATTCGATGGAGCCGCGCTGATCGATGGTGGAGTCGTTCACGCGCAGGTTGATCTCGGTGAAGTACGGCGTGTTGACGTGGATGGTCAGATTAAAGTCGTAATCCAGGTCGTAGCGCGGCGGGTTGTAGCTCTCGCGCTCGCCGTCCTTGGTCTCGCGATAGATCTCGGTGCGATGCTCGTCGATATCCATATCGCAGCCGAGTACCTGCGAGAACTCGATGATGTCGGGATTAGCGTCGCGCCAGCGGCTCTGCGAAGTGATGATCAGCAGGCCCGCGTCCTCATCGAGCATAATATTGGTGCGCCCGGCAGAAAGCGTGCGCGTGGGGTTGAACGAAGACAGGCGCTCGGCGTTGGCCTCGCGGTAGGCGAGTTGCTCACGGATATCGTCCGCGGTGCTGGAGCGATAGCCGTGAAAGTAGGGGGAGAGCTTGCCGGCGCACTCTTTGCACAGGTAGCCTTCATTGATTTTTGTCTTACCTAGAAGTCCCAGCTCGGTACCGCAAATCGCGCACTCTTTCTTCTCGAACATCTTGTCAAAGAAGCCCATGGCTGCCTCCCATCAACTGGTAGCGTGTGTCACTTTTGATGATGGGGGAGTGCGCGATCCTTCGCGATACCCAGACGGCTCAAGGAGTCTCCACAACTGGGACACATGGCCCATTTTTTGATTGGACGCCGGGGACACTCTTCGGCCACTCATTGGGGACGTACTTAAATGAGTGGTAGTTGGGGACACTCCTGGCCGAGCTAGAGATCGCGCGCGTCCCTTCTGGTCCATGCGGCTCAAAATCGCGGCGTGATGTGGACGGCTGGGGTCGAATTGGCAACATTTCGAGCCTGGCTTCGATATTGAGACTGGTTCTTTATTAAAATAGATTTCCAGACAATTGAGTGGCTGGGGGTTAACCATGAGGGGCATGGGAGACACAACCGCATATTTGCGTCGGGGCATTCGGGAGATTATATGCCTGGCGCTGTTCTTCTTCACGTTTTTGGCGTGCGAGTATCTTTTTGATGTGCGCATGGCCGAGTTCGTGTCTCCGAACGAGGTCGTTATTTATGAGAGCCTTGTCATCGGCGCGAGCGTGATTGGCTTTTTTGTGCGTCCCATTCTGTACTATCGCCGTCCCCATGTTATCGACGCAACGAGTGACGTTACGGGCGTTTTGCTGGTGGTGGCATTGCTGCTGTTGATTATGGCGGTTCAGGTTGAGGTGGTAATTGCCGGCGGTTTGGTGGCGTGCTGCGCGCTGGGCTACTGCGGATCGACTGCTCATGCAAATTTTGCGAGGCGCTTTGCGCGAACGCCCTGCTTGGCGCGCGCCGCCGCACTTTCTTACGCCATGGGCGTTCTGGTGCAGGTTCTCAACCACATGGTGATGCCTGTCGGCATTCCTCAGCAGGCTGTTCTGGTCGTCTGTGCGATCGCGCAGGTGGCGTTGCTCCACGGTGCCCGACGCGCCAAGCTGCGCGACGAGTCCGATCCCAACTTTGAACCCAGTGCTGCCGGGCTTTCGGTAGATGCTCTGGAATATGGCGCCAAGTGGCATGACGATCCCGAGGCAAAGGCGGCATTCCGTCGCGCCGTAGTTCGCCTGACCGTGGCGACGGCGTATCTTTCCAGCGTATTCGCCGCTCTCAACGCGGGCTTCACGACCCTGCTTGCTGTCGGAGCCGTCGATTTGGGCGATTGGCCGCGCCTGCTGCTTGTCGTGAGCTCGTTGGTCGCTGGCGCACTATTTGACCTGCACGGCCGCTCGTATATGAATATCGGCATGACGTGTGCCGCCATACTGTCCACGCTTTCGTTCTTTGTGCTCATCGTCGATGGCAATGGCGGCAACGAGCTTGCTGCCACGATCATCTTTTATCTGGGCTCGGGCTTTTTCGTGGTGTTCTTTACCACAAAATATGCCGCCGTCTCGCTCTATGCGCGCTGGTCATATTTTTGGCCGTGCATGGGTCGCGTCGTCAACAACGTGTGCTCGATGCTCGTGACGGCGCCGGCGGTGGCGATCATCTCGAGTCAAAACGTGCTGGCTGCGATCGGTGCGGCGCTCGTGATGTTTGTGGGCATTGCGATTACGCTGCTGGGACAGTTGGGGCAACGAGCCGATGACGCCGTGATACGGGACGAGCTGGCGCCTGCCACCGATGATCTTGGTGGGGATCTTGCGCCCACATGCTCCGACCCCGAGCCCGTGGAGGCAGCGGAGCTCACGTCCGATGAACGCCTCGATGCCTTCGTCGCCACCTTTGGGCTTACAGAGCGCGAGCACGATATTCTTGAGGTCTTGGTCGTTTCGGACCAGAGCGTTCAGGACATCGCCACAACGCTTTTCCTTTCGCGCTCCACGCTCTATCGTCACATTTCCTCGATCAACAAAAAGACCGGTACCGCCTCGCGTGTGGCCCTTATCAACTTCTTCTGGTCCTGGACGCCTCAAGACTAGCTAATCCCCCAATAAGTTGCGGTGGAATAGTCCCTAAATCAAAGCCGTTGGACTTTAAACAGGAACTATTTCACCGCAACTGCTGAGGGGATAGGCTGCGGCGGCGGCAGAGGCAACGGCAGCGGCGTTGGCAGCTGTGGTAGTGGCAACGGCAGCTGGCAGGGTGTTTTCCGTCTACTTGCTACAGCAGCTCGCCGTGGCGGGCAATGTAGCGGCGCTTTGCCAGCTGGGTGAGCGCGATATAGGCGGTAACGATGCCAATGAGCAGCCCAAAAAAGCTCGTGGGCAGCGGCATGAGGCCGAGCGCATCGGCGATGGGGCTTGCCGGCAGCCAGGTGACAAGCGCCAGGCCCAGCACGGTGAGAGCGCACAGTGCGGGCGCGGCGTGGTCGCGCGGGCTCGGCAGATGCGGGGAGCGCAGCATGTGGACCACCAGTGTTTGTGACCACATGGACTCGACAAACCAGCCACTCCGGAAGAGCGCGGCAAAGGTCGCCATGCCCGCGACGTTGCCCGTCCCGGCGAGCTCGGACCAGCTTGCGCCCACGGCGGCGGGGCACACCACAAAGAAGAGCGCGGCGAAGGTCACGATGTCAAACAGCGAGCTCACGGGGCCCAGCTCGAGCATAAAGCCCTTGATGGATGCGGCGTCCCAGGCGCGCGGACGGGCAGTCCAGGCGTCATCGACGGTGTCCCACGGCAGCGCGATGCATACGATCTCGTAGACCAGCGACAGCAGCACCAGCTGCAGGGCGCTCATGGGCAAAAACGGCAAGAACAGGCTCGCGACGGTCACGGACAGCACGTTGCCAAAGTTGGAGCTCACCGTGGTCTTGAGGTACTTAAGCAGGTTGCCGTAAGTGCGGCGGCCTTCGATGATGCCGCGCTCGAGCACGCCCAGGTCCTTCTGAAGCAAGATGATATCGGCGGATTCCTTGGCAATATCGACGGCCGAATCGACCGAGATGCCGCAATCGCTCGCACGCATGGCGGCGGCGTCGTTGATACCGTCGCCCATAAAGCCCACGGTGTGGCCGAGCATCTCGCGCATGACACGTACCAGGTGCGCCTTCTGCAGCGGCGAGAGCTTGGCGAAGAGGTGGGTTTTCTCGGCGCGCTCGGCAAGTTCGGCGTCATCGAGCGCATCGATCTCGGAGCCGAGCAAGACGTTGCTCGCATCGATACCGATCTGCTCGCAGACGGTGGCGGCGACGCGGTCGTTGTCGCCGGTTAGGACCTTGACCGCCACGCCCTTGGCCTCGAGGGTGGCGACGGCGCTCGCGGCACTTGCTTTGGGCGGATCGAGGAAGGCCAAAAAGCCCATCAGCACCATGTCGCACTCGTCGGCGATGCCAAACTCGCCCACGCAGCGCGGATTGGTCTTCTGCGCCACGGCAATTACGCGTAGGCCCTCGGCGTTAAGTCCGGCGATCTGCTTGCGAATCTGGGCGAGCTTCTCGTCGGTGAGCGGCTGAGCGATGCCATCGATCTCGACAAAGGAGCAGATCTCGAGCATTTCCTCGGCAGCGCCCTTGGTAACCATCTGGGTTTTGCCTTGGGCGTCGGCGACAACTACGCTCAGGCGACGGCGCGAGAAATCGAAGGGAACCTCGTCGACCTTGGTATAGCGGTCGCGCAGACTCTGGCCCAGTATAGAATCGGGCACGACGGTCGAGGGCGTCACATCGGCACGGTCGATTACAGCCAGGTCGATAAGGTTTTTGAGGCCGGTTTGGAAGAAGCTATTCAAAAATGCATGGCGCAGCACGCGTGCGTCCTCGTTGCCATCGGTGTTGAGGTAGCGCTCGAGCACGATGCGGTCTTCGGTGAGGGTGCCGGTCTTGTCGCAGCACAGGACGTCCATCGCGCCGAGGTTTTGAATCGCCGGCAGCTCCTTGACGATAACCTGGCGACGGGCGAGGTCCTTGGCGCCCTGCGATAGGCTCGTGGTAACGATGACGGGAAGCATTTGCGGCGTGATGCCCACGGCCACGCTCGTGGCGAACAGCAGCGCGTCGATGACGTTGCCCTTGGTGGCGGCGTTGATGGCAAAGACGGCCGGCGCCATAACGAGCATGAGGCGTACGAGCAACATGGAGACGCTCGAGACGCCGCGGTCAAACGCGCTCTTTTCGCCGCGCCCGTTGAGCATCTTGGCGATGCCGCCCAGGTAGGTGTCCGAGCCGGTGGCAACGACAAGCGCCATGGCGGCGCCGTTTTGCACGGAGGTGCCGGTAAAGACGATGTTCTTGCAGGCAGAGAGTGGCAGTGCGGAGCCGTCGGCGCCCTCGACGACGGTGACGGCGGTGGTCTTCTCGACGGCCTCGCTCTCGCCGGTGAGTGCGGACTCGATCACAAACAGGTCGCGCGCGGTGATGATGCGGGCATCTGCCGGCACCATATCGCCGGCAGAGAGACGGATTACATCGCCGGGGACGAGCTCGTCGAAGGGGATCTCGATGCGCTCGCCGTCGCGCAGGGCGGTGCAAGTGTTGGAGACCAGGTCCTTGAGGGCCTCGGCCGCATTGCCGCTGCGGGCTTCCTGGATAAACTTCATGCCGCCCGATACCAGCAGCATGATGCCGATGACGATGACCGTGGAGGGGTCGCGCTGCGGCTCGGGTGCGGCGAGCACGTCGATGTAGAGCGAGACCAGTGCGAGCGCGGCGAGGATGCCGGCGAAGGGATCGATGAACGCGTCGGCGATGCGGCGGGCGAGCGTTTTGGTCGTTGCCTCGATGGTGTTGGGGCCGACGGCGTTCAGGCGCTCAGTTGCCTGCTCGACGGTGAGGCCGTTTGCCGTGGCGTCAAGCAGTACGAGGGCGTCCTCGGCACTATGGGTGGCGGCGAATATGGTGTTCTTGGACAGGCCGGTATGAGCGGCAGGGCGCGCCGTGCGGCGGCGCTTGGAGATGGCTTCGAGTACCGTGACGGTTTTGAGCATCAGCATAGGGTCCTCCTTGTTGAGGGGAGTTAGCGTACGTGTCGTATTTGCTTCAAAAAACCTAGATGCCGCTCACGTCAAGCTCTTGAGCCCACAAAGGGTGCAGCGCGCCTTTGTGGTGGTTTTGGCGATCTGCCGGTGGCGTTTATGCGTGTGCGGAGTCCTCGCGGCGTGCCGAGGGCGACATGCGGGTTTTTCGACTAGGACTGCCTTCCATGGCACACCTCCTAAAGGCTGAGCGCAGCGCGCTTTGGGTATCTCGTACCCCTTTTTAATCCGCCCGTATTCTTGATGAGGGGGTTTGCCATGTCAACCCCATTGTTCGGAAAACCATTCCCCCTGACAAAGCCTTTACAGAATGCCGTGGCTCCAAAGCACGCCCACATCGACGCCTCGCCTGCGCTAAACTGAAGAGCACGTACGCAATTACGAGAGGAGCCCGCATGGAGGCTTACAAGCAAGAGTTCATCAAGTTCATGGTCGAGTCCGACGTTCTTAAGTTCGGCAGCTTTACGCTCAAGAGCGGCCGCCAGTCCCCGTTCTTTATGAACGCCGGCGCTTATGTGACGGGCTATCAGCTCAAGAAGCTGGGCGAGTATTACGCCCAGGCCATCCACGATAACTTTGGCGACGACTTTGACGTCCTGTTTGGGCCGGCCTACAAGGGTATTCCGCTGGCTGTCGTGACCGCCATTGCCTACCACGAGCTGTACGGCAAGGAGGTTAAGTACTGCTGCGACCGTAAGGAGGCCAAGGACCACGGTGCCGATAAGGGCAACCTGCTGGGTTATGAGCCCAAGGACGGCGACCGTGTGGTCATGGTCGAGGACGTTACCACCAGCGGCAAGTCCATCGACGAGACCTATCCTAAGGTCAAGGCTGCTGCCGATGTCGAGATCAAGGGCCTGATCGTGTCCCTCAACCGCATGGAGGTCGGCAAGGGCGGTGTGACCACCGCTCAGAAGGAGATCGAGGCAAAGTACGGTTTCCCCGTCGCGAGCATCGTTTCCATGGCCGAGGTCGTCGAGACCCTCTACAACCACGAGATCGACGGCAAGGTCGTCATCGATGACGAGCTCAAGACCGCCATCGACGCCTACTACGAGCAGTACGGAGCCCGGGAGTAGTTGCGGCGTTTTACCAAACGCCGTAACCGGCCGACGCTGCGCGGGCCGCATTTGGACAATCTGACGTTCAACTTCAAGGGCGCGACCAGAAGGTCAGCGCCCTTTCGTTTCACGTCACCTTGTCTCAAATGCGACCCGCTCGCTGTCCGTTCTCTACCTGCGGCGTCGTCTTGCTCCGAATGCGGCCCGTTCGCTGTCGTTGCCGAAACATCGGCGATGCCGGAGTAGTCATTGGGGACGTTCTTAAATGACTAGCCAGGAATGAACGTGGATAATCTCCCAGTTTTTGCCTGTGTGCGGGCTCAAAGTGGGAGATTATCCGCGCTCGCTTTAATTTGCCTGGGCTGCGATGCCTATCTAATCGGCTCGGCGTCTTCCCTGAGAATCGAAAGATACTCTTCATACCCGTACTGCCGGTATCTCTGTCTTGACTCGTCGAGAGGACGGAGGATACCCAATTCTTCAAATGATTTGACGAGCGAGCTCGCGGTACTCCTGCCGATATCGAGTTGGGCAGCGATGAATGCGGTGTCGACGATGGGGTGCTCTTCAAGAATGCCCAACAGCCTTTGCCCGTTTGCAGCAGTCCTTCCGAGATTTTCGGTAATGGTTGCTGTGGAACGGTTATGGAGGTCAACAAGGTTTTTTAAAGACCCTACCGAGTCCTTCGCACTCTCGAGAAGACTGTTGCAGAAAAACTCTATCCATTCCTCGTAAGTGCCTCTCTCCCTTACGGATGTGAGTTGCCGGTAGTACTCGCTTCGATTTTTCTTGAACTGGAACGATGGATAGAACAAGCAAGAATGAAGAACGCCATCATTGATGAGCATAAGTGTAATGAGAAGCCTGCCCAGGCGACCGTTTCCGTCTAGGAATGGATGGGCAGTTTCAAATTGGTAATGGACGAGCGCCGCCCGCACAATCGGATCCATTTCGACTTGAGGCTCATTGATAAAGCGTTCGAGGTCCTGGAGCGTGTTGCTCAAATCTTCAATGTTTGGAGGGATAAACGATGCGGTTGCAATGGTGCAGCCTGAGGGGCCAATCCAGTTTTGTGAGGAGCGCAGCTCGCCTGGATTCTTCTCCGTTCCGCGCACTCCGTCCAGCAGGACCGCATGAACTTGCCTAAGAAGTCTCGTGCACAAGGGCATCTTTTTGAGCAGTTCTACGCCGCGGTCGACAGCACGGACGTAATTCACGACGTCTGCGACATCTTTATGATGGAGTTGTGTTTGCGATGGACTAAGTAGGTCGTCAAACGTGCACTGGGTTCCCTCAATTTGCGAAGAAAGGAGTGCTTCTTTGCGCACGTACATTGTCAGATACATGTCGGCGTTGGGAACAAAGTAGAGCATGCCTTCAAGCTCTCCAAGCTTTCGTGAGCATGCGGAAAGCGTGCGATAGGTTTCCTCGGTGAGGTTTAGCTGCCTCAATGATTGCAAGGGCGTTGGAAAAAACGAATAGTAAGCCAATTTCCCCGATAGATTATTGCGGAGCGTTCCCTGGCCGTTCTCCTCGATTTGCATCGTGCCCTCCATATCTTTAGTGCCGGAAACTCGTTATTAGGCTAATCATATCAATTCTAATAACGAGTTTAAGGATTAAATAGTTATTAGAATTGATGTAAACAATCTAATGATGAGAAGTCGTTATTACTTGACCATGGAGCTCGGCTTGGTACAAGGGGGTCATCCAAAATGAACGTGGATAATCTCCCGTTTTTGGCTCGGTGACGGCCTCAAAGTGGGAGATTATCCACGTTCGCTAGTTAAGCGTCCAAAAATCCACACTCGCCAAACCTACCAAAAAGGACAGGTTTATTTTGGCACGCTTCGGTCGGTGTCAGGAAGTGTTAGGGACAAGGCGGCGACAGGACTCGAGAGCGAAAAGAAGTGTCGGGTTTGGTGCGCCCGCTTCTGCCCGTCCCGTGCGCGGGCGATACTCGGCTTATCGACCAGCGATGCAAAGGAGATGCTCCATTCCACGAGCGCTACCGGGAAGGGCTCGCGATTCGAGTCCCCACCTTAGCATTTGAACCATTTGGCACTATAATTACCGTAGGCATGCGCACAACGTTGCGCTTAATCAAGAGGAGAAAACGTATGGGTCTGTTTGATATGTTCAAGAAGAAGGCTGAGCCCGCGGCTGCCGCTGCTCCGGCCTCTATCTCTGCTTCTGCTGGCGCCGACGTGCTGTGCTCGCCCGTCAAGGGCAAGGTCATCAAGATGGCCGACGTGCCCGATCCCGTCTT
Source organism: Collinsella aerofaciens (assembly GCF_028209885.1). Classification (GTDB taxonomy): domain Bacteria; phylum Actinomycetota; class Coriobacteriia; order Coriobacteriales; family Coriobacteriaceae; genus Collinsella; species Collinsella aerofaciens_BA. The sequence goes on along the minus strand of NZ_JAQLEM010000011.1, from coordinate 46,622 downwards.
TGGTGGCGAGGTTCTGGGCAAGGGCTGTGCCGTGTGGCCCGAGGACGATCTGGTCTACGCTCCCTGCGACGGTAAGGTGACCGTCACCATGGGTCACGCCGTGGGTCTGCAGTCCGATAGCGGCATCGAGGTTCTGGTGCACGTTGGCGTCGATACCGTCAACATGAACGGCGATGGCTTCGAGGGCTTCGTCAAGGCCGACGACGTTGTGAAGGCCGGCCAGCCCATACTCAAGATCGACCGCGCCAAGATCGCCGCTGCCGGTTACAAGGACTGCGTCGTGGTGGCCGTGTCCAACACCGCCGAGTTTGCCGACGTCGAGCTCACCGTTGAGGCAGAGTCCGCCGTCGCCGCCGGTGACGCCATCGTTAAGGTCGTTCGCAAGTAAACTGCGGCGTTCAAAGGATGTGCAAGGGTGGTCGGGTTTTCCGGCCACCTTTTTTATTGCACCGTGGGGAAGCGTTTTATTGCGCGTTGGGCGGGCTTGCAAACCGTTCGGACGCTAAAACGAACCGACCGCGCCTTCGCGTTGCCGAGGGTGTTCATAAGTGGATAGTATGGGTTTACTTATTACAACGTGTGCCGCGTCCGGGAAGCGCGGTGCCGCTCATTGGGAGGAACAACATGAAAAAGAAGCTGCTGCTTGCGCCCCTCATGGCCGTCTTGGTTGCATGCGTGGTCGTGCTTTCCGGCTGTGGAGGTCCTTCGGTTGAGGAGCTCATCACCGAGGATCTTACGACGCAGTTTGACGAGGTCAAGAACGGTGGCGACGACTTCCTTTCTGGTCTGGAGGAAGCTTCGGGCGACGAGTTCGAGCAGCTGGGTATCGATCCCAAGGAGTATGCCAAGACCTATCTCGAGGGCTTTGACTACAAGATCGGCGACGTGACGGTCGACGAGGACAAGGGTGTCGCGACCGCCGAGGTCTCTATCACCTGCAAGTCTATGAACAAGATCGTCGAGGACTTCTCCACCCAGTATCAGGAGAAGGTCGCCGCGCTTGACACGGTTCCTTCCGATGACGAGCTGTACAAGATGGCCGGTCAGGTTATGGTCGATGTGACCAAGGCCGCCGAGCCCAGGAAGACCACGGTTATCTTCAAGTACACCTGCAACGACGACGGCGAGTGGTCTGCCGACGACTCCGTCAACTCCGAGATGATGGATGCAATGTTGAGCTAGTTCGTTGCGGCGTTTTACCAAACGCCGCAACTGCTCGACGCTGCAAGCCCGCCAGAGCGGCAATCTGCCTTTCAACTTCGGCGGCATGACCAAAAGGTCAATGCCGCCTTGTTTCAAGGCACCTTGCTCGCTCTGGCGGGCTTTCGCTGTCGTTGCCAAAACAACGTCGTTCCCTTGGTTGGCTTAAAGTGGCACTTTTACCTGCGACGTTGCCATCGCTGAAGTAGTCATTGGGAAGGCGGCAGCTGGGGACGTTCCTTTTCTGCCGGCAGTTGGGGACACTCCTTGTGCCAGCGTTGCACCGAGTGCTTGGGAAACCGCGACCCGGTTTTTGGCCGAATAGTGGGTCGCATTTTCCGGATGGGGTGGGTTGCGGAAACTGCGACCCGGAATATTGCTCTGAAGTGGGATGCGGTTTCCCTGATGCGCCTCAAACGGAAAGCGCATCCCATTCCGGAGCTTCAAAACGGGATGCGCTTTCCGCGCGGAAGAATTGTCGCAGCTGCGTTAAGCAGTGTCGCTCGTTACTCGCCCAGGATCAGCGCTGCGAGCTCTGCCTGGGTGTCCACCACGTAGTCGGCGCCGGTGGCTTCCAGCTCTGCGCGGCCGCGGAAACCCCAGCTGACGCCCGCACTCTTAAGGCCGGCGTTGTGGCCGGTCAGGATATCGACATTGGAATCGCCTACGTAGAGCGTGGTCGCCGGGTCGGCGCCTAGCTCTTCCATCACATGCAGCGTGACGGGTGCTTCGGGCTTGGGCGGAAACGCATCGACGCGGCCCTGCACCAGCGCAAAGCGCTCGGAACCAAAATACTTCTCGATAAGCGGAGCCGCCGAGACGTGGTCCTTGTTAGTGAGCACGGCAAGTTGCACACCCGCGGCGCGCAAGCGGTCGAGCATCTCGATCGTGCCGGCATAGGGGGCGGTGTGGTCCTCCTTGTGCTCGCCGTAGTAAGCCCTAAACTCGGCAAGCGTCTGCTCAAACATGCGGCCGTCGCCCGCATACTCGGCGGGCATAAAGCGCTCAACCAGCTTGAGCATGCCGTTTCCCACCTTGTAGCGGTACTCGTCGACGGCAAACGTAGGCCAGCCGTGCGTCTCGCAGGTATGGTTGCCGGCGGTCGCCAGGTCCTCGAGCGTGTTGAGGATGGTGCCGTCCAGATCAAAAATCACATGGGAAAAAGCTGCTGCCATGAAAGCTCCCGTCATTGGGTTCCAAAACGCACCTCATAATACTGGGCATGCGTGCCGGGCATGTTTGGAATCTGAATATCTTTAATAGCCCTGAGCCTTTGTCGTTAGCAAATCCTCGGCAGCTGCTCGCCCACGAGCATGTCGAGGATACGGGTCGAGCCCCAGCCGGTGCGTACGCGCACGGCGGGTCGAGCGTCTGATCTAAGCGGCAACACGCGGCCGATAATCGTGGCGTTCTCTCCGTAGCGGGCGGCACGCATGGCGGCTAGAGCCGCATTGGCCTGCTCGGCCGGCACCACGGCGACCATCTTGCCCTCGTTGGCAACCTGCAACACGTCGTAGCCGAGCATCTCACAGGCGGCCTGCACATCGGGGCGCACGGGCACGGCGTCCTCGTCGATCTCCATCGCAACGCAGCTGGCCTGCGCAAACTCATTGAGTGTGGATGCAAGGCCGCCGCGCGTGGGGTCGCGGAAACAGCGCGTGTCGGGGGCTGCGGCCAGAACGTCGGCTATCAGGTGGTTGAGCGGCGCGGCGTCGCTCTCGATGTTGCTCGAAAACGCCAAGCCCTCGCGCTGGCTCATGATGGCGATGCCGTGGTCACCCAGCGTGCCCGAGACCAGGATGACATCGCCGGCCTGGCAGTTTGCTCCGCTGAGCGTCACGCCCGCGGGCACCTCGCCCACGCCGGCGGTATTGATGTAGACGCCGTCGGCCCCGCCGCGCTCGACCACCTTGGTGTCGCCGGTGATGATCGCCACGCCCGCCTCGCGCGCCGTCTCGGCCATGGTCTGCACAATCTGACGCAGCTTGTCCATGGGATAGCCCTCTTCGAGGATAAAGCCGCACGACAGGTAGCGTACATTGGCACCCGAGGTCGCGACATCGTTGACGGTTCCGCACACGGCTAGGCGGCCGATGTTGCCACCGGGGAAGAACTGCGGCGTCACCACAAAGCTGTCGGTCGACATGGCGATGCGCCCACTCGCGGGCAGTGCGGCGACGCCGGCATCGTTGCCCTCGAGCAGCTCGGGCGACCCAAAGGCATCCAAAAAGACCTCGTCGATGATGCGTTTCATCATCTGGCCGCCGGAGCCGTGGCCCAGCAGGACGGTGCTATCGGTAACGCTATGGGACATATCGAAAACTCCAATCATGGGTGGAATTATATGGGTGAGGCGCAGCGTCGACCGGTCCGCCGTTCGTTAGAGCGGCGGAACCTATTAGCCTCGGTAACGGAAATATGCTGCACAGCTGCCCTCGGAGCTCACCATGCAGGGGCCGACGGGATGCTCGGGTGTACAAGCGTGGCCGAACAGAGGGCAGTTGCCCGGCGTAATGGCTCCGCGCAACACGTCACCGCAGCGGCATCCGCGCGGCTCGACTGTCGGTTCAATGGGCACGTCATAGCGGGAGCCGGCGTCAAAGCGAGAGAACTCGGGGCGGATGGAAAGGCCCGAGTTGGCAATCGGCCCCAGCCCGCGCCATGTGGTATCGCACGGCTCAAATACCTGCTCGACCAGCTGGCGCGCCACGGGGTTGCCGTCCATATTGACGCCGCGGCGGTAGGCGTTGTCAATTGCGGGCCGATCCTCGACAACCATCTGGACCAGCATGCAAATGCCCTGCAGAATGTCGACCGGCTCAAATCCCGTAACCACGCCCGGGGTCCTAAACTCATCGACCAAAAAGCCAAAAGGGGCTAAGCCCGTGATAGTGGCGACGTGGCCCGGCAGGATAAAGCCGTCGATGGTGGTCTCGGGGTCGTTGGCGATTGCGCGCAGCGCCGGCGGCGTGGTCTTGTGGGCGCAGTAGACCGAGAAGTTCTGCAGCCCGCGTGCGTCTGCCTCCAAAATGGCGGCGGCGATGGTGGGAGTGGTGGTCTCAAAGCCCACACCCATAAAGATGACCGGGCGGTCGGGGTTTTGCTCAGCGATGTCGAGTGCGTCGAGTGGTGAGTAGACAATGCGGATGTCGCGCCCTGCCGCCTTTTGCGCGGCGAGCGAGGTGGACGATCCAGGCACGCGCATCATGTCGCCAAAGGTGGTGATGATGGCGCCGTCTATGTTGGCGAGCGCGATTGCATGGTCGATATCGCGGTTGGCGGTAACGCAGACGGGGCAACCCGGGCCGCTCAGCAGCTTGAGTCCCGCCGGCATAATGGAGCGAAAGCCATAGCGACCGATGCTCACGGTGTGCGTGCCGCAGACTTCCATAAGGTTGATGGTGCGGTCGCCGACGAGTTCACGGATGCGTTCGATGAGCTCGCGGGCCAGTTTGGAATCGCGAAATGCCGAAAAGTCGATACCGGAGCGAGCCGGCTGTCCGGCCGCCACTAGTATGCCTCGGCCGGGTTGCTGGCCAGTTGGTCTTCTTCGACCAGTTCGGTCATGGTGTTGACCAGGTCGAGCGTCTCCTGCGCCTCCTGCTCGTCGACGATCTGGATGCCAAATCCAGCGTGCACCAGAATATAGTCGCCTACTTGTGCCGTCGGCACGAGTCGTAGCGACACCGGACGCTCGATGCCCATCATGTCGACGGTGGCCTTGAGGTCGTCGTCGCGTTTGACTACTTTGCCGGGAACGGCAAGGCACATATTGTTCCCCTTTTATACGCTTTGCGCTGGATAGGCGCTTGATAATCCATTGCTTGATGGTAGCGCTCGCGGGGTTCGCGGGCAAACGCGTTACGCCCGTGAGACAGTTGGTGCGGCGACGAGCGAAATCGGGCTACTGCGATGCGATCTGCGCGAGGTGGGCGCGCGCGATTGCCGCCTGACCGTAGGCGATGCAGCCGTCGTTGACGGGCACGGAGTGGGGAACCAAGACGGTAAGACCCATGCTTTTAAGCTCGCGGGTGAGGAGCTGGAGCAAAAGTCGGTTCATGAACACACCGCCCGAGAGCGCGACGGTGTCGAGGCCTTCACGGGCGCAGATCTCGCTTGCGATGCGGGCCGACGCGTGTGCGGTGGTGACGTGGAAGTCGAGCGCGAGCCTGCCGGCGGGCACGCCGGCCCTGGTTCCCTCCAAAAGCGCCTTAATAAGCGGTCTGGAGTTCAGAACATGGCAGTCGTCCGGACGGGATGATTCGGTTACGGAAAAGCTGGCCATATTGCCGGTGGGACAGGTACTTTCGCTGCCGAGCGCGTGCCAGGCGGCGGCCTCAAGCTCGATGGCGGGTTCACCCTCGTAGGTCGCTTGGCCGCAAATGCCCAAAATCGCTGCTGCGGCATCAAACAAGCGACCCATACTGCTGGTGCGCGGGCTGTTGATGCTACGTTCGATCATTGTTGCCGTCACGCTACGTGTTTGCTCGTCTAGGCCGCCCAAGAGTCGCTCGGCCCCCTGGTGTTCGAGCAGGCCGAGCTGGCTCAGCAGGGCAAAGGCGTTGCGGCGGGCGTCGCGCACGGAGGCCGCCCCGCCGGGGAGCGCCCAGGTGCGCAAATGCGCGGCGCGCTCAAAGCCGCCAAGGCTGGCAACAAGAAACTCGCCGCCCCAAATGGTCCCATCGGTGCCGGCGCCGGTGCCGTCAAAGGCGATGCCAAGGACGCGCGCGTCGGTTGTAAGCTGGCCCGCGGCGATAGCCTCGGCCATTACGCTCGCGACATGCGCATGATGGTGCTGCACCTCGATGAGCGGCAGATTGCATTTTCGCGCCTGCTCGCGCGCCCACTGGCTCGATAGATAGCTGGGGTGTAGATCGCAGGCCAAGGCGGCGGGCGCCAAGTCAAAGAGATCTTCCAAGCGCGTGCGCGCGGCGTTCCAGGCATCGAAGGTCCCGCCGTTTTCAACATCGCCGATATGCTGCGACACAAAACAGGTTGCCTCGCCGTTCGTCCCTTCACGCGTGAGCGCAATCGTGGCCTTTTGTTGTGGCCCGCAGGCGAGCACGCAGGACGGAGCGCCGTCGAGCGCCGACAACGGCAGCGGCTGGGGTGCATATCCGCGAGCGCGGCGAACGGGCATAACGGCGCCGTCGACCACGCGTACCACAGAGTCGTCGTAGCGCGACAGAATCGCGCGGTCGTTACCGAGCAACGCGTCGGCGATGCCGGCGGCAACGAGGTGTTCCCAGGCAAGGTCGTCGTCGGTCTCGATGGGCTCTTCGCTCAGGTTTCCGCTGGTCATGACGATTGCGTGCATACCGTGCGCTGCAGCCGCGGCGAGCAGCAAATGTTGAAGTGGGGTGTAGGGGAGCATGACGCCGAGCTCGGGCAAGTCGTGCGCGACGGATGGCGCGAGTTCGAGGGCGTTGGGGGAGCCGTGGGTGTCGCTGCCGGCTGCGCGGCGACGCAACAGCACAATGGGACGAACACTGCCGGCCAGCAGGTCGCGCTCAACGCCATCAATGTGACACAGGCGCTCGGCGTCGGCAAGGCTGCGCACCATAACGGCAAGCGGCTTGTTGCTGCGACGCTTGCGACGGCGCAACTCGCACACCGCCTGTTCGTTGGCGGCATCGCAGGCCAGATGGAATCCTCCCAGACCCTTGATGGCGACGATCCCGCCGCCTGCCAGCAGCTCGACACAGCGTTCGATGATGGCATCGCTGGCCTCGCGCGCGGAGCCGACGGCTGGTGTTGCGTCGACACCCGCTGGTACAACGTCGCGATCCGCCTCGCGCCACGTAATGTGCGGCCCGCATTCAAAGCAGGCGTCGGGTTGCGCGTGAAACCGCCGATCGAGCGGGTCGGCATACTCTGCGGCGCAGGTGGGGCACATGGGAAAGCGATCCATCGAGGTGGCCGCTCGGTCATAGGGCAGCGAGCGGATGATGGTAAAGCGCGGTCCGCAATTGGTGCAGTTGATAAAGGGATAGTGAAAGCGTCGGTCGGCGGGGTCGAACAGCTCGCGCAGGCAGTCGTCGCACGTGGCGATGTCGGGTGAGATGAGCGTCGTGTGGGCGGTTTGATCCTGCGACGCCACAATGCGAAAGCCCTGCTCGTTAGCGGCGTCCCAGTCGCCGGGTGCCAGGTCCACAACCTCGACATGCTCCACGCGAGACGCCGCAGGTGCATGCTCGGAAAGCGCGGCGACAAATTCGCCGAGCGACTCGCTTAGAGCGTGCGCCTCGATATGCACGCCATCGCCCGCGTTGAGCACCCAGCCGCAAATGCCATGCGCCATGGCCTCGCGATACACAAACGGTCGCATGCCGACACCCTGCACAATGCCCGTTACATGGATATGCGCATGTCGCATGCGACCCTCCTTCGTTGAAATGTGTGCTGTTACAGCTCCAAGCTCTGCTCGGTGGCGGCGCAGGTGAGCTCGCCGTGTTTAACGCCGCGCAGGCCCAGCAGACGGTCAGCCAGCTCGTAGACACGCTCGCCGCGACCCTTAAGCGCCAGAATCTCCAAGCAGTTGTGGTGGTCCAGGTGCACGTGCATAGTCGATACGATCTCGTCGGTGTAGTCGTGCTGCACCTCGTCCAGGCGTCGCGTCAGGTCGCCGGTGTGATGGTCGTAAATCATGGTGAGCGATCCGATGACCTGCTCGTCGGGCGTTCGCATCTGCTCCTTGGCAATCGAGGCGCGAATCAGGTCGCGCACGGCCTCGGAACGGTTGGCAACGTCACCGCGGCGCGCGATCTGCTCGTCAAAGCGGCGCAGCAGGTCGTCGGGCGCGGTGACCGAAAAACGGACTAGCTCGGAGGCGGAGCCGCTGCAGCGGCAGCCCGCGTCGCCGGTCGGCCCGTGCGAATGCTCGTGCCCGTGATCGCAGGTGTGCTCGTGCTCGGTCACGCTACACCAGCTTTACGGAGCCAACGGAGTTGTGGTCGGCCTCGATGGCCTCCTCGTAGCCCTCGAGTGCGTCGTGCGCCTCGTGGAGCGCCGCCATGGCGGCCTCGAGCTTGGCACCAATGCGCTCCATATCAAAGTTCTCGGTTGCATGCAGCAGCTGATGGCTCCACTCGTGGGCGAGCTCGATCGTGTCGTCGACCTGCTTGACGCTCATGGCAAGCTGGCTCATGTTCATTCCGACGTCATGCATGGGAAATCTCCTTTTGTACGGGTCTATTCAGTGGTTCAGATTCTACTACGGAGGGCTCCCGCGCCCGCCGCTGTATGCCAGTTGTCCTACGGTGCCAGTGAAGCAAGCGGCGCGACTACGACACCGTCTTCCCGTCGGTAGGCAGTTGCGGTTCCAGTGAGAACGAGCAAGAAGGACGCTTCGCCTTGGTGGGTCGCATCGATTTTAGATGCGAGTTTCTTGAGATTGGCGGCAGCGGTGTCTATAGGCTTTGAGCCAAGCTTGACCTCAACCAGAGCGTACCTGCCGTCATCTAGCACGAGTACGGCATCGGCTTCAAGGTCGGTCTTGTCCCGATAGTGGTAAACCTTGCCGCCAAGCAAATCCATATAGGTGCGCAGGTCACGGATGCACATCGATTCAAACAGAAGCCCAAATGTTTCAAAATCCTCCAGGAGCTTTTGAGGCGTTGCCCCCAGGGCTGCGACCGCAAGCGATGGATCGCAGAAATGGCGCGTCGGACTCGTCCGTACGGCGGTTTTTGAGCGGAGCCGCGGGGCCCATGCCTCGAGATCTTCGAAAACGCAGGAGCGGGTCAAGGCGTCGACATATTCAGAAACGGTATTTCTTGAGGGAGGTTCTCCTTGCATGTCAGCAGCGATTGTGGCGAGCGATGCCTCTGTCGAGATATTGCGAGCGTAGCTTCGAATAATCTGGGCCATCCAAGTCTTATTTCTCCGCAGTCCATCAATCTCGTCGATATCGGAATCAAGCAGTTCCGAGATGTAATCAGGGGCCATGGATAGCGCAATCCCATGGTTTGGCTCGGTAACCGCTTCTGGCCAACCTCCTCGGCAAAGTGAGTAGACGATACGTTCGATATCGAAGTCGACTATATCGGCAACATCGGTGTTTCCATCAAACAGGCTTGCCAGCGAAACTGATCCTGTTGACTCGCGTGATTCAAAAAGGGACATCGGGCGCATGTTTATACGTGCTATGCGGCCGACTCCTGAGTGTGCCGGCATTTCGCTTGCCCGAGGCGTTGCGGAGCCGGTGAGGATAAACCTGCCTCGTCCTTTGCCGCGGTCGATCGCGAACCTTACGGCGTCCCAAAGCTGTGGGGCCATTTGCCATTCATCGATGAGGCGTGGCTCATCTCCTTTGAGCAGGAGAGAGGGCTTCGAATCGGCAAGCTGGATGTAGCTCGGACCGTTATCGGGGTCTTGCATGTAGATGCTGCTTGCGGCTGCCTGTTCAGCCGTTGCGGTCTTGCCGCACCATTTTGGCCCTTTGATTTGGACAGCCCCAGAAGATTTTAGTTTTCTGGCGAGCACTTTGTCCGCGACTCGTGGTAAATAACCGTGTTCAATCGAACTCATGTCACCCTCCTTGCTAGCAGGGTATTATACCGTTGATTTGTGCAAGTTGGACGATTTAGATTGTGCAAGTTGGACGATTTAGATTGTGCAAGTCGGACATTATATCTAGTTAACATTCATGATGCCAAAAGAGAAGCCCTAGAGTCTCCAGGCCTTTGTCGTATAACGCATGATGTCAAGAATGTCGGCCTTGATGTTTGGCGGCAGGGCTTTGAAGAGCGATAGATATTCGTCTTCCTGAGCGGTAAAAAACGCAGGGCTTCCGTCTGGATCTTTGGTATAGCCAAGGATATCGTTGGGCGTGCATCCAAAGAGATCGCACAATGCAACAATGCGGTCTTCTCCTAGTTTTGCTCGACCTGTTTCCCATGCACTATATGTCGCCTTGCTAACGCCAAGACTGTCCGCAATTTGAAGCTGAGTAAGCCCTGACTTTTTGCGGATTCTGGCGAGTGCGGTATGTCTACTAGTCTCATCCATGTCGCTCCCGTCTGAATAATCAAGAGCAACTTTGCATTTCAACGCCGGTCAAATGTCTAACTGAATTGTTCTTAGGTGCAATAATTGACATAAAGTCTAATATGAATAAACTCAAAACCAATAGAAATAGACATCGAGGAATGGTGGCTATGGGGAGAGTTGTTGGAATCGATCTTGGGACGACCTATTCGGCCGTCGCTGTGTTGGGAGACGATGGACTTCCCGAAATACTGAAGAATGCGGACGGAGAACCGACTACACCTTCGGTTGTTTTATTCCAATCATTTGACGGAAAAGACGAGCCGCTTGTTGGAACGATGGCCAAGCATTCGGCGGCAAGTGATCCCGATAATGTTGTCCAGTTCGTTAAACGGCAGATGGGAAATCCGGATTGGAGATTCGACTCCGACTCGGGCGTTTCCTACTCTGCAGAAGAGGTTTCCTCCCTTATTGTCAAAAAATTATTGCAAGATGCCGAGCAGGCACTTGGAGAAGAAGTATGCGGAGCCGTGATTACGGTTCCCGCATATTTTGATGATGCAAGAAGAACTGCGACAAAGCAGGCAGGTGTAATTGCGGGCACCAAAGTGCTTCGCGTGTTGAATGAACCGACGGCCGCAGCCCTTTCTTTTGGTCTCGATACCGAGAAGAACGGCGTCACGCTTGTCTATGATCTGGGCGGCGGAACGTTCGACGTGACGCTTCTTAAGATAGAGGACGGTTGCTTTACGGTTATCGGAACCGATGACGATAGGAACTTGGGCGGATTCGATTTCGATAACGCTCTAATGTCGTTTGTGGCAGAAGAGCTCTCGAAACAGGGCGCTGGTAATGTTCTCGAGGATTATCTGATAAGTGCCGAGCTTCGAGAGAAATGCGAAATGGTTAAGCGCACTCTTTCGAACGTGGCAAAAGCCAACCTTCACATTTCGAAAGACGGAAAGCCTTATCGTGTGGCTATTTCTCGCGAAGATTTCGAGCGGGCGAGTAGGTCACTCCTGAATCGAACGCAGGAGCTGGTCGAGGACGTGCTCGAGGACACCGGTTATTCATGGGGCCAGATCGATCATGTGGTCCTCGTTGGTGGCTCAACGCGTATGCCAATGGTACACAAGTTAATCGAAGATATTTCGGGGATGAAACCCGAGCTTGGGGTAAATCCCGATGAGGCTGTCGCCATGGGGGCTGCCGTTCAGGCCGCAATAGAAATGGAATCGAGCATTGACGTGGCAGGATCGGCGGAAAATAGTTTGCCGGATATGCCCCTCTTTACGGCTCCGAGCGTAGTCATTGCCGATGTTACCTCGCAACCTTTGGGGGTTGTGATGCTCGGGAAAGACGGCAAAGACTACAACAATGTCGTGATTCCGAGGAATTCACCCGTGCCGGGGAGTTATTCACAGGACGCAGCAACGGTGAGCGAGAACCAGTCGTACGTCGATGTTCAGGTGACACAAGGCGATGACCCAGACTTGAACTTTGTGGTCATTATCGGTTCAAAGGAAATACCGCTTCCGCCCGGGTTGCCCAAGGGATCTCCCGTCCGCGTGGTTTACGAATACGACAAAGAACAGACGGTGCATATCCGTCTATATGACGGGGAGAGCGGCCAGCTGTATGGCGAGTTCGAAATCGACCGTGTGGCGAATATGGACGAGCGGCAACTTGATGCCGCCGTTAACAAGATGAAGAACATCGAAATTGGATAGGGGACACTGATGGAAGAATTTGTTGACTACTATGAAATTCTCGAACTGGAAAAGAATGCGCCGATTGAGGAGATTGAAGAGGCGATTAAGAAAACACGAAAGCGCTTCAGGCGCCTCGAAGGATCTCCGGATGCTATGCAAAGAGCAAACGCCGAAAGGATGATGCAGCTCTTAAATGAAGCAGATTCGTTGTTTCACAACAGTTCAAAACGCTTGGAATACGATGCCACATATGATAGCGGGAAGAGTGACAGCAAGAGGGACCTGGAAAAAGACGCCCGTGCTGCAACCGCCGAGAAAGACTGGACATCAGAAGCGAAAGATTATTTCAAAAACGGTCAGAGTGCCAACGCTTGTTTTGCCGCTAGGGAGGCAACAAGGAATTGCTCAACCGATGCGGAAGCATGGCTTGTGTGGGCTCTGGCAGCATATTCGATGGACAAGTATGACGAATCCATTTTTGCTGCATCTGAGTTGCTGAAGCTTGGCTCGAATCAGGCGACCGCTCATAGGCTGTTGGGCGACTCGTACATAATGATTGATAAATACGCAGACGCCGAGGCTGAGTTTCTGAAGGCCCAGCAGATTGATAAGAGCGACTATACGATTATGGCGCGCTTGGTTGATGCGCGTTATCTTCAGGGGAAATTTGACCAGGCCCTCACTATGGCGCGCAATCTTCATGAGGCACATCCGGATTATGGACCCGTCCTAAGCTCGTTATGCCGGTGTCTAGAGACGGATGTCGAGAACAAAATGAGCTCAAAGGATAATGCTGGCTATTTCACCAATATGAAACAAATCCAGCATGCTGAACTTGTCGTTAGTGAAATGCGCGCGTTGGGAAATATCGACAAGGCTGATGAGGAATGGATTGAGAAAATGGAGGGCCTTATCGACTGGGCGCGTAAAAGGCACTACATTGCACCGGCCCGATGGTTTTGGATTCTCTGCGGCTTGACCTTCTTATTTATGATAAGCGGGTCAAGTGGCGCTCTCTTGACGCTCGTTCTGTTCTTTGGGCTGCTCCTGTATGCATTCTTCTTTGTTGTACCGACCGGATGGATGATCAATGCCCGCAAATTAGGAGAGCTTGCAAAGAGGACGGGGCTCCAATAATGGACGTGCGCTGGGACCAAGCACTCGACAGCTTGGAGATGGATCGCCAAGCAATTATTGACTGTGCAGAACGGCTCAGAGCGTCTCTCGCTTCTCTCAAATCAGATTCAAGAAAAATCAAAGACCTGGCCACTGGCGAAGCTTATGCAGGATTATTCAGTGAGCTGCTGCTTGCTGTTGATAGAGTTAAGAATGAGCCGCTGTCAGAGGACTTGAGGTCTTCGATTGCGGATGAGATTATCGAGGTTTGTAGCCATTACGGGCTTGAGTCTGTTCTGTGCGACGAGACAGTTAACCTACATGAGCATGAAATCGTTGGATTGATTAAGACAGACGACGCCTTCAAAGATGGAAAGGTGGCTCGCGTAGAGCGAGACGGTTACAGGATTGGTGGAAGACTTCTCCGTCCAGCGCGAGTGGTTGTCTTTCGGCACGAAGAGGACTGATGGCCAATATGTCGCTGGAAGAGACCTATGCCGAAATGAGGCAAGCGCTCAGCGAGGTCAAGGAATGCCAGGCTCATCTGCTGGGAGCTTGTGAATCCCAATCTGCCTCCGTTGATACGTGGCTGCAGATGACGCTGAAGGAGAGACAGGAGGCAAAAACACGAGCGCTCAATAAACTCAGCATCCGGGAGAAGCGCCGCAACGCCCTTTTGAAAAAGCGAGTGCAGGATACCGTTGACGAGTTGCTGGCGATCGAGGAAGGCTCGGCCCTCAATGCCGCCGAGTATATCCAGATTGGATCGATGTCGAAAACTTCAAAACGCGACGATTTGTTTACGGTGCCCTTTATCGTTCCGTTGCTTGGTCATGGCAATATCGTGATGTCGGTTTCAGGCGAGGGCTGCATTTCAGACGGGGTAGTACGCGAGGTAGAGGCCAAGACGCTTTTATCGACTTCAGCGTCGCAAGTTGAAATCATTAGTTTTGACCCGGCACTCAAAAACATCGAGGCTCCTTTTTCGACGATTGGCCGGAACGGGCAAGGCGAGACAGCGGTCAGGTATTTGCATTCGAGAGGCGAACTCGACGCCTTACTTAACGAGCTGACCGACCGTGTGACGCAAATCAACAACGAGTTACTGTCAGACGATGAGAGCCTGGCGGTATATCACCAACGGGTCGGAATGCCGGTCGAGAAGTACCAGCTCGTTGTGATCCACGATATGCCGATGGGAATGGCTGCCGAGCAATACGACCGTATCTGCTCGCTGATGAAGGCGGCCCCAAAGGCAGGCGCTTCTTTCCTAATGATACAACCTAAGATGGACGACTTGCCCAAATGGTATTGCGAGAAGAAACGTTCCTATCCTGTTTCGGAGCGTCTCGAACTATTCTCGGGCAGTCATGCCCGATGGCTGGGTCACGATGGCTACGATGTTGAGCTCTACGAGCTTGACACGATTGAATCGGCGCAAGCCGCGGAGCGGATGGCCCGATCAGCGGCAGAGCTGCGGTTGCCCGAAGTAAAGATCGAGTCGGTGCTTCCCGCGGAGTATTGGATGGAGACGAGCGAGGATGGAGTCACGTTCTCGCTGGGTCTGCGTGGAACCCAGACGGTTGATGTCACGATTGGCTCGAATGAGACTCAAAGACATAATGCACTGATAACCGGCGCGGTCGGACAGGGTAAATCGAATCTGTTGAAAGATATCATCTACGGTTTGTGTGCCAGGTATTCTCCCGACGAGTTGGAACTCTATCTGTTTGATTTCAAAGAGGGCGTTACCCTGTTTCCCATGGCTCCCACGCCGGATTCCCCCGAGTATCTACCGCAGGTAAAGGCATTTGGGCTTGAGGCCGATGAAGACTTTGCCATGGATGTGCTGAATTCCATAGCCGCCGAGGCCAAACGGAGGGCCGCTGCGATCAAGCCTTACGGAGATAATCTGCTCAAGTATCGGCGCAATAGCGGGAATAAGATGCCGCGTATCGTTGTGGTCATTGATGAGTTCCAGCTATTTCTAGAAGGCGCGAGAGGCAAGGAAGCCTGTGAACTTTTGGAACGCATCGTTCGCCTCTATCGTGCATACGGTATTCACGTGATATTGGCGTCACAAAGTATCGGCGGGATAACCAATCTTGCCATTTCCCAGGGCAAGTTCTTCGCACAGTTTCCTATCCGTATCGGACTGAAAAACTCGCCGGCGGAGTCGCGGGCGACTTTCGGACCCTTTAACGAGGCAGCTGCTAGTCTAAGGTTCAGGGGACAGGCGATTCTGAACGAAGATTACGGAAATCCGAGCGCAAATGTGACGGTGCTTACGCCGTTTGCTGAGGATGCCACGTTGGACAGTCTCAGGAACAAGTTCTATGCAATGCCAAAAGAGCACCTTGATGAACCGGTGGTTTTCGACGGAAGCACTCTGCCGGAGTTGACTGAGGTCCTCCTTGAGCAGAACGACATAGATTCAGGTAACGTGCCGAGCGCCTTGCTTGGCCGGGGTGTTTCTGCTGGGTTGGCACCGATATATTTCCCGTTTGAAAGAGCTGCGGGAAGCAATATCGCTCTTGTGGGCAGGGGAACGCTGCCAGGGCTCGGTGATCTTCCGAATTCTGTCGATCTTGCGGCGTGCGTTATGGAAACGCTTGTTTTATCGCTTGCACGCTATGAGCGAGGCGCTGAGTTTACTGTAGTGGAGGATGGCGCGCGCCATGTTTCTAATTCGACTCTGGAGATATGCGCTCGTGCGGGGGTTTCTCCGGAGGTCGTGCCTTCGGACGAAGCGGCTGCATGGATTACCAATTGTCTTCAGAGAAATGATGTCGGGGAAGAATGTGGGCGGGAGCGGTTTGTGTTGGTGCCGAATGCGGACTCACTAGGATCTTTCGACTTTGGTGCTCAGCAGAAGATTCAAAAGGTATTCCGTGAGGCTCCTATGCACGGAATCCACTTTGTCTGCCATTGGCAAAACCCCGTAGCGCTTTCAGCGCAGTTGGGTTCATCGGGACTGTCGTCTTTTGACGGCGTGGCGTGTCTGTTTGGCTCGAATGTCGCAGCGAAGCAGTTGGATGGCCCGCTGTGCCAGTGGAACGGGCAAGAGAACCGGGTCCTTTACAAGGAGGCTTCTTCGGGACGTCCCTCAATGAAGCTCATGCCCTTTGTCGCAACGCGATTATGGAGGAGGGGCGACGATGGGCAGGGATGATTTGTACGAAAGGTATCTGTCCGAAGCAGAACGATTTCTGAAATCGGAGGCGTCGACCGCCCAGCTTGTTAAGCAGGAGTGCGATCGTTGTGATCGGGAGTCGACCTCTGCGAGGAGCATGGCGGGCAAGAAGAAAGCGGAGATAGATTGCCTGGCGCATCAAGCACAGGAAGCTTTTTCGCAATTGTCTAAACGACTTGCGGGGAGTCACGCGAAGGACGTCGGCGCTGCGCTTCCGAACATGGTAAGACCGATTGCGTCGAATGAAGACGCTGCCGAGCTTGCCTCTTCGTTATCAGGGCTTATCAAGAAAATCGATTGCTATATCGAGATGATTGAAAAAGATACGTCTGTGAACGAGTTGAGTCAGCGATCTTCAAATGCACTGGATGCTCGACGGGCGGCTCTTGACCGGAAGCGTCTTCTGGTGGAAGAAGAGAAGGCGATGTCGGATCCTCTTCCCGTTAAAGCCGAGGAGTCGAAAGGCGGCTGCCTTTCTCAGGCGGCGGTTCTATGCGCGTGCTGTATTGGGGTAATTTCGCTTATTGCGAATGTGCTATTTGGGTTGTTGTGACAACGGAAAGGAACAGAAATGAGTCAGAACATCGGCCAGCTCGTTGCAGAGCTGAACGCGTTGGTGTCGAAGATGGAGACGCAGCGAGGTGTGTGCGTCACGGTGGCGGACGATCTCGATTCACTGCATGACATGCTTAACGCGGCAATGGAAGGAACAAATTCGACCGCTCAAAATGAGGCGGTTGGGCAGCTTGGAGCGGCAGCGGCAAAGCTGCTCGAGGCGGGTGGCCTTATCAGTACGGCATGCGATGTAGTCAGCACGTATGCAAGCTCGCTCTAGGCGTTTATGGGTGGCGCGGGGGCTCGTCTCCGCGCTTGCCGTTTTCTTGTTCGGCTTGGGAATTGTTCTGGTCGGTCGTATTGGCGTGAGAAAGGTCGTGAAATCCAGCGGAAGCAATTGCGTGCTGGCGGCTTGTGCAGATAGTGTTGGAGATGTGCTTGATATCTGCAATGCGAGAGTTGCTGACACGGTTTCAGGGGTTGTAGAGCAAGACGAATCTCGCTCTTCGTCCATCGATGGGGGTTCGGAATTTCAGCCAAGCATTCAAGAACGGTACTACGCCGACTTGGCGCATGGGCCTAAGGGTCCTGAGTTTCAGAAGTACATCGTTTTGCACGATACGGAGGGCGATTCTTCCCCTGAAAGTGTCATCGATTGGTGGGAGTCCAACGGCAATAAGGTAGCGGCTCATTTTGTTGTTGGAAAAGATGGGTCGATCGTTCAATGTGTGCCTCTCGATCAAATCGCGCACCATGCCGGTTTTGGCGATGCTGGGAAGAACGAGCAGTATGGAACAATCGATGATTCGAGAGATGACAAGGTCGGAACGTTACCGATAGGGGGAAGTTACCCCGATTACGGCATGAACTCTTATTCCGTTGGGATTGAGATGGTCCATGTTGGGGGATCGGGCGATTACCCCGAAGAGCAGCTTATCGCTGTCGACGGTCTAATTGCGTATATCGATGAGTACTACAGGTTCAAGAGCCAGATTATCGACCACAAGGCGTGGCGGACGGGAAATTCGGATACATCGGCGGAATTCTCATCATATCTGTCGAACTATCAAGAATATCGACGTCATGTTGATGGCTAAAAGACGGATTGAAAGGGGAGACAGTGAAGTGTCCCAAATGTAACGCAGAGATAGAAGAGGGGACGGTTTACTGCCCCTTTTGTGCTGCGAAAGTATCTTCTGACGTGGGCCGGTCGACCACAGAGAATGAGCGGATGCCATTCGATGTCAAGGATAATGCGAAGGGGAGGGCAGCGGCGGAGGATTCTGGCAACGAACTAGGTAAAAGAGCAATTGGGTTAACTGGCGGATTCGATTCAAATAAAATCGTGATAATTGGCCTGGTGGCCGCCATCATTGTTGGCGGCTTTTATGTTTGGAATCGATTCGGGGGCGGGCACTCATCACCAGAATTCACTCAAACCTATCAGCATACGATGTATAAATCGGACGCCGATGAGTTTGAGTCGGAAAACTCAGATGAAAAGGACGAGGCCGACGACGAGCGCGCAACTGAATTAATAGTGGTATCAAATAACTCCGCCGGGTTTCCAGAGATGGTGGTGAATGTCAAGGTGACCGGCTCTTCGACAGAGGCGTTGTCGAAGCCGGAGAATTGGTCCCTGAAAGAAGCGGGTACGAACGGTGAGCAGGCTTCGACTAACCCCCGGAGTGTTGTAGTTGGTTCGGACGGAGTTTGCAAGCTCGCATATCGATCGACGCTCGGTAGCGATTCGGGTGATAGCCGTACGGTTGTCGTGTCATATATTGATGATCAATCACATAAGGTTATGGATAGCTTTTCCTATTACTGTGATGCGAAGAGTTCGACGGTAGACGGTTACTTACTTTCTGAAAGCGACTCACGGCGCTATACCGAGGCGGAGATTAAAGAAATGGGTATGAGCACATGGGAGCTTTGCTTGGCAAGAAATGAAATATATGCACGCCATGGTCGCAAGTTCAAGGACGAGAAGATCCAAGAGTATTTCAACAATAAGGAATGGTATGAAGGCATATACTCGCCTGAGGAATTTGATGCGATGACATCACCGCTTAATGATATCGAGAGGGCAAATGCCGAAACGATCCAGTCTTACGAACGTGCTATCGGATCTGAGTTTTTAAATCCATAACAAAACTTGTGGCAAAGACTAGGCAAATGAAGAAAACGGGTGCGAGTCCGTCTGACCCGCACCCGTTCACTGGGGGCTGTTTGTGATTACCATACTATCCGTGGTCGCGGGCGCAGCGCCCGGCTCTCCGGTGAGCGGCGCAAAACCGCTCATGGACGGCAGCACATGACCGGCGTATTACAGGTGCTTCTCAAGCAGCGCCTGCAGCCTGGCCTTGGGCAGCGCGCCAACGGAGCGGTCGATTTCCTCGCCGTTCTTAAAGACAACCAGCGTGGGGATGCTCATAACGCCAAACTTCATGGCCAGGTCCTGATTGTCGTCGACGTTGCATTTGGCGACGGCAAGTTTGCCGGCCAGCTCGTCGGCCACTTCGTCAACGATGGGCGAGAGCGAACGACAGGGACCGCACCACGGTGCCCAAAAATCAACCAGCACGGGAAGGCTGCTGTTAACGACGGAATCGAAGTTCTCGGGGGTAATCTGCTTAATGTCAGCCATGGTGACCTCCATAGTGCGACGCGGCTCGGCCGCGTAAAACTCAGTACGACCGTGCTTATACCCAACGGCCCGCAATGCAACCACTCGCGGGCGGCTCTTTTATATAATGGTGGGCACGCAAACGATTGGAGAGCGCATGCCCACGTCACAAAGCCAGAAAAAAGAAGCTATCGCCCAGGCGACCGAGCAGGAGCTCGCATCGCTCGCGGGTCGCGGCGTGCGTATCGCGGGCAACGCGTGCTCGCCGATTGTACTGGTAAAAGGTGATTTAGACGATGCCGAACGTGCGGGCGGCGAGCTGGCTGCCGGTCCAGACGGTGCCGCGCTGCGCAAGGCGCTCGGTGCCATCGGCTACGCGCCCGAGGATTTTTGCGTGCTGGCGAGCGTCGCCGGGGCGGGCGACGGAGCGGTTGCGACAGGCGAGGGCCTGCCGTGCGAGCTGTTCCGCGAGGCACTCGAGGCTTTGGACCCCGAGGCAGTTCTGCTGCTGGACGATCGCGCGGCCGATACCATGCGCGAGACCTATGCCGACATGCTCGTGGCAATCGACGACTTCGATACCGCCATGCTCAAGCCCGGCTTGGTCGCCCATGTGCAGGGTCGTCGCGTGCTCGCGCTCGACGGTTTTGAGGCGGCGCTCACTGACAAAGCCGCCAAGCAGCGCATGTGGGCATACATCAAGCAGCTGACCCCGGCAGCCGCGCCGCTGTAGTGGACCGGAGCCGGTAAGGCGGTCCTGACGGGTCGAGCGCGGCGCCGGCTTGTCGCGCCCCTACATCACGGCGCGCAGCTCAAATCGGTCGCCGTGAATGCGAAACTGGCAGTTGCCGTCCATGCGCTCGACGGCAAGCTTAATGCTCTTGGTTCCAAAGCCGTGTCCGGTGTGCCCGGCTACGGGCATGCCGTCGACCATGCGCGGCGGGCGCCCAAACGTGTTGGAGACCAAAAGGAGCAGTTGCCCGTCCTCGCAACGCAGGTCCAGATCGACAAATCGCTTGCCCTGGGGAGCGGCGCTCGCGGCGACGATGGCGTTGTCCAGGGCGTTTGAGAGCACGCTAAACAGATCGACGTCGGCTACATGGACGCTCTCGGGTACGGCGGCGCGCAAATCGGCGGTGATGCCGTTTCGGTTGATATCGGAGCTAAATGACGAAAGCACGATATTGACCGTGTCGTTGGCGCAGTAGCGGCGCACGGCGGTGCGGTCGTTCGTCTCACAGAGTTCGTCGATGTGTTCGAGCGCCTCGTCGATGTGGCCCTCCTCGATCAAAGCCGCAAGGCCGCGCAGGAAGTGCCGCATGTCATGGCGGAGGACCGAAAGCTCGCGTCCAGATTGGCGCCAAGCTTCGAGTTCCTTGATGGCTGCGCTGTCGCGGGTTGCGAGCATCCAGCGCTCGCGCTCGGCGATTTCCTTCGCCTCGTATTCGCGCAGATACACAGCAAGAAACATAAGGTAGAACGCGCAAAGCGCAAACGCCAAAAACTCAACCGTCACCACGGAGCCCGAGTGGAAGAGCGTGGTATAGACGTTGGTGGCGTAGTCAAAGATGTAATAGACGAGCGGCAGGATGAGCAGAATCTCGAGCTCGGTGGGGGTTTTGACCGCCAGGCGCGGACCGATGTCGCTTGCCCAATGCAGCAGGATCGCAAAGACGACGGCCGTGGTGATAATGCGTGCCACGTAGTACGCGATTTGCGAGTCGGTGGCGGCGAGCGCGGCGATGCCCATCCAGTTGCTGAACTGGCAGCTCAGATAAGCACTGGTGACGCCCAGCATAACGAGCAGCGGGCTCAGGCGATAACGCGCGCACAGATAGATGACGAGCGGCAGATGCACGACGAGTGGATATACCTGACGGGCGAAAAGCTCGCCGCCGACGGCATTGGCGAGGCCGAATGCGCATCCGGTTACGGCGCCGACCATCACCAGCTCAAGCGCATGAGGCCGGTTGATCTCGATACCGCAGAGCGCCGCCGAGGCAAAAACGCCAAAAAGCAGGGTTGTTGCGTGGTGAATTGCCCAAAGTACCATCTCGGCCGTGGGGAGCATTAGCGCCTCCCGCCCTCGAACCGTGCCGCAAAGTAAGCATCCTGGAAACCCTGCTTGCAGCTGCGCGCCAGCGGGATGCAAGCGCCCGAGCGCATGACGATATCCGTGCGGTTGAAGTGGTCGATATTGCGCAGGTTGACCTGGTAGCTACGGTGACATTTAAAGAAGCTTGCGTTTTTGGCCAGCTGGTCCTCGATGTTGCGGAACGGCTCGAGCGCCTCGATGTCGCGCCCGTCGCGCAGGTGGAATACCACGTGCTTGTTGCGGGCCTCGGCATATTCGATATCAGACAGGCGCAGGGCGTGGTAGCCAAAGGACGTTTTGGTTACGAGCTCATCGGTCACGGCGGGTCGCATGCTCGAAAGCTCGTCGAGCAGTTGCGCCAGGCGTTCGTACGTTACGGGCTTGAGCAGGTAGTCGAAGGCACGGACCTCATAGGACTCCAGCGCGAACTCGGGCGATGAGGTGAGGAACACCAGTCGCACGGCGGTGTCAGATTGGCGCAGCTCCCGCGCGGTGTCCATGCCGTTGACGAGCGGCATGATCATGTCGAGCAGAATGATGTCGGCACGCGATGCGGCATGGCGGGCCAGCAGGTCCTCGCCGCGCGTGACGAGCGCAACGTCGACTGCCGTGCTCGTCTCGGTCGACCAGCGGTCGATCATCCGGTGCAGTCTATCTAGAAAAGCGACGTCGTCGTCGCAGGCGATAATCTTGAGCATTCGAGCCCCCTTAGTAGTTCGATTTTGCCACATTGGGTGCGCGCCGCCCGCGGAGGCGTGTCCCATTTGCGCCCCAAGGCGTGCAACTCGCGCCAAGCGGCAGGGCGTCAGTTTTGACGACCGCACAATACTCCATGGATACACATGTCAATCGATGCCGGCGGTCGGACGGGGAATCAGGCCGACCGCCGGCGCCAAGTGATAACGAACATCGCGAAAGCATAGGGGTAAGGGGAACTGTGATGAGGGAGAAGAAGATGGGGATGCGCACTGTGTTGACGCGCATACTGGGTATCGCCACCGTGGCCTGCGCGCTCGTGGCAACGCCAGCGGTGGCAAGTGCCGAGACGCAGGTCATGCCCGACGGAGTGAATGCCGAGGTGCTGTCGCTTAAGCAGGACGGCACCAAGCCCGTTCAAATTACTGAGCCGGGTAGCTATGTGCTTAAGACCGCCAAGGGTGAGGTCACGCCTACTTCGGGCTATACCATCGACGCCCCGGATGCGACTCGGATTAATCCTGTAAGGATTTACATCGATGGCACGGTCTACGTGAACAGCTATACGAACTCGTCGGTAGGTCAAAATCGATGGCTGTTCAACATCAAGCAGGGCAGCAATATTGAGTTCATCGGTGTCAATAATCCAATCATTAGCTTTCATGATGAGCGCGGAGGGAGTCAGTCCGTAAGCGGGTTTTTGACCGACCGATATTACGACGGTGGCTACAAAAATGCTTCGGGTGACATCTCGGTTAGCCTGGGGATTGGCGATGATTCGCAAGACCTCACCCTCTGGTACAGCAGCAGTATGGAACAAAAGGTGCCTGCGATTTCGCTTGGCAACACCAAGGGCAATCTGTCTGCAAATTTCAGTAAGCTGATGATTAAGGACTATGCTGGCAAGTCTGGTGCGGTAGCGGGCAATGCTCAAGAGTATGCCGTTCCCGTACATTTCTTTCGCGAAGGCCGGAATACGACTGGCGGCAACATCAACCCCTTCACGGCGACTTTTACCGACTGCGAGTTCTACGATACGTCTGGAGACTTCAATGGTGCTGTTTCCGTCGATGGCAACAGCAGTTTCAAGATGCCTAAAGACGGAAGCGCTGTCGCAAAATTGACGGCGACGTTCAACAATTGCAGCTTCAGCGGTCACAATGGGGAGAACGCGGGCGTCAGGCAGACGAACAGGAGTTACAACTCGGTCGAAGCGTCTCGTTATTTTGCTAATTCCTCTATCCTTAATACCTATGCTGTCGCCGGCGTGATGGGTGTCACCAACGCTACGGTCAACCTCAACAGCTGCGAGATGAACAACTTCCACAGCACGCGCTCGAGCTCGGCCGACAGCACCTTGACAGTCGATGCCCTCAATGTTGCACGAAGCGCTCGCTGCAACATAAACGGTGGCACGATTGAACGCTATGGTGCACGCGGCAATACGTGCGTGGTATACGCCGCCGGAACCCTTACCCTCAACGGATCGCCGGAAATCGCGAGCTACTGGAAGAACAGTCACGCCGGCGATACTAATTATGGCGACAAGTACACTGAAGCTGATAAAGCTACGGGAACCGCCAAGAGCCTGTATGTCCCGAAGAAAAAGAGTGTCGATGCCAACGTTCCGGCGCTGAACATCGCGTCTGACTTCTCCGTACGCGGAGGCTATGGAGACAATGTTTGGATCTCGATTGAGGAGACCGCGGACAGTAATGGCGTAAAGTCGCGTGTCCTTGGCACCTGCGAATCCAACAAGATCGAAGGCGTTGTGCCTGACGGCTCGTCCGAGAACGACGACAACTCCGACAAGTACGAGGTCGTGAACCTTAACGGTGACCTCACCTTCCGCGAGACCATTCATCAGCATAAGTGGAAGGTCGAAGCTGACGGTTTGGGCGTTCGTGCATCGTGCGTGGGCCCGTTCCGCAACGGCGAGTGTGAATATGGTATGGGCGAGGACGGCAAGCCCAAAAAGTACCTGACGGCCACGTACAAGCTCTCCATGTCCAAGGCAACGAGCTCTCAGAGCACTGAGCTTGTCTATGACGGCTGTCCGGTCAAGATTGCTTTGAATAAGGACGGCGCGTGGAATCTGGAGCAGATGGGCGTAACGGCCAGCGATGAATTCACGTGGTATCAGTGCAAGTCTCAGGCGGACGCCGAGGCATATAAAAACGGCACCAAGCTCAAGGGCGCCCCGACGGACGCCGGCTACTACTATGTCGTTACGAGCTTTAAGACTGCCTCTGGCCAGACGCTCGAGGGCAAGAAGTCTTTTGAGATTTCGCAGCGTCACTTGGTCAAGAATCAATCCTACAAGTTCATTCTTAAAGACGGCGGTAAGGGTGCGGGCAAGTATGCCTATGACGGCAAGGAGCATCAGCCTGTCGTTGAAAGTGCACAGTTCAAGAACGGTGCCGGCGAGTGGGTCGATCTCGTTGAGGGCAAGGATTACGAGCTCAGCGCTCGAAGTGAATCCGGACTGAAGCAGACCGAGCCAGGGCAATACGAGTGCATTGTCATCGGTAAGGGCAACTTCACGACCGATGGCGGCACCACAAGTGTTCTGACGCTCAAATGGGAGATTGTTGACGTTGCGCGTTTTGACCTCGAGGTCACCGGCTTTGAGGGTGCCTATGACGGCGAAAAACACGGCATTACGGTCAACGTTAAGAACGACCCTGTTCCGGCGGATATGAAAATCGAGTACCGCGAAGACGGTGGCGATTGGACGACGGATAAGCCGACCTATCGCAATGCGGCCGAGTACACGACCAATTATCGCGTGACGGCATCTGACTACCTGACCGTTACGGGTAAGGCGACCGTGAAGATTACCAAGGCCGACCAGGAGGCGCCGGCTGGGCTCGTGGGCAATAATTGGACTACGTGCAGAAGTAATGACGGTTCCATCTCGGGCGTCACCAAGAAAATGGAATACCGCCACGAGTTGAGCAAGGACTACCAGAAGATAACGTCTGACGATAAGCTGACCGGTCTTGCGAAATCGGGAACGTATTACGTCCGCTTTGCCGAGGATAGCAACCACAATGCGTCTGCCGATGCCGAGGTCAAGATCGAGCCGGGACCCCATGCTGTTGCCGACAATGCAGCTTGGAAGCCGAATGGCGAAGGTAGCCACGTTAAGGTCTGCAAGTATTGCAATAAGACTCAGGAGCGCCAGCCCTGCAGGTGGAAATACGAGATCGTTACGCCCGCCACGCCCGAGGCCGATGGCGTTCGTCAAAAGGTCTGCAGGGTTTGCGGCGGCAAATGGGATGAAGAACGTTATACCTACGTGGACACTTACGCCCCCACCATTTATGACCTGTGGGTAGATAAGGCCTACTGTGAGAGCGTTTCGTTTGACGTGTTCGATGATCGCGACGAGACGGTGACGGTTACCGATAGCGGCAAGGAGCTCAAGGCTGGCAAGGACGGAAGGTACACGGTTAAGGCCGCTGAAGGCGATGCCGGTACTGAGCATGTAATCGTGGCTACGGACACTGCCGGCAATAAAGAGACCATCACAATTAAGATGTACGCCGAACATGCGTATGAATGGACAATCGACAAGCAGCCGACGGTTACCGAGACCGGCTCCAAGCACGGGAAGTGCTCCGTGTGCGGCCACGAGTCGGGCGCGGTAGAGATTCCGGCCCTGGCTGTTAAGGGTTACTCAGGCAAATATGACGGCAAGGACCACTCTGTCGATGCCTCGGCCCTGCCCGAAGGTTCCGTCGTTGAATACAAGGCTGCTGACGGCGGCTGGACGAGCGTTGCGCCCAGCATCAAGGATGTCGGCAGTGTGACGGTCGACTATCGCGTCACGATTGATGGCGCGGCGGTTGAGGGCCAGGTGACACTCGAGGTCACTCCGCTCGCGATCACGGTTTCCGCTTTGGACGCCTCCAAGACGTACGGCGATTCTGATCCCGCGCTGGGTTGGGAGGTCACCAAGGGCAAGCTTGTCAAGGACGAGAGCCTCCAGGGCATCACCGTCTCTCGCGAGCTCGGCGAGGCCGTGCGCAAGGACGGCTACGCCGTGACGGTAGCGCAGTCCGAAGGCGCCAACCCCAACTACAAGATTACGTTCAAGGATGGCACCTTTACGATCGGCAAGCGCGAGCTCGCCGTAACGTGGGACACCACTACTGAGTTCACCTACGACGGCGAAGAGCACTGCCCCCAGGCGAAGCTCCACAACGTCGTCGGCGATGACAATATCTCCGCGTACGTCGAAGGCGCCAAGGTCAAAGCCGGCACCTACACGGCGAAAATTACCGAACTGACAGGCGACGACGCAGGTAACTACAAGCTTCCCGCCGAAGGCCTGACGTGTGAGTTCTCCATCAAGAAGGCACCCCAGGGTGCGCCGAAGGTCCAGGCCACGGCCGAGACTGTGAGCGGCAAGTCCGACGGTAAGATCACGGGCGTCGACGCTAAGATGGAGTGGCGAGCCAAGGGATCTGGCGAGTATCAGGGCGTGCCCGATGGCGTGACTGAGATTACGGACCGCGCCGTCGGCACGTATGAGGTGCGCTACCGCGCCGATAGTGACCACGATGCCTCCTCCGCCACCGAGGTTACCGTTAACGCTGGCGGCAAGTTTGTCGTGACGCTGCCTACCAAGCAGATCGGCTATACGATCACGGCGAACCCGGACGAGCTTGACTGGCACGGATCAACCACCCTCACTGTCAGTATCGAGAGCGGCTACTTTACTGACAACGACTCTTACGCCGTCAAGGTCAACAATGTCGTTGTGACGCCCGACGCGCGTGGCGAGTTCACTGTTCTGAACGCCGAGAGCGACCTCGTCGTCACGGTCGAGGGCGTGCGCAAGCACGAGGCCGTGAACGATAAGTGGCTCTCCGACGACAATACGCACTGGCACGAGTGCACCTGCGGTGAGAAGATCGACGAGAGTGCGCACACCTTTGAGTGGGTCATCGACAAGGCGCCCACGGCAACCGAGGCTGGCTCCAAGCATCAGCAGTGCACGGTCTGTGGGCATGCGTTGCCTGCAGTCGAGATTCCGGTTGCCGCCATCGTTGGCTACTCCGGCGAGTACGACGGTGCATATCACACGGTTGATGCGACGAGACTGCCCGAGGGCGCGACGGCCCAGTACAGCACCGATGGCAAGAACTGGTCTCCCGAGGCCCCCAAGATCAAGGACGTCGGCACACTGACTGTTTCCTATAAGGTGACGATCGACGGTACGACCGCCGAGGGCGAGGTTGCGCTCGAGGTCAAGCCGCGCGCGATTACGGTCACCGCCCAGGACGCTTCTAAGACTTACGGCGAGGCTGACCCCGTGTTTACGTGGGCGATCACATCCGGCGAGCTTGTTGAAAGCGAGTCTCTTGAGGGCCTCGAGATCGAGCGCGAAGATAACGACAACGTGCGTGATGGCGGCTATGCTCTGCACCTGACGCAGGCCAAGGGCGCCAACTCCAACTACAACATCACGTTCGTCGATGGCGTGTTTACCATCAACCAGCGCCTGCTTACCGTGACGTGGGGTACCAGCGAGTTTGTCTACGACGGCAAGGAGCACTGCCCCGAGGCAACGCTCGGCAACGTCATCGGCAAGGATGACCTTGGCGCGACCGTCGTGGGCTCCCAGGTCGAGGCTGGCGATTCGTATCAGGCGACCCTCACAGCGCTGACGGGCAAGGCCGCTGGCAACTATGTGCTGCCGACCGAGGGCCTGACGCGTGGGTTCTCCATCAAGAACGCCGCTCAGGACGCTCCGGTGATTCAGGCTACGGCCGAGACCGTGAGCGGCAAGCGTGACGGCAAGATCACGGGCGTCGACGCGACGATGGAGTGGCGCGCCAAGGATGCCGCCGAGTACCAGGCTGTGGGTAAGGACGTGACCGAGCTCAAGGATCTCGCCGCCGGCGTGTACGAGGTGCGCTACCAGGCCAAGGCCAACCATGATGCCTCGCCTGTCACCGAGGTCACCGTGGCCGCCGGTCGCAAGTTGGTCGTGGCACTGCCGGCCACCCAGGAGGGCTACTCGCTCACCGCGACGGCAACCGAGCTCGACTGGCACGGCGCCGCAACGCTCACCATGAGCATCGACAGCGCGTACTTTGCGGGCAAGGACTACGCCGTAAAGGTTGACGGTAAGGCCGTTGAGCTCTCCGACACCGGCACCTTTGAGCTTAAGGGCGTCGAGCACGACGTGAACGTGACGGTCGAGGGCGTGCTCAAGCACGAGCCCGACGGCACGGGTTGGGCGCACGATGTCACGAATCACTGGCATGTCTGCCGCTGCGGCGACATCATCGACAAGGCCGGGCACACCTTTGAGTGGGTCGTCGACAAGCCGGCGACCGTTGAGGCCAAGGGCGAGAAGCATCAAGAGTGCACCGTCTGCGACGAGAAGGGCAAGACCGAGGAGATCGCGATTCTGAAGCCCGTGATCACCGACGGCAAGGGTCAGACGATGGTGGTCGACGCCGCGAAGGACCTGAGCTTCCGTTCGAACGCGCCGCTCGAGTTCTTCCAGAAGGTGCTGGTTGACGATAAGGAGGTCGCGGCCGAGAACTACGTGCTCACCGAGGGCTCTACGATCGTGACGCTCAAGGCGAGCTTCCTGAAGACGCTCGGCGTGGGCGAGCACAAGCTGAGCGTGGTTTCGGCCACGGGCACTGCCGAGACGACCTTCACCGTTGCCGAGGCAGCCAAGCCCGCTCCTGGCCAGACTACCACGACTACTACGACCACGACTACGACGTCTAAGTCCAAGAAGAAGGCTAGCAAGAAGACGTTGCCTCAGTCCGGCGACAGCGCGTACGCCATGGCCGGTGCCGTACTCGCTGCCGGTGTGGCAGCCCTGCTGCTGGCGTGGGCCATGAAGCGCCGCGCGTAGTCGCGCACCAGTCCCCAGCGGGCCCGGATCGAGCGATTCGGGCCCGCTTTTGGGGTCTGCCGGAAACCCGGTGGTCAAAAAAGGCCAAATATGAGTACTGTTACCAGTTTGGTGGCAGCCAAATGGCCTCAAAAATTGGTGCCAGCGGCCAAAAGTACATCGATTTTCGTCCTTCAGAGTCGCGATGGGGCTCCAAACAAGGCGATTTTGCTGCTCTGGACTGGAAAATCGCTGCTACTAATTTGGTGACAGTACTCATATTTGGCCTTTTTTGACCACTGCCCCTTGGTCCAAGGCAAAACGGCCGCTCGAATCATGCGGCAGGTCCATTTTCGACTATCCTCAGCTTGCCAGCTCGAAAATGGACCCGCCCCAAGATTGAATCTTTATTCCAACTTTACACCTAGGTTTACAGCTGTCTTGTCAGCTGTAAACCTAGGTGTCATACTAAAGCCCCAAGATTCGCCAAAAGAGAGGGGCCTTGATGGCACAGAGCGCGAACATGGATGCGTCGGAGCTTGCGCGCGATATCGCGGCCGGCCTGGCATCGGCAACGACGGCAACGGAGCGCGCGGCATTGGTGCCCGCAGAGCTCGTCGAGGCCATTCAGCAACTAAAAACCCAACGTGACGCGGTGATCTTGGCGCACTACTATGTGGCGCCCGAGGTCCAAGCCGTTGCCGATTACGTCGGCGACAGCTTCTACCTGGCAAAGCTTGCCAAGAGCCTGCCGCAGCAGACTATCGTTCTGTGCGGCGTGGAGTTTATGGGCGAGAGCGCCAAGCTGCTCAACCCCACCAAGACCGTGCTGCTGCCCGAGCCGGGCGCGGACTGCCCCATGGCTCATATGGTCAAGCGCGAGACGGTCGACGCTGCCCGCGCCGAGTACGGCGACGACCTGGCCGTGGTGTGCTACGTCAACTCCACGGTCGAGATCAAGAGCTGGAGCGACGTGTGCGTTACCAGCTCTAACGCCGTCAAGATTGTCTCCGAGCTGCCGCAGCAGCACATCTTGTTCATTCCCGACCAAAACCTGGGCCGCTTTGTGGCCGAGCAGGTGCCCCAAAAGCACGTCATCCTCAACAACGGCTACTGCCCGCGTCATCACATCATTACCGTCGAGCAGATCGTCGACGCGCAGGAGGCGCACCCCGACGCGCTCGTGCTGGCTCACCCCGAGTGCAAGGCCGACGTCCTGGCCGAGGCTGACTACATCGGCTCTACTGCCGGCATCATCAAGTATGCCGAGGAGTCGGACGCGAGCGAGTTCATCATCGTGACGGTCCGCGGCGTGCTCTACGAACTCGAGCGCCGCTGCCAGGGCACCGGCAAGAAGTTCTACTTCCCTGCGGTGCAGCCCACCTGCGTCAACATGGATCTCATCACGCTCGAAAAGCTCGTGCACTGCCTGGAGACGGGCGAGGGCGAGGTGCAGATTGGCGTGTCGGACGAGGCCGCCGATCAGGCCAAGCTCACGCTCGACCGCATGCTCGAGTACGCGGCGCGCTAAGCCAATGTGACATGAGGGACCATCCCTTATGCCACATTACAAGGGAGAGGATTCCTGTGGAAAACAAACAATACCCCGATATGGAGTGTGACGTCGTCATTGCTGGTTGCGGCGTGGCGGGCCTGTATGCGGCTCTCAATCTGCCGACGAGCACGCGCGTAATCATGCTCTCCAAGGGTGCCGTCGATGAGTGCGATTCGATGCTCGCGCAGGGCGGCATCTGTGTACTGCCCGAGGGTTCTGACTACGACGCCTTCTTTGAGGACACCATGCATGCCGGCCACTACGAGAACCGCCGCGAGAGCGTTGACATCATGATTCGCTCGAGCCGCTCGGTCATCAACGACCTGCTAGCGATGGGCGTGGACTTTGAGCGCAAGGACGACGGCAGCCTCGACTTTACCCGCGAGGGCGCGCACAGCCGCCCGCGCATCGCCTTCCATGCCGATATTACGGGCAAGGAGATTACGACCAAGCTGCTCCAGGCTGTCCGCAAGCTGGATAACGTGCAGATTCTCGAACACGTTGCCATGACCGACATCCTGACCGCCGAGCGCGATGACGCCACGGTGTGCACCGGCGTCGTCGCCGTCGCCGTGGACGAGGACAACTCGGTTCGTCCCGCCGACGAGCTGGCAAACGCCGCCGAGGGCGTGCATGCCGGCGAGCCGTTTAAGATCCATGCCCGCCACACGCTGTGGGCTACGGGCGGTATCGGCGGCGTGTACGACCATTCGACTAACTACCCGCAGCTCACGGGCGATGCCTGCTACATCGCGCAGGAGCATGGCATCACGATGGAGCACCTGGACTACGTGCAGATTCACCCCACGGGTCTGTTCTCGCCGCAGCCGGGCCGCACCTTCCTGATCAGCGAGAGCTGCCGCGGTGAGGGCGCGATTCTGCTCAATGCCGCCGGCAAGCGTTTTACCGACGAGCTGCAGCCGCGCGACGTTGTCGCCGCCGCCATCCGCGAGCAGATGAAGCAGGACGGCACCGAGCACGAGTGGCTGAGCTTTGCCCCCGTCGAGCGCGACGTGGTGACCGGGCACTTTGCCAATATCCGCGCGCGCTGCCTGGAGGACGGCCGCGACATCCTGGACGAGCCCATTCCCGTCACACCCACGCAGCACTACTTTATGGGCGGCGTATGGGTCGACAAGGACGGCCGCACCTCGATGCCCGAGCTCTACGCCGCCGGCGAGACGGCCTGCAATGGCGTGCACGGCAAGAACCGCCTGGCTTCTAACAGCCTGCTCGAGTCTCTGGTTTGGGGCCGCCGCGCCGCGTGGTACATGCGCACCGGCGAGTCGCTGGCCGTGGAGCAGGCCGGTGAGCCCGCGCTTGACGGGCGTCACCGCGCCCTGAGCGCCGACCCCCTGGCAATCGATGATTTGGCCCGTGCCGCCGGCACGCAGGCCGTGGAGGAGTAGACCATGAATCCCATTACCATGAAGCTCGTCGTCGATGATCTGATTTTGCAGGCTCTGCGCGAGGACATCACGTTTGAGGACGTGAGTACGGCGAGCGTGTGCCCCACGGCGCGCCCCGCTACCGTTGAGCTCATCGCCAAGGCCGACGGCATTATCGCCGGCCTGGACGTATTCGCCCGCACCTTTGAGCTGCTGGATCCGCAGAGCTCCGTGTTGTTCGATGTCTCGGATGGCGACGAGGTGCACGCCGGCGATCACGTGGGCCAGGTGCGCGGCGACGCGCGCGTGCTGCTTTCGGGCGAGCGCGTGGCGCTCAACTACCTGCAGCGCATGAGCGGTATCGCTACTTACACGCATCGGATGGCGGCTGCGCTCGTGGGCACCAAGACCGTGCTTGTCGACACGCGCAAGACCACGCCGGGCATGCGCGTCTTCGAGAAGGCCGCGGTCGAGATCGGCGGTGGCAGCAACCACCGCTATAACCTGTCGACTGCCGTCATGCTCAAGGACAACCACATCGACGCCGCCGGTGGCGTGGCACGCGCGATTGAGATGGCGCGCGCCCATGCGTCGTTTACCACGACGGTCGAGATTGAGTGCGAGAACCTGGATATGGTGCGCGAGGCAGTTGAGGCCGGTGCCGACATCATCATGTTCGACAACATGACCCACGACGACATGGCTGCCGCTATCGAGCTTATCGCCGGTCGCGCCAAGACCGAGTGCTCGGGCAACGTGGACGCCAACAATATCCGCGCGCTTGCCGACCTGGGCGTTGACTTTATCAGCTCGGGGGCGCTGACGCATTCTGCGCCGATTCTCGACCTCTCGCTCAAGCACCTGCGTCTGCTGGACGGTAAATAATGGACGCCCGCGAGCGTCGCCGTGCCATCATGGCCGTGCTTGAGAGCGCCAAAGATCCTGTCTCGGGCAGTGCGCTTGCCCGCGAGGTGGGCGTGAGCCGTCAGGTCGTGGTGCAGGACATCGCCCTGCTGCGCGCCGACGGGCACGATATCGTCGCCACCAATCGCGGCTATGTACTACAGGAGGCGGCGAGCAGCCCGGCTGTGCCCACGCGTCTGGTCAAGGTTCGCCACGGCGTGGAGCAAGCGGGCGATGAGCTCACGAGCATCGTCGACGCGGGCGGCGCCGTGCTCAACGTGATCGTCAATCACCGCGTGTACGGCAAGATCACGGCCGACCTGGACATCCGCAATCGTCGCGATGTTGAGCGCTACCTGCACGATATCGAGAGCGGTAAGAGCTTTCCGCTGCTGACGGTAACCAGCGGCTATCACTTCCACCGCATTGCGGCAGAAGACGAGCAAACCCTCGACGAGATCGAGGCCATGCTCAAGGAGAAGGGCTATCTGGCAGACCTAATGCCCTACGAAGATGACCTGTCCTAGTAACGACGAATGCAAAAGGAGGCCTCCGCGGCGATGCGGAGGCCTCCTTTTTTGTGCACGGTGTACTTGTGAGTGTGCAAGTGGGGGAGTTGTTACTCCTCGACGATCTCGGTGATCGCGCCGGCGGGGCAAGCGTCCTGGCAAGCGCCACAGGCGACGCAGGAATCCTCGTCAGCGACGGTAGCGACGTCCTGGAGCTCCAGAACGCCAGCGGGGCAGGAGTCGACGCAAACGCCACAAGCGATGCACTCGTCGGCATCAATTACGGGATGAGCCATGGTAGTTTCCTCTCTGTTGACCGACGCTACAGGCGATGCGCGTCGGTTTGATTCGGGCAAAAACATACCACGGGAGCGACCGTTTGCAATACCCTCTGACCGGCATCTTCATACCGTTCGCCGAGTATGCTACGGCTTACTAAAAAACATGCAGGTGAGGCCGTTGAGCTGCGCAAATGTTAGCTATAGGTGACTTGTAATATAGAGCGATTGAGCGCGCCTGCGGAAAGGGCATCCCGTTATTTGGCCGAAAACCGGGTCGCAGTTTCCGGTTGGGCCCGCTAGAGGAAACTGCGACCCGGAATCCACGCTCAAACCGGGATGAACTTTCCGCAAGACGGCCCCCCAGGCACCCCCGGACGCAAACCTCAGCCATCTCTACATAGATCTCAATAGATCTGCCGAGAACTCAAACAGTGTATCTACCTGCGCATTTGAGAACCTAAACTCTCAGAGATAAGAAATCTTATATGAATTGACTTAGATTTTGTATATTCCGGCCCATAAGGGGATACACTACATCCTGAAAGACAAGCCGAAGCGCCGCGCGACAGACCGTCGAGGCGGCGCGAACGCAAAAGAGAGAGGGAATTTCTAATGAGTAAGATTCTTGGTATCGACCTTGGTACTACTAACTCCGCTATGGCCGTCCTCGAGGGCGGTTCTCCGACCATTATCGTGAACGCCGAGGGCGACCGCACCACCCCGTCCGTTGTGGGCTTCCGTGCTGACGGCGACCGCGTCGTGGGTAAGGCCGCTAAGAACCAGGCTGTCACCAACCCCAAGAACACCGTGTTCTCCATCAAGCGTTTCATGGGCCGCAAGTACTCCGAGTGCACCTCCGAGATCAAGACCGTGCCGTATGAGGTCAAGGAGGGCCAGGGTGGCCGTGCCGTCGTCGATATCGAGGGCAAGGATTACACCGCCGAGCAGGTGAGCGCCATGACGCTCGCAAAGATGAAGGCCGACGCCGAGAAGTATCTGGGCGAGACCGTCACCGACGCCGTCATCACCGTCCCGGCCTACTTCAACGACGCCCAGCGTCAGGCCACCAAGGATGCTGGTAAGATCGCCGGCCTCAACGTCAAGCGTATCGTCAACGAGCCGACCGCTGCCGCTCTTGCCTATGGTCTGGACAAGCAGGGCACCGACCAGCGCATCCTGGTCTTCGACCTGGGCGGCGGCACCTTCGATGTCTCCATCCTCGACCTCGCCGACGGCGTGTTTGAGGTTCTGTCCACCTCGGGCGACAACCACCTGGGCGGCGACGACTGGGATCAGCGCGTCATCGACTGGATGGCCGACAAGTTCCAGCAGGAGAACGGTGTCGACCTGCGTCAGGACCCCATGGCCCTGCAGCGTCTGAAGGAGGCCGCCGAGAACGCCAAGAAGGAGCTCTCCGCGGCGCAGCAGTCCACCATTAACCTGCCGTTCATTACCATGAACCAGTCCGGCCCGCTGCACCTCAACTACACGCTGACCCGCGCCGAGTTCGAGAAGATCACCCGCGACCTGCTCGAGCGTTGCAAGCAGCCTGTCACCAACGCCCTGCGCGACGCCAAGCTCAAGCTCTCCGATCTGACCGAGGTCATCCTCGTCGGCGGCTCCACCCGTATGCCCGCTGTCCAGGATCTGGTCAAGACCATGACCGGCAAGCAGCCCAACATGTCCGTGAACCCCGACGAGGTCGTTGCCGACGGCGCTGCCGTCCAGGGCGGCGTGCTCACCGGTGACGTCGAGGGCATCCTGCTGCTCGACGTTACCCCGCTGTCGCTGGGCGTCGAGACCATGGGCGGCATCATGACCAAGATGATTGACCGCAACACCACGATCCCGACCTCCAAGACCGAGGTCTACTCCACCGCTGCCGACAACCAGACCAGCGTCGAGATCAACGTGCTCCAGGGCGAGCGCGAGCTTGCCCGCGACAACAAGTCGCTCGGTAAGTTCCAGCTGACCGGCATTCCGGCTGCCCGCCGCGGCGTGCCGCAGATCGAGGTCACCTTCGACATCGACGCCAACGGCATCGTCAAGGTCTCCGCCAAGGACAAGGGCACCGGCAAGGAGCAGCAGATCACCATTTCCGGCTCCACCGCTCTGTCCGACGACGAAGTCGATCGTATGGTCAAGGACGCCGAAGCTCATGCCGAGGAGGACAAGAAGCAGAAGGAAGAGGTCGAGGTCCGCAACCAGACCGACAGCCTGTGCTACTCCACTGAGCAGACCCTCAACGAGCTGGGCGACAAGGTTTCCGCCGACGTGAAGTCCAAGGCCGAGGCCGCTATCGCCGACGCCAAGAAGGCGCTCGAGGGCTCTGACGTCGAAGCCATCAAGGCCGCCGGCGAGTCCCTGCAGTCCGTGGCCTACGAGCTGGCCCAGGTTGTCTACGCCGACGCTCAGCAGCAGACCGACGGTGCCGCCGGTGCCCAGCCTGCCGACGATGACGTTGTCGACGCCGACTACGAGGTTGTGGACGACGAGGACAAGTAATCATGTCCGCCCGTAAAGCTCGCACGGAGGCGGCTGCCGCTGGCGCCGCCCCCGTTGACTCTGAGGAGAAGGACGTGAAGATTCCCGTAGAGGCCGTCGACGATACCGAGGCCAACGAGGCCGAGGCCGCCGAGGCTGCCGAGAACCAGGTAGAGGATTCCAACAAGGAGGCGACGATGACCGAGGACGAGATGGTGGAAGCCGCTATCCGCGCTGGTGAGGAAGCCGCCGACAACGACTTTAAGCTCAAGTTCGAGCAGGCCCAGAAGGAGCTTGCCGACGTGCGCAATGAGCTCGATGCTGCGGCAGAGGCTCAGAAGGCCGCCGAGGACAAGGCAAAGGACGCCACCGAGCGCACTGCCCGTCTGCAGGCCGACTGGGAGAACTTCCGTCGCCGCACCGCCAACGAGCGCATCGCCGAGCGCGAGCGCGCGACCGAGAAGCTCGTCACTGCGCTGCTGCCGGTGGTTGACGATATCGAGCGTGCAATCGACCATGCCCGTAGCCAGGAGCTTTCCGACGATTTTAAGCAGTTCGTCGATGGCGTTGACGCGGTGCATGCCAAGCTGCTCGATGTGTTTGCGCACGAGGGCGTTGAGCCCATCGACCCCAAGGGCGAGGCGTTCGACCCGCTCGAGCACCAGGCCGTGGGGCGTGTCGAGGACGCATCGCAGTACGACGAGACCGTCAACGACGTGTACCAGAAGGGCTACCGCATGGCGGATCGCATCCTGCGTTCCGCGATGGTGACGGTGACCTACGGTGGCGAGAAGCGCCCCGCACCGGAGCCCGAAGCGGCGCCCGAGGATGCTACGGCCGATACGGCCGAGAGCACCGAGGAGTAATTGAGAAGGGCCCCGGGGCAACACCCGGGGCCCTTTCTGACCTAGTGCCATATGAAAGCATGGGCCGCCGCCCGCATGGACGGCGGACGTAACAGGAGAGGAGCTACGATGGCTGCAGGCAAAACCTTCTATGACATCCTGGGCGTATCCAAGAGCGCCTCCGACAAAGAGATCAAGAGCGCGTTTCGCAAGCTCGCGCAAAAATATCACCCCGATGCCGGCGGCGACGAGGCCAAGTTTAAGGAGATCAGCGAGGCCTACGAGACGCTTTCGGACGAGAAGAAGCGCAAAGAGTACGACCAGATGCTCATGTTTGGCGGCATGCCGGGCGCGGGCGGCGCGTATGGCGGCGGCTACGGTGCCGGCGCGGGCGCGAGCGGCTGGGGCGACATCTTCGACAGCATCTTCAGCGGCAACGGCGCCTGGGGCAGCGACTGGGGCTCGGGCTTTGCCGGTGCCGCGGGTGCTGCCGGTGCGGGCGCGGGCCGCAACCGCGCACGCAAGGGCGGCGACCTGTCGCTGACCGTCGATGTGACGGCCGAGGACGCGTTTCGCGGCGTGACGCACAAGGTTACCTACCGCATTCCCTCGACGGGCGAGCAGCAGACCATTACGGTCTCGGTGCCTGCGGGCGCGGTCGACGGAGGCAAGCTGCGCTACAAGCGTCGCGGCGAGTACGGCGTTGCCGGAGGCGAGCGCGGCGACCTGGTCGTGACCACGCATGTGGAGGAGCACCCGCTGTTTAAGCGCAAGGGCGCCGATGTGACCATGGAGGTGCCGATCTCGGTCTATGAGGCGGCGCTCGGCTGCACGGTGGATGTGCCCACGCCCGGCGGCGCGACGGTTCGTCTGAAGGTGCCCGCTGGCACCCAGACGGGCAAGAAGTTCCGCTTTAAGGAGATGGGTGCGCCCGACGTTAAGCATCGCGGCCGCACGGGTGCGCTGCTCGTCGAGATCAAGGTGCAGGTCCCCACGAACCTGTCCGACGACGAGCGCGATGCCATGACCAGGCTGCGCGAGGCCGACACGCGCGATTATCGCGAGAAGGTCAACCGTTACAAGGCGACGTTCTAGGGCGGTCGTGGCGCGCGCCCGCGCCCGCGGGCTTATGATGGACGATAACGAGACGGAAAGGGGTCAGGTAGCATGGCCGAGGACAATAGGAACAAACCGCTGTACATGATCAGCGTGGCGGCCGAGCTGACCGGCATGCATCCGCAGACTCTGCGCGTCTACGAGTCCAAGGGCCTGGTGAACCCCCAGCGCTCGGGCGGTAACACGCGCCTGTATTCCCGTGCCGATATCGAGCGTCTGGAACTCATCAACCAACTGACCGACGAGGGCATCAACCTTGCCGGCGTGGTGCGCATCCTCGATATGAAGGAGCGTGCCGAGGAGCGTGAGCGCGAGAACGAAAAGCTCCGTGCTCGCGTGCGCCAGCTCGAGGACGAGCTGCATGAGTACAAGATGCAGAAGAAGATCACCGCCCTGGCCCCGCGCGACGGCTCGGTCAACCCCGAGCAAGTCATGCGCAAGCTTTTGGGTGCCGGCGGAGATTTGTAGTTACGCGGGTTTACCAACCCGCGTAACCAGTTGACGCTGCAAGCCCGTCAGAGCGGCAATCTGCCTTTCAACTTCGGCGGCATGATCAAAAGATCAATGCTGCCTTGTTTCAAGGCACCTTGCTCGCTCTGGCGGGCTTTCGCTGTCTGCGCCAAAACATCGGCGTTGCCGGAGTAGGGTAGTTTGGCACTTGGGGACGTTCCTTTTGTGCCGGCACTTTGGGACACTCCTTGCGCCAAGTCTGCCGGCCCACACCGGACTCGTCCCATGCTTTACCGAGATAAAGTGAACGTGCAGATTCGTAACCCACTTGCAACCGTTCTATGGCACGATATTGAACGAATGTATGCTATGAGCCCAAATCTTTTGGGCAGAGTGGGAGACAGTATGGTCAAGCTGTACGAGGACGGCATCTACCTGCGCGGCGGCAGCGAGGTTGTGCCTGCGGCCGAGGCTGCCGAGCGCGGTATTACGCAGACGCCCGAGGACGCCAAGCGTGGCACCATCGCGTATTCGATCCTTCAGGCACACAACACGTCCGGCGACCCCGAGGCGCTCAAGATTCGTTTCGATGCCATGGCGAGCCACGACATCACCTTTGTCGGCATCATCCAGACGGCGCGCGCCTCGGGCATGGAGCAGTTCCCACTGCCCTACGTGCTCACCAACTGCCACAACTCGCTGTGCGCCGTGGGCGGCACTATCAACGAGGACGACCACGTCTTCGGTCTCTCGGCTGCCAAAAAGTACGGCGGCATCTTCGTTCCGCCCCATATCGCGGTCATCCATTCCTTTATGCGCGAGAACTTCGCCGGCTGCGGCAAGATGATTTTGGGCTCCGACTCGCACACCCGCTACGGCGCCCTGGGCACCATGGCCGTGGGCGAGGGCGGCGGCGAGCTGGCAAAGCAGCTGCTGCGTGACACCTACGACGTCGCCTATCCCGGCGTCGTCGCCATCTACCTCACGGGCGCCCCGCGTCCCGGCGTCGGCCCGCACGATGTGGCGCTCGCCATCATCCGAGCCGTCTTTGCCAAGGGCTACGTTAAGAACAAGGTCATGGAGTTTGTTGGCCCCGGCATCGCGAGCATGACGACCGACTACCGCAACGGCATCGACGTCATGACCACCGAGACCACCTGCCTGTCGAGCATCTGGGCCACCGACGAGGACGCGCACGCGTTTTTGACCATGCACGGCCGCGGCGACGACTACCGCGAACTCAAGCCCGCCGATGTTGCCTACTACGACGGCTGCGTCGAGGTCGATCTGTCGAGCATCAAGCCCATGATCGCGCTGCCGTTCCATCCTTCCAACGGCTTTGAGATCGACGAACTCAACGAGAATCTCGAGGACATCCTGCATGAGGTGGAGCTCGAGGCCGCCAAGATCGGCGAGGGCAAGACGCACTTTAGCCTGCTCGACAAGATCGTCGACGGAAAGCTGCACGTGCAGCAGGGCGTTATCGCCGGCTGCTCGGGCGGCAACTACGACTCCGTGGTCCAGGCTGCCCGCGTGCTCAAGGGCGCCAACACCGGCTGCGGCGAGTTCTCGCTGTCGGTCTATCCCACAAGCCAACCCGTGGCGCTCGAGCTTACACGCCGCGGCTACATCTACGACCTTATGGAGGCCGGCGCGATCGTGCGCACGGCATTCTGCGGCCCGTGCTTTGGCGCCGGCGACACGCCTGCCAACAACGGCCTGTCCATCCGCCACACTACGCGCAACTTCCCCAACCGCGAGGGCTCCAAGCCGGGTAATGGCCAGCTGAGCGCCGTGGCCCTGATGGACGCCCGCTCCATTGCGGCGACGGCTGCCAACGGCGGCGTCCTGACGCCGGCGACCGACCTGCCCGAGGAGACTTGGGACGAGGCCTGCGAGTACACCTTTGACGACGCGCCGTACAAAAAGCGCGTGTACTGGGGCTTTGGCAAGGCGGAGCCTGCCGACGAGCTGGTCGAAGGCCCCAACATCAAGCCGTGGCCCGCGATGGAGCCCCTCGGCGACGACATCCTGCTCAAGGTGTGCTCCAAGATCATGGACCCGGTCACCACGACCGACGAGCTCATTCCTTCGGGCGAGACGAGCTCCTTCCGCTCCAACCCTCTGGGTCTGGCCGAGTTTACTCTGAGCCGTCGCGACCCTGCCTACGTGGGTCGCTCCAAGGAGGTCGATGCGGTGGAGAAGCGCCGCGTTGCCGGTGAAGCCGCGGGCGACCTGGTGGCACTCGATGCTGAGCTTGCCAGCGTGTTTGAGGCACTGACCGGCGCGGGTGTCACGGCCGATGCCAAGGCGACCGAGTACGGCTCTATGCTCTATGCCAAGAAGCCCGGCGACGGTTCCGCCCGCGAGCAGGCCGCAAGCTGCCAGCGCGTGATTGGCGGCCTGGCCAACATCGTCCACGAGTACGCCACCAAGCGCTATCGCTCCAACGTGATGAACTGGGGCATGGTGCCCTTCCAGATGGAGGCGGAGCCCAACTTTGAGGTGGGCGACTACGTCTTTGTGCCGGGTATCCGTGCCGCGCTCGATGGCGACCTGAAGAATATCGCTGCCTACGTGGTGCGTGCCGACGGTGCGGTTGAGCAGATTGAGCTCTACATTGCCGATATGACGGCAGAGGAGCGTGCCATCGTCAAGGCCGGCTGCCTGATCAACTACAACAAGTTCAAGGCCGCTGCCGAGTAACGCACTTAATTGTCCGCCCGGGGCTTACCCTTTCCCGCCCGCTCACGCGCTTCGCGAGGGTCGCGTTCGGGAAAGGGTAAGCCCTGGGCTACATTTCTGCGTTCTCGTTGGGTCTTGAGGGACGCCAATAAATAGACTTGCTTGATGCCGCCTCTGTTAATGGGGCGGCTTCTTTTTGTCGAAAACCACCACAAAGGGAACAGGCGCCTTTGTGGTGGTGGGGAACGAGCTCGATGTTGTTGTGATTGTTGAGCGGTATGTTAATGAGCGTCTCTACAGGATTTCATCTGGGCTGGCGGGCTTGGTTGTTTTGGGGATGCCGAGTTTGGATGACGCGAAATCGTCAACATTGTCCTTAATTCCGTCTTTGGTGTAGACAGTGACCATATAGGTGCTGTGTCCGAATTCGCCCTTGTCGCGTGTTGCCCAGGCATCCCAGTAGGCGGCCCCGTTTCGCCCTTTGATTTTTCCGACACGGCGGAGTTCTGTTCGCTTTAATTTCCGGTTGCTATAGATGGTTCGACCGGCTTCCGCGGTGAGCCCGCACTGTCCAAGCAGCTTGTCGAGGACTTGGTTCATGTGGCGCTCATCGGTGTTTGGTGCGTAGTCGTAGGCGAGGGTGATGGAGTCGAGTGGCTGGTCGTCGATCAGATAGTTTAGCGCCTGAGGTTCAAGGCAGAAATAGGGGGAGCATCCGTCGACCTTGCCGAGCAACGGTAACTTGGACTGCCAACTTCCGGTGGGAATTGCATATTCGTAGAACACGCCACGGCAGACAAAGGAGAGCGAGGTGGCACGCGAGCCGGCGTCGATCATCCCGCAAAGATCGAAGGGCGAGGCGATACCAAAAGAAAAGGGCGTGATGACGATAAGGAAGAGCATCACGATGGGTATGGCGAGAATGGCGATGACGTTGCGACCGGTGGAATGAGACGGCTTCATATGCGCTCCTCGAGACAAAGATCTGTTGACGATAGGCAGAAATGGATATGTTCAGAGAACAATTCAAGTTTAATCTCATGGCGCGAGATGGTCGACCGTTAGCGTCGAAAACCACCACAAAGGTGCCTGTCCCCCTTGTGGTGGTGAGGAGCACGCGGCTTCTTTTGGTAATAGTGTTAGCTGGCAGTATCATTAGTGCAGGTGGCGAAGGTTTGCATTGTGGGGTGTTTTGCCGTGAGCCGTTCTGCCCGTATTGGATTGATTGTCTTGGCGTTTGCGATCGCTGTGGTTGGCGCGGGCGCTGTCGGTATGGCATTTCTACCTGCTGCGGTGACGGAGCCGGTGGTCAAGCCTGTGACTCAATCTGTCGAACTTCTGACCGGCGACGACAAGCCCGAGACCATTACCGTTGATTTTGATGAGCAGCCGGCTGTGCTGGGTATTAGCAATTATCCGCGTATTCAGCTTGGGGCCATGCGCTATACCACGGATACAAGCCTGATCGATAGGGCGTCTGAGCTACTCAAGGGCAAAACATTTAAGCGTTGGTACGGATATGCGTCCTATCGGGCAAAAGCGAACGACATGGTTGGCGGATGCCACTCTTCCATCGAGCTGGACACTGCAAACGGCGCAAAGTTATGTGATGTCTCGTACGATCCGGGCTACGAGGGCAATGAGGGTCCGGGCATCTACATCATGGACGGCGATGTCGCCTATGTCATGGAGGGCGACCAGACCGAGCTCAACGATTTTATGGGTCAGTGTATCCAAGATGCCTATAAACAGACCTGCTTGCCTGACCCGCAGACTGCACGCGATAGTGGGTCTGCCCGTACATGGCTGTTCGAGGATGAGATGCCCTGGACCGTCGAATCGGGAAGTACGGGTTCGGCGAAGGAGTAGAGACCGCGACCACCACAAAGGTGCCTGCCCTCTTTGTGGTGGTTTTCGGTCTGTCTCGATCTGTAACATCTTGGCCGCTAAAAGTGGGCCTGGTGTTACAGATTTAGATTTTTGATCCGGGTGTTTTCTGTTCGTCTCGATTTGTAACAGATAGAGCTCTATTTGCTGACTAGATGTTACAGATTGAGACAAACGGGTGCCGCTGAACAATTCGTCTCGATCTGTAACATCTGGAGCCATAAACAGTCGCTAGATGTTACAGATTGAGATAGTAAGGGGACGAGGCCGCAGCGGGTGAGCGTGCCTGCCCCCTATCTCTTAATCACTCAGAAAATCTTATATATAGAGACTTAGATTTGTGTATAAGATCGAGCGAAGCTGGCAACAATACTTCTCGAACAACGTGAAGCCGCCCCGTAGGGCGGCCGCCCCAAGAGAGGTGATTCCATGAGAATCGATAAGCTAGCAATGACGTCGCGCGAGGCGTTGCAGACCGCCATGAGCACGGCTGCCGACGCGCAGGCCGGTGCGGTGGAGCCGATTCACCTGCTGTCCGCCCTGCTTGGTGCCGGCGAGCGCAATATCTCCGTGATCATCGAGCGCATCGGTGCCGACCCGGCTCAGCTCGCACGCTCCACACAGGATGCCATCGACCACGCGCCCAAGGTTTCGGGCGAGGGTCAGCAGATGGGTCTGTCTAACGAGCTCGTCCGTGTCATCGAAAAGGCCGAGAAGAAGGCCACCAAGATGGGCGACAGCTTTGTGGTGACCGAGCATCTGCTGATGGCACTTGCCGAGGACAAGGGCGAGGCGGGCCGTGTGCTGCGCGATGCCGGCGTGACCAAGGAGCGCATCGAGCAGGTTTACGAGGAGCTGCGCGGCGATGACCGCGTGACGTCTGCTGAGGACAAGACGCAGTTTGAGGCACTGGAACAGTACGGCCGCAATATCTGCGATCTGGCCCGTGCCGGCAAGCTCGACCCGGTCATCGGCCGTACCGATGAGATCCGTCGCACCATCCAGGTCCTGTCCCGCCGCACCAAGAACAACCCCGTGCTCATTGGCGAGCCGGGCGTCGGCAAGACGGCCATCGTCGAGGGCATCGCCCAGCGTATCGTGGCCGGCGACGTGCCGAGCACGCTGCGCGATCGCGACCTCATCGAGCTCGACATGAGCGCGCTGGTCGCCGGCGCCAAGTACCGCGGCGAGTTCGAGGACCGCTTGAAGGCCGTGCTCAAGGAAGTGCAAAAATCGGAAGGCAAGGTCATCCTGTTCATCGATGAGCTCCATACCATCGTGGGCGCGGGTGCAACCGAGGGCTCCATGGACGCCGGCAACATCCTCAAGCCGGCGCTCGCCCGTGGCGACTTGCACGCAATCGGCGCGACTACGCTCGACGAATACCGCAAGTACATCGAGAAGGACGCGGCGCTCGCGCGTCGTTTCCAGACCGTTATGGTGAGCGAACCTACCGTCGAGGACACCATCTCGATTCTGCGTGGCCTCAAGGAGAAGTACGAGATCTTCC
Organism: Collinsella aerofaciens; assembly: GCF_028209885.1. GTDB lineage: Bacteria > Actinomycetota > Coriobacteriia > Coriobacteriales > Coriobacteriaceae > Collinsella > Collinsella aerofaciens_BA. The sequence goes on along the minus strand of NZ_JAQLEM010000011.1, from coordinate 1,957 downwards.
ACGGCGTACACATCACCGATAGCGCGCTCGTGGCGGCTGCCGACCTCTCCGATCGCTACATCGCCGACCGTTTCCTGCCCGACAAGGCCATCGACCTGGTCGATGAGGCCGCAAGCCGCCTGCGCATGGAGCTCGACAGCATGCCGGTCGAGATCGACGCCACCACGCGTCAGCTCACCCAGCTGCAGATCGAGGAGCAGGCACTCATGAAGGAGACCGATGACGCCTCCAAGGAGCGTCTGGAGGCCCTACGTCAGGAGATCGCCGAGGTCCAGGAAAAGCTCAACGTGCAAAAGGCCGGCTGGCTCAACCAAAAGAACGCCATCGACCACGTGCAGGAGCTCAAGGGCCGGCTCGACGAGGCCAAGAGCGAAGAGGAGCGCGCGACGCGCAACGGCGACCTGGGCCGTGCGTCCGAGCTGCGCTTCTCCGTGATTCCGGGCCTGCAGCAGCAGATTCAGGATTCCGAGGCCGCGCTCGAGGCACAAAAGCAGCAGGACGGCGAGGGCCTCAACGAACAGGTGACCTCCGATGAGATCGCCGAGGTCGTGAGCGCCTGGACCGGCGTGCCCGTCTCCAAGATGATGCAGGGCGAGCTCGACAAGTTGAAGGGCCTGGAGGGCGAGCTGCATAAGCGCGTCATCGGTCAGGACGAGGCCGTCTCCGCCGTCGCCGCGGCTGTGCGTCGCAGCCGTGCGGGCCTCTCCGATCCGGACAAGCCCATCGGCAGCTTCTTCTTCCTGGGCCCCACTGGCGTGGGCAAGACCGAGCTCGCCAAGGCGCTTGCCGAGTGCCTGTTCGACGACGAGCGCGCGCTCGTGCGTATCGATATGTCCGAGTACATGGAGAAGTTCAGCGTTCAGCGTCTGATCGGTGCGCCCCCGGGATACGTGGGTTACGACGAGGGCGGCCAGCTCACCGAGGCCGTGCGCCGTCGTCCCTACTCCGTGATCTTGCTCGACGAGATGGAGAAGGCCCATCCGGATGTCTTTAACGTGCTGTTGCAGGTGCTCGACGACGGCCGTCTGACCGATGGCCAGGGTCGCCAGGTGTCCTTCAAGAACACGATTATCATCATGACGTCCAACGTGGGCTCCAAAGCCATCGCCGATCTGTCCGGTAAGGACGAGGAGGAGATGCGCCATCAGGTCGACGCTGCCATGGCTCAGACCTTCCGCCCCGAGTTCCTCAACCGTATCGACGACATCGTGGTGTTCCATCCGCTCGGCATGGCGCAGATCGAGAAGATCGTCGACATCCAGCTTGCCGACGTCCGCGCGCGTCTGGCCAAGGAGCGCATGACGCTTGCCATCACCCCGGCGGCCAAGCAGATGCTCGCCGTGGGCGGCCTGGACCCGGTCTTTGGCGCCCGTCCGCTCAAGCGTCTGGTCCAGCGCGAGGTCGTGGACGCCATCGCCGCCGCCATCATCGACGGCACGGTGCGCGAGGGCGATCAGGTGACGGTCGATGTCGATAAGGACGGCGGCTTTACCGTCGTGTGCGATAACACGCCGGCGGCCACCTACGAGGTCCCCGATGCCGAGTAGATTTTTGGGACATGCCTTAAAATCTGCCAGCCGTTTCTAAACGCCAAGGGCGGCGGATCCAATTGGGTCCGCCGCCCTTTTTCGTGCGACAATCGATGATGTCGAGCACGATTGCATGGCAAGGAGATATGCAGATGATAGACAAGAACAAGACGAACACGTCGGCGACCGATGCTGCACCCGCCGCACCCAAGCCTGCACCTAAGCCGGCGCCCAAGCCGCGCGATCCCTACATTCGCGCCGAGAACGAGGACGATGACGGCTACGATCCCTACAGCGATCGCCGCCCCGAGCGTGAGCCGATGTTCGAAGCCGATCCGTGGCGCTGAGTGCCACCCAAAAGGCCACCAATAAGTTGCGGTGAAATAGGGACTGTTTTGCAGTTTGACCAGCAAAAACAGTCCCTATTT
>NZ_JAQLEM010000010.1 GCF_028209885.1 Collinsella aerofaciens | reverse complement strand
GCCGACCGATTGCAGGCGGTCGGCGGGGCCATTGTGGCTCTTGACAGCGGATTGGGTCATATGAGCGAAAACGCCCCAGAGCGAGCAAGGTGACGTGAAAGAGGAGGGCATAGGCCTTCTGGCCATGCCGCCGAAGTTGAAAGGCAGATTGCCGCTCTGGCGGGCTTGCAGCGTCGAGCGGTTACGGCGTTTGGTAAAACGCCGTAACTATAAGTTTGGTACCTTGACATTGATTTCTCACGCTCCTAAATTAGTTAGGCACAAAACAATTCCACTACCTAACTAAAGAAAGGAGCGAAGCTTAGATATGTGTGTTGAACCACTCGCCTATCCGCATGAACCCGGCGGCGACCCGTCGCAACCGGTAGACATACCCGAAGCGGTCAGCGCCGAAGACAAACTCGCCAAGCGCATCCTGAGCGGCCTAGGCTTTTGCGGCCACTACATGCACTTTCATGGCGGCGGCGTGTCTGGCAAGGCGCCCATCGTCTGCCTGCTCGCCAAGCAGCCGACCGGCGAGCTGTCCCAACAGGAACTCGGCATGCACTTCGACCTCAAGCCGGGGTCCCTTTCCGAGATTCTGTCCAAGCTCGAAATGGGCGGCATCATCGAACGCAGCCGCAATCCCAAGGATCGTCGGCAGCTCACCATTCGCCTGACCGAAGCTGGATGGGAAAAGGCCCGCATTGAGCAGGCCGCCCGCATTCGCTTTAGGGAACAGGCTTTTAGCGCCCTTACGCACGACGAGCGCGAACAGCTCGCCGAGATGCTCGAAAAAATCCGCGTAACCTGGGAGGAACTGGATGATTAAAACCCTCATGGGAAGCATCCGCGATTACAAGAAGGTCACGATCGCCACGCCGCTACTGGTGCTTGGCGAGGTGCTCTGCGAAATGATGATCCCGTTTATCACCGCCGACATGATCGACGCCATCAAAGACGGTGCCACCGTCGCCCAGATGCTTCCCACCGCAGGCTTTTTGGTGCTCATCGCACTGACGTCGCTCGCTTTTGGTGCCGCTGCCGGCGTCACCTGCAGTCATGCGAGCTGCGGCTTCGCCAAGAACCTGCGTCACGACCTGTTCTACAAGATCCAGACGTTCAGCTTTGCCAACATCGATGAGTTCTCGAGCTCCTCGCTCGTCACCCGCCTCACCACCGACATCAACAACGTGCAGCAGGCCTTTATGATGCTCATCCGCATCGCCGTGCGCGCGCCGCTGGTATTGGTCTTTGCCTTTGCCATGGCCTACGCCATGGGCGGCAGCGTCGCCATGGTCTACCTGGTCATCATTCCGCTGCTGGGCTTTGGCCTGTTCTTTATCATCTATAAGGTGCGCCCGATCTTTGCCCGCGTGTTCCGCAAGTACGACGCGCTCAACGAGTCCGTCGAGGAAAACGTCACCGGCATGCGCGTGGTCAAGAGCTATGTGCGCCAGGACTACGAGAAAGAGAAGTTCGCCACCGCCGCGCGCGACGTCCAGATGGACTTTACCCGCGCCGAAAAGCTACTCGCCTTCAATAACCCCATGATGAACATCTGCGTCAACGGCGCGTTCGTTGTCATCATCTACCTGGGCTCCAAGCTCATCATCACGAGCCAGGGCACCTTGTTCGACGTGGGCCAGCTCTCCTCGATCTTTACCTATGGCTTCCAGATTCTGATGAGTCTGATGCAGCTGTCGATGATCTTTGTCATGGTGACCATGGCCGACGAGTCGGCACACCGCATTACCGAGGTGCTTGCCGCCGAGCCCACGATCGCCGATCCCGCCGAGCCCGTGCTCGAGGTCGCCGATGGCTCCATCGACTTTGACCACGTGAGCTTTAAGTATTCCGCGCATGCGAAGCGCCAGGCGCTCGACGATATCAACCTGCACATTAAGAGCGGCGAGACCATCGGTATTATCGGCGGCACCGGCTCGGCCAAGTCGACGCTCGTGAATCTGATCGCCCGCCTGTACGATGTCACCGAGGGCACCGTGCGCGTCGGCGGCGTGAACGTACGCAACTACGATCTGGACGCGCTGCGCCACCAGGTAGCCATGGTGCTGCAGAAAAACGTGCTGTTTAGCGGCACCATCGCCGAAAACCTGCGCTGGGGCGACCCGAACGCCACCGACGAGGAAGTCCGCGAGGCAGCACATCTGGCCTGCGCCGACGAGTTTGTCGACGGCTTCCCCAAGGGCTACGACACCTGGATTGAGCAGGGCGGCTCCAACGTTTCCGGCGGCCAGAAGCAGCGCCTGTGCATTGCGCGTGCCCTGCTGCGTCGCCCCAAGATCTTGATCCTGGATGACTCCACGAGCGCCGTCGACACCAAGACCGACGCCAAGATCCGCGAGGGCCTGGCGAGTTATCTGCCCAACACGACCAAGCTCATCATTGCCCAGCGTATTAGCTCCGTGCAGGATGCCGATCGCATCATCGTCATGGAGGGCGGCCGCATCAAGGACATCGGCAACCACGACGAGCTGCTCAAGACGAGCGAGATCTACCGCGAGACTTTTACCTCGCAGAACAAGATGAGCGCCGAGGGCGAGGACGCAGGCGAGACCGCTGCAGCCGGCACCGAGGCATCTGCATCGCAAATCCAGACCCAGGAAGGAGGCGAGGCACATGAGTAAGGCCGCTACCGCCGAGCATGCACGCAACCGCAAGGGCGGCACCATGACGCGCCTCATCAAGATGCTCTTTGGCTTCTACCCGGTGCTTTTGCCCCTCGTCGTCGCCGGCGTGGTGCTCTGCGCCGTCATCAACTCCATCGGCGCGACGTTTCTCCAGAGCGCGCTGCAGGTCATCAGCGAATCATGGCAGTCGGGCGACTGGACGGCCGCGCAGCCCAAAATTCTGAAGCTTGTGACTACTCTCGGCTGCATCTACGCCGTGGGCGTCGCGTCTTCGCTCTTCTGGAACCGCGCCATGGCCGTCATCACGCAGGGCTCGCTCGAGAAGCTGCGCGAGAAGATGTTCAACCGCATGCAGGACCTGCCGATCCGCTACTTCGACACGCATCAGCGCGGCGACATCATGAGCCACTACACCAACGACATCGACACGCTGCGCCAAATGATCAGCCAGTCGCTGCCCAACCTGCTCATGACGATCATCGTCATCGTCACGGTGTTCTTTATCATGCTGTACTACAGCGTCTGGATGTGCCTGGTCATCATTGCCGGCGTCGCCTTTATGACCTTTATGACCAAGCTCCTCGGATCCAACTCCGCGCGCTTCTTCATTGCGCAGCAGACCGAGCTCGGTGTGGTCGAAGGTCATATCGAGGAGGTCATGAACGGTCAGAAGGTCGTCAAGGCATTCTGCCACGAGTCCGCCGCCGAGGCCGATTTCGATGAGCGCAACGAGAAGCTCTTCGAGGTCTCGCAGAAGGCCAACATGTACGCCAACATCCTCATGCCCGTCCTTATGAACCTGGGCAACCTGCTCTACGTGCTGGTCGCGTTAGCCGGCGGCATCTTCCTGGCGCTGGGCGTGCCTAACCTGAGCATCTCGGGCATGGCGCTTTCCATCGCCGTCGTGGTACCGTTCCTCAACATGACCAAGCAGTTCTGCGGCCAGATCGGCCAGATCTCGCAGCAGATCAACGCCGTGGTCATGGGCCTTGCCGGCGCCGAGCGCATCTTTGAGCTGCTCGACGAGGAGCCCGAGGCCGACGAGGGCTACGTGACACTTGTCAACGCGCAGGTCAACCCCGACACTTGGCAGCTCGAGGAGGCCGACCACCACACCGGCATGTGGGCGTGGAAGCATCCGCACCGCGCGACCGGCGAAATCGAGTACGTGCCGCTGCGTGGCGATCTGGTCATGGACAACGTGGACTTTGGCTACACGCCCGACCACGAGGTGCTGCACGGCGTGTCCGTGTACGCCAAGCCGGGTCAGAAAGTCGCGTTTGTCGGTGCCACCGGTGCCGGTAAGACGACCATCACCAACCTCATCAACCGTTTCTATGACATCGCCGACGGCAAGATTCGCTACGACGGCATCAACGTCAACAAGATCCGCAAGGCAGACCTGCGCCGCTCGCTGGGCGTGGTGCTGCAGGACGTGAACCTGTTCACCGGCACCGTGATGGACAACATCCGCTACGGCAACCTGGATGCCACCGACGAGGAGTGCATCGCAGCGGCCAAGCTCGCGGGCGCGGACGACTTTATCACCCGCCTGCCCGACGGCTACGACACCATGCTCACCGGCAACGGCGCCCAGCTGTCGCAAGGCCAGCGCCAGCTGATTTCGATTGCACGCGCTGCCGTCGCCGATCCGCCGGCGATGATCCTGGACGAGGCCACGAGCTCCATCGACACCCGCACCGAGGCTATCGTGCAAGCCGGCATGGACAAGCTCATGGAAGGCCGCACGACATTTGTCATCGCACACCGCCTGTCCACCGTGCGCAACTCCGACGCGATCATCTGCCTGGACCACGGCCGCATCATCGAGCGCGGCAACCACGACGAGCTGATCGCCAAGCGCGGATACTACTATCAGCTCTATACCGGAGCGTTTGAGCTGGAGTAGTTCGGCCCGCCGAGATGGCCGATTTGCCGCTCATTCGTCGGGCATGACCCTAAGGTCAATGTCCTCCTCTTTCGGGGCAAATCGACTCATCTCAACGACCCAAACACAATGCGCCGCAACGAATAAAGCCTCCGCAGCCACACGGGCTGCGGAGGCTTTTCTATGCCCTCTGTTACAGGCTTACCGCTCCTCGCGTTGCGGCCCAGCTGCCTCGGCTGTCTTTACGCGGTTCTTGTCGATGTACATGTTTTTGTCGGCTTGGGAAAAGAGCTCGCGCATCGTAGGCGGTTCATCAAAATCACTGGAAAGCGCATAGCCCACCGCATAGCTAATAGGCATGTCGGGGTGAGCCTCGGAATACTCGTTCACGTTCGCACGAACCCGAGCGAGACAGGACTCCACGGCAGCTCGATCGGCATCCCACAGCACCGCGATAAACTCATCGCCGCCGTCGCGACCCACGAAGCAGGTCTCGGACGACACACGCCCCAGCTGCCGGGCAAAAGAGCGGATGCATTCGTCGCCCTTCTCGTGACCAAAGCTGTTATTGACCGCATGCAGATTGTTAAGGTCGAAAACGCACACCGCAACGGGCGCCTCCGCGGAAACAGACTGCTCCTGCCCCAAGATCTCCTCGCACTTGTTCTTGTTGGGCAGTCCCGTGGCTCCGTCGAGATAGACTTTGCTCTGCAGTTCGCGATTGAGCGCGGCAGTTCGCACCGCTCGAACAAGTTCAACCGCAAAGGCCGCCACCAATCCCATGATGTCGATGATCACCAAGCCCTCGAGATAGTTGAGCGCCGACGCCTTCTCCTGAGAGTAGTCCTCTGCGAGTCGCGTAGCATCGTCGCAAATGCCAAAGAACTCCTCGCTCATGGAGATGATGTCGGTGTTCTCATAGCCGACTTCGCGCACGCGGATGATCTCGGTGCAAAGCTCATCAAAATAATTAGCAAGCTCGGTCATCTTTGTCTGATACTCGTCGTCGTTGAGACGGACGAGGTTGAGGTCGTCACTTCCGTAACGCAAACCGTTAATGTATGAATCCACGGCTTTGAGCAGGCCATCTTGAGGCTGGCCCGCGTCCTCGAGCTTAACGATTCGCTGCGTGGTACCGCGCACCAGACCGGCGTAGTTGACCACGCGCGCCGTGCCCTGAATATCGGAGACGAGCAGCATAACATTGATGAAGAAGAAGATGAGAACTGCCGTGAGCACCATCATGAGCAGGCGCACCGCCTGGCTGGCCTTCTTGGCGACAGAAGTATTCACAAGTTCAATCCCCCAAATGGCAAAAGAGTAGGTGGCGCATAGCGTCTTGTAAATCATGCGGGGTCAACTCTACCAGATGATTTTTCTAGGACGGGGATTAAAGAATCATCGACACGATAGCTATTTGAGAAGCTGAGCCATTGCGTTGACGAATTTTTGGACTTGGAGGGTGGGCTCGAGCGAGTAGTGCAGAAAGACCGGTACCTCGCGGCCGCACAGGAACGGCACGCCCACAAAGGCCGGGTGCACCCCCGACCACGCTCCGCAGGTGAGAACCGCGTCGCCCTTTTCCTCCGCCTCGTTAAAGAGCGCAAAGTCGAAGCTTTCCACGTCGATCACGTCCACGCCGCCGTCGGCCAACAGGTCGATGCGCAGGCTGTCCATGGCGTCGTTGCCGTGACGGAGCACGCGCAGGCGCATGCCCTCCAGGTCGGCAACCGTGATGCGCGTCTTGCGCGCCAGCGGGCTCGTGCGCGGCACGTCGATATAAAACGGCACGTTGACGATGCGGAGCTTTTGGCAGGTGTCGCCCCAGCGTGGGGTAGAAAAACTCGACTGCACCACATCCACCTCTCGACCAAGGCTGCGCATGACTGTCTCGCGCTCGTCGTAGAGGTTGCTTACCGGCACGATCTCAAATCGCAGCGACGGCTCCAGATCGTGGATGCCCGTCCACATCGACAGCGTTTGGCGCCCCGGGCACATCATCGACACGCCCAGGCGCACGGCACCGCTGTCACCCGCCGCACGTCGAGCACGGCGCAGGGCGTCCTCGGACTGGCGCATGATCGAGCGCGCGTCGTCCACCAGCAGAGCACCCGCCGGCGTCACCTTGACGCCCGAATGCGAGCGCTCAAACAGCGTAATACCGAACTCCGCCTCGAAGCCCGATACCTGCTTGACGAGCGCCGGAGTCGACACGCGCAATTTTGCCGCCGCACGCGAGAAGCTTCCCAGCTCCGCGGCGGCCGATATGGCCTCAAGTCGTCGATCGTACACGTCAATCTCCCGTTTTCGCACCCGTGACCGCATGGTGCCACAGGGGGTTGTTTTCGCAGGTCACGCGCTCAATTGAGAATAGCCTGCATCGCACAGTATAAACCTACAGTTAACGCCATTCTAACAAATATGCAATTCACCTGCGCAAATGCAAAGCATACGATAACCAGCGAAAACCACGTGGGTCGGTTAATGGGAGCGGCCCACCGGGAGGCACAAGAAGGGAAGTTCCTATGAGCAATTGGCTTAAGCTCGAGGGCGATGTCTGCGCCGTGACTGGCGCGCTCGGCGGTATGGGCGTCGAGATTTGCCGCGAGTTCGCCCGCAACGGCGCCAACGTCGTCCTGCTCGATCTGGACGAGGAAAAGGTCAAGGCTGCAGCCGCCGACCTCGCCGCCGAGTTTGGCATCCACGCCGAGGGTTACAAGATGAACGCCACCGACGAGGCCGAGGTTCAGGCCGCCGTCGATGCCACCATCGCCAACTTCGGCCATGTCGACGTCCTCGTCAACACCGCCGGCATCCTGCGCTTCGCCGCCATGGAGGACCTGCCGCTCTCCGACTGGAACGAGGTCATCAACGTCAACCTCACCGGTTACTTCATCACCTCGCAGCGCTTTGGTCGCGAGATGATCAAGGCCGGCCAGGGTCGCCTGGTGCACATCTCGACCGTTGCCAGCCACTCCCCCGAGACGTTCTCGGGCGTGTACAGCTCCACCAAGGCGGGCGTCAACATGATGTCCAAGATGCTGGCTGCCGAATGGGGTCCCTACGGCGTGCGCTCCAACTGCGTTGAGCCCTGCTTCGTCAAGACCCCGATGTCGGCCAACTTCTACGCCGATCCCGAGGTCGAAAAGAGCCGCAGCCGTCTGATCGCCACGCGCCGCATCGGCGAGGTCAGCGATATCGCCAACGCCGTCATGTTCCTGGCGTCCACGCGATCGGACTTTACCACCGGCGACGCCATCAAGGTCGACGGCGGCTTCTCCAACATGATGGGCGACCTCACCGCCAAGCCCGGCGGCCGTCGCGCCTATGCCGACAACTACCTTAAGAACAAGGGCGTCGAGCTTTGGTCCGACGAGTCCGGCGTCGCTAAGCCGACTGACCAGTAAACCAACCTGACAGGGAGGGCCCGCGGATACGCCCGCTCCTCCCCCGCATCGATTAGAAAGAGTCCAATGGCTTCCACCAACTCCAACAAGGGTCGCGCCGTCGTGCTTTCCGCCGCATGCGTCACCATGTTCTTCATCAGCTCCATCGCGCTGTATTCCGTCGTGAGCAAGAACCTACTCGCCGTCTACCCCGAGTGGTCCAGCGCTCTTACCTGGGCCTTCCCGGTCTTTCAGACCATCATGGCCGTAACGGGCATCTTCGCCGGCCGCATCTCCGATAAGATCGGCCCGCGCAACGTCGTGATCGCCGCCGCCGTGTGCTACGGCCTGGGCTGGTTCATGTCCGGCACCGTCACCGAGCCGTGGCAGTTCTACCTGTGGTTCTCGCTCGTCGCCGCCGTCGGCAACGGCCTGGGGTACAACCCGGCGCTCACCACGGGTCAGAAGTGGTTCATCGACAAGAAGGGCCTCGCCTCCGGCATCACCCTGGCCGCTTCGACCGCCGGCCCCGCCGTGCTGTCCCCAGTGCTCGCCTCACTGCTCATCCCGAGCCTGGGCATCTTTGGCGCCCTTAAGGCGCTCGGCGTCATCTTCTTTGTGATGATCGCCGCCTCTGCCCTGTTCCTGAAGGCCCCCGAGGCCGGCTGGCTGCCCGAGGGCTTCGAGGCCCCCAAGGGTGGCGCACACGCCGGCACCTTCGGCGACCTCACCCCGGGCGAGATGGTCAAGACCCCGCGCTTCTGGGTCCTCATCATCACCTTCGCCTTTGCCGCCACCGCCGGCACGCTGCTCGTCGGCAAGGTTGCCTCCATCGCCGCCGTCCAGCTCTTCACCGACCCCACGAGCGCCGCAGCCGTCGCCCTCGGCGGCGTGGTCGTCTCCGTCAACACCTGCGCCAACCTGGTCGGTCGCCTGTCCTTTGGTCAGATCATCGACAAGCTCGGTGCCTACAAGTCGCTGCTCATCAGCCTTGTCGTCACCATCGTCGCGCTCGTCATCATGTCGATGAGCTTTACGCAGGCCATGTTCTTTGTGGCGCTCGCCCTGCTCGGCTTTAGCTTTGGCGCCCTGCTCGTCATCTACCCGCCGCTCACCGGCGGCGCCTTCGGCACCAGCAACATCGGCGTCAACTACGGCATCATGTTCCTGGGCTACGCCGCTTCCACCTGGATCAGCCAGCCCATCACCGCCGTGCTGTATCACGCCGAGGCCGGCAGCGCCGCCTACCAGCAGTCCTTCTACGGCGCCATCGTGATCGCCGCCATCGCCGTCGTGCTCACCGTCTACATGATGGTCTCCGACAGCAAGAAGAAGTCTGCCTAGTTTTACCGACGTGACAAAGGGACTGCCCCTTTGTCACATTCCACCGGCCACCAGTATTAAGGAGTCGAAATGTCTGAGCTCAATCCCGTCCGCATTGCCGTTATCGGCGCCGGCGCCATGGGCCGCAACCACATCCGCTTTGTCACCGAGGAGCCCGAGGCCGAGCTCGTCGCCATCGCCGACGCCTTTGAGGGCGCCCGCGCCACGGCCGAGGCCGCCGGCGTGCCGTTTTACACCGATCCCGCCCAGATGATGGACGAGGTCAAGCCCGAGGCCGTCATTATCGCCACCCCCAACGACCTGCACCTGGGCGTTGCTCGCGAGGCTGTGAAGCGCAATATCGTGCCGTTGGTCGAAAAGCCGATCTCCAACGACCTGGAGGATGCCCAGGCTTTCGCTGCCGAGGCCGAGACCGCCGGCGTGCCCGTGCTCGTGGGCCAGCACCGTCGCCACAACCCCTTCGTCAACAAGGCCAAGGAGATCATCGAGTCCGGCGAGCTGGGCAAGCTCACCGTGTCGAGCTTCCACTACATGATCTATAAGAACGACGAGTATTTCGATGTCGAGTGGCGCCGCAAGAAGGGTGCCGGCCCGATCCTGGTCAACCTGGTGCACGACGTCGACCTGCTCCGCTACCTGCTGGGCGAGCCCGTTGCCGTCCAGGGTATGCAGTCCAGCGCCGCCCGCGGTTTTGAGACCGAGGACTCCGCCGTGGTCAACGTCCGTTTTGCCGATGGCGCGCTCGCAAGCATGACCATCTCCGACGCCACCGCCAGCCCCTGGAACTGGGAGGCCACCGCTCGCGAGGATCCGCAGTACCGCCCCTTCGACGCCGACGCCTACTTTATCGGCGGCACTAAGGGCGCCCTGTCGCTGCCCCGCCTGCACCAGTTCTCCTACGACGGCGCCTCTAACTGGCACAAGCCGCTGCAGATGGAGATTCCGGCCGTCGACCCGGCACTGCCGCACAAGATGCAGCTCAAGCACTTTGTGAAGGTTGTCCGCCGCGAGGTCGAGCCCGTCGTGACCCCCGCCGATAACGTCAAGACGCTCACGCTGCTTAACGCTATCAAGGAGGCCGCCGAGACCGGCCAGCTCGTCGAGCTGTAACGCTTTAGGGCGGGCCGCGGCAGAAACCCCATGCCGAACCCTTCGGTCCGCCACCAACAAGCCCCTCTTCTTTGCCCCGCGAGCAGCCTCCTGCCCGCGGGGCTTTTTGCTACCTTGCCGACGATTTTTCTGGGGCGGGGGCCATTTTGCGCCTCAGTCTGATTCGTTCGCCACGAAATGGGCCTATCTACTACGTTTAACCGATCGCCCTTAACCATGCCAAATTTCGCGAAATAAAAACCGCAGGTAGACGACTTGCCGATTTTCGGAAAAACCAGGCATGGTCAGCCCCTACGGGTAAAACGTAGTAGATAGGCCGTTTTCGTGGCGCGGCCCCAAAACAGCCTTTTGGGACGGGTGGTATCCTTGGTAGCCCTGTGTCGCAAACGCACCTTAAACGCAAGGAGTCCCATGGATCTTATCGCCCAGCTCGCCCGCGAGCTCAACCTTAAGGCCGCCAACATTGAGGCGGCCGTCAAGCTCATCGACGAGGGCAACACCATCCCCTTTATCTCGCGCTACCGCAAGGAAGCAACGGGCGGCATGGACGACGTCGCCCTGCGCGCACTCGACGAGCGCCTGTCCTACCTGCGCAATCTTGAACAGCGCAAAGAGGACGTCATTCTGCTCATCGATGCCCAAGGCAAACTCACGCCCGAACTCGAGCAGCAGATTCGCGAGGCCACGCAGCTCCAGCGTGTCGAGGACCTCTACAAGCCCTACCGCAAAAAGCGTATGACCCGCGCGCAGAAGGCCCGCGGGGCAGGCCTGGAGCCGCTCGCCAACATGATCATCATGCAGGCATCCGCCAAGGGCAGCGCACTCGACGCCGCCGCAGCCTACGTCAACGAGGAGGCCGGCTTCGACACGCCCGAGAAGGCGCTCGCCGGCGCGGCGGACATCGTGGCCGAGACGGTGGCCGAAGACCCCGAGAACGTCGCCGACCTGCGCGCCTTTACGCAAAACACCGCCGATATCGTCGTCGAAGCCACCGACCCCACCGAGAAGACCCCCTACGAGCCCTACTACAACTTTGACGAGCCGCTGCGCCGTATACCCAACCACCGCGTGCTGGCTATCGACCGCGGTGAGCGCGAGGGCAAGCTCCGCGTGCGCGTGAACGTCGACGGCGCCGCCGCCACGGCACGCCTCGGCAGCCGTTGGCCCCGACGCCAGGGCGTCTTCGCGCCCGTCTTTGACGCCGCCATCGCCGACGGCTACAGGCGCCTCATGGCCCCCTCGCTGGAGCGCGAGGCCCGCGCCAAACTCACCGTTCGCGCCCAGTCCGAGGCTATCAACGTCTTTGCCAAGAATCTCGAGGGCCTGCTCTCGGCACGCCCCGTCCGTGGCGCCCGCGTGCTCGCGCTCGATCCGGGCTACCGCACCGGCTGCAAGGTCGCCGTTATGGACGAGACCGGCAAGCTGCTCGACCACGGCGTGGTCTACCCCACCAAGCCGCGCCACGACGTCGCCGGCACCAAGCGCGAGCTCGCCCGCCTCGTCAAGAAGGACAGCGTCAACACCATCGTCATCGGCAACGGCACCGCCAGCCGCGAGACCGAGGAAGTCGTTTCGGAGTTCATTGCCGAGCAGGCGCCCAGCCTTCGCTACACCATCGTCAACGAGGCCGGCGCATCGGTGTACTCCGCCTCCGAGCTCGCCAGCCAGGAATATCCCGACCTGGACGTCACCGTGCGTGGCGCCATGAGCCTGGGCCGCCGCCTGCAAGACCCGCTGGCAGAGCTCGTCAAGATTCCGCCCCAGTCCATCGGCGTTGGCCAGTACCAGCACGACCTTGACCAGGCCGAGCTTTCGCGCACCCTGGGCCACGTGGTGGAGGACGTCGTCAACCGCGTGGGCGTCGACGTGAACACCGCGAGCGCGAGCCTGCTGGGATACGTATCGGGCATCACGCCGAGCGTGGCCAAAAACATCGTGGCTTACCGCGAGGAAAACGGCGCCTTTACCGATCGCCGCCAGCTCAAGAAGGTCCCCAAGCTGGGACCCAAGGCATACCTCAACGCCGCGGGCTTTTTGCGCATCAGCGGCGGTAAGAACCCGCTCGACGCGACGAGCGTCCACCCCGAAAGCTACGAGGTGGCCACGTCCGTCCTGGAACGCGCCGGTGTGGCGGCCAGCGAGCTCAGCCGCGGCGGCGTGCCCGATATCGAGCGCCGCCTGGGCAGCATCTCGACGCTGGCAAGCGACCTGGACTGCGGCACCCTGACGCTCATCGACATTGTCAACGAGCTCAAGAAGCCCAGTCGCGACCCGCGCGACGACGCGCCCGAGGTGGTCTTTAGCCGCTCGGCGCTTTCCATCGACGACCTGGAGCCCGGCATGGAGCTCAAGGGCACGGTGCGCAACGTCGTCGACTTTGGCGCCTTCGTCGACGTGGGCGTGCACCAGGACGGCCTCGTACACATCTCCAAGCTGGCCAACCGCTTTGTCAAGCACCCGAGCGACGTGGTGCGCGTCGGTGACACGGTCAAGGTGTGGGTCGAAAAGGTCGATCGCGACCGCAAGAAAATCTCCCTCACCATGGTACAGGGCAAGTAAACCGCCAAAGCAAAGGTACCCCCTGTAGCGATGTGCAAAATCGCGAGTATTCTGCAAATTCCACCGTTCCGAACGCCCCTCAGAGACGAAAAAGCAAAAAACAGCCCCCGTTTTAGCGTCGTCAGAGCCATAACGGGGGCTGTTCCGTGCTTCGGTTAACTGATAAAGACCTTTACCTTGCTGAATACTCTCAATTTTGCACGTCGCTACAGGGGGTACCCTTGCTTACGGCAGGATATGGAAGCCGAGCGAGGCGATATCCTCGGCAAAGCCGCGGACGGTGTCGAGCGAGACCTCGTACGGGTCGCGACCGATGTTCTTGCGCTTGGCCAGGATGCTGTTGGGCACCGTGATGATCTGGCAACCGCAGGCCTCGGCCTGGTAAATGTTGATGAGCTCGCGCGTGGACGCCCACAGGACCTCACAGTTGGGCTTGGCGGCGGCCTTCTTGACCGACTCCGTCATAAACGGAATGGGATCGACGCCGGTGTCGGCGATGCGGCCGGCAAAGAGCGAGATGATGGACGGCGTCTCGGCGTCAACGGCCTCGACCATCTCATCGACCTGCGCAGGCGTAAAGATAGTGGTGACGTTGACCTTGATGCCGTCGGCGGAAAGCTTGCGAACCAGCTCGGCGGTGGACTCGCCCTTGGTGGTCACGCACGGAATCTTGACGTAGACGTTCTCGGCCCAGGTAGCGATCTCGCGCGCCTCGACCTCCATGGTCTCGACGTCGTCGGCAAAGACCTCAAACGACACGGATACATCGGTGATATGGGTCAGGACCTCCTTGGCAAACGCGCGGTAATCCGTCACGCCGCCCTTCTTCATAAGGGACGGGTTGGTCGTGAAACCCTGAACGTTGCCGTTCTCGTACATGTCGAGCATGCCCTCGAGGTTTGCACCGTCAGCGAACACCTTGATTGCCATCTGCCTGATTCCTTTCGCTTGCACATGGGCGTTAAACTGCTAAACACTTTACCTACGTTTATCAAGGCGTGAGCTGCGGTTTTTTATCTTCTCGGCGAACGGTATAAACACCTCAGTGTTTGGATTGATAAATCGATTGAGCATGCAAAAGCAAAGAGTCGCAGTTTGAGCAAACGTCAGAACGCGGGATTCATTAGATGAGGCCGAAATGCTGCATCGCTGTGACGGTGCCGTCGTGTGCGACATCGTCGGTCACGTAGTCGGCGACTGCTTTGACCTCGGGCATGGCGTTACCCATGGCCACGGCTGTCTCGACGGCGGCGAGCATGCCCAGGTCGTTGCCCGAATCGCCGAAGCCAAAGGTGCGCGCATTTCCCTCGCGGTCCAGATACGCCAGCGCTCGCGCCACGCCCACGCCCTTGTCAATGCCCCTGGGACTCAGCTCGCGATTCTGACCACCGGTGTTGCACAGCTCAAACTCGCAATCGATAAAGCCGTCACCGTTATCTACGCGCGCCAAGCTGGGCGCGTTGAGGCACACCTTGCCTACGCGCAGACGGCCGTCGACGCGCATTTCCTCGGCGCTGTGCACCACAGAAGTACCGATCAGAGACGACTGCTCATCGCCCGCGGGTTCCAGGGCAAAAGTAGCCACGTTGGTCTCGAAAAAGGCCTCAATCCCTGCCGCGGCCATACGGCGTGCAAGCTCCTCAACAATGTCTTCGTCAAAGCAGTCCTCATACACCACGCGGCCCTCGACCTCGAGCGTGGCGCCCGCCATGGCAACGACGCCCGCAGGGTCGAGCGCACGCAAGCTATCGGCGATGAGCCACAGGGGGCGACCCGTGCAGATAAACGCCTTGTGTCCCGCGTCGCGCAGACGATGAAACGCCTCGACGACCGCCTGCGAGGGGCGAACCGCCGAAAAGTCCTTGTCGGTCATGTTGTCGGGATCGAACGACGTCAGCGTGCCGTCCACGTCAAAAAAGAGCACGGCGGAATCGGGGCACGCATCAATCATATGGGTTCCTTTCGAGGATAAGGGCAAACGAAGCATCCATCATATAATGGAGCGACGCAACCAGAGAGGTCACCCATGGAATTTTACGCAAGCTGCCCCGAAGGCTTTGAGTCCGCACTCGCCGATGAGCTTAAACGCCTCGGGCTTTCGCATGTTCGCCGGCTGAAGGGCCGCGCCACGTTTGAGGGCGAGCTCGAAGAAGGCTACCGCGCCTGTCTGTGGTCACGCCTAGCGAGCCGCGTGTTTGCGGTGCTCGGGCGCTTTGAGGCGCAGGATGCCGATGAGCTGTACGATAGCGTTTACGACATCGCCTGGGAGAACATCGTCCGCCCCGGCGCCACCATTGCCATCACCGCCCGCGGCGTGACCGAGCAGCTGCGCAACACGCGCTTCTCGGCCCTGCGCGCCAAGGACGCGCTGTGCGACCGTCTGGCCGAGACCACGGGCCGTCGCGCCGATGTCGACGCTGCCGATCCCGACGTTCACCTGTTGCTTTCGCTGCGCCAGCGCCGCGCGAGCATCAGCCTGGACCTTTCGGGCGACCCACTGTTCAAGCGCCTGCCGCCCGCGGCGACCCGTGCCGGCGAGGGTGCGCACGTGTTGCGCCCCGACTACGCCGCCCTGGTGCTGGCGCAGGTCGGCTGGACCGCACTGTGCGAGCGCGAGTTGACGGCCGACGATTACGAGAATGAAGCCCTTCCCACGCTAATCGATGCCTCGTGCGCCGGCGGCGGCCTGTTGCTGGAAGCCGTGAACATTCTGACCGACCGCGCCCCGGGCGCCGCACGCGAGCGCTGGGGCTTTGAGGGCTGGCAGCTGCACGACGCCGCTCTGTGGGAGCAGCTGCTTGCCGAGGCGCGCGAGCGCGAGGCGGCAGCGCGCGAGCGCCAGGCGCGCATCGTGGCCATGGACATTGACCCCACCGCCCGCAAGACTGCCGAGCGCATGGTCAAGTGCGCCGGCTACAAGCGCTTTGTCGACTTTTGCGCCGCCAAGCCCGCCACCGTGCTGGACCATGTGGGCGCTGTCGCCGGCGCCGCCGTGGTCGCGGACACCACCGAGACCCCGCTTTCGCTCATGCACGACGCCATGACACTCATCGGCGAGCTGCGCCGCGCGCCCGAGCTTACCGCCGCGCCGGTCGCCGCGCTCACCCGCGATGGCCTTATGGCCCGCGCGCTCCATGCCGAGCCCGCGCGCTCCATCGCCATCATGCCCAATAACGAAGAGGCAACTATTGAGGTTTGGCCCTCGCTCGACCACGCCGCCGCAGCGTTTGAGGCTGCGACCAGTGCGGATGCCGAGGCCGAGGTTGCGGATGCCAACGAAGCCAACGACAAAGCCGCCGCTTCCTCCATGCCCGAACCTGCCGCCACGCTCGACCTGGGTGACGGCAAGCCGTTGCCCGTGCTCATTCCCGAGTCCGAGCAGTTCGCCAACCGCCTGCGCAAGAATGCCCGCCTGCGCCGCAAGTGGGCAAAGCGCGAGGGCGTGAGCTGCTACCGCGTCTACGATGCCGACCTGCCCGATTACTCCGCCGCCATCGACCTGTACGAGGGTTGCCCGCAGACGCCGGGCCGCTGGCTCGTCATCGCCGAATACGCCGCGCCCAAGACCATCGACCCCGCGCTAGCCCAGGCCCGCATGCTCGACATTTTGGCCATCGCGCCGCGCATCCTAGATGTTCCCGCCGAGCATGTGCACGCCAAGGCCCGCATGCGTTCGCGCGGCGGCTCGCAGTACGGCAAGCAGGGCGCCGGCAAGGGCGGCTCGGGCGAGCGCGCCAACATCGCGCGCCGTCGCCTGCCGCTCATCGAAGAGGGCGGACTCACCTTTGCCGTCAACTTTGATGACTACCTGGATGTGGGCATCTTCTTGGATCACCGCGTCACCCGCAACCTGGTGCGCGAGCACGCCAAACAGGCACGCCGCTTCCTCAACCTGTTCGCCTACACCGGCACCGCCACCTGCTATGCGGCCGACGGCGGCGTCGAGGAAACCGTGACAGTCGACCTTTCCAACACCTACCTGGACTGGGCCGAGCGCAATATGCGCCAGAACGGCTTTGTTGGTCCGCAGCATCATTTTGTGCGCGACGACGTGCTTGCCTGGATTCGCGACCAGCGCCAGACGCGCAACCGCTGGGACCTGATCTTTGTCGACCCGCCCACGTTCTCGAACTCATCCAAGATGGGCCGCCGCACCTGGGATGTCCAGCGCGACCATGTTGAGCTTTTGGCCGGCGTATCGCGCCTGCTCGCACAGGGCGGCCACGCCATCTTTAGCTGCAACCTGCGCGGCTTCCGCCCCGAGACGCGCAAGCTCGCGCGCGCGGGCGTCGTGTTGGAGGACATTACGGCGCAGACCATCCCCGAGGACTTCGCGCGCAACCAGAAGGTGCACCACTGCTACATCGTGCGCCGCCTGCCCATCGAGGACGCCATGGCCGAGGTCGGCTTTAGCGCCGAGGAGATTGCCGAGCGTGTCGAGGAGCTGCGCAACCCCGAGGTCCGCAAGCCTCGCGCGGCAGTGCCCACGCACGCGCAGGCCGGCAACGGCAGGTCCAACTTTGCCGGCAAACCCTCCCCTGCCGGCAAGTCCAAAAAGAAGAAGTTCTACGCCAGCAAGCCCAAAGGCAAATAAACAAAGTTGCGGTGGAATACGGACTGTTTTGCCTGGAATTAGGCAAATTTAGACCGTATTTCACCGCAACTCATATTGGGATGGTGGTTGGCGATCTAGCCTTGGGTGACCAATCGGTAACCGATACCCACGTGCGTTTGGATATAGCGCGGATGCGCGGGGTCGGACTCAATCTTCTTACGCAGCGTGCCCATAAAGACACGCAGGCTCGCCAGGTCGCTCTTGGTTGCCGTGCCCCAAATCTCGTGCAGGATAAACTGGTGCGTCAGCACCTTGTCGGCGTTGTGCGCTAGCAGGCATAACAATTTGTACTCAATCGGCGTCAGATGCAGCTCCTCGCCATCCATCGTGGCGATGCCGGCATCAAAATCGATATGCAGCTCACCGGCATCGAACGAGCCCTCAGAGGAAACACCGCCCGTTTGCGCATACGAAAGGCGTCTGAGCGTCGTGCGAATGCGCGCGAGCAGCTCCTCGACCGAAAACGGCTTGGTCAGGTAGTCGTCGGCGCCGGCATCGAGCGCGCGAATCTTGTCCGCATCCTCGCTGCGCGCCGAGACCACAATAATCGGCATACCCGACCATGCGCGCACCGATTCCACCACCTTGACGCCGTCCATATCGGGCAGGCCCAGATCGAGCAGCACGATGCTCGGCGCCTGCGATGAGGCGGCGGCGATGGCGGCATGGGCGGTCTCCACGGCCATATGACGCAAGCCGTGCGCCTCGAGCGCGGCAACAATAAGATTGCGGACAGCGGGGTCGTCCTCAACAACCAAGATGAGCGGTTTTACGGCAGAGTTTGGCACAGCGCTACTCCTTATCAAACGAAACATCGGCGACGGGAAGCTCAATCGTAAAGACCGAGCCGTGCGGGTCCGCCGCGGCAACCTCTATGCTACCGCCATGCGCCAGCGCAATGGAGCGGCAGAGCGAAAGCCCCAGGCCCACACTACGGTGGCTGTCGGCCAGGCCATGGTTGGCGGTATAGAATGACTCAAAGATGCGCTCGCGATCCTCGGGTGCAATGCCCGGTCCGTCATCGGCCACCGAGCACGCCACGCGTCCATCGTTGACGCTAATCGAAATCATGATATGCGAGCCTGCGGGCGTATAGGTGATGGCGTTGTTCACCAGATTGACCACCAGCTGCACCATCAGGCGCGCGTCGACGTTGACGAGCGCCGGCTCGTCGCACGCCACCACCTTAAGGTCGTGCTCGCGCACGGCAGGGTTCACGTGGCGCAGCGCCTCCTCGACGATATCGTCCATGAGCTCGAGCGTGGTCGACAGGCGCATACCGCCACCCTCGAGCTTGGTGATGGCGAGCAGATTCTCGACGGTGGCGTTGAGCCACAGCGCATCCGAGCGAATGGATAGAAGCAGGCCGCGGCGCGTCTGGGCGTCGAGCACCGCGGTGCCGGTCGAGCCCTGATCGAGCAGCACGTCGGCATTACCCGAAATACTGGTAAGTGGCGTGCGCAGATCGTGCGAGATGGAGCGCAGCAGGTTGGCGCGCAGCTGCTCGTTTTTGGCGAGCACCGCCGCCTCCTCGCGGGCCTCCATGGCGCGGGCGCGATCGAGTGCCAGCTCGCCTTCGCTCACGATAGCATCGGCAAGTGTCCGCTCCTCATGTGTCAGCACGTCGGGCTCGGCAACGATAGCCAGCACGCCCACCACCGAGCCGGGGTCGCCCGAGCGCACGAAGCCGTCGCCCGTGCGAACCGTCAGGTAGATGCCATAAAACGCCGAGCCGCCAAACGTGGCGTCGAGCGGCGTTCCCACATAGGCGGACGCCGAGAGCCGCGGCGGCATCTGCGGCGCCGGCTCGTGCACCGGGGCGGCATCGCCCACGGCTGTGTACGTCGCACGCGGCAGCAGGTCATCGCCCTCGGCGTCGGCGCTGTACCACACGACCG
Organism: Collinsella aerofaciens; assembly: GCF_028209885.1. GTDB lineage: Bacteria > Actinomycetota > Coriobacteriia > Coriobacteriales > Coriobacteriaceae > Collinsella > Collinsella aerofaciens_BA. The sequence continues at coordinate 56,957 of NZ_JAQLEM010000010.1, read as the reverse complement.
GACAGCCCGAAAGACGCGCCAGCTGCGTGGCCATGGCGTGAACGATCTGATGCTGATCGGCGCACCGCTGCAGCATGCGGTTGGTCTCGAGCACCATATGCGTGCGGCGGTCGCTGGCGGCAGCCTGTGCCAAGGCGCGGCGCAGGGCCAACGCAATCGAGCTCGACACAAGCGAGACCACGAACATGATGAAGAACATGCCGGGATAGCCGCGGTCGATAAGCGACAGCGAGTAGCGCGGGTCGACAAACAAAAAGTTGTAGAGCGCCACGGCGGCAGCCGAGCTCAGCAAGCAATACAGGCGACTCCAGGTAAAGAATGCGCACAGCTGAACGGCGAACACATAGACGATCATGATGCTCGGCGCGAGACCCGGATGGTCGAGTAGCGCGCCCACAATCGTCGCCGCGACCAGCAGCCCCACCGATACGCAGGCGTCATACAGAGGAGTGCGGCGCGTCAGCGTTGTGCGCCGCCACCAAAAGCTATCGGCAATATCGCCGTCCGTACGGACGTCCATCAGCGTCCCGCCCCTCTCTCAAAAACAAAAACCACCACAAAGGGACAGGCACCTTTGTGGTGGTTTCCCTTGTGGTGGTTCCAAGTGTATAGCCTTTGCAACCGGCGGTCGCTAGACAAACAGCACGTGCGCGAGCAGGGCACACACGCACACCGCTCCAAATACCAGTGCCACGATCGAGATCACGCGGTCGGCCATGTCCATGTTGGCACGATTCGTAAAGAACCGATCTTCGGCGGCGTCGACGCGCGCCTCACGCACCATTTCGACCACCGCCTCACGGCCATCGAGCGCCTTTGTATCCATGTTTACCTCCCCGGCCTCATGCTTATCCATCAAAAACCAACTCCGTGTAGCCGCCGACGTCTACGGCCGCTCGTTGGGAGCCAGGCGTTGCATCTTGTTCACGGCCTTGAACTTGGTGAACAGCGGCACGTACTCAAAGCTCACGTTGGAGTTCTCCAGGCCGTACCAACGCGCGGGCGTGCCGGCGGCGCGGCGAATGATGTACTTGAGCGTGATGGCCGTACGCTCGCTGGGCTCCACATCGCTTTCGGGCGCCAGAAGCTTACGGATCAGGACGAACTTGAACGTGCCGATGTTACCCGGATCCTTGTAGACCGAGTAGTCATGCGTCTGCGGCGGCAGCTCGCCGGTGGCAGCCAGGTCCTGAACAACCTGACGCAGGTAGGCATTGACGCGCTGGTTGATCTTGTAGCCCAGGTACAGGTGCACGCGGAACACGTAGTCGGTGCCGAACGTCTCGACCGAATAGGCAAAGGTGTGCGGTTCGTCCATGGTCTCGACATTCACGAACCACCAGGCGCGGGCACGCTTGGGATGCTTGTCCAAGATCGAATAGACGATATCGCGGTCGATGTAGTCGGTATGGGTGTCCTTGGTCAGGTACACGACGTTGTCACTCATGCGCTCGTAACGGTCGTCGTCGCGCAGGCGCTTGAGCTGCGGCAGGTAGCTGCGCAGCGGCAGCAGCGTAAACTGGCGCTGCTCGACCGCCGTGCCGTTGTACCAGCACACCATAATGCCCATGATGAGTGCAGCCATGAGGATGGTGAAATAGCCGCCGTGGAAGAACTTGGTGAGCGAGCTCACGAAGAAGAAGCCTTCGAGCAAAAGGAAGAAGGCCGCGAAGATCCACGGAGCAACCTTGAGCTTGCGCTCCTCGTGCAGGTAGAAGAAGAGCAGCAGCGTGGTGCACATCATAGTCAGCGTAATGGCAAGGCCGTAGGCGGCTTCCATATGCGCCGAGTTCTGGAACAGCAGCACCACGATGACGCAGCCGACAAGCATGACGTTGTTGACCATGGGGATGTAGAGCTGGCCCTTGGTCTCGGCAGGGTAGAAGACCTGCATGTGCGGCATGAGGTCCAGACGGCTGGCCTCGGACACCAGCGAGAATGCGCCGGTGATGAGCGCCTGCGAGGCAATGATGGCCGCGACGGTGGAAAGGCCTACGGCAAACGGGCGCAGGCCCGGGGCGAGCATCTGGTAGAACGGGTTGAGGTCGGCAATGCCCATGAGCTCGGGGTTGGCAGCGTTGTTCATAAGCCAAGCGCCCTGGCCCATATAGGAAAGCAGCAGGCAGCACTTAACGAACGGCCAGGTAGCGTAGATGTTGCCGCGGCCGACGTGGCCCATGTCGGAGTAGAGCGCCTCGGCACCGGTGGTGGCGAGGAAGCAACTGCCCAGAATCATGATGCCCGCGTGGTTGTTGGGGCTCAGCAAAAAGGCGATGCCGCGCACCGGGTTGAGGCACAGCAGCACGGCGGGGTGCTGGAAAACAAAGAACAGACCCGTGCCGCCCAGGAACAGGAACCACAGCGTCATGATGGGGCCAAAGGCGTGACCGATCTTGGCCGTACCGATGCGCTGTACCAAGAAGAGCACGATGATGATGGCGAGCGTAATGGCGACGACGCGACCCTGGTCATCGCCCAGCACGGCATGGACCGCCGGGATGGTGCGCAGGCCCTCGATGGCCGTGGTAACGGTAACGGCAGGTGTCAGGATGCCGTCGGCGAGCAGCGCGGCGCCACCCAGCATGGCGGGGATGATGAGCCACTTGCCGCAGCGCTTGACCAGGCTGTACAGGGCAAAGATGCCGCCCTCACCATGGTTATCGGCGCGCAGCGAGATGAGCACATACTTGATGGTGGTCAGCAGCGTGACCGTCCACACGACAAGGGAGAGCGCGCCGAGCACGAACTCCTCCGTGACGCTTCCGATGCCGCCGTTGCCGGCAACGAGCGCCTTGGTTACATACATAGGGCTGGTGCCGATATCGCCGTACACCACGCCCAGCGTGACGAGCATCGCCGAGATGCTCACAGGAATCGCAGCGTGCGAGGCTGCCTCCTTGGCCTTTTGTTCCATAAGCCGGTTTCCTCCCAACTTTAATGTTCGAAGGGATTATAGGTAATCGGCCCATGTTTTAATGCACTGTTTTCCCAGCTAGATAAAGATTTATACAGTCTTTAGGCTACCGCGGCGATATGAAGTGTGACAAAGGGACTATCCCCTTGTCACATTCGTCATTTTCCGAGCCAGTTTTTGAACCACCACTCCATGGAGCGGCTCATCTCGGCCATAAAGGGGCTCGTGTGCTTGCGGGTGTAGATATCCACGACGCGCTCCCCCACCTCACGGGCGTGCGGGCGAAACATCGCATCCATCTCGGCCACCTGCGCATCCATAGTCGCGGCATCCGCACGGCAGTAGCGCTCCTCGTGCACCAGGTTCACCACGGGGTGCGCGATTGCCGGGCGCTCCTTACGGGGCGTGCCGATGATGAGCATCGACAGCGGCATGGTATAGGGCGGCAGATCGAGCAGCGCGGCAACTTCCTCGGCGTTCTCGACGATGTCGCCGATATAGCAGCTCCCCAGCCCCAGGGCCTCGGCGGCAACCACGGCGTTTTGCGCGGCGATCACGGCATCCTGAGCCGCGATGGCAAAGTCGCCCAGACCCGGCGCGCGGCGGGGCGCCTTGCCCGTACGCTCTACAAACTCGGGCTCAAAGCAGCCCACGTGCTCAAACAGATCGATCCACTTGGCATAGTCGACCACAAATATAAGTGCCCAGGGCGCCTTGGCGATCATGGGCTGGTGGTCGCACAGGTCGGCCAGGCGGTCGAGCGTTGCCTGCTCGCGGACGCTCACGATGGAATACATCATCATGGCGCCCGCCGACGGCGCGCGGCTCGCCGCATGCAAGATCGCCGCCCGCTGCTCGTCGGTCACCGCCACGGGACGGTCGTCGTCATCACGCGCGAAGGCACGCGTGGACGAGCGGTGTTCCAAGATGTCCAGCGCCGCGTTGCCCGTAGTCTCGACCGGATAGCCGCCCGCGTCCACGCCCACAGCTCCGCCGCAGTACTCGGTGCCCGTCATACAAACCTGCTCGCCCATAGCTCTATCCTCGCTAATTCTTTAAGAAGCCTTTACGTTTCCGTGTAATTCCCGTCCATTATCGCGCAGGCCGCCACTACATTGCGCCACACCGCCGCACGTGCGCGTTAATATGGCTGGTTGTTGTGCGCAGCCACCAATTGCAGCGCATATCTTGGTAACAATCGGGTAAACCCCCGCTTTCGTACGTTTTAGTTTGTGAGGAGTCTCAGCATGTTCGCTGCCGCCATCTCGCTCGTCGGTCTTGCGGCGACCGTCTACCTTGTCTTGCGCGAGGCCAAGGCCATTCGCGCTCAGTCGGGCACCGTTGCCAAAAGCGCTCTTGGGTGGAGCGTCGTCTTCGGCCTGTTCCAGGTCTTTTTGACTATTTGGGGCGCCATTGGCCTCGTCGCCCAAAACGAGCCGCTCGCCTTTGTGATGCTCATCCTGACCAACGCCATCCTCACCGGATGCGCCTGGGCCAGCATCGCCCGCGATCGCATCGCCCCGCGCGTCTTTGCGTTCGCCAAGCCCGACGCCCCCGCCCCCACCGGCAAGCTCGCCCGCCTGCGCGGCGCCTTTGTGGGCAAACCACTCGTCGCCGCCGTCCTGTGCCTGCTGCTCGCCGGCGTCTTTGCGCTGCTGGGCATGGAGGTCTCGTCCAACCACGACTTTACCTGCGTCTACCCCCTGTGCATCCTGCTCGAGTGGGCCATCATCACCGTGCTCATGATCGGCTTGTTCTTCCTGTTCCAGCGCCACGGCGCAGCTCCCGCGGTCCTGGCCTTTGCCCTCTTTGTCCTGGGCATTGCCGAGTTCTTCGTCATCACGTTTAAATCCATGCCCATCCAGCCGGGCGACCTTTCGGCCATCTCCACCGCCGCCGCGGTCGCCGGCACCGGCTACACCTTCTCCATCTCGCTGTTCTGTGTGCTGTCCATGGGCTTTACCGCCATCGCCATGCTGCTGTGCGAGTACGCCGGCCTGGTGGCACCGCACCGTCAGAAGGGCGCCGCCAACGCCAAGCGCATGCTGCTCACCAACCTGCTCGTCGCCGTGCTGTGCCTGGGCGGTGTGACCGCACACGTCACGCTCATCGACTACTACAACACCCTCGGCATCACCGTCTATACCTGGCGCCCGCTCGAGAGCTACTGGCGCGAGGGCTACCTGCCCGCTTTCATTAGCGCAGCGCAGTCCATCAAGCCGCCCAAACCCGCCGACTACTCCGTCGACGATGCCAAGGCCACGCTCAAAAAGTACGCCAAGGCCTACGACAAGTCCGACGCAGCCAAGAGTGACGAGCGCACCGCCGCAAAGGAGCAGTTCGACAGCGAGAAACCCACGGTCATCGCCATCATGAACGAGACCTTCTCGGACCTATCCATCTACCAGAATATGCGTGCCGGCTACGAGGGCCCGCAGTACTTTAAGAACCTGTCCAACTGCCTCAGCCGCGGCAAGCTCTACGTGAGCGCCTACGGCGGCGGTACCGCCAATACCGAGTTTGAGTTTATGACCGGCAACTCCATGGCCAACCTGGGCTCGGGCGTGTACCCCTACACCATCTACAACATGGAAACGACCGGGAACCTGGCAGAGCAGTTCAAGTCGCTCGGATATTCCACCACGGCCATGCACCCCAACCACGCAACCAACTGGAACCGCGAGAACGTCTACAAGGACTTTGGCTTTGACCAGTTCCTGTCCATCAACGACTTCCAGGGCGCCGATACCCTGCGCGGCATGGTGACCGACCAGGCGACCTACGACAAGATTCTTGAGCTGCTCGACCAGAACGCCGATCCGCAGTTTATCTTCGACGTGACCATGCAGAACCACTCGGGCTACGACACGGGTCTGCTGCCGGTCGACAAGCAGATGCACCTGAACATCGACACGACCGATCTGGACGCCAAGACCGTCGAGGACGGCACGCTCTCCGATGTCGACGAGTATGTCTCGTGCATCGAGCAGTCCGACCAGGCGCTTCGCTACTTCCTCAACGCCCTGAGCAAGCTCGACCGTAAGGTAGTCGTGGTGTTCTGGGGCGACCACCAGCCGTTCTTCCCGTCTGAGTTCAACGACAAGTGGTTTACCGGCGAGGACGATGCCACGCACCAGGAACGTCTGTGGCAGACCGACTACATCATCTGGGCCAACTACGACGTTGCCGGCTGCGACCAGACGAGCGAGGTCGACGACCTGTCCACCAACTACCTGTCCACGCAGCTTATGCAGCTGATCGGCGCACCGCTGACCGACTACCAGAAAGCGCACATGACGCTGCGCGAGTCGCTGCCCGCCATCAACTCGGTGGGCTACGAGGACGCCAGCCTGCGCTGGGCGCTCTCCTCCAACGTCACCGGTGACGATGCCGCTGCCGCGGCTGTCACCAAGGCACGCGAGGATTACGCCAAGATGCAGTACTACGAGATGTTCCGCGACGGCAAGAACGTGTACACCGAGCACTTCCAGACCGAGGCCAACGAGACCGACCCCAACCTGGCACCGGGTACAACCAAGATCAAGTAGCGGGTCGCTGCTAATTCACAACTGAAACGTCTGTCCGGGCGGAGGCATATAAGGTTCCCTGCTCGGACAGTCCTGCGCAAGACGGAGGCCACATTAAGTGGCCCCTTTTGCGTGCGGAACTCGCGATGAACCTTATATGCCTCCGCCCGGACAGACGCCCTGTTGTTGGAGCGCAGCTTGTCATAGGGGTATCCGCTGAACATATATAAGTCGAAGGCCATGTCTTGTGGCCTTCTTTGTATCCGGAAACCGTGTCCCAGAATTCACGTCCGGAACGGGATGCAGTTTCCGCTTGGGACCCGATTGGAAAAGTGTGTCCCACTATTCAGCTGGATTCCGGGATGTATTTTCCGGTTGAGGCTCGTTGGGAAAGTGCGTCCCACTTTGGGCTGATTCTGGGACGTGGTTTCCGGTTGGCTCTCATTGGGAAAGTTCATCCCATTTCTCGGCCTAATTATGGGACGCAGTTTCCCGTTGAGTCCCCCGCCCAGAGTGGGATGCACTTTCCGCAAAGCACCTCAACGGGAAACTACGTCCCATTCCAAAGGCAAATTCCGGGACGCATTTTTCGAAAGCCTGCCCATCCGGAAAGCCCGTCCCACTTTGGACGCATCCGGGCACGGAACCATCGACCTATCAGGCCTCCCATCAATAAAGAGGCGTCCTCCCGGACGGCGGGGCACGAAGTTCATCGCGAGTTCCGCACGCAAAGAAGGCCACTTAATGTGGCCTTCGTCTTGCGCAGGACTGTAGAGCAGGGAACTTCGTGCCCCGACGCCCGGGAGGACGTTTCATTTAGAAAGATGGACCGACCGCCGTCAGCGATGGGAGCTACTCCCCCAGCACGGCCTTCTTGGCGGCTGCGGCCATGTTGTCCAGGTCCTCCTTGGTGGGGTGATCCTTCGCGGCAACCCAGTTGTCGAGCAGCATCTTAAATCGGGCGTTGTCGGGATCTTGCTCGAGCATGGCCTCGTAGCGTTGCTTGACCGCGGGGCCCATTTTACCCTGGCACATCGCCCAGCCTACAAGCTCGGCATCCCCAGCCAAATTGGAAGTTACGCGGTCGATAATCTGCTGGTAATAGCTCTGGTCAGCGCCAAAACCGCAGGTACCAAAGAGGAAAACGCGCTTGCCGTGCAGAGCGGAGAGCAGCGCGGCAACCGAAGGCGTGCACGCGCCCTTGTCGCACCAAAAGCCAACGAGCACCGTGTCGGCCGCGCAGGCGCCCTGCGCCTCGAGCGCAACCTGATCTGCATCCGCATCGTCGCTCAACGCCGCGGCATGGACGAATTCAACGCCCGCAGCCTGCAGAGCGCGCTTGATCGCGCCCGAAACCATCCTGGTATTACCGCTCTTGCTGTTAACCACCAAAGAGCACGTCATAGTCACGTTGCCTCGTTTCCCCCAAAACTAAAGCCACTAATGCAATTTATTAGATGAATATCTTAGTACTAACGTGACAGATGTAAACCACCGTCTGTCGATTGATTAATTTGCCCCACGGGCTTCCTCACTGGGCGAACTGGCTGCGGTAGAGTTCGGCGTAGAAGCCGCCTGCCGCTAGCAGCTCGTCGTGCGTGCCGCGCTCGATAATCTCGCCGTCGCGCATCACCAGAATGCAGTCGGCGTTGCGGATGGTGCTCAGGCGGTGCGCCACGACAAAGCTTGTGCGGCCAGCCATGAGCTCGTCGAATGCCGCCTGCACCTGCAGCTCGGTACGCGTATCGATGCTCGACGTTGCCTCGTCCAGCAGCAGAATCGCCGGATCGGTGAGCATGACGCGCGCGATGCACAGCAGCTGTTTTTGACCTTGGCTAAACGTGCCGCCGTCCTCGCCGATCACCGTATCGTAGCCGCCTGGCAGCTGCACGATAAACTTGTGTGCATGCGCGCGCTTGGCCGCCTCGATAACCTGCTCGCGTGTGGCGCCTGGGCAACCGTAAGCAATGTTGTCCGCTACCGTGCCCTCGAACAGCCAAGTGTCCTGCAGCACCATGCCAAAGGCACAACGCAGGCTTGCGCGCGTGTAGTCACGCGAAGCCTTGCCATCGACCGCGATGCGGCCGGCATCGATATCGTAAAAGCGCAGCAGCAGGTTGATGAGCGTCGTCTTTCCGCAGCCCGTGGGGCCGACCAGGGCAAAGCGCATGCCGGGCTTGGCCTCGATGCAGATATCCTGCAGCAGTTTGCGGTCGGGCACATAGCTAAAGTCCACATGCTCAAACGAAACCTCGCCCTTCGGGGCGGCGAGCTCAATGGCATCCACAGCGTCGGGCTCCTGCTCGCGTGCATCGAGCAACGCGAACATGCGGCGCGCCGAGGCGTATGCGGTCTGGATCTGCGTAATGACGTTGGTGACCTCGTTGAACGGCTTGGTGTACTGGTTGGCATAGGACAGGAAAATCTGCACGCCGCCCACCGTGAGCGCAGCGGGCACGCCCGTGATCACGCCCACGCAGCCAATCACGGCGACCACGGCATAGATGATGTTGTTGATAAAGCGCGTGCCGGGGTTAGAAAGCGAACCCATAAACTGCGCGCGCTCGCCCGCCGTATAGAGCTCGGCGTTGAGGACATCAAAGCGCTGTTGAGCGTGCGGGCCGTAGGCGAAGGCGTCCACGAGCTTTTGCTCGCCCACATACTCCTCGATATGACCGCCGAGTTGGCCCTGGATGCGCTGTTGAGCAGTGAAGCTCTTATTGGAGAGCTTGGCGATGGCGCCGGCTGCAAAAATGGAAAGCGGCGTGACGAGCACCACCACGAGCGTCATGGTCAGGTTAATGGAGAGCATAAACGCGAGCGTGCCCACGATGGTGATGACGCCGGTGAAGAGCTGCGTAAAGCCCTGCAGCAGGCCGTCACCCACCTGATCGACGTCGTTGACCACACGGCTCATGAGGTCGCCGTGGGCATGGCCGTCGATAAAGCTAAGCGGCATGCGGCTGAGCTTGTCGCTCGCCTCCACGCGCATGTCGCGCACCGTCTCGTAGGACAGACGGTTGACGCAGTAGCCCTGCAGCCACTGAAAGGCCGCCGCACCCACCACGACAATCGCGAGCTTGGTAACGAGCGGCAGCAGCGACCCGAAGTCCACCTGCCCGGCGGTAACGATGAGGTCGATGCCCTCGCCAATGAGGATGGGCGTATAGAGCTGCAAGATCACCGAGATGGCGGCGCTCACAAACGACGCCGTAAACGAAATGCGATGCGGACGGACGTAGCCCAGCAGGCGGCGAGTTACCGCGCCCACGGGGTAGCGCTCGGGGTCGCCGGGCTGGCGCGGACCGTCGCCCAGGTCGCTGAGGTTATCGTTGCCGGACACGTTGGCCGTCATCGTGGCGACCGAACCGGAAGAAGTATACGGATTCATCTAGCAGCCCTCCTTTGCGCAAGTGGATGCCGGGGCAGCCGGGGCGCCTGGGGCGGGCGCGGGCATCGCGCTCCCCTGCTGACCCTCGAGCTCCTCGCGACGAAGCTGCGACTGGCAAATCTCGCGATAGAGCTGGCAGGTCGTGTACAGCTCATCGTGCGTGCCCAGGCCTGCGACAGAGCCGTGGTCGAGCACGCAGATCATGTCGGCATCGCGCACGGTCGAGACGCGCTGGCTCACGATGACGGTCGTCAGCGGCAGCCCGCCCTCGGCGGCACCGCGCACGCTGCGCTCGCGAATGGCATGGCGAAGCGCCGCGTCGGTCTTAAAATCGAGCGCCGAGGCGGAGTCATCCATGATCAGAACCTGCGGCGTGCCCACTAAGGCGCGCGCGATGGTCAGGCGCTGGCGCTGGCCGCCGCTGAAGTTCTTACCGCCCGCCTCGACCGGGGCGTCGAGCCCCTGTGGCTTGTTGTGTACGAACTCGCTTGCCTGCGCCATATCGAGCGCCGTCCACAGTTCTTCATCGGTTGCCGACTCGTCGCGCCAGGTCAGGTTGCTGCGGATGGTGCCGCTCACCAGCGACGCGCGCTGCGGGACGGTCGCAACCACACGGCGCAGCTGCTCGAGCGGCCAGGCGCGCACGTCGGAGCCCATCACGCTCACACTGCCGGTGCCCGCATCGTACAGGCGCGGGATAAGCGAGACGAGCGTGGACTTGCCGCTGCCCGTGCCGCCGATAATGCCAAGCGTCTTGCACAGCGGGAGTTCCAGGGTCACATCGCTCACGGCATTTGCGGCGCCCACGCCAAACGAAAAGCTCGCATGGTCAAAGCTCAGAGCGGAGACCGGGGCGTCGATGTCCGTCGCGGGTGCCTGGGGCAGTGCGACCGGCTCGTTATCCTCGTCGGTGATGCTCGGCACGCAATTGAGCACCTCGTTGATACGTGACGCACTGGCGCTCGCCTTGGTAAAGACCACGACCAGGTTGGCGACGTACACGATGGAGGTCAGGGTCTGCGTCATGTAGTTCACAAACGCCATGACCTGGCCCTGCGTGAGCTCGCCCGCGTTGACCTGAATGCCGCCCACCCACAGGATGGCGCACACACCCAGGTTCATCACCAAAAACGTCACGGGGTTGAGAACCGACGAGAGCTTGCCCACCGCGATGGCGGTATTGGCCTGGTCATCGGCGGCTTGGGCAAAACGCTCACGCTCGTGGCCCTCGCGCACAAAGGCGCGAACCACGCGGGCGCCCGAAAGCCCCTCGCGGCAAATGAGCGCGATGCGGTCGAGCTTTGCCTGCAGCTGCTTGTAGTACGGAATGCAGCGCGCCATGACAAACCAAAACACCAGGCCAATGGCGGGCGTGCAAATCAAAAAGATCATGCCGAGCTTAAGGTCGATGGCAAGGGCCGCGCACATAGAGCCCACCGCCAAGAAGGGCCAGCGGATGAGCATGCGCACGCCCAGCGCCACGGCAAGCTGCACTTGGTTGACGTCGTTGGTGATGCGGGTGATAAGCGACGGCGTGCCAAAGCGGTCGAGTTCGGCATAGCTCAACTTGTTGATGTGCTGGTAGAGCGCACCGCGGATATCGGTGCCCATGCCCTGCGAGGTGAGCGCCGCCATCTTTTGGCAGACGAGCGTAAACGAGATGCCGATCACAGCCATGGCGCCAAGTACCATGCCGTAGTGGATAACGGCGTTGACATCGTGTGCGCCAATACCCTTATCGATCATCTGGGCAATCACCAGCGGCGTCAGCAGGTCAAAGATCACTTCGATCAGCTTACACGCAGGGCCAATCACCATATACCGGCGAAACTTACCACCAAAACGCCTGAGCAGCTCAATCATGTATAGGCGCTCCCTATCATCATTCACACTCAATCCGAATCATGATAGTACGGTGAGCCCAAAAGAAGCGTAAACAACTCGTCATTTCTAATGGGATTCGGTTTCCAAAGAAGCGGAGAGGCGCGCACCCAGCCAGTGTCGGGTCGACCACTTGGCATACTTGCATTAGTGCTACCAAGTTAGTCGCCGACCCTTGAAATGAGGTGCCGAGATGAACGACATTCTCGCAAGAAGAGCAAGACGAGCAACTGTGGGCATCGCCCTTTCCGCGGCACTTGTCGCGGGAATCGCCCCCGTAACGGCGATCGCTGCAGAAACCAGCGCCCCCACCGGTGCGGCCGTTTCGCAGACGAGCGCCGCCAACGGCAATTCGGGCGCCCCGCAGACAGAAGACGCGGCCGCCGCAGAAGAAAAAGCGTATGCAGCCATGCAGGAAGCGCTCAAAAACCTCGAGGCCGCAAAAAACGCCGCAAGTCCCGAGAAAATTGCGAGATTCAATGATGACATTACCCGTTTTCAAGAGTACCGCGAAAAGATGGCGGCGCAAGCCGCCGAAGGGAGGGAACTCCTTCCCACCATGCAAGCGGACATCGATGCTGCCCAAGCCAAATACGACGGGGCCATCAACCGGGTAAGCGAGCTCCAGGCAGAATTAGAGAAGAAACATGAGATGCTTAAGACACTCGAAGCACTCGGCTACGAGGAGTTTGTCGAAACTGTTAAACAGCAAATAAAGCAGTTGCACAGTGAGATCATATCGGCAAAAACGCACGTAAACTATTGCGAAACGGAGCTCCGCGAGTTCCAGTACCGCCTCAGAAGAGAGGAAAGACGAGTTAATGACTGTGAACGTGCTGTAGAGAAATATAAAGCCGATATCGACCGGTTCACAGCCTGGCGAGATGCGCTCCTCGACAATTTGAAAAAAGCGCAAGCGGCCTATGACGACGCCTGCAAGGCATACGAAGAGGCGAAAGCCGCGGCAGACAAGGCCACCTCGCCCGAGATAACGAAACCGACCGAGACGACGCCTCCCTCCGCCTCAACGCAACCCGCCGAGGCGACACCGCCCGTTGCCTCACCTGCAACCGGCAAAGACGCCCTACCAAGCTCCACCAAGCAGGCGAACTCGAGCAGCGGCAAGCAAGCAGATACGACCGCCGGCAAGCTCGCGAACACGGGCGATGCAGCGCCGAGCGCAATCGCACTCGCAGCAGTCGCCGCCGCAGGCCTCGGAATAACCGCCACAGCCACACGCCGCATCAAGAACTCGAAATAGCTGCCAGCGGTTATTGTCTCCGCCAATCCACAAGCCAAGAGACAAAAAGAGGCCCGTTTCCCCAACCCAGGGAAACGGACCTCTTTACTTGAAAAAAACAAATGGTAATGCCGCCGTCTCTTGAACCACGCAGCCATCAATGCCCAGACAACACCAGCAAGCCGCGTTCCTTAAGGGATAGATTAAATTAGATAAACGCGCCTTTACGGGTGATTTTTGGACGACGGGGCCCGGCCGGTGACGAGGTATTTGGTAGTCGAGCGATCCCGCAGGCGCAGCCGAGGACCAGCGAGACACCAAATACCTCGCCGCCGGCCGGGCCATGTCGCGGCACCAAAAAGCGCCCGTGCGTTCGATGGATTCGGATGCCCGACAGAGGCTCCTTATGGCTGCTTCCTTCCGGACCTGACCAGATTCGGAACATGTCGTCATCCGAACCCATCGAACGCGCTAGGCGCTCGGTATATCTTACCTGCTCCCGCCCGCCAGAGCAAGGTAGCTAATTTGGGACGGAGCTTTTTTGACTACTTTTGCAGCCCGATTGCCAGAGCAGCCAATGAGTAGTCAAAATAGTCCCATCCCAAAATGACCGGCTTGGTGCCGCACCACAGAAAGGACCTATCTACTACGTTTAGGCCGCAAGGGTCAACCATAGCCGGCTTTTTCGAAAATCGGCAAGCTTTCTACCTGCGGTTTTGTTTTTGCAAATTCCGGGATGGTCGAAGGTGGCCGGTTTAACGTAGTAGATGGCCGCATTTCGTGGCAAACGGTCCGACCCAAGGCACAAGGCGGCCAACCTCGAATGGCCATTCTCGAAGTTGCGGTGGAATACGGACTGAATTGGCCCCTTAAAGGCAAAAACGCTCCGTATTTCACCGCAACTTATCGAGGGGATGGGTTTTAGATACGGCCAAGGTCGTAGGATCGAGCGGCCGCTTCGCCGGCGCAGATGAGGTTGGTTGTGGCTTCTTGCGGATCGAGTGCCTGTTCCAGGCCCATGGGTTTGCGGCAAATCGGCAGTACAAGGTCGATGCCTTGCCCATACACCGCATCCAGGTTATCAGCGCGACCGCCCACGACAGCAATCACCGGCTTGCCATATCGCTTCGCACGACGGGCCACACCCACCGGCGCCTTACCGGCGGAGGACTGCTCATCCATATTGCCCTCACCCGTTATGACCAGGTCGGCATCGCGCACGCGCTCGTCAAACCCCACGAGATCGAGCACCGTCTCCACACCCGAGCGCAGCTCCGCACCGAGCGCCAGCAACGCCGCGCCCAAGCCACCGGCAGCGCCCGCACCGGGCACGCCGAGCACCGAGCCAAATGTCCGTGCACCCTCGGGCACGCGCAGCAACCCTTGGGCCCGCGCCTCGAAAATCGCTGTATCGAGCAAGCGGCCGTAGCCGACCATCCAGCTGTCGCACCTGCTCAGTGCCTCGGCATCATCCGCCGGCAGACCCTTCTGTCCGCCGAACACCGCAAGCGCGCCGCGACGCCCTACGAGCGGATTATCGACATCCGAAAGCACAACAATACGAGCGCCATCCAAAGCCCGAAGCGCTGGCGCCAAATCAACGCTCGCCACCCGCTCAAGTCCGGCAAGACCGGGGGCGACATCGCAGCCCTGGTCATCGACCACACGCGCGCCCAGCGCCTGCAGCATGCCGGCGCCACCGTCGTTGGTGGCACTGCCGCCCAGACCAATATAGAGTGTCTTTGCGCCCATGCGAACCGCGCGAAGCATGAGCTCGCCCACGCCATAGGTTGTGGCCGCCAACGCCGCCGACTCCGTACAAGGCGAATACCCAATGCCGGCCGCCTCGGCCATCTCAATTACAGCCGACTCGCACTCGACATCAACCAGCATCCGGGCAGACGCGCGCTTGCCCAAGGGACCTGCCACCTCGCAGGTCACAATCTCACCGCCGCACGCGGCAACGGCATCGAGCGTTCCCTCGCCACCATCTGCCAGCGGCAATGCACACACCTCGGCATCGGACCACACACGGCGCATGCCCTCGGCAACCGCCGCCTCCGCCTGCGCACTCGACACGCTGCCCTTAAAGGAATCAATCGCCAGCAGCACACGGCGGGGTCGGCGGCACGCAGGACCAAAGTCAACCGCCATGCCAGCATCCTCACCGGCACCTGCAAGCGCCGCGGCGTGGGCGGCATGCGCCTCAAGGTTCGGACCGCAGCCATAGCCGCTGCCACCCGCTCCGCGCAGACCGCCAAAATAGCTACTCAGCAGCTCGCGGCATTCATCCGCCAGGACCCCAGCCGTCACGTTAAACCGATGATTCAGGCGCGAATCGGCATTCAGGTCATACAGCGAACCCAGCGCGCCCGCCTTGGCATCACTCGCGCCATACACGCAGCGCCCCACGCGCGCGTTGACCATAAGGCCCGCGCACATGCAGCAGGGTTCCAACGTCACATAGACCGTACAGTCGAAAAGGCGCCAGCGGCCAAGCGCCTGGGCAGCGGCGCACACGGCCGCAAACTCGGCATGAGCCGAAGGGTCCTGGTCGAGTTCGCGCCGATTGTGCGCCCGCGCGACGATCTCACCGTCGCGCACCACTACGGCACCAATGGGGACTTCGCCCACTGCCGCGGCGGCGCGCGCCTCGGCCAGCGCCTCGCGCATGAACTTCTCGTCGATTTCGGTGATCGTCATCGTTCGCCTTCCCTGTTGCAAATTCAAAACGATGCTATCATTACGACTCACGGAGAGATGGCAGAGCGGTTGAATGCGGCGGTCTTGAAAACCGTTGAGCGCGAGAGCGTTCCGGGGGTTCGAATCCCCCTCTCTCCGCCACTCCTAGTGATGCACCGGTGTCATGGTCCGCTCAAACAGTGCATCGACCACGTCGGCTATCTCAGGTCGACGCTCAAGATCGTGGCCCGATTCCCACCATATCGTGAAAAGACGAATAATACCGCCGGCGACAAACTCAGACGTCATCTCGAGTGACACGGGGGCCAGGGCGTCCTCGGCAAGCACGTTCATCACACGCTCGCGGATGGAGCGGGCAATGCGGTCGCAAATAACGTTGGTCAACATGCCCGACATGCTGCTTGCCAAAATGTTATCCATGAGCCGCTCGTGCGTCAGAATCAAATCCATGGCATCGTCCAAAATCGCGTGCCGAAGCGCGCGCACGTCCTCGGCAGACACTGCGCCGGCCTCATCGGGCTGTTTTTGCGGCAAGCCCGACATGAGCTCATCGATATAAAAGGCAAAGTAATCGTTCTTGTCGCGAAAGTGCTTGTAGAACGTCGTGCGGCGAATCATGGCGCGGTCGCACAGCATGGCAACCGTCAGGTCCTCAAAACGATGCTCCTCGAGAAGCTCGGTAAAGGCATCGAACAGGGCGCGGTAGGTTTTCTTGATGCGAAGGTCCACTGGTATCGCCATCCTCAGGGCAAAGACAACACTCGTCAATCTGTCGCATATCTTACACCTGTACCTCGCGCGCTTTGCCCCGGTGCCAACCCCGCCGAAAACACAACGCTTACCGGAAAGTTCGGCACGGTAAAACGTTGCGGGTATACTAGTAGCGTTATACCAACGGCAGCTGGCGCATGCCGCCGCGGCCATTCGAAACGGAGACATCATGATTACCGTCATCATCGGCATCGTTGTTGTCATTGTGATTGTCTGCGCCATCGCCGGCATCTACAACAACATGGTCACCAAGCGTAACCGCATCGATAACGCCTGGCAGAACATCGATACGCAGCTGCAGCGCCGTAACGACCTGATCCCCAACCTGGTCGAGACCGTCAAGGGCTACGCCAAGCACGAGCAGGAGACGCTCTCCGCCGTGATCAGCGCGCGTAACACCGCCGTCAAGGCCACCACGCCCGAGGCCAAGATGGAAGCCGACAACGTGCTGACCGGCGCACTGCGCCAGCTCTTCGCTGTGGCCGAGGCCTATCCCGATCTTAAGGCAAACACCAACTTCACGCAGCTGCAGGCATCGCTCGAGGATACCGAGAACAAGATTAGCTATGCACGCCAGAGCTACAACGACTGCGTGCTCAGCTACAACAACGCCATTCAAACGTTCCCGGCTGTCATCTTTGCCGGCATCTTCCAGTTTAAGGAGCGCCAGGGCTTCGAGGCCGCCGAAGCAGCCCGCCAGGCCCCGACCGTCAAGTTCTAGTAGTTTGGCAGCGCATCCTTAATCGGCCAAATGCATAAACCGCCCCGTCGAATGCATACTTCGACGGGGCGGTTTCCTTTTTCGCGAAGGTCCCCCTCTAAGCGCCGTGCATTTTTAGGAGCATTCAACATAACCAAGAGCTTCGGGCGCCACGATAAATGCCAAAGACCGCGAATATCCCTGCAAATCAAACGCTGTCAGCCCATAACCCCGCCCATCATCCGTAGAAAACATCGAGAAATCCCGATTTTTTGCCCGAGGCCGGTATGCAGGGGCCTTCGATTGCAGAATACTCGCAAAAATGCACGTCGCCACCGCCCCCACATGGCGCGAAGCAAAAAAGGGCGACCTTCCTTTCCGGCGCACTCCGCAGGACGAAAACCCCCGCCGCACGAAGTGCGCAGCGGGGGTTCTTTCATGTCCGAGGACGCACCGGAAAGGAAGGTCGCCCTCGGGCCGGACAGCTAAGGCAGCTTACGCGACGGTGTAAACCCAGTTGTGCTTATCCTCGACAGCACCAGACTGGATGCCGGTCAGGGTCTCGCGGAGCTTCTTCATCACAGGGCCGATCTCGGTGTATCCAGCCGGGAAGGTCACGGTCTCGTCGGCGCCGTAAACCTTGTTGTCGATTTCGCCAACCGGAGAGATGACGGCAGCGGTGCCGCACAGGCCGCACTCGACAAAGGTGCCGGCCTTGACCTCGGCCCACTCGACGGGACGCTGGTCGACGGTCATGCCCAGATCCTCGGCAACCTGAACGAGCGAGCGACGGGTGATGGAGGGCAGGATGGAGTCGGTGTGCGACTGCGGAACGACGAGGGTGCCGTCCTCCTTCACGAACAGGACGTTCGCGCCGCCGGTCTCCTCGACATAGGTGCGGGACTCGGAGTCGAGATACAGGTTCTCGGCATAGCCCCCGCGATGGGCCTCCATCGTGGGCTTGAGGGACATGGCATAGTTAAGGCCGGCCTTGATGTTGCCGGTGCCGTGCGGTGCGGCGCGGTCGTACTCGGAAACGCGCAGCTTGACGGGCTTAAGGCCACCCTTAAAGTACGGACCGACCGGGGTCACGAGAATACGGAACGTGTACTCAGGAGCGGGAGCCACGCCGATCACGTCACCGGAGCCGATCATAAATGGACGCACGTACAGGGTTGCACCGGAGCCGAAAGGCGGAACCCAGGCGGCGTTGGCAGAAACGACCTGCTTGACGGCCTCAACAAACTTGTCCTTGGGGAACGGGGGCATCTCGAGGCGCTGGGCAGAGTTATACATACGCTCGGCGTTCATGTCGGGACGGAAGCAGACGATGCTGCCGTCCTCGGCGGTATAGGCCTTCAGGCCCTCAAAGACCTCCTGGCAGTAATGGAAGATGCCGCCGCACTCGGAGACATGCAGGGTGTGGTCGGTGGTCAGGCCACCCTCGTCCCACTCGCCATCCTTCCAATGAGCCTCGTAGCTGTAATCGGTCTTCATGTAGCCAAAGCCAAGGCTACCCCAATCGATATCCTTCTTCTCGACAGCCATATGTCGCTCCTTACATACACAGTTGCATACTCGCGAACCCGCACGCAAGGACCGAGGCCGACCGCGTCGCAACGTCGCACGCCCGGAGCGTAGAGCCGGACGGGACACGCGAACAGCATCAAAGCCGATGGCACGTCGGTTCGCATGCACGAGATTGTACTCCCCGCATGCGTTGGATAAAACGTTTTTCTTTAACTAACTAAAGTATTTTCATTTGACCGAAGCAAAGGGCCCGCCACCGTAAACGGTGACGGGCTTCAACGGCACGGTTTGCGCGCTGGCTCGAGCTACGCGTTCTTTTTGCCCAGCTTAGCCTTAACCAGACCGACCACAGTCGGGATGATCGACACGGCAACGATACCAACGATTAGCAGCTCAAAGTGCTCCTGCACAAAGGGAATGCCGCCAAAGAAGTAACCCAGCAGCGTAAAGACCGTCGACCAGGTGATACCGCCCAGCACGTTATAGATGACAAAGTTACGCCAGTGCATGCCGCCCATACCGGCGATGAAGGGCACAAAGGTGCGGATAAACGGGAAGAAGCGACCCAGGAAGATGGCCAGGTGGCCCCACTTGTCCAGGAAGTCCTCGGACTTTTTGATACGCTCGGGCGTCATGGCCTTCACCTTGCCCGAGGCGATGATCTTTTGGCCAAAGAAATGACCGATCATAAAGTTGCACTGATCGCCCAAGATGGCAGCCGTCCATGCGACGGCCAACAGAGCCACGATGTTAAAGCCGCCGTTGTGGGCAAAGAAACCCGAGGCAAACAGCAGCGAGTCGCCGGGAAGGAACGGGAAGAACACCACGCCCGTCTCGATAAAGATAATCAGGAACACGCAGCCGTACGCCATAAGCGGGCCGGCGGCGATCCAGCCGGCGATCGCAGTGCGCGGATCCTTAAGCAGCTCGGCGATAAAATTGATGAAACCCATGAAGTAAAACCTCTCAGTTGTGGGCGCGGACACGTCCAAGTTGACCAGTATACGGTTACGACACGGCCACGCACACGACCTTACAAAAGCGTGACTTCATTACCAGCAAGTTTGCATAATTGACACCTGTCGCGCAAAGCAGGCAAGATTGCCCTTTCTAATCCCTAGCTAATCGCTATACTTTATTGAATTGCATTGTCGCGGCGCTAAGGGAGGGCGGCCGGTGAGCTTTATCAATACCATTCGCGAGGACATCAAGACCGTCCAGGCACAGGATCCCGCTGCGCAAAACGGCCTGGTCATCTTCCTCTCCTATCCCGGCCTACACGCCAAGTGGAACCACGTACCCGAGCACTGGCTCTGGGAGCACGGCCATCGCTCGCTCGCCCGCGTGCTCTCGCAAATCACCCGCCATATCACTGGCGTCGAAATTCACCCTGCCGCGCAGATTGGCAAGCACTTCTTTATCGACCATGCCATGGGCGTCGTCATCGGCGAAACCGCCATTGTGGGCGACAACTGCGTACTCTATCAGGGCGTCACGCTCGGCGGTACTGGCAACGAGACCGGCAAACGCCACCCAACGCTCGGCAACAACGTCACCGTGGGCACGGGCGCCAAGGTGCTCGGCAACATCCGCATCGGCAACAACGTCAAGATCGGCGGCAACTCGGTCGTCGTCAAAGACGTGCCCGACAACTGCACCGTCGTGGGCGTGCCGGGACGCATCATCAAGCGCAACGGCTGCCGCGTGTTCGAGGAGAGTTTCGACGCCAAGCAGCATCGCGAGTACATGCCCGATGACGCCGCCGAGCAGAGTGCCCTCAACCGCCAAGGCATCACCGAGAACGCCCGCCGCGTCAAAGAACTCGAGCGAGAGGTGGCGGAGCTCAAGGCCCTCGTCGCCAAGCTCGTGGACGAACGCTAGGGCTGCGGACGGTACAGACCCGCATCAACGCAAGAAGGCGCGCCAGGGAATCAATCCCCCGGCGGGCCTTCTTTTCGATGTGACAAGGGGACTGTCCCTTTGTCACCTTAGGCGAACTGACTCAGATAGAGGTCGGCGTAAGCGCCCTCGGCTGCGAGCAGCTCCTTATGTGTGCCCTGCTCGACAATGTTGCCGTGATCCATGACCAGAATCAGGTCGGCATCCACGATCGTCGACAGGCGATGCGCGATCACAAAACTGGTGCGCCCGCGCATGAGCGCGTCCATGGCGCGGCCGATGGCAAGCTCGGTGCGCGTGTCCACGCTCGACGTCGCCTCGTCCAGGATGAGAATCGCCGGGTTGTTGAGCAGCACGCGTGCAATGGTCAGCAGCTGGCGCTGGCCCTGACTAATGCTCTCGGCATCGTTGGCCACCCGCGTGTCATAACCCTGCGGCATGGTACACACAAAGAAGTCGACCTGCGCGGCGCGCGCAGCCGCCACGATCTCGTCGCGCGTCGCCTCGGGACAGCCGTAGGCGATGTTCTGCGCAATCGTGCCATCAAATAGCCAGGCGTCCTGCAGCACCATGCCAAACTGCTGGCGCAGCTCGCCGCGGTCCATACGGCTCGTGTCCACGCCGTCGAGCGTAATGCGGCCACCGTCGATCTCGTAGAAGCGCATGAGCAGGTTGATGAGCGTAGTCTTGCCCGCGCCCGTGGTTCCCACCACGGCGATCTTCTGGCCCGGCTCGGCGGTAAACGACACGTCGCGCATAAGCGGCTTGTCGGGCGAATAGCCAAAGCGTACATGCTCAAAAGCGACGCGACCCTCAACGCGACCCGGCAGCTTGGCGGCCTCGTCCGGCAGCGGATCGGCCTCCATCTCGGGCTCATCGAGCAGGTCGAACACGCGCTCTGCGCTCGCCAGCGCGCTCTGCAGCGAGTTAAAGGTAAACGACAACTGCGTCATGGGTTCGGACGCCTCGTAGATAAACTGGAAGAACGCCTGGAACACGCCGACGGTCATGTGACCGGCAACCAGCATACTGCAGCCCACCAGCGCGATCACGATCTGCGCCAAACGGCCGATAAAGCGCACCGCAAGGCCGACGGCGTTAATCATAAAGTCGGCCTTGGCACTCACGCGCGCCAGCTCGCCCGAGACTTCGTGCACCTCGGCAGAACTCTGGCGTTCGCGGTTGAACGCGCGAATCACCAGACGGCCCGAGTAACCCTCCTCAACCGCGCTCGTAATCTTGGAGACCCATTCCTGGCGCTCACCGGTTACGTCATGCGTGCGGTGCGAGACCACCTTGGTCACCAGCAGCGATACCGCCGTAAAACCCAAAAAGATCAACGTGAGCCTAACGCTATAGACGAACATCATGATGATGGCGCCCGTCACGGTGCCGATCGACATCAGCAGCTGCAGCAATCCGCGCTGCATGCTCTCGGACATCTTGTCCAGGTCGTTGGTCGCGCGGCTGACTACCTCACCGGGGCGATGCGCATCAAAGTAAGCGAGCGGCAGACGGCTGAGCTTTTGCGCGATGCGGTTGCGCAGGCGCAGGTTGAGGCGCTCAGCAACACTCGACATCAAAAAACTCTGCAGTGCATAGAACGATCCGGCGGCCGTCCAGATTAAAAAGTAGATGAAGATGGTTCTGCCGCAGCTCTCCCAGGTGATGTTGAAGGTGGTGTCGTTGGCAAACGCCACCTGTATATGGCCCCACAGCTCGTCGATAACATGAGCGCTATATGCCGGCGCGGCGGTGTTAAAGATGACGTAGAACACAATGCTCACGAACACGATATAGAAGCGCCAATGGTCGCCGGCAGCCTCACTCCACAGGCGGCGCACCGTCGCCCAGGTGTCGCGGGGCGTCTCGTCCTCGTCTTCGTCGTCCACGTCGCGCATACGCTCTGCCTCGGCGCGGGCGCGCTCGTCCTCGGCACGTTCGTTTTCCTCGTAGAGCGCTTGGCGGCGAGCCTCGCGCTCGGCTGCAGCCTTGGCGGCGTCATCCAGCTCGGTCGACGCGGCAGCCGTTTCCTCGACCAGTCCCGCGGCAGCGGCGTCATCAACGCCGCCCTGCTTCTTGAGCTCCTCGGTCATGCTACTCACCTCCCTTCATCTGCGATTCCGCGATAGCGCGGTACACCTCGCAGGTTTCCATAAGCTCGTCGTGCGTGCCTAGGCCCACGATCTTGCCGTCTTTGAGCACCACGATCTGATCGGCATGCAAAATAGTCGAGATGCGCTGGGCGATGATGAGCACCGCGGCATCGCACGTCTCGTCCCGCAACGCATGGCGCAGGGCGGCATCGGTCTTAAAGTCCAGGGCCGAAAAACTGTCGTCGAAGATATATAGATCGGCATGCTTCATGAGCGCACGGGCGATGGCCAGACGTTGGCGCTGGCCGCCCGAAAAGTTCGTGCCGCCCTGCGCCACCGGGGTATCGAGCCCCTGCGGCTGATCGAGCACAAAGGTGCTCTGGGCAACCTGGAGCGCATGAAGCATGTCTGCCTCAGTCGCGTCTTCGTTGCCAAAGCGCAGGTTGCTTGCCACGGTGCCCGAGAACAGCCACGCCTTCTGCGGCACATAGGCAATACGCCCGCGGATGTCGTCTTGCGAAAGTTCGCGCAGATCGACGCCGTTCAGGCGAATGGCGCCCTTCGTGGCATCGTGGAAGCGAAGCAAGAGCTTGGCCACCGTTGACTTGCCCGATCCCGTCGAGCCGACAATCGCAGTCGTCTGACCGCGGCGACAGGCAAAGTTCAGATCGCACAGCGTGTCCTCGTCGGCATCGTCAAAACGAAACGACATGTGATCGAACACGGCGACCGCATCCGATCCGTCCTTTGAGTCGGACGCGCTCGCGTCGAGCGTGCGTTCGCCATCCACGATACTCGGCTCGATCTCCAACACCTGCTGCGCACGGTTGAGGCACGCCGCGGCGCGCGGAAGCGTCAGCACCACCATCTGCGCCATCATCACAAAGAACAGGATCAGAAGCGCGTACTCCAGCACCGCCGAGATGCTCGCGATCTGCATGGCGTGGGCGCCCACGCGGTTGCCGCCCACCCACAGCACCGCCACCTCGGCGATGTTCATCAAAAAGAAGCTGGAGCTGTCGAGCCCCACAAACAGGTGGTTGACCTTAATGGCATTGTCCGCGTAATCGCTAAACACCTCGTCCAGGCGCTGCTCCTCATGGCGCTCCTTGTTAAACGCACGGATGACGCGCACACCCACGATGTTTTCGCGCAGCACCACGTTCATACGGTCGATAAAACTCTGCAAGCGCATAAAGATCGGAGCCGCGTTGGCAACCGTAAAGACCGCCGCAACCAGCACGATCGCAACCACGACGCCCAGAAGCATGCCCATGGCCGAATCGATGAGCCAGGCGAAGATGATGCCTGCCACCGCCAGGAACGGCACCGGCAGCACCAGCTGGATCGTCTGCAGAATCGCCTGTTGAATCACGTTGATGTCGTTGAGCGAGCGCGTGATCATCGAGCCCGTGCCAAAGCGCTCAAAGTCACTGGCAGACAGCTCGAGCGACTTGTCGTAGACGGCATTGCGGATATCGCAGGCCACGTTGGCGGCCAAGCGCGCCGAAAGATAGCAGCCCAACACCGCGCCGCCGCTGGCCATGCCGGTCGCGATAAGCATGTAGAGGCCGTTGCGCAGGATGTAGTCGACATCGCCCGTGGTGATGCCGGTGTTGACCATGTTCGCCAGCATCGTAGGAACCAACAGCGTACCGACGTTGTCGATTAGCAGCACCAACAACGTCACCGCGACAAGCCTGCGATACGGCTTCATAAACCTCATTAAGAGTCGCACGACTCCCCCTCACCTTGATTCTCGGCCTGGCTCTCGGCAGCGATATGCTGCTTAAAGGCATCGCACTCATCGCCGAGCGCATGGGAAAATTTTCCGATTAGGCGCATGATTTCGCGCTGTTCCCAGGGCTCGAGCACTTCGAAAGCCTGTTGCTCGGCTTCTTGCGCCGGCAGCGCATATTGCTCGGCAAACCGCATGCCCGCTTCGGTCAAACGCACAACCTTGTTCTTACGGCTGCCTTCGGCAAACTCCAACGTTGCAAAGCCCCGCGCCGTCAAGGTTTTAATTGCCGAGTTGATAGTCTGCTTGCTGTAGAACCATTCGCTTGTCAGACGACTCACAGCGATGCTACCGCCCGCCGTGCTGGTATCGACGAGCATCCAGTAAGCGCAGTCCGAAAGACCGCAGGCGCGCGAGAACTCCGAATAGATATGGTCGAGTCCATTGAGCAACCGGTCGAAGTCGACCAGCGTAACCGCACTATTCATCTATCCCACCATTCGATTGTCCGATTTTTGACCAATTTATGTCTCTAGATTAGTCCGAGTTTTGACTATCGTCAACAGGCGTTCCGCAAATGTTTGCACTTTTATGGCCTATCGGCAGAAAAAGACCGCCGGCGCGGGGGCAGCGCCAGCGGTCACGTGAAATTCGGGTTTTATTGCCTGTTAAGCGGCGACGGCCTCATAGACCGTAGCGCCCGAGAAGCTATCATGCAGGCTCTTGCCGGCAATCCACGGCAGCTCGACGACCTCGCAGACCGTATTGACGAGCTCGGAGCAGTCAGTAAAGTGGCCCTTGTCGTTGAGGGCCTCGCAATCCTGAACACGCCAATAGCCATCGGTGTGCGTGATGTAGTACTCGTGATCGTTGATCGACACGAAAGCGCGCGTCTTGGAACGCAGCAGCTTCAGAAATCCTTCGAAATCGGTCTCGACGACATCTCCAGCCTGGAACATGATAGTTACCTCCTGGCCCGGCGCCACCACGGCGCGTTGATAAACGTTGGTACTCCTTTAGTAAAACCTTTATCAGAGGTTATGCGTTCGTCATTTAGGCAAGTGGTAAAAAACCGCAGGGTAGACGGGATAAAACGTTTAACCATCCCATTGGTTTGTCACATTCTGAAGGTACTTTTATGCAAACCTACTTTCCCAATTGGAATCTATCCTTTTGGCCGGGCAATTGACCGTCTATCGTTTGAGCCCGACGGGTATGAACGGGGCATCTGCAACGCCATCGCAAGGAGACACCATGGAGACTATCGAAGCGCTCATTCACCGCCGCAGCTGTCGCAAATACAGCGATCGCCCCGTCGAGGCCGAAAAGCTTGCACGTATTATCGAAGCCGGCCAATATGCACCGAGCGGCATGGGCCGCCAGCCGGTGACGTTTGTCGCCGTCACCGACCCCGCGACCGCTGAGCGTCTCTCACAGCTCAACGCGCAAGTCATGGGCAGCAACAGCGACCCCTTCTATGGCGCCAAGACCGTTGTGGTGGTGCTGGTCGACCGCAGCGTGCCCACGCATCTGGAAGACGGTTCGCTTGCCATGGGTAACCTGCTCAATGCTGCCTATGCGCTGGGCGTTGATTCGTGCTGGATTCACCGCGCGCATGAGGTTTTCGATTCGCCCGAGGGTCTGGAGCTACTGGCCAGCTGGGGTCTACCCGCCGACGGAAGCCTACGCGGCGTCGGTCACTGCATTCTGGGCTATGCCGAAGACGCACTTCCCGAGGCAAAGCCGCGCCGCGACAACGTGGTCTACGTAAGGTAACCCAGGAGCGTCATAGGGGTAGCTAATTTGGGACGGGGCTATTTTAGCTACCCCTCTCGCAACTTATATTGACGTCGCCGTTGTCGTCGTTTCGTTCGTGTGAGTCGTTTCGGCTTCGCTGCTTTGTTCGTCCTCGTCCTTTTGCGCATCGGCGATGGTGGTGGCCGCCGCGACGATACCGCGTTGGGGCACAACGCCCGTCTGGGTCTGTGCGCCCTCGACAACTTCTGTGCCTGCATGCGCGAGCTCGGGCGATTTAAACATTGCGTCCAAGTTGGCGCCGCCGCCGGCGTAGCCAAGCGCAGCGAGCGCGATGACGATCGCTGCAACGACAACCACGATCGGCACGTAGCGATGCCAGCCGGCGGGATTGAGCCCGCTGCGGCGAGCCGCCCCGCGGCTGATGTAACCGAGTGTGCCGTCGTGCTTGAGCTTTGAGCCCACCACGCGCTTGCGGCCCCACAGCGACGACTCGGCCTGCATAGCCAAGCGAGCGCTTGCCGAAGGATAGCCATATTTAGTGCGCTTGAACGAGCCATCAAACCCCGAGGCGTGTTTGCCCCACGTCACCGATGTCGTGCGTCGGTTAACCGGCGCGGCGCTCCGTCTTCTGCGGCTCGGTTTTGAAGTCTCAGCCATATGCCCTCGCACGCCGTAACCAAATCGAAACAATAACGCTTTGGACTGTAGCACACGCGTCGCGCGCGGTCACGGGCGCCTCGCTCAACGGTCATCGTCCTTCAGCAAGCGCCACAGCGTTGTACGGCTTATGCCCAGCACCTCCGCCGCACGGGTTCGGTTGCCGCGTAGATGATCTACAACCAGATGCGCGATATCTCGCTCGGTATCGGCCAGCGGTCGCAGGATATACAGGTCACTTTCGAGTGTCGGGGCGCCAAAGGTTGCGGTCTTAATCACGTCCTCTTGGGCGAGCACTTCCTCCGCCACAGCGCGGTCCACCGCGCCCGCCCCCACCAATATATACAGTCGTTCCGAGACCTCGCGGAGCTGCAGATAATTGCGCGGCCAGCGGTAAGCATCGAGCGTCTTCGTCGCCGCGGCGGACAGCGTGGGTGCTGCCGTCCCAAATGCATCAGCGAGATATTCCAAATAGCGCGCAACCTTTGTCGACGCGGCTCCCTGCTCGGCAATCGCCGGCGCCACGCTCACCGCACAGGCGAAGCGCTCGGTCACAAAGGCGGCTTGATCACTTTCGCTGCCGCCCGGCATGTCGTTCGCCGTCAGCACCACATGGCAGCGCGTCGCCAACGCGGTGTCGGCCATCGTGGAAACGAGCTCGCGGAGGCGCTGGGGACCAACCGCATTCCAGCCCTCAATGCAAAGGGTCAGCCCTGTTTGAAACAGCGGCGATTCGGAGCTTTTGAGCACATGGCGCCAACCCCGATCGGTGAGCTCATCGAGCGCGACGGAAACAAAGGGTTGATCGGCAAAAGGACCGTCCAGATAGAGGCGCTTGGCTATCTCGACCTGACCCGCCCCCAGCTCGCCCTCGAGCATAAGGGGCACTCCGCGCGCGTAGCTCTCGGCGACCGGCGCAGCCATCGAGGCCGCCCCCTCAACGATGCCGTACGCGCTCGATTCGTAGCGGGCCTCAACTTCGTCGGCATTGAGCCATTCGATGCCCGCATGTGCCGCGGCGCCGCGCACCTCGCGGACCACGGCGACCCAAAGCCCCCCGCCCTCTTTGTCGGTGGGGCGAACGGTCAGGCTCAGGCGCGCACCCGCACGTCCCATAACCAGACGCGCGCCGTCTCCTATACGGTCGAGGCGCTCAGCGACAAAAGCCGCCACATCCCGCTCAAGAGCCGCGTCATTCATGGTAGAAATCGCGACGTCCCCCCGCGCATCGATTGCCAATGCCGAGGCCCCGGCAGCAGCCAGGGCCTCGGTCAAGATGTTCAGCTTGGAATCGCTATCCATGATTTGCCCCTGTCCGCGGCGATGTGCAACCGCCGACGGTCGCACGACCGAGTGTTTCAAAATTGAACGATATTGCTCACCAAACACTATAGGGCAGAAAGCGCCGTCCTGCGAGTATAGGTGTTGCCCCGCATCGCCATCCTGGCGGGGCGATAAGAGCTCTTCGGGACCTATCAACCTGCGGACAAGCCATACCCGCAAGAGCTCCTATCGCTCCACCGTGAGAATGCGCTCACCAGCAGCCAACACGCAAACTGGCTACTTCTCTACCAGATTCCCAGCACGTACTGCATTCCCAAGCTCATGCACGCAATGCCAATCCAGCAGCAAAGGCCCAGCGCAATGGGCTTACCGCCCTTTTTGACCAGCTCAACGATATCGGTATTGAAACCAATAGCCGCCATGGCCATCACGATAAAGAACTTCGAAAGCTCCTTGATAAGTGCCGTAACGGACGCGGGAAGCTGAAGCACCGTGGTGATCACGCTCGCCAGCACGAAGAACAGCACAAACATGGGAAACGCGCGTTTAAGCGAGAACGTGCTTTTGGCGTCGCCGCCAGCCTTGCGCGCTAGATGCATCTGCCAGCATGCGAGGACCAACGTAATGGGAATAATGGCCAGCGTCCTGGTGAGCTTGACCACCGTGGCGCTCTCGAGCACATTGGCACCGGGATGCATGCTGTCCCAGGCGCTCGCCGCAGCCGTTACCGACGAGGTGTCGTTGATGGCGGTGCCGGCAAACATGCCAAAGCCCTCGTTGGTCAGCCCGAGCATGCCGCCGAGCGTCGGAAACACGAGCGCCGCGATAACGTTAAACAGGAAGATGACCGAAATAGCCTGGGCAATCTCGCGATCGTCGGCATCGATGACGGGTGCGGTCGCGGCGATGGCAGAACCGCCGCAAATCGACGAACCCACACCCACAAGCGTCGCGATCTTGCTCGGCACGTTCATGACGCGGCAGAGCACGAAGGCGGCAACAAGCGAGGTCGAGATCGTCGCCACGATAATCGGCAGCGACTGGGCGCCCTTGGACAGAATCTGCGAGAGGTTCATGCCAAAGCCAAGCAGGATAACCGCGTACTGCAAGATCTTTTTGGATGTATAGGTGACGCCAGCAGCGAGCGGTTCGCGACGATTCTTGGGAAAGACGAGAGCCAGGACCATGCCAAAGAGGATGGCAAATACCGGCCCGCCAACCACCTCGATCTGCTTGCCGAGCAGCGTTGCGGGAATGGCGATGATCAGGCAGAACAAGACGCCCTTCCAGCGCTCGCGTACGATATTTGCCAGTTGCATATGGGATTCCTTCTTCCTATTTCACGTTTGCGACGACTTACGATACGACAACGCTAAGCGCAATCCCGCGCAAACGCAGGAAAAAATGTCGCAAAAGTTATCGGGCGGCGATTGAATTACCCACCGCGGAGGGCTGACTCGCGGCATAATAAACAACTGACATATGAGTGTGAATGAACGGTTGCGAGGCGCTATGGAAGAATCGATGCACATCGGCGAGCAAGAAGCGAGCCTACAGGACCAGTCCTACCACACCATTCGACGCAAAATCGTCTACCTGGACTACAAGCCGGGCGAAAAGCTGGGCGTTAAACAGCTTTGCGACGACCTGGATATGGGGCGCACCCCTGTGCGCGAAGCGTTGGTGCGTCTGGCGCAAGAGGGCTTGGTGCGCACCGTGCCCCAAAGCGGCACCTATGTCTCGCCCATCAACCTTACCCTTGCCGAGAGTGCCTGCTACATTCGCGAGCACCTGGAAAAGCAGGTGATCGTGGAGTGCTGCGCGCGTGCCACCTCGGTGGGCATCGAGCAGCTCGACCGCGCCATCGTGCTGCAGGAAAAGGCGATGGCCGAAGAGGATCGCATCGGCTTTTTTTTGAGCGACAATCTCATGCATCGCATGATCTTTAGCATCGCATGCCGCAGCACCGTGTGGTCGTGGCTCGAGGAGACCAATGCCGACCTAGAGCGCTTCCGCTGGCTGCGCGCCGCCACGCAGACGCTCGACAAGCAGGAGATTGTTAACGAGCACAAGCAAATCCGCCGCGCTATTGCCGGACGCGACCCCATCGAGGCGCGCTTTTTGGTGAGCAAGCACCTGCACATGATGTTCCGCAACCAGACCGAGATTCTGGACCAGTATCCCGAGTACTTCGAGACCAGCAAGCTCCGCTAACCTGCCAAAACCACCACAAAGGGGACAGGCACCTTTGTGGTGGTTTCTCCGTACAAAAAGGCCCGGCTCCGTCTGATGACGCGGAGCCGGGCCTTGGCTGTTGGAACGCCGGAACATCCGCTACTCGACAGTAACGCTTTTCGCCAAGTTTCGGGGTTGGTCGACGTCGCATCCGCGCAGGATGGCGACCTCGCGGGCGAGCAGCTGCAGCGGGACGCTCGCCGTGATGGGGCTGAACACGTCGCGGACTGCCGGCACGCGGATGATGCAATCGGCGATCTTGTTGATCTCCTCGTCGCCCTCAGTGGCAACGACGATGACCTTGGCACCCCGCGCCTTGCACTCCATAAGGTTCGACACGGTCTTGTCGTAGGTGGCGCTCTTGGTGGCCACGGCGATGACAGGGAAGCCCGGGTCGATCAGGGCGATGGGGCCGTGCTTCATCTCACCGGCGGCGTAGGCCTCGGCGTGCAGGTAGCTGACCTCTTTGAGCTTGAGCGCGCCCTCGTAGGAGATAGCGGCACCCATGCCACGGCCCACGAACAGCGCCGATTGCGCGTCCTTGCACAGCAGGGCGGCCTCATGAACGGTCTCGGTTTGGGTATCCAAAATCCACTGGATCTGCTCGGCCGTATCGGAAAGCTCGCGGAACAGCATGCGCGCCTGCTTGGTGGTCAGGCGGTATTTGACCTGCGCCAGCAGCAGCGCCAGCAGCGTCAGGCTCACAACCTGGCCGATAAAGCTCTTGGTCGAGGCGACCGCGATCTCCTTGTTGGCCTTGGTATAGATGACGCCGTCGCTCTCGCGCGCCACCGGGCTGCCCACCACATTGGTGATGCCGAAGACCTTGGCACCCTTGATGCGCGCGTCGCGAATGGCGGCAAGGGTATCGGCCGTCTCGCCCGACTGGGACACGGCCACAACAAGCGTCGTCGGCGTGATGATGGGGTTGCGGTAGCGGAACTCGCTTGCCGCCTCGACCTCGGTAGGAATACGAGCCCAGCCCTCAATGAGATTCTTAGCAATGAGGCCAGCGTGATAGCTGGTGCCGCAAGCGATCACGTAGACGCGGTCGATGTCGTTGAGCTCCTCGAGCGAAAGGCCCAGCTCGTCGATGTCGAGCTCGCCGGCTGGCGTCATACGACCGACCAGCGTGTCGCGCACGACGCGCGGCTGCTCGTGGATTTCCTTGAGCATGAAGTCGGGATAACCGCCCTTTTCGGCCATGTCCAGATCCCAGTCGATGTGAGTGACCTTGGGCTCGATAACATTGCCGGCCTCGTCGGTGTATTCGACGCCTGCGGGCGTGAGCTTGGCAAACTGACCGTCCTCGAGCACCACGACATCGCGGGTGGCGTCGATGAGTGCAATGACGTCGGAGGCGACATAGGCGCCGGTCTCGCCTGCGCCGACCACAATCGGGGAATCCTTGCGGGCTACGGCGATCACGCCGGGCTCGTCAGCGCACACTGCGGCCAGACCATAGGCACCGACCACGTGGGTGCAAGCCTCGCGCACGGAGGCCATCAGGTCGTGCGTCTCGGCATAGGCCTCTTCGATCAGATGCGCAAAGACCTCGGTATCGGTCTCGCTCTTAAAGTGGTGGCCGCGGCCCTCCAGCTCTTCGCGCAGCTCAGCGAAGTTTTCGATGATGCCGTTGTGGACGATGGCGATACGACCGTCGCAGCTGGTGTGGGGATGGGCGTTAACGACGGAGGGCTTGCCGTGGGTAGCCCAGCGGGTATGGCCGATGCCGCAGGTAGCGTCGCTGTCGATATTGGAAAGCTCGCTCTCCAGGCCCGCGACCTTGCCCACGCGGCGGATGACGTCGAGGTGAGCCGCGGCGCCCTCGCCCACCTCGAGCGCAACGCCCGAGGAGTCATAGCCGCGATATTCCATGCGCTTGAGGCCCGTGACCAGGATGTTCTTTGCAATATCAGAGCCGGTGTAGCCGACAATTCCGCACATAGGATAAATCCCTTCGTTCGCGTGACTGCAAGACGTCCACGCACAGGGGGCGCTGAGACGTATAACGTTCGAGTATTGTACTCACGCAAGCGCAAGCTGATATACCAGAAGTGGTATCTCAACTTAGATGCCACCCGATGCACACATGCCCAGCCGGTCCAAACCACCACAATGGGGACAGGCACCTTTGTGGTGGTTTGGACCGGGGCGGCGGCCTATCCCGGCGAAAGATCTCGATCTGTAACATCTGGGCCGCAATAAGCCGGCTTAGTGTTACAGATCGAGACATTACGGTTCGGCCCCTGCACTATGTCTCGATCTGTAACAGGTAGAGCCGGTTTTGCCGTCCAGATGTTACAGATCGAGACAATTGAAGGCCCGGGCAGCTCAAACCACCACAAAGGTGCCTGTCCCCTTCGTGGTGGTCCGGGGCAGTAGCGGCGTTTGCCCAGATAAAACCTGCCAAAATAAACCTGTCCCTAATTGGCAGGTTTTGACACCCTAGGGGCGGGCGATGCTACAATCTGCCTTGTACTTGAAACGCATCAAAGGGGCCGCTATGGCAAAGGTGAAAATCAGCGACGTCGCGCGCGAAGCGGGGGTCTCGCTGGGCACGGTTTCCAACGCGCTCAACCACCCCGAAAAGCTGCGTCCTGAGACCCTCAAGCTCATTAACGAAACCATCAATCGACTGGGCTACCTGCCCAACCAAAGCGCTCGTCAGCTTGCGGGCGGCGCCACCAAGTCCTTTGGCCTGGTGCTCCCCCGTCTCGATCACGGCTTTTCGCTCCAAATCGCCAGCGGCGCCCACAACGAGGCCCGCAAGCACGGCTACGATCTGCTCATCGCCAATGCCGATAACGACGATATTCTCGAGGATCATTACCTGCGCTACTTTATGGGCACTCAGATGTCCGGCGTCATGGTTCAGCCCATGGCATCCCCCGACTGGCACCCCGCCATGACCAAAATGCCCGTGCCGATCGTCCATCTGGACATCCACTGCTCCGAACCCGGTTACTACGTGGCCGCCGACAACGAGGCACAGGGGCGCATTATCGCCGAGCTCGCCATCGCCCGCGGCGCACGCCATATCACCGTTGTGGGCAGAGCGGCATTTATGCAGCTCACCCTGCGCGTCCTTGGCATCCACAAAGCACTTGCCCTGCATCCCGATATCAAAATTGAGGTCATCGATGCCGGAGAGTGGAATACCGCAGCCGACGGCTACAGCATCGGTACCCAGATTGCCGAACGCCCTGCTGACGAGCGCCCCGATTTTGTCATCGGCCTGACCGACGTATTGGCCTCGGGCGTTATCTCGGCGCTGACCGACAAAGGCATCTTCGTCCCCGAGCAGGTCCGTGTGGCCGGCTGCGACGGCAACCCCCTTGCATGGAGCGGGTCGGTTCCCCTTACCACCGTGGCGCCGCCGGGCTACGAAATTGGCCGCAAGGGCGTACAGCTGCTCATGGAACAAATCGAGGATAAACCTGTCGCCAAGACCAAACGAGTCCGCATCGGCTCCGCCGCGCGCACCGTCACCACGGTCACGGCCAGCGAGGACATTAACCGTCAGGAGCTCGTGCGTCCCTTCTTGCTCGAGCGCGTAAGCACCCAAAATGCCAAGCCGCACCCGACGGGCCAACCCATGGTCCCGACAACCGACATCAACCTGGGCGCCTACTTGTAACAAAAAACGCCGCAACGGAAACAGGCCCGCTGCGGCGTTTTTTACTGGCCCCATGCGCCCCCCGTTTAGCCGGACCTGCGGCTACGGATATTTATGGAATGTAATCCAATTTTCATTAACTTTTTTGTTAGAATAGACTCAATTCCATATTTTTAGATATTTCCTATAAATATTGATTTTGCTCCAGTTTTTTCTCGCCAAGAAAGGGGTTTCATGAATCTGATTGATCGCAAACAGTACCTCGACTGGCTCATTTCGTGGAAAGACTCGCACGTCATCAAGGTCGTTTCGGGCGTGCGAAGGTCCGGCAAATCAAAGCTATTCGAAATCTACCGTAGCTACCTGCGCGATTATGGAATCACAGGTGACCAGGTTATATCCCTCAACTTTGAAGACCTGGAGTTCGAGTCGCTTACGTCATATAGAGCACTCTACGACTACATTTCCGCCAGACTCGTCCCCGATAAGATGAACTACGTTTTTCTGGACGAGATACAGCACGTCGAGCATTTCGAAAAAGCCGTCGACAGTCTTTTTATCAAGGACAATGTCGACCTCTACATAACCGGTTCCAACGCCTATCTGCTCTCGAGCGAGCTGGCTACTTTGCTCTCCGGTCGCTACGTAGAGCTCAAGATGCTGCCCCTATCCTTTAAAGAGTTTTGCTCGGCAAAAACCAATGACGGAAAGGCTCCCGCGCAGTTGTTTGACGAGTACATCACCCGGGGCTCTTTTCCCTTTATCGCCGAGACGGGTATTCTGGGACCCCAGGCGCGCGATTATCTTATGAGCCTCTACGATACCATCGTCATACGCGACGTTATCGAACGCCTGAAGGTCTCGGACGTCCCGACCCTGCGCGATATCACCAAGTTCCTACTCCATAGCATTGGAAACCGGATCTCGATTAAAAAAATCTCCGACACGCTCTCGTCCAACGGCAACAAAACCGACCAGAAAACCGTAGCCAAGTACCTCAAAGGCTTAACAGACAGCCTTGTGCTGTACTTTGCTCCGCGCTATAACGTGCGCGGTCGGCAGCTTCTTTCAACAAACGGCAAATACTACGCCGTTGACCTTGGACTTAGAGGCGCTCTTGTCAAAACCCAAAGCAGCGATATCGGTCATATCCTCGAAAATGTTGTTTATCTCGAGCTCCTACGCCGTGGATACGACGTCTACGTGGGCGATATCGACGGCGGGGAAATCGATTTTGTTGCCCTAAACTCAGACGAGACAGCCTATTTTCAGGTTTCAGCCACAACGCTCGACGAAACCACCCTCAATCGAGAGTTGGCCCCCTTTAAGAAAGTCCGAGACAACTACCCCAAGACGCTTCTTACGCTCGACACGCTGTTTGCGGACGCGAACTACGAAGGAGTCCGCAAGCGCAACGTGATCGACTGGCTCCTTGAGTAACTTGTAGCGTCATAACCCTCCGCCAGCTCCTTACCAAGGCCGCAGCCCCAGTCGCTTAAAGCACAATGCCCCTCTTATCAGCCAAAACAGCAATCTTGGCGTGATAAGAGGGGCTGACTGCGTCAGCGCCTCCACGCAGGCGCCGTTGCCGCCACCGTCCCGCGGGATCGGGCGCGGGACATGGCGACTCACGTACAAACGCTAACACACGGCCTTGACCGCTGCCGGCAGATCGAACAGCGTATCGAGCACGGCCTCGCAGCCGTCCGCCACGTCCTGCGGCAGCGGCACGATGTCGGGAACGGCAAAGACATGGCAGCCGGCCGCGATGCCAGAGACGCAGCCGTTGCGTGAGTCCTCGACCACGGCGCACTCCTCGGGAGCAAAGCCCGCGCGCTCGCAGGCAAGCAGGTACATCTCGGGATCGGGCTTGCCGTGCGCGACGTCCTCGCCGCAGGTCACCGTCTCAAACTTGTCAAAGAGGCCAACCGTCTTAAGGTTGCGCTCGGCGGTAACGTGGCGCGACGACGTCGCGAGGCCCACGTGATAGCCCGCAGCCAGCAGCTCGTCGAGGCACTCGGCGGCGCCGGCCTTAAGCTCCAGATCGGTCTTGACCATCTCGTCGCGAATCTCCTTATGGCGACGATAGATTGCCTCTGCGGTTTCGCAGCTGCCGTAATGCCCATCAAGAATGTCCATGACATCGGGCAGCGTGCGACCGATAAACTGATGGATCAACGCATCATCAATCGCGAATCCCAGCTCGGCCGCGCCCGCCTTCCACGCCTTGATACCCAAACGCTCGGTATCGACCAGCGTTCCGTCCATATCAAAAATAACAGCCTTGATCATATCGGTCCCCCATCGCTTCGCGCTGCTGTACTCCCGCAACTTTACCGCACTTGTAGACTTGTATATAACGTATATAGCATATTGCGCTTTCGTTACATAGATAGAAGTCTTATGACAAGCGGCTCGGTAGGATTATAGTTTTCGACCGAGTACTCAACGGCAAGGATCGATTCATGCTTTCAGACACCACCGCACCTGCAGAGGAGCTTCAGGACAAACTCGCAGCGCTCGAGCAGCTGCTTTTGGCATATGGACGCGTCACCATCGGCTTTTCCGGCGGCGTTGACAGCAGCTTTTTGGCCGCCGTATGCGCCCGCATCATGCCTGCCGACACGCTTCTCGTTCACCTCACCACGCCGCTCATCGGCACGCCCGAGCAGGCTTCGTTTGAGCGGGCGGTTGACGGGCAGGCCAATGAGGGGCCGCATTTTAAGCTCCCCGTGCTCAATCTTTCGGTCGATCAGCTGCGGCTCCCCCAAGTAGCCTGCAACGATGCCGACCGCTGCTACCACTGCAAGCGCGCCGGCTTTACCGCCATCGTCAACCACGCCAAGTCGCTGGGCTTTCCCACCGTCATCGACGGCAGCAACGCAAGCGACCGCGGTGACTACCGCCCCGGCATGCGCGCTGCCGAGGAACTCGGCGTGCGCTCCCCTCTCATGGAGGTCGGCTTTACCAAGGACGAAGAGCGCGAGTTGCTGCGCGCCTGGGGATACCCCGTCTGGAACCTGCCGGCAGGAGCCTGCCTGGCCACGCGTGTCCCCACGGGCGAGGAGCTCACGCGCGAGAAGGTCGATGTAATCCGCACCTGTGAGGACTACCTGCACGACCTTGGCCTGGACCAGGTCCGCGCACGCCTCGTCGGCGGCTGCATGCATATCGAGGCCGCGCCGGCAGACGTCGCCAAGATCGCCGCCCTCGGCAGTACCGCGGTCAACGACGAGGGCAAGGCCCCGCTTCCCGTCGCCATCGAATCTGCCCTGCGTAACCTAGGCTGCGGTCATATCTCCCCCGAGGTAACCCCCTACATCCACGGCAACATGAACCAATAACCCACCAAAAAGGGACAGGTTTATTTTGGCAGGTTTTATCTGGGGAAATATCGCAGGGCAACCGCCTCTCTAGCATCCATCTATCTTTGAGAGACACTAGAGAGGCGACTCAGCCACATCTACCTCTTCCGATAGCGGCGGTTGCGGCTCGTCGATGAACCCATTACTTCAATGAGTCCTTTATCCGCCATTTTTGGCAGATGGTAACGGACGGACGAAATCTTGACCCCCGATGCAACCGCTATTTCTCGCGCCGTCATATCCATTCCGGCGCTGAGAGCCTCCAGGATCCTATCCGCCGTCGAAGCTGACAATTCTCTGCTCATATCGATAATTTCAAACGTGTCTTTGCCACATTTTGACAGGACATGTTTATCGACAAGGCCCCCGCAGATCAGGCGAATGTCATCCGAATCCCACTTCAAAGCCTCTCGTATTTTTTGAACATCGCATACGCACCCATGCTCCCGCATAAACATGAGCAATGTTTCCTCGCGATGCGTCAGTTCGGTGTCCACATGGCCCTGAATCCACGTGCGGTTTTCAGCAAGCTCCGCCCCGTGCCGGGAAAGCAGCACCGTAAACGAATCGGCCTTAACGATAAATTTCGGCCTGCCAAGCGAACGAGACTCCATCTCGCGAATCATAGCCGGGATACCAGATCCCTGGCTTTCCGCAACGGCCCCCTCGGCATGCTCTAACGGCGTCGCCCCCATTAGGCTCATGAGCTTTGGGTTTCGGCAGCGCGATTCCCCGTCTGCAAGATTGTCCACCGTCTTTCCGCCCCAAAGGCCGCCAGGGTTTTTGATCTCTATTCTGTCTGGATAGATATCGACACTCACGGCCTGCCCCACAAACATGGGCGAATATTCTCGATGGATGCAGGCATTTGCCAAGGCCTCGCGCAAAACCTCCTGGGGTACTTCCCAATCTTCCCTTCTACCAGCGCCTCGCACTATCGCCGCTTTGCGCAAGTTTCGTCCGATCGCAGCGAGGGCATCTTCGATGCAAGCCGGAATCGGGCCATCGCACAACTGGCGGTCAATAAACCGGGGTTGCCCAGGAGCAGATTTTTCCACATCGGAATGAACGGCGACATCGATCATCAGCTTAGGATAGAACTGCTGGGGGTAGATTCCCGCCGACAGCAGCCCCGCGAGCTTCACAGCTCCATCCTTTGTAGTGATATTGAGTCTGGCCAGCTGCTTTTCCAGCGTATCGGCCCCGCGCAAAACGCGCGGGGTCTGCAGCCGGCGATTTGCGATAATGGACCGCACGACATCTGGATCCAAATCCTCGACTGTTGCCTCCGAAACCACCGTACCGTCTGCATCGCTCGGAAGCAACGCACTCTGTAGCTCATATAGCTCAGCGGGCGACATCTTGATATCTTTATCATCCACGCGCTTGTAGCTACCGTTCTGCACGCCGCGCGCGCCGATATAGCATGGCTTCGCTTTGAGCTCAAGTTCAAAGATGCGCACCAGAAGTACCTGGAGCCCGTCGACCTCGCCTCGATCAAGCTCATACCGTGGCGCATGGGTCACCACCGCCGCTGAGCCTCCGTCTCCGATACCCGAAACAAACTGGTCGCGCACCCTGTCGATAGCAAAGTTGGCAGAAGGAACAAATCCTTCGGCTTCGTTCAGGCCCAAAATAATGAGCCCGCCCGCAGTGTTCGCAAAAGCACTCACTGTCTCCCATACGTCTGCACTCAATTTATTCGTGCAGGCTTTAACTTCTACCGATGCGTCATCGGTCCCCCGCCTGCGAAGGCGCTCAACGATAAGGCCAAGAGGTTCATCCAACAGCATTGGCATTCCGTCTCTCTAAAACAATAGATTTATCTCTCTAAAGCTTAGTATATCTCTCTAACTTTAGAGAGATGAGCACCTTCTTTTAGAGAGAAATTTAGAGAGATGTATCAAATTCACTGCTAGATTACCTAAGGCCATCTCTCTAACCGACATTCTCTTTAGAGAGACGTTTAGAGAGACGAGCGCATCTCTCTAACCATGGGCTCCGCTCTTTAAAGCGTACACATCCCAACCGTGCCCTAAGTTGCGGCGGGCATTACCCCGCCAACCCGCCAAAAGAGGACGGGATTATTTTGGCAGGTTTTATCTGGGAAAACGCAAGCGGGGCCACGCCGAAGCCACCGTCATCAGCCTCGGCGCATACCTTTAGCGCACGGCCCTGACCGCCGCCGTCAGATCGAACAGCGTATCGAGCACGGCCTCGCAGCCGTCCGCCACGTCCTGCGGCAACGGCACGATATCGGGAACGGCAAAGACATGGCAGCCGGCCGCGATGCCAGAGACGCAGCCGTTGCGTGAGTCCTCGACCACCGCACATTCCTCGGGAGCAAAGCCCGCGCGCTCGCAGGCGAGCAGGTAGATCTCGGGATCGGGCTTGCCGTTCAGGGTATCCTCGTTGCAGGTCACCGTCTCAAACCTATCAAAGAGGCCGACCGTCTTAAGGTTGCGCTCGGCCGCAACGCGGCGCGACGACGTCGCAAGGCCCACGTGATAGCCCGCAGCCAGCAGTTCGTCCAGGCACTCGGCGGCGCCGGCCTTAAGCTCCAGATCGGTCTTGACCATCTCGTCGAGAGCATCCCTGTAGTGGGCTTCGACCGTCTCGACGATTTCGCGGCTGCCATAATGCTCCTCAAGGATGTCCCTGACATCGGGCATCGAGCGACCGATAAACTGATGGACCAGCGCATCGTCAATCGCGATCCCCAGCTCGGCAGCGCCCGCCTTCCATGCCCTCATGTCCAAACGCTCGGTATCGATCAGCGTTCCGTCCATGTCAAAAATGACAGCCTTGATCATATCGGTCCCTTCATCGGCTTGCACGGCCTTCGTTACCGTCACTCTACCGCGCTTTACAGCTTGTATATAACGTATATATCATATTTGGCTTTCGCTACATGAATCAATAGCCTACCAAAAAGGGGCAGGTTTATTTTGGCAGGTTTTATCTGGGAAACGACCTGCGGCGTCTCCTGCTAGACTGGTAGATTCGCAACCGACTAACCAGGAGCCCCCATGTCGCGCAAGTCCGCCTACAAGCAAGTACTTTCCATCGGCACCGCCGTGGTGCTGGGGTTTGCGCTGTTTACGGGATCGATCGACGGAGCGCCCAAGCTGTTGTCGCCGCAAAGCGATGAGCAGGCGGCGGCTCTGGCCGAGAAGCAAAGCGAGAGCCCCAACCGCACCGACGACGAAGCGGACTTGGTCGCCCGGCTCGAATCGGGAACGGCGAGCCCCCCGGACCCTCAAAACAGCCAGGACTCTGGCGATGGCTCCGATTCCGCCGCAACCGACACCGGCGACGGCGCTTCCGCGGACAGCGCCGCCACCCCCATCGACGAGGTCGAAAACCCCGATCTCAACCGCGCCCGCAGCGTATATCTCAGCAGCATTCCCGACTACGCCGGCAACCCCTACGTTGCCCTTCGTGCCGACAGCACGCACGCGCTCGGCACGCCATCATTCACGCTCGATGAATACGAGCGCGCTGCAGAAGAGGGCTGCTTTAAGAAGTTCTCTAAACTCGACAGCCTGGGCCGTACCCGCAAAGCACTCGCCTGCATAGGACCTGAATCGCTCGGTCAGGGCAAGCGCGGCGATATCTCGCGTATCCACCCCGCCGGATGGCACCAGCAGCGCTACGACTTTATTCCGAGCCAGAGCCTCTATAACCGCTGCCACCTTATCGCTTGGTCGCTCTGCGGCGAAAACGCCAACCGCAAAAATCTCCTGACCGGCACGCGCTATCTCAACGAGACGGGCATGTTGCCCTTCGAAGAGCAGATCCTCGGCTATATCCGCGACACGGGCAACCACGTGCTCTACCGCGTCACGCCCATGTACAACGAAGAGGAACTCGTCTGCCGCGGTGTCCGCCTCGAGGCGCAGTCGGTCGAGGACCACGGCAAGACACTGTGCTTCCACGTGTACTGCTACAACCTGCAGCCGCATGTGCAGATCGACTACGCCACCGGCCGCAACCAGGCCTCGGGGGATTAGCCCCGAGCCACGACAAGAACCGATTTGCAACCCCACCGGGGATCAAAAAGGGCCGCTCCGGATCACCCAGAGCGGCCCTTGCATCGGCACGTATGTTACAGGCAACGTCACACGCTACTTGGCGCGGCCCTCCTCATAGCGCTCGACCAGCTTGGCCTGAACGTCATAAGGCACCTGCTCATAGCCCGCGGGCTTCATGGTAAAGTCGCCCGTGCCGCGCGTGATAGAGCGCAGGCGCGTCGAGTAATCCGTCAGCTCGGCCAGCGGCGCCTGGGCGATGACCACGGTGTCTCCGCGCTCATCGGTCTCCATGCCCGTCACGCGACCACGCGAGGCCGAGAT
Source organism: Collinsella aerofaciens (assembly GCF_028209885.1). Classification (GTDB taxonomy): domain Bacteria; phylum Actinomycetota; class Coriobacteriia; order Coriobacteriales; family Coriobacteriaceae; genus Collinsella; species Collinsella aerofaciens_BA. The sequence goes on along the minus strand of NZ_JAQLEM010000010.1, from coordinate 15,294 downwards.
GTCGCCCATCACGGCGCCGGCGTAGCTCTCGGGGATCGTCACCGTGATTTCCTCGATGGGCTCCAGCACCACCGGGTCGGCATCGGCGCACGCCTTGCGCAGGCCGATGCGGGCCGCCGCGCGGAACGCCATCTCGTTGGAGTCGACGCTGTGATACGAGCCGTCGTACACAGCCACGCGAATGCCCGTGAGCGGGTAGCCGGCGATGATGCCGTCCTTCATAGTCTCCTGAACACCCTTATCCACGGCAGGGATCAGCGAGCGCGGAATGCGGCCGCCCACGACCTCGTCCACAAACTCATAACCGTCGCTCGTACCGTCGGCGGTAATCATCGGCTCCACACGCAGCCAGCAGTCACCATACTGACCGGCACCACCAGTCTGCTTCTTATGACGACCCTGGGCACTTGCCGTGCGGCGGATGGTCTCGCGATACGGGATACGGATCGGCACGCTCTTAGCAGCGACCTTGGTGCGGTCCTCCAGACGATTGAGCAGGACCGAAACCTGCGCCTCACCCACGGCGGAGATAATGGTCTGGCCGGTCTCCTCGTCGCGGTCGATGCTCATGGTCGGATCGGCCTTGCAAGCCTTCTCGATAAACGTGTAGAGCTTCTCTTCGTCGCCGCGGTTCTCGGCTTCGATGGCGATACGGTACTGCGAGTTGGGGAACTTAAACGCCGCAGCCTCGACCTTACCGGTAATCGAGAGTGTATCGCCCGTCTCGGCAGCCAGCTTGGGCGCCACGATGATATCGCCGGCATACGCGTGCCCGACCTCGGTCATGTCGCGGCCGCACATCACATACAGGTGAGCCAGACGCTCGCCCTTGCGCGTGCGCGCATTGACCAGCTCAAGGCCCGGCTCAAGCGTACCCGTCAGCACCTTGATAAAGCTGATGCGACCCTGCTGCGGATCGGCCAGGGTCTTAAACACAAACGCCACCGGGCGGTCATCGTCGCTCAAGATCTTGAGCGAATCGCCATCGATAAGCGGCATCTCGCCGTAGTCCGTCGGCGCCGGGAAGTACGTGGCAATATCGTCCATCAGCGAGTTGACGCCCTGCTCCTTAATGCAATCGCCCGCAAAGACCGGCACAAAGATGCGCTCGGCGATCGCCTTGGACAACAAGCCCTCAAGCTCTTCCTGCGTCAGTGTCTCCTCGCCTTCCAGGTATTTCATCATCAGCTCATCGTCGGCCTCGGCAACGAGTTCGCACAGGTGGTCGTGGGCCTGTTCGGCCTGGGTACGATACTCCTCGGGGATCTCCGACTCAACGGCTTCAGCGCCGTTGCAATGGCGCGCCTTCATGCGCACCAGGTCGATGATGCCGTCAAAGTCCTCGCCCTCGCCCCAGGGAAGGGTCACGGCGCCCAGACGCGTACCAAAGCGCTCCTGCAGCAGGTCCATCGTGGTCGCAAAGCTGGCCTCGGGGCGCGACAGGCGGTTTACGAACACCGCACGCGCCAGGCGCAGGTCCTCGGCGGCATACCAGAGCTTAACCGTCGTAGGCTGCGGGCCGGCCTCGGCGTCGACAACAAACAGAGCCGTCTCGCAGACGCTCATCGCGGCATAGGCGTCGCCGATAAAATCGGGATAGCACGGGGCATCGAGCACGTTGATGCGCGCACCCTTCCAGTCGATCGGCGCAATGGTCGTCGAGATGGAAAATGCACGCTTGACCTCTTCGGGGTCATAGTCGAGCGTGGGCTTGGTGCCGTCGTGGCCGCCCAGGCGGGCGGTCTTGCCGGAAAGGTGGAGCATGGCCTCGGCGAGTGAAGTCTTGCCCACCCCACCTTGGCCTACGAGCACCACGTTCCTTACGTTACCGGTCTTGGGAGCACCCATGATGACCTCCTTGCAGGGCCGCGCGCATTGCGCGACGCCAACGGGGAGAGTTCGCGGTCGGTGCCGTCCCGGGAGCAGCATGGTCGGCAGTCGATCCGACTCACCCTCCAAATGTCCTATGCCACCACCCTACCCTTGCAGTCGCCTGTCCATGCAGACCTTTCGGCACGCGTATGGATACGGGCGGCGAGAGGAAGAAGAACGCATGCGGGGCGATTATTGGACCCCGCCGGTGCAAAAAACCGCCGCAGATCATAAGACCTGCGGCGGTTTCGCCTCAACAAACAGTTGAGTAAATAGCTGAGCCTATCCCTCGATACGGCTCAAGAACTCACGGGTGCGCTGCTCGCGCGGATGGTCGATGACCTGTTCGGCCGGACCCTCCTCGACAATGCGCCCGCCATCCATAAAGACCACGCGGTCGGCAACATCGCGGGCAAACTGCATCGCGTGCGTCACGATCACCATCGTCATATTCTGCGCGGCCAGATCCTTGATGACGCGCAGAACCTCGGCCGTCAGCTCGGGATCGAGTGCCGAGGTCGGCTCGTCAAAGAATAAGATTTCCGGATCGAGCGCCAGGGCGCGGGCAATACTCACGCGCTGTTGCTGACCGCCCGAAAGCTCACACGGAACCTTGTTCTCGTTGCCCGTAAGCCCCATCTGCGCGATCAACTCGCGCGCACGAGCTTCCGCCTGCTCGCGCGGGCGCTTAAGCACGCGGATCGGCGCATCGATGATGTTTTTCATCACGGTATAGTGCGGGAACAGGTTGTAATTTTGGAACACCAAGCCGAATCGCGAGCGTGCCCGCTTGGGCACATCGCCCTTCGCATAGACCGCGCCCGAACCCGCATCCGTCGCAACGGCAAGGTCACCAAACGAGAGCGAGCCTCCGTCGAGTGTCTCGAGCAGCGTGGCACACCGCAGCAGCGTGGACTTGCCGCCACCCGAAGGCCCGATAATCGCCACGACCTCGCCACGCTTTACCTCGAGCGAGATATCCTTGAGCACCTCATTGCCGCCAAACGCCTTACGTGCGTTTTCGATTTTCATCACTGAGTTAGTCATGATAATAGTCCAGCTTCTTTTCGGCGGCGCCCAGCAGCATCTCGACCACAAAGTTAAAGACCCAGTAGATCAACGCCGCAATCGCAAACGGCACCATGCTCACTTGCGAGGCGACCAGCGCCTTGGCCGTCGAGAACATCTCCCCCACGCCGATGGCAAACGCCAGCGACGTGTCCTTGACCAGCGTGATGATCTCGTTGCCCATCGCCGGCAGAATACGCTTGGCAACCTGCGGCATCACAATGCACAAAAACGTCTGCAGGCGCGAGTAGCCCAGCACCTCGGCGGCCTCGTATTGACCGCGCGGAATGGACTGCAGGCCCGAGCGATAGATCTCGGCAAAGTAACCGGCGTAGTTGATGATGAACGCTACGACGCACGCCGTCCACTTGGAATCGGGCGTGAGCGAAATGCCAAACACGTAGTACGGGGCAAAGTAGATGGCAAACATCTGCAGCATGAGCGGCGTACCGCGCATGACCGAGATATAGATGCGCGCAATCCAGCGAAGCGGCGCGATTTTGCTCATGCGCATAAACGCCACGGGGATTCCCAGCGGAATCGACCCCAGCAGCGTCAGCACAAACAGCTGCAAACTGACCAAGAATCCCTGGCCGAGCATCTGCATCATGACCTGAATAGACATTACTTGAGCACCCAATTATCGAAAGATAGACCATAGCTTGAATACTTGTCGCACAGGTCCTTGACCGTGCCGTCCTCATAGAGCGCCTTGAGCGACTCGGTCACGGCGGCGGCCGACTTGGTGTCGCCCTTCTTAAAGCCGACGGCGTAGTGCTCGCTGGACAGCGGCTCATCAAGCTGCGTATAGGCATCGGGCTTGGCGGCAAGCTGATACTGGGCAATCGAAAGGTCGCAAGCCACGGCATCGACCGCGCCGCTCTCGAGCTGCATAAAGGCCGTGTTGTACTCGCCGATCGTGTCGAGCGTGGCAAACGTCGCCGCCAGATCCTTCTGGTCACCCTCGAGCACATCCTGCGCAGCGGAATCGGTCTGCGTAATCACGGTCTTGCCGGCAAGATCGTCCCAGCCCTTGATGCCCGCATCCTTCTTTACCACCAGCACCTGCTCGTTGAGCATGTACGGCTCGGAGAACGTGTAGTCGTCCTCGCGACCCTCCATGGTAAAGCCGTTCCAGATGCAGTTGATGGCACCCGAGTTGAGCAGCGTATCCTTGGCATCCCAGTCGATGGCCTCGTATTTGACCTCCCAGCCCTGCTTATCGGCAACAGCCTTGGCCAGATCGAGATCAAAGCCGGTGTACTCGCCATCGTCGCCCACAAAGCCGTACGGAGGATAGGACTTATCAAAGCCCACCACGAGCTTCTTGGACTCCGCAGTGCCCTTCACGTCCTTGGCTGCAGCAGAACCGGCAGCAGAGCCCTTATCGGCACCGCCGCCACAACCAACCAGGCCAAGGCCTAGAACCGTGGCGAGCGAGCCGGCTAGACCAACAAACTGACGACGAGACATATCGGTGTTCATGGTATTCCCCCTTGATGGCACTTTAGTTAAGTAAAGTGAGTCGTGTAACGTCCAGAATCATACACTCTACCTTGATAAAGTACAAGGGAGAGGTTGCCCGGCGTGGGCGGGGAGCGGCGCGTAATTAAGTTTCCTGCTCTACAGTCCTGCGCAAGACGGAAAGCACATTAAGTGCTTTCCTTTGCGTGCGGAACTCGCGATAAACTTAATTACGCGCCGCTCCCCGCCCACGCCGGGCAAACATCGTTGGACTTATCGCTGACATGAAATGGGCGCTTGCATATCGTCTGCTAACTTGGCACGGTACAATGCTTTCAGATTTCAATTTGTAAATTAGTGGGGTTAATTCATGGCAGAATCTCGTGCGGAGCGTAAGGCTCGTCGTGCTTTGATCGAGGCGGCTGAGGGGTCAGAGGAGAAAAAAACTTCTCAGAAATCCAAGTCGTCTCAGGACGCGAAGGGTAAGTCGGCCAAGGGCAAGGCTAAGGCCAAGCGTCCCGGCTCTCGTCGGAGCGAGGATACGGCATCTCAGACTCGCTCCAAGCGCCCGTATAAGAATCCGGTTCCGTCTGCGCGCAAGGCCGTTGATCCCAAGTCTCCTTGTTCCATCATGAAAGCTTGCGGTGGGTGCACGGCGCTCAATCGTCCTTATAAGAAGCAGTTGGCGACCAAGCAGGCTGCTATGGAGGAGCTTTTTGCTACCCTTTGCGAGCGCGAGGGTATTAGCGTCGACCCCATTCGTGGTATGGGCGTCACCCTGGGCGACCCGGGTAAATATCCCGCGCCGCGTGGCTTTCGTCATAAGGCTGCCACTCCCTTTGCTCCCGGTAAGGAGGGTGCTGTCCGTTGCGGTTTCTTTGAGCGCGGCACGCACAAGATCGTTGCCGTACCCGAGTGTCCTGTCGAGGCACCGGGTGCCCGTCAGATTCTCAACGGCATCGCACGCGAAGCTGAGCGGCTGCATATTCCCGCCTTTAATGAGGACAAGCATCTTGGTTTACTTCGCTATGCCGTCGTCCGCTGCGGTTGGCGTACCGACCAGGTCATGGTCACGCTCGTGACCGCTCAGCGCGACTTGCCGCATGCGCAGGAGTTCTTTGAGGCTGTCGCCGCACTCAATCCGCACATCGTCACCGTCGCGCAAAACATCAACGGACGTCCCGGCAACGCCATCCTCGGCGAGGAAACCCGCATTGTATATGGCGCCGAGTGCATGCGCGACCAGCTGCTCGGCTGCGAGTTCGATATCTCCCCCACCGCGTTCTACCAGACCAACCCGCAGCAGACCGAGCTGCTCTATCAGCTCGCGATTGACGGCATGGACCTGCAGCAGGGCGACGTACTCATGGATGCCTATTGCGGTAGTGGAACTATCGGCCTGTGCGCAGCCAAAGCCGCCCAGGACAAGGGCGTCGGTATTATGCTGCTTGGCGTGGAGCGCAACCACGCCGGCATTGCCGACGCACGTCGTAATGCCGAGCTCAACGGCCTCACCCGCAGCGCTTGGTTTATGGCCGACGATGCCACCGACTACATCCTCGATGCCGCCGACAACAACGAACGCGTCGACGTCCTTTCCATCGACCCGCCGCGCGCCGGCTCCACCCCCGAGTTCCTCGAAGCTGCCTGCGCGCTTAAGCCGCGCCGCATCACCTATATCAGCTGCAACCCCGTGACTCAAGAGCGCGACCTGCACCAGCTCCTCGACGGAGGCTATCGCCTGCTCAAGATCACGCCAGTCGACATGTTCCCTCACACCGACCACACCGAAACCGTAGCGGTCCTCGAACGCCGCTAACCAACCTCAGTAGATTTTTGGGACAAGAAAGGGGGCGACCCGTCTGGGCCGCCCCCCCCTTCGCTTGGTTTATAAATTCCGCTACATCCCATTGCGCAGATCGCACACGCCGGCTGCCGCCATCTCGCGCAGCAGCGTCTCGCGATCGCGCGTCACGATCAGATCCAGCGGGAAGTGAATCTCGTCGAGCATCTTGCGAGCGTAATCGAGCTTACCAATCGCCATGCCAATGTGCGCATCGGTCGAAACGCCAATGCCCACGCCCAGCTCGGCGCAGCGCTCGGCAATCTTGCGGCATACGGCCCAATGCTCAGTGTCGACACCGTGTTCAAGACTATGGTTGTTGATCTCGATAATCTTGTGCTTGGCCTTAGCTGCCAACAGCACCTCGTCGATATCGAACGGCACGCCCGAACGCCCCGTGTGACCCAGCATGAACACCTTGGGGTGCTCCAGGGCATTGATATACATCTCGGTCGTCTGGGCCAGCGTCGCGCCCTCAGCAATCTGCGGATTATGCACGCTTGCAACCAAATAATCCAAATTACGCGTAACCAAATCGAACAGTGAATGCTGACGGCTGTACGAATCGCCGGCGATATCGAGCGTGACAGGAGTGTCCTCGCCAAACAGGCTTCCGTCCAGCGAAACGATATCGGCCTCGGCACCACGCAGCACCAGCACGCCGCTCCAAATGCGCGGCCAGATATCCTGGTTGATAAAGAACTGGTAACTGCGCAGGTCATTGGGGCAAGCCGTAACCATAGAGCTCAAATGGTCGGCAGATCCGAGCACCTGCAGACCACGCTCTGCCGCCCAGTACACATTCTCCTCAATGGTCGAATATGCATGCGCAGAGAACATCGTATGGGTATGAATGTCACAAGAAAGCAGGTAGGGCATCGGGTCTCCTTATCTGGCACGGCCGTCGCTTATATTCATTGTACGCATAGCCTTCGATAGTCGTAAAACCACTCCATCCCAAAGACACAACGTCCATGACAACGGGGTCCGGCTTAACACCAAACCCCGTTTCACGTAAAACATTGTAGGCAGAGCGCTCTACTTTTAACGATACTCGTCCGCCAACTGTTTCCAAGCGGGTAGCGAATTGACAATCGTTTCGTAGCTCACGCAATAGCCCAGGCGGAACCAACCCGGCATACCAAAGCTGTCCGAGGGAACCGCAAGCAACTCATACTTCTTTGCGCGCTCGCAAAACGCATTCGCATCGGGCTCGAGTGCCTTCACCCACAGGTAGAAAGCACCGTCCGGCTCAACATAGGTATAGCCGTAGTCCGTCAAAGCATCGGTGAGCGCCGTGCGGTTGCGGGCATAGGCCCCGACATCACTCGGCTCATCGATGCAATCGATGATCACGCGCTGGAAGAGTGCCGGTGCGCATACAAAACCCAGCGTACGGGCAGCGCCCGCAACAGCCGGCATCAGACGGGCAGCCTGCGGATTGGTGTTGGGAACCAAGATCCACCCCACGCGCTCACCCGGCAGCGACAGCGACTTGGAATACGAGTAGCACACGATGGTGTGCTCGTAGATCGAGGGCACCCAAGGCACCTCGGCACCGTACACGATCTCGCGGTACGGCTCATCCGAGATGAGCATAATCGGATTCTCGGGATCGCGCTGAGCGTTGGCCTCGCGCAGAACATTGGCCAGTCGCGTCAGCGTGTTGCGTGTATATACGGCACCAGTCGGATTGTTGGGCGAGTCGATGATGACGGCAGTCGTCTTATCGGTAATCGCCTTGAGCACGTTGTCCACGCTCAGCTGGAACGTATCTTCATCGGCGAGCGCCTCAACACACGTACAGCCGGCCTTCTCAATCCAAACACGATACTCCGGAAAGTACGGGGCGATAACAATAACCTCGTCGCCCGGGTTCGTAACGGCGTTGAGCGTGCAGGTGAGCGAAGCCGCGGCACCCACCGTCATAAAGACGTCCTTACCCTCATAGTTCGTTCCAAAGCGGCGGTTGAGCGATTCGGCGACGGCTGCTCGACATTGCGGCAGGCCCGGAGCGGGGGTGTAGCCATGCAACTGGTCACTCGGCAGCTCCAGGGCCTTCTTAATCGACTCAGCCACAGCAGCGGGCGCCGGAACGCTCGGATTGCCCAGCGAAAAATCGAATACGTTTTCCGCACCGATCTGCGCCTTGCGCTCAAGGCCATAGCTAAAAATCTCACGGATGATGGAGCTTTCCGCACCGCGAGCATACATAGTTTCGTTGATCATCTGTTCCCCTTTCGCATAGGCGCTATTGTACGCTTTAGCCGAGCAAAGTGCCGCAGCAATGTTGATTGGGGACAGACTTAAATGCGTGAAAACGCTCATTTAAGTCTGTCCCCAATCAACAGACGGCCCCATATCGCTCAAAAGAAAAAGCCTCCGCAGGTTTCCCCGCGGAGGCTTTCGCCACAAAGACTATTTGTCGGCGTCGGTGTCGGCATCGACGACGGCATGGTCATCGTCAGCATCATCGGATGCGGCTTCGGCATCCTCCTGCATGGCCGCCTGCGCAAAGGCCGCGGCATCAGCCGCCAGCTCCTCCTCGCTCATTCGAGGCACGCGCTTCTTGGTCGGCATGCCGGCCGCCTTGGCATTGCGCTCCTCCTTGGCCGCCAGGATATCGCCCTCGCGCTCAAGGTAGGCATTCCACTCGTTGTCGAGCAGGGCGTTCACGGCGTCGCCCTCGACGGTCTCGCGCTCAAGCAGCACCTTCGCCATCAGATCAAGCTGATCGCGACGGGCGTCCAGAATCTCGACCGCACGACGATGGGCCTCACGCATAATGCGCTGAACCTCGATATCGATGCGGCGCGCCGTCTCCTCGGAGTAATCCTGGTGATCGGCGTAATCGCGACCAAGGAACACCTGATGTTGCGCCTCGCCAAACACTTGCGTGCCCAGCTCCTCGCTCATGCCCAGGCGCGTGACCATCTCGCGCGCCATCTTGGTTGCGCGCTCCAGGTCATTACTCGCGCCCGACGTGATGTCGTCGCACATGAGTTCCTCGGCAACGCGACCGCCCAAGAACACGGCAAGCTCGTCGAGCATCTCGTTCTTGGTCTTGAGGAAGTGGTCCTCCTGCGGAAGCTGCAGCGTGTAGCCCAACGCCTGGCCGCGGCTGACGATCGAGATCTTGTGGACCGGATCGGAGTGCTCCAGGATGTGACCCACCAAAGCGTGGCCGCTCTCGTGGTAGGCAATCGTGGTGCGCTCGGCTTCGGTCATCACGCGACCCTTGCGCTGCGGTCCGGCAATCACGCGCTCCATCGATTCCTCGACCTCGTTCATCGAGATCACGGAACGATGGCGGCGGGCAGCCAGCAGCGCAGACTCGTTGAGCAGATTTGCCAGATCGGCGCCGGTGAAGCCAACGGTCATCTGGGCGAGCTTCTCAAACTTAACGTCCTCGTCCATCGGCTTGTTCTCGGCATGCACGCGCAAGATCTGCTCGCGGCCCTTCACATCCGGACGGTCGACCGTAACCTGACGGTCAAAACGACCGGGACGCAGCAATGCCGGATCCAGGATGTCAGGACGGTTGGTCGCAGCGATCAGGATGACCGACTCGCTCTCCTCAAAACCGTCCATCTCGACAAGCAGCTGGTTGAGCGTCTGCTCGCGCTCGTCGTGACCTCCGCCCAAGCCAGCTCCGCGCTGACGTCCCACGGCATCGATCTCATCGATGAAGATGATCGACGGGGCCTGGGACTTGGCCTCCTTAAAGAGGTCACGCACGCGGCTGGCGCCGACGCCCACGAACATCTCCACAAAGTCAGAGCCCGAGATGCTAAAGAATGGCACGCCCGCCTCGCCGGCAACGGCCTTGGCCAGCAGGGTCTTACCGGTACCCGGAGGGCCAACCAGCAACACGCCGCGCGGGATCTTGGCACCCAGCTTGCGATAGCGATCCGGATCGCTCAAAAAGTCACGGATCTCCTCGAGCTCCTCGACTGCTTCGTCCACGCCAGCGACATCCTCAAACTTGACCTTGGGACGCGTGGCCTCGTTGGTCTTGGCGTTGGTCTTGCCAAACTGCATGTTCCTGTTGTTGGCGCCCATCATCTGGCGCATAAAGTAGAACATGATGGCGATAAGGGCGATCGTCGGAAGCACGCTCATCGCCAGGTCGCCCCAAAAATCGGGATCATTGGTGTTGACGATGTACTTGGTATCGGGGTGCTCCGCCATAAGCTCGGCAAGCGAATCGGAGCCGACATAGGTCGAAGAGAAGCTCTTGAGCTCGCTCGTATCGCCCTTGTCCTTCTTCGTCTTCCAGTAATGACCCGTCACGCTTCCGTCTTGAACCGTATAGGTCAGATCTTCGACGCGATCCTGCTTGATGGCGCTCACCATCTCGCTCGTCGCGAGCTTTACGGTATTGCTGGAATTGGCAAAGCCGGAGCCCATGTTAAAGAAGGCGTAGCCCAGAAGCGCGCAAGCCAAAATAAAATACAGCCAGCCCGTACGCGTGGGCTTCTTGCCTCCGGGCATCCCCGGGATCTTAGGCTCCCGGGGAGTCTGGGAATTGTTATCGTTACGGTCGTCGGGCATCTTACGAATAAACCTCCGGTTTCAAAATGCCCAGATACGGAAGGTTACGATAGCGCTCGGCATAGTCGAGGCCGTAGCCCACCACAAAGGCATCGGGGCAATGGGTTCCAACATACTTGGGCGTGATGGCCGAGACGCGGTCCTCAACGTCCTTCCACAGGAAGGCAGCGACCTCCAGCGAAGCGGGCTTGCGGCTCTCGAGGTTCTTCATCAGGTACTTGAGGGTCAGGCCCGAGTCCAGAATGTCCTCGACGATCAGCACGTCGCGACCGCGGATGTCGATATCCAGGTCCTTAATGATACGCACGATACCCGAGGACTTCACACCGTCGCCATAGCTCGAAACAGCCATGAAATCGATGTTGGTCGACAGCTCGATCTTGCGCATCAGGTCGCCCATAAAGACAACAGCGCCGCGCAGAACCGCGATCAGCACCAGATCCTTACCCGCGTAGTCGCGCGTAATCTGCTCGCCTAGGCGAGAGACGATACCGTCGATATCCTCCTGCGTAAACAGAACCTTCTCGATATCCGGATGTTGAGAAGCCATGACAACCCTTTCTTGTGCTTAATCGCCCACACACCGCCGTATGGACGCGAACTACACATTCTAGCAGCGCACGGGGTATATTTTCCAGCCCGCGCACCATTAGCGCGGGAATACCGTCAACGTCGCACAGAACAGCTGGTGCGAGGGACTAATCCGCATCAACCACGCGAAGCAGATAGGCCACGCGCGTTGCGGCCGTGCATTTAAAACGCTCGTCCGCGCGAACTCCGGCGACCCATACCACGGCACCTCCCGGAGCCGTTCTCACCACAGGAACGCCTGCGCGCTCAGAAACGGGAATACGAGCCTCGTTCAGCAGGTCTGACACTTTCTTGCTTCGGCCGTTCATCCCCAACGGGCACATCACATCTCCCGGTGCAGGACCGTCCACCCACAGGCGCGCCAATCGCGCCTCGGCAGGGATCTCGCCACGCGAGCCCGCCAGGATCCGCTCACTATCGCTGTCGGCAAAACCCAGGGCAGCCGCGTCTACCAAAGCTGTCACTTCCCCGGCAGCCGCAAGCTCACGGGCGCGGCACACGATATCGCATCCCGGCTCAACGGCCATCGGCTCTGCGACCAGCACACGTCCCCCGCCCAACGGCAAACGACCGGGTACGGTAACCCAGTCCGCGACCAGGCCCTCGCGAGCCACCGGCGCCTTAAACGCCAGCATGCCAAACTCAATGCGTGCGTCAATCCCCGCCGGAAGCGTGACCGAGCCGGCGCCCTCGGCAACGCAGGAAAGGACTCGCTCCACATGTCGCATCTCTGGACGAGCGTCCGGATCGATGCGTTTAATCGCCAGTCTCACGATGCGCCGCGCGATTACCACCTCAGCCGCGGACAGTCGACGAGCGTCAAGGACCAGTGCACCCGCCGCCTCCTTACGCAGGCAGCTTCGGAACGCCTGTGCGGAAAGTTGGGAAAGAAAGGCGTCCTCATCGCCTAAGATCTCGCAGGCGGCGCCAATCGTCTTGCAGACGCTCGCGTTGCGCTGCGCCACCACCGGCATCACTCGATGGCGCACGTAGTTACGCAAGTACGACACGTCCTCGTTACTCTCGTCCTCTCGCCACGGCTGACCATGCACCTGTAGATAGCCCACGAGCTCATCATGAGTCAGGTCGAGCAAGGGACGCACCACGATATTCCTCCGGCGAGGAATGCTCGATAGACCAGCGGGCCCCGAGCCCTTAATCGCGTTCATCAAAAACGTTTCCGCGCGATCCGAAGACGTGTGCGCGGTGCAGATACGAGCCGCCGTTCGCGGTGCCCCCGTCTGGGCGCAGAGCTCGCGAACATACCTTCGCGCCGCGGCATAGCGCACCTCGCGGGCAGCCGCCTCGATATTGCCCGATTCATCATCAAAATAGGCATGCTCAACACACAGCGGTAGACCATATTGCGCGCAGAGCTCACGCACGAAGGCCTCGTCGCCATCGGATGCCTCGCCGCGCAGATGATGATTCACATGCAGCACATGCAGGCGCTCGCGAGCAATGGAGGCAACACCGCGTCCGTCTTGGATATCCAGCTTTGATGTGCACGCCATAAGAAGCAGTGCCGTCGAGTCCGCACCACCTGATACCATGAGCACGACAGGAGCAGCCTGCTGCCTCGTCCGGGTCTCATCGACTACCCCAGGCGCGGCATGGTGTCCGTAATGCTGAGATACCGTTGGCATTTGCTTCCTCCTCTATTCGTTCGCACCCATTGTATCCTTTGGAATCTTATGTCTCGTCTGCACCTTCATATCCTCGGCAGTGGCTCTAAAGGCAACTGCGCACTCATCGAGGGCCCGCAGGGGCTCATTATGGTCGATGACGGACTGTCTCGCCGCGAGACATTAAAGCGCATGGCAGAACTGGGGCTCTCGGCAGACAACGTCTCGGCTCTTCTCATTACTCATGAGCACAGCGATCACATCAAGGGTCTCGATGTCTGGTGCAAGCACTGGCACGGCCCCCTCTTTGCCAGCAGGGGCACACTTTCGAGCAAAGAAAATCTTTCGCATCTGCCTGTCGAGGAATTCGATCCCGGTGACACCCTATCCATTGCCGGCATCCACGTGCAAACCTACTCAACGTCACACGATGTCATCAATCCAGTCGGCTATCGATTCGACACCCTCAATGATTCCATCGGCTTTGCCACCGACACCGGAGAGCTATCGAGCCAAGCCATGAACACCCTCAAAGATTGTCGAGTCCTCGCGCTCGAAAGCAACCACGATGTGACCATGCTGCGCGAGGGAGAATATCCCCGCTTTCTTCAGGAGCGCATCCTGTCTGCAAGGGGACACCTCTCCAATAGCCAAGCCGCCGAAGCCGCGCGCGAACTTGTTACCGATCGCACCGAACAGCTCATTGCCATGCATATCAGCCAAGATAACAATCGTCCGAGCCTTACCGTCAAAAGCTATGCCAAAGCTCTGGCCGCAACCCTGGATGACGAGGTCGGCAGGTCCGCAACCCTTCTCCAAGGATCGCGAAAACTCTCGATACGCCCTGCGAGTCAGTATCAACCGGCAACCTTTCAATAGACTGTCCTAGACAGCAAAAGGGGCCGAGAATCGCTTCCCAGCCCCTTTTGCTGTCTTTTAATAGCGCAGAACACCAACGAAGTTAGTCGATGGAAATCTTCGTAACGTTCTTCTTCTCGACGATCTTGGGAACCGTAACGGTCAGGATGCCGTCAGCATACTTAGCAGAGAGACCCTCGCTCGAAGCGTCCTTCAGATATACGCCACGCGTCGCGCTGTACGAGCTGAACTCCTTCTGCAGGAAGTTCTTGCCCTCGTTCTTCTCGTTTTCCTCGACATTCACGCTAATGGACAGACGGCCCTCGTTAAGCTCGACATCGATATCGTCCTTGGCGACGCCGGTCAGATAAGCCTTGACCTCATAGCCATCGCCCTTATCCTCAACGTCAACGGGGAACGCCTTGGAAGCAATCGAGTTATTTGCAAGGTCGGTCATATCATCAAACAGATCGAACAACGAGCTAGCAGAAGGACGAACGCCAAAAACCGAACGATAAGGAACCATGCTTGCCATGTTTACCACTCCTTTTAAGGACTGCCGAGTCATCTTCTAGGTGACTGGGACTTCTTTTGACGTTCTTATATATGCCCACACAGTGCTTATATATACATCGACTATAAAGTTTTTTGAGTCAAGTACTATAAGTATATCTAAGTGTAATTGACTCAGGTTTTAGTAAGGTTAAGGTTCTTTGAACCAGAGCTTAAATAACAAGTATGTTCGCAGCTAAAATAACAAGGGGCTTACAATGAGCGCGTACACGTTGTTGGTAACGAGCTAAAGGGCATCATGGACGACCAAAACCAGAACAAAATGTTTATGCCGACGCAGGGGGAAGATACTTCCACGCAGCCGCCGCGGTTCCATCGCCCCCACATCTCGCAAGAGCCCATTAATGATCCGGAGCCCGAGTATGTGACGAGAAATCGATATCAAACACTCGAGGATGCCCAAACGGGACGTAAACATATGGGCGTCGCCTCGGGAGACCCTGTATATCTAAAAGACGCACCGTTATCTAAAAACAGCGCAGCTAGTGATAAGCCACTGAAAGCATCAGCCGCTCATCAACAAAGAGGTTCACGACCCAAGCAAACCTTGACGCATTCGGCTCGCTATCTCGAAACGCCAAAACAGGGAAAATCAATCTTCGTTTCGTCAAGTAAACGACGCAAGCAGCATCGACTGATAATCCTGCTTTTGATCATTGTGGCCATAGCAGTTGCCCTTGTTATTCGATTTATTTTCTTTAAATAAAAGCTCAATACCAAAAAGAATTAAATCGTCTGGCGTAAATGAGTCATTTATGCCCCGCAAACTCAAAAAAGGGGGAGGCCGCGAGGCCTCCCCCTTCTCAGTTCAAGCGTACGGCTCGGTGCCGTCCACCGGTCAGCGGC